>NZ_CALPDG010000012.1 GCF_943193195.1 Mediterraneibacter agrestimuris | reverse complement strand
ATGCATCAAGCCACCACGAAGTGGTTTTGCATGGCTTGATGCCTGTAACAGGAAGCCGAAGGCTGAACTGTTACAAGAAAGGAGAGCTTTGCAATGAGTGAACCAGATGTATTGGTGTATCTGATGACCGGGTTTTTGGACAGTGGAAAAACACAATTTTTAAATTTTACTTTGAAGCAGGAGTACTTTCAGATTGATGGAACAACACTTCTTCTGCTCTGTGAAGAGGGAGAAGAAGAATACGATGCAGAAGAACTGAAAAAATATGATGTAGTCATGGAATCCATTAATAGTCAGGAAGAACTGACAGAGGAGTATCTGTTGGCACTGGATATTAAGTACCGCCCGGAGCGTGTCATTGTGGAGTACAATGGCATGTGGAAGGTCAGCGATTTTGAAGCTCTCCGTCTGCCTGCCGGATGGGGGATCGAACAGAAACTGACAACTGTAGACGCAAGTACATTTCAGATGTATCTGACGAATTTAAAGCCGTTGTTTGTGGAAATGGTCCGCGGGGCGGAAATGGTTCTTTTTAACCGTTGTACAGACATCAAGCCGCTGGCAGGCTACCGCAGGAGTGTCAAAGTTGTCAGTCCGCGCGCAGAAGTGATTTTTGAAGACGATGAGGGTGAAATTGAAAATATATTTCAAGGGGATGTGCCTTATGATATGAATGCGCCCATAATTCAGATTCGGCCGGAGGACTATGGGATCTGGTACGTGGATGCGATGGAGAATCAGGACAAATACCGGGGAAAAACGGTGGAATATACGGCAAGGGTGCTGAAACCGAAGAGTTTCCCGTCTAAGTTGTTTTTCCCGGGAAGAATGGCAATGACTTGCTGCGAGGATGATACTACATTTTTAGGATATGTTTGCAAGAGCGCCTATGCGCCGAAGTTAAAAGCCGGGCAGTGGGTGACGATTCGCGCAAAGATACGCTATGAGAAGCTGGCAATGTACCACGGAAGCGGTCCAGTGCTGGAGGCGGAGTATATTGAAGAAGCCGAGGCGATTCCAGAACTGGTATATTTCAACTAGGGATGAACGGATTGCTGTTTACTCAGGTCTGCACATTTTGACTGCGAACAATAACCACATATTATTCTATAAGTGAATCTGGAAAATCTCCACTTGTCATACTTTTTTATATGAAGTATAATTAACGGCAGGAAAGACATGTGCTAAGTAGTTCCTGCGGATATTGTAATTACAGACAATTTGCTAAGAATCTGGAGGTAGATGAGATGGGGAAAACATTTGATGTCATTGCGATGGGAGAATTGCTGATAGACTTTACAATGAATGGACAGAGTGAGCAAGGGAACAATTTGTTTGAAGCCTGCCCGGGAGGAGCGCCATGTAACGTGCTTGCCCTGTTAAATAAGATGGGGAAGAAGACGGCTTTTCTAGGCAAGGTTGGTAAGGATCAGTTTGGAACGCTGCTGAGAGGAACGTTAGATGAAGTGGGGATTGATACGACCAGTCTTCTGACAGATGACGAGGTTAATACAACCCTTGCCTTTGTACATACATTTCCGGACGGAGACCGGGAATTTTCTTTCTACCGTAATCCGGGAGCAGATATGATGCTGACAGAGGATGAGGTAGACCCGGAATTTCTTGCACAGACAAAGATTTTCCATTTTGGTACCCTGTCTATGACTCATGATGGTGTCAGAGCCGCAACAAAGAAGGCTGTTAAAGCAGCAAAAGAAGGAGGAGCGCTGATTTCCTTTGATCCGAATTTGAGAGAACCGCTGTGGAGTTCTCTGGATCTTGCAAAAGAGCAGATGGAGTATGGATTCTCCCAGTGTGATATTTTGAAAATTTCAGATAATGAGATTCAGTTTGTATCTGGTATGGAGGATTATGACGATGGTATCCGTTATCTTCAGGAGAAATATCACATTCCGTTGATTCTTCTGACTATGGGAAAGGATGGAAGCCGCGCTTATTATAAGGGAATGCGTGTAGAACGCAGCGGTTTTTCTGTGAAGACGATTGAGACAACCGGAGCAGGAGACACATTCGGGGGAAGTACATTGAATTATCTTCTTGAGCATGATTTTGACAATCTGACAGAAGAACAACTCGGTGAACTGCTCATATTTGCCAATGCGGCAGCGGCGATCGTAACTACCCGTAAAGGAGCAATCCGTGCAATGCCAAAGCGCGATGAAGTAGAAACACTGATGCGGCAATAAATAAAATAGATATGAAAACATGCCAACAGATTCTTTAGAAAATAGGAATCTGTTGGCAATTATTATCTGGGAATACTCTTTATGAATGCTTTCTTCCTTCAAGGAAACTTTTAAATTTACCCGGTGAATAATTTAAAATTAGTTCTGCTGGGATTTCTGCCAGCTTTACCATCTCCTGTGCATAACTACAGTCTCCAATATGCTTTACCCCGTGACTGTCGCTTGACATGAGAATGGGATGGTGAAAATGTTTACATAGGTTCAGGATCATCAGTGTATTAAACCGGGTATCACCCCGATACCCATCGGGACTCAAAGAACTATTGTTGATTTCTAACAGAACCTGATGTTCAACAGCGGTTCTTACAAGCGCCAGAGGATCAACAGGATATCGTTCATCATCGCAATGTCCGATGATACAGACATAAGGATTCTTCATAGCGTTGATGTAAGCAGTTGTATTCTCTTCGATTGTGCCGGGCTTCTTGATCGGTGTATGTACACTGGCGATCACATAATCCAGATCCTTTAGAACCGAATTGTCCAAATCCAGTTTTCCATGACCGTCCAGAATGTTGACCTCTGCTCCGTAGAGCATTTCTATACCAAAGCGTTTCCTTTGTGCATAAGAGAGATTGCGGAAATATGATGGTCTTCCTCCGCCGAAGGTGGCGGGACCATGATCGGAAATACCCAGCAGTTTTAAATTGCTGGAAACCGCAGCCTTTGCCATATCGGTAATCGTAGCAGTAGATGCGTGGCCGCTTGCAATGGTATGTGTATGCACATCTAATTTCACAAAATCCATTTTACGTCATCCTTTTTAGTATTCTCAAAATAAAAAAGTCTGGTTTTTCAAATTTTACTTCAAAATAAAATAAAAAAATTTTCTATTATTATAGTATGAATTGTTTCTTATATAATGTCAAGAGTAAAAAGACAGAAAAAATATAAATTCAAAACAAAAACCAATATAAAAATGTTGTATTTTGTGGGATTGGAAATGTTATTAGCAAAAACAATGTTGGTTTGTGTTGTGATTTTGTTGACTTGAAGAGGAGAATAGAGTATAATGATGATAACTAATGGGAATGGGCGTATACCTTCTCAAAACAGTTAAATTATACGGGGCAGAACGGCTTATTACCTGTTTTGCTTTTGTATGGAAAGGAGATACAAGAAGATGGGGTTATATACCTATAATGCTGCAGACATTCAGAAGTCAGACCGTATTCCAAAGCTGGTTGAGAATCTGTACGCAAAGCTGCCGGAGATTGAATCGGCACGTGCGGTTTTGATTACGGAGTCTTATAAGCAGACAGAGAATGAGCCGATGATCATCCGCAGGGCAAAGGCATTTCAGCACATTCTGGAGAATATTCCGATCACGATCCGGGATTTGGAATTGATTGTCGGAAGTACGACACTTGCCCCCAGAGGCTGCCAGACTTATCCGGAGTTTTCTTATGAATGGCTGGAAGCGGAATTTGACACTGTTGAGATAAGAAGTGCAGATCCGTTTTATATTTCTGAGAAGACTAAGCGTGAACTTAAGGAAGCAAATGCCTACTGGAAGGGTAAGACAACCAGTGAACTGGCAACGTCCTACATGGAACCTGAGACGCTGCTGGCAATGGAGCACAACCTCTTTACACCGGGGAACTATTTTTATAATGGCGTGGGTCATGTGACTGTTAAGTACTGGGAAGTACTTGATATTGGTTTTGGAGGCATCCGGGGGAAGGCACAGGAAGAGCTGGAGAGGTTGAGCCTGGCAGATGGAGAATATCAGAAAAAGTCTCGTTTCCTGCGCGCAGTGATCATTAGCTGTGACGCTGCAGTTACATATGCAAGACGCTATGCTGCGCTGGCATTGGAACTGGCTGAGAAGTGCACAGATGCAGCAAGGAAGATGGAGCTTTTGCAGATTGCCCAGAATTGTGCCAATGTTCCGGAAAAGGGCGCAAAGAGCTTTTATGAGGCATGTCAGTCCTTTTGGTTTGTACAGCAGCTTTTGCAGATTGAATCCAGCGGTCACTCCATTTCACCGGGACGGTTCGATCAGTATATGTATCCTTATTATAAGAAGGATATGGAAAATGGCAGGCTGACAAGGGAGTTTGCCCAGGAGCTGATGGATTGTATCTGGGTGAAATTAAATGATCTGAATAAGTGCCGTGATGCGGCGTCCGCAGAAGGTTTTGCAGGCTACAGCCTGTTCCAGAACCTGATCGCGGGAGGTCAGAACAGTGAAGGAATTGATGTGACGAACGATTTGTCCTTTATGAGCATTCAGGCATCTATGCATGTGTTTTTGCCGCAGCCGTCGCTGTCGGTTCGTGTATGGAACGGTTCTCCGCAGGAATTCTTAATTAAAGCAGCGGAGCTGACCCGCACAGGAATCGGACTTCCGGCATATTACAATGATGAAGTGATCATTCCTTCCTTATTAAGCCGTGGATTAACACTTGAGGACGCACGCGATTACAACATTATCGGATGTGTTGAACCGCAGAAGGCGGGGAAGACCGAAGGCTGGCATGATGCGGCTTTCTTCAATATGTGCCGTCCGCTGGAACTGACATTCCATAATGGAAAGGACAAGGGCGTGCAGGTAGGACCGCAGACAGGTGATGTGGAAGAAATGGAGTCTTTTGAAGAGTTCTATCAGGCATACAAGACACAGATGGATTATGCGATAAAGCTGTTGGTCAATGCGGACAATGCCATTGATATGGCGCATGCAGAGAGATGTCCGCTTCCGTTCTTGTCATCTATGGTGGATGATTGTATGAAGAGCGGTAAAACGGTTCAGGAGGGCGGAGCTGTATACAACTTTACCGGACCGCAGGGGTTTGGCGTTGCGAATATGGCGGATTCTTTGTATGCGGTGAAGAAGTTGGTCTATGATGAACAGAAGATCACAATGAAAGAACTGAAACGAACATTGACTGTTAATTACGGAAGAGGTCTGAACGCAGACGACATTGCTGCTATGGCTGCGGAAATCGTCAGGGACATGAAAGAAGCAGGACAGGCAGTTGGTGAGAATGAAGTAGCAGCAGTACTGCAGACGGTTGTTGCGGCAACGGAGTCTGAGGAAATGAAGGCAGCCGGAGACAAAATCCTTGCAATGATTGAAGAGGTGCCGAAGTTCGGCAATGACATTCCGGAGGTGGATGCATTTGCAAGAGATGTGGCATATACCTATACAAAACCGCTCCTCCAGTATTACAATCCGAGAGGCGGACAGTTTCAGGCGGGACTCTATCCGGTATCTGCAAATGTACCGCTTGGTGCACAGACCGGGGCTACGCCCGATGGACGTCTGGCATATACACCGGTTGCCGACGGTGTTTCACCATCCGCAGGAAAGGATACACAGGGTCCGACTGCAGCAGCCAATTCGGTAGCCCGGCTGGATCATGGAATTGCTTCCAACGGAACACTGTTTAATCAAAAGTTCCATCCGTCAGCCTTAAGCGGCAGAAGCGGGCTCGAGAATTTTGTGGGGTTGATCCGTTCCTATTTCGACCAAAAGGGAAGTCATATGCAGTTCAATGTAGTCAGCCGAGAGACACTTCTGGATGCACAGAAACACCCGGAGCAATACAAGCATCTGGTTGTGCGTGTGGCAGGTTACAGCGCATTGTTTACTACATTGTCTAAGTCTTTGCAGGATGATATCATCCGCAGAACAGAGCAAGGATTCTAGGCAGCGGTGAATTCACAGAGGAAGGAACAAAGACAATGCAGGACTATTTAAAGAAAAAGGGACGTATCTTTGATATTCAGAGATATTCCATCCATGACGGCAATGGAATCCGCACGATTGTATTTTTAAAAGGATGTGTACTTCGCTGCCGCTGGTGCTGCAATCCAGAGTCACAATCCTATGAGATTCAGACCATGATGGTACAGGGCAGACCGAAGATCGTGGGACGTGATGTGACGGTAGAAGAGGTGATGGAGATTGTTGAAAAGGACCGCGCCTACTATCGGAGAACAGGCGGCGGAATTACTCTCTCGGGCGGAGAAAGTCTCTGTCAGCCGGAATTTTCAACGGCGCTTCTTAAGGCTGCAAAGGAATCGGGAATTAGCACTGCAATGGAAAGCATGGGTTGTGCCGAATGGGAGATCATCGACGGATTGCTTCCTTATCTGGACCAGTACCTGCTTGATATCAAGCATATGAATCCACGGAAGCATAAAGAGTATACCGGCAGGTCTAATGAACTGATGCTGGAGAATGCAATGAAGATCGCACGGTCTGGCAAAACAGAACTTAGTATCCGGATTCCGGTCATTCCGGGATTCAATGATACTACGGAGGAAATCAGAGACATCGCTGCCTATACAAAGCAGCTCCCTAATGTAAAGAGAATTCATCTTCTGCCTTATCACAGACTTGGTCAGGATAAGTATGAAGGTCTGGGAAGAACGTATCTGATGGGAGATGTGCCTCCCCCGGAGAACAATAAAATGGAAGAATTGTTAAAGACCGCCGGGGAAATCTCTGGAATAGAGTGTCAGATAGGTGGTTAAAGTGAACAGCAACAAACAACATTAAAACAACACAAAAACCACAAGAAAACAAGTTGACTGATGTGGGATTGTGTGGTAATATCAAATTAGTAACAATACAAAACAACTTTCGTTGTAAAAATCCAAGGAGGATAAAAGGATGCAAAACGAATACGAAATCAAAAAAGAAATGTGTGAAATCGGAAGAAGAGTTTACGATCGTGGAATGGTTGCTGCAAATGACGGTAACTTCTCTGTTAAGCTGAATGACAATGAATTCCTGTGTACACCGACAGGCGTGAGCAAAGGATTTATGACACCAGAGTATATCTGTAAAGTAGATGCAGAAGGTAATGTACTTCAGGCAAACAAGGGATTCAGACCTTCTTCTGAGATTAAGATGCACATGCGTGTGTACAAAGAAAGACCGGACGTTAATTCTGTAGTACATGCTCATCCGCTGTATGCAACAACATTTGCTATCGCAGGTATTCCGCTGACACAGCCGATCATGCCGGAAGCAGTGATCGCTTTGGGATGTGTACCGATCGCAAAATACGGCACACCGTCCACATATGAGATTCCGGACGCTGTATCAGAGCATCTTCAGTATTTTGACGCAGTTCTGCTTGAGAACCATGGAGCGCTTGCATATTCTGACAGCCTGCTGGCAGCATATCACAAGATGGAATCTCTGGAGTTCTATGCACAGCTGTTATGGCAGACAATGCAGATCGGCGGACCTCAGGAACTGAATAAAGAGCAGGTTGAGAAATTGTATGAGATCAGAAGACAGATGGGATTAAAAGGAAAACATCCGGCAAACCTCTGCCCGAATGCAAAAGCTGGTAAGCCAAGCTGCCATAGCTGCGGCGGTTCTTGCAGCAGTGCAGCACCGACAGCAGACGCAGAACTGATCGCGTCTATTACAAAGAAGGTTATGGAGCAGTTAGGTAAATAGTCAGCCACAGTACAGGTTAAGGTATTGCAGTAAGTGCAGAGCCTGTAAGAAAAGGCTCAGATAACAGGAGGCCTGTTATGAATGAACAGGATATTTCCAGAGCGGTACAGACCGTATTGGAGGAAATGCAAAATAAAGAAGCACATCATCACGCAGAAGGACATGTTTGTAAATGCAGTAAATATAAGATGACTTTGAAGCTTGCCAATGCTTTGATTGAAAAGGTCAAAGAAAAAGCGGCTGCTATGGGGATTCCGGTGGTTGTTGCAGTAGCGGACAAGTCCGGAAGACCGGTGGCAGTCCAGTGTATGGATGATGCTTACATAGCAAGCTATGACATAGCAGTAAATAAGGCCTTTACTTCTGCAAGCCTGAAGATGTCAACCGATACACTCAGTACGCTGAGCAGACCGGGAGATTCTCTTTATGGCATACAGTTCACCAACGCGGGCAAGATTGTGATCTTCGGCGGTGGTGAACCGTTGGAAGCAGAGGGCAGAATAATAGGAGCGCTGGGAGTAAGCGGAGGAAGCGCGGAGCAGGATACGGCTCTGGCGGCTTACGGTAAGGCAGCTCTGAAGGAGGTAATAGCGTGTCTGTAAATGAACAGATGGTTCAGGACATTGTGCAGGAAGTAATGGCAAAAATGCAGATTGCGGCTGACGTAACAGGAAGCCGTGGCGTATTTGCCGATATGAACGAAGCAATCGAAGCGTCCAAGAAGGCGCAGAAAATTGTTGCTAAAATGTCCATGGATCAGAGAGAAAAGATTATTTCCGTCATCCGCAGAAAAATCAAAGAAAATGCTGAAACTTTTGCACGGATGGGGGTTCAGGAAACCGGTATGGGAAATGTCGGACACAAGATCCTGAAACATATATTGGTAGCTGAGAAGACACCGGGAACGGAAGATATCACAACTACCGCATGGTCCGGAGACAGAGGACTGACTCTGATCGAGATGGGACCTTTCGGTGTGATTGGAGCGATCACACCATGTACCAACCCAAGTGAGACCGTATTGTGTAACACAATGGGAATGCTGGCAGGAGGCAATACAGTGGTATTTAATCCGCATCCTGCAGCGATTAAAACTTCTATTTTTGCGGTCAATTTGCTGAATGAGGCTTCTCTGGAAGCGGGCGGACCGGACAATATCGCAGTAACCGTGCAGAAACCGACAATGGAGACCAGCGATATCATGATGAAACACAAAGACATTCCGTTGATCGCGGCAACCGGAGGTCCGGGTGTTGTAACAGCCGTACTTTCCTCAGGTAAGAGAGGAATCGGTGCGGGAGCAGGTAATCCGCCCGCATTGGTAGATGATACGGCAGATATCCGTAAGGCAGCAGAGGACATTGTAAACGGATGTACGTTTGATAACAACCTTCCGTGTATTGCTGAAAAAGAGATCGTAGCAGTCGATTCTATTGCAGATGAGCTCATGCATTACATGGTGTCTGAGCAGGGATGCTACATGATCTCAAAGGAACAGCAGGACGCACTGACCGCAGTTGTATTGAAAGGTGGACGTCTGAACAGAGATTGTGTAGGACGGGATGCAAAGACACTGCTTGGTATGATCGGAGTTACCGTACCGGATAACATCAGATGTATTACATTTGAGGGACCGAAGGAACATCCGTTGATCGCAGAAGAGCTGATGATGCCGATTCTTGGAGTTGTCAGGGCAAAAGACTTTGATGACGCAGTGGAACAGGCAGTATGGCTGGAGCATGGCAACAGACATTCTGCACATATCCATTCCAAACATGTGGATAATATCACAAAGTATGCAAAGGCAATTGATACGGCAATCCTTGTGAAAAACGGACCGTCTTATGCGGCTCTGGGATTCGGAGGAGAAGGCTTCTGTACATTTACAATTGCAAGCCGTACAGGTGAGGGATTGACAAGTGCAAGTACATTTACAAAGAGAAGACGCTGTGTAATGACAGAGTCCCTCTGTATCAGATAATGGAGGTAGCAAAATGGAAATGAATTCTACGAATGTAGAAGCTGTTGTAAAACAGGTGTTGGAAAGTATGCTGAACCAGCAGGTTTCTGCGCCTGCGGCAAATGCAGGAAGTCAGGCGATTCCGGCAACAGCACGCGTTGCGATGCTGACAGCTTTGGAGCATTATGATATTAAGGAATTCCCGATGCCGGAAGTTGGCGATGGAGATATTCTTGTAAAGGTTGAAGGATGCGGCGTCTGCGGAACAGATGCACATGAATTCAAAAGAGACCCGTTCGGACTGATTCCGGTAGCACTCGGACATGAGGGGACCGGAGAAATTGTTAAGATGGGTAAGAATGTAAAGGCTGACAGCGCCGGTAAGCCGCTGAAGGTTGGAGACAAGGTTGTTACTTGTATGATCTTCAAGGATGACCCGGATATTGAGATGTTCGACCTGAACAAGAAGAACATCGGAGGAGCAGATGTATACGGACTGCTTCCGGATGATGATATCCATCTGAACGGATGGTTCTCCGATTACATTTTGATCCGTGAAGGTTCTTCAGTTTTCAATGTAAGTGATCTGGATCTGAAATCCAGAATCCTGATCGAACCATGCGCAGTACTGATTCATGCTGTAGAGAGAGCTAAAACAACAGGAATCTTAAGATTCAACAGCAGAGTCGTTGTTCAGGGATGCGGACCGATCGGATTGATCTGTATCGCAATTTTGCGTACCATGGGTATTGAAAATATTGTTGCAGTAGACGGCAATCAGCAGAGACTTGATTTTGCAAAAGAAATGGGAGCAGACAAGTCTGTGAATTTCATGGAACACAAGGGTGTTGACGCTCTGGCAGACGCAGTGAAGGACGCATTCGGCGGACACGCAGCAGACTTTGCATTCCAGTGTACAGGTTCTCCTGTAGCGCATGCGAACATTTACAAGTTCATCCGCAACGGCGGCGGACTTTGCGAGCTGGGATTCTTCATCAATGGAGGAGACGCAACGATCAATCCTCACTTTGACCTGTGCGCAAAGGAAATCACACTGGTTGGTTCTTGGGTATACACACTGAGAGATTATGCAACTACATTTGATTTCTTGAAGAGAGCAAAAGGAATCGGACTTCCGATGGATAAGCTCATCACACATGAGTTCCCACTTGAGCAGATCAATGAAGCTCATGTGACCAATCTCAAACAGGCAGGTTTGAAGATTGCAATTGTAAATAAATAACGCAATCCCACATAAAGGAGAATTGATATGGGAGAGGCAGTAGGTATGTTGGAGGTGTTTGGGTTGGCAACCGCATTTGCAGCGGCAGACGCAGGCTGCAAGGCAGGGAATGTTACACTCGAAACTTTTGATAAGAACAAACCGGCAAATGCGGACGAATTACCTGTACCATTGATCGTTATGGTGAAGTTTCGCGGAAGTGTGTCAGATGTAGCGGCGGCTCTGGAGGCAGCAAGCGCAAGAGCAAAGGAGCTTGCAGGAATCGTAACTGAATACGAGATTGCAAGACCGACAGAAGATACAGAAAAGATGTTGAAACTAAGTGGTATGGATAAATAAAGCATAAAAAAATAGTATTTTAATTTCAGGAGGAAATAAAAATGGCACAGCAGGCATTAGGAATGGTAGAAACAAGAGGTCTTACAGCAGCAATTGAGGCTGCAGACGCAATGACAAAGGCAGCAGAGGTTACTCTGGTAGGAACAGAGAAGATCGGCTCCGGACTTGTAACTGTTATGGTACGCGGAGATGTTGGAGCTGTTAAGGCAGCAGTTGAGACTGGCGCAGACGCAGCAGGAAGACTTGGAGAGCTCGTAGCTACACATGTAATCCCGAGACCGCATAACGATGTAGAGAAAATCCTTCCTACCGTTTAATTTGTGTAATCATTGAGTAAAGGAGCAGTCTCATGGGACAGGCATATGGATTTTTTGAAATTCCGAGTGTGACCGCAGCAGTCGCAGCGTTGGATATTATGTGCAAGACCGCTGATGTGGAGATGGTCACATGGGAGAAAAAATTAGGTGGAAGACTTGTAACAATTATTATCCGCGGAGATGTCTCGGCGGTGACACAAGCCATCGAAACTGCCGCAGCAAATGGAATCAAACAACCTGTTGCTCATGTGGTGATTGCGAGTCCTCATGAAGAGATTATCAAGCTGGTGAACAACAGCGCGAATCGGATTGCATAAGGAGGGCAGGTACAATGGCAGAAGAAAAGAAAACGACTGCGAAAGCAGGAGAAGCAAAGAAAACAACGACGGCCAAATCACCTGCAAAGACTGTACAGAGAGTCAAAAAAACTGTACAGAAAGCAGAAGCGAAGGCAGAAACAATGATCATCCAAAAGGAGGAAAAAAGAATGTCACAGGAAGCATTAGGAATGGTTGAAACAAGAGGTCTTGTAGCATCTATTGAAGCAGCAGATACTATGCTGAAAGCTGCAAATGTAGTGCTGGTAGGAACAGAGAAGATTGGTTCCGGTCTTGTAACAGTTATGGTCCGTGGAGACGTTGGAGCAGTTAAATCAGCAGTAGAGTCTGGTGCAGAAGCAGCAGGAAGACTTGGAGAGCTTGTAGCTACACATGTAATTCCAAGACCTCATACAGACGTTGAGAAGATTCTTCCGGCAATTAAATAATCAGGTTGCTGAAACTGTGATACCTCTCAGGGTATCATAATATGGGAAACCTCCGGGACGATTGTAAGTACCGGAGGATTTCTCATAAAAAAGAGGAGAATTGATATGGACAATAATAACGTAGCATTAATTACAAAAATGGTATTAGATGTCATCGAGAGTCAGAAATCATCCAAAGAAAATGGATACCTTGTACCGGTAGGTGTTTCTGCAAGACATATTCATCTGACACAGGAGCACGTTGAAGCCTTGTTCGGAGAAGGCTATCAGCTTACAGAGAAAAAAGAGCTGATGGGCGGGCAGTTTGCGTCCAATGAAACAGTTACGATCGTGGGACTTAAGCTCCGTGCTATTGAAAATGTCAGAATTTTAGGTCCTGTCAGAAGCAAATCTCAGGTTGAGGTTTCTGCTACGGATGCTCTTCGTCTCGGTGTGAAGGCTCCGATCAGGGAATCAGGCAATATTGCAGGTTCTGCGCCAATTGCAGTTGTGGGACCAAAGGGCGCGATCTACCTGAATGAGGGCTGTATCGTTGCAAAGAGACATATTCACATGGCTCCTAAGGATGCAATGGCAGCGGGAGTACATGATGGTGATATCGTTTCTGTGAAAGCAGATAATGAGCGCGGAACCGTATTTAATAATGTACAGATCCGCGTGGATGACAGCTTTACACTGGAGATGCATATCGATACGGATGAAGCGAATGCAGCAAAAATTGTAACAGGAGATACAGTGCGCATCCTGTAACAGTGCAGCCGTAGGACTGAACTGTTACGGAGTTTGTGACTGGGAGAGGAAATTATGCTGATAGGAAAAGTTACAGGAAGTGTTGTTTCAACACGCAAAAGCGAAAATTTGATCGGAAATAAATTTATGATTGTAGATGTGTTGGAGCATATGCAGACCGGAGCCCGCCAGATAATTGCAATTGATAAGATCGGCGCGGGAATTGGAGAATATGTGCTGGTTGCGCAGGGAAGTGCGGCAAGAGTCGGAACCGGCATGAAGGACGCACCTATCGATGCTGCAATCGTTGGAATTATTGACGATGGAACAAGACTGGAGTAAAAGAATATGGATATGAAAGAATTAAGCAGCATATTGCAGCAAAACGGTATTGTCGGTGCAGGTGGTGCGGGATTCCCTACATATGCAAAGTTAAATGAGAATGCAGAGACTCTGATATTAAACTGTGCGGAATGTGAGCCGCTTTTGAGGTTGCACAGACAGATGCTTGAAAAGTATGCACAGGAGATTGTAGATACGTTCCACTTGATCGGAGAAGCAGTTGGAGCAAAAGAACTGATTATCGGGATTAAAAAAGCTTATACCGGGGCGATTGATGCGCTTAACGGTGTAATTGGCGAATATCCGGAAGTAAGATTGGGACTTTTGGATGAAGTGTATCCGGCAGGTGATGAAGTTGTACTCATTTATGAAGTGACCGGCAAGGTAGTACGTCCCGGCGGTCTGCCCATTGAACAGGGGGTTGCAGTATTTAATGTAGAGACCGTATACAATGCATACAGAGCTATTCATCAGGCAGTGCCGGTAGTAGATAAGCTGGTGTCTGTTGTTGCTGAAGTAGAGCATCCGGTAACTGTACGTGTTCCGATAGGCACATCTATTGAGGAGACAGTACGGCTCGCAGGCGCTGCTACAACAAAGAATCCGGTATATTTTATCGGAGGACCGATGATGGGATTCATTGGAAACGGTTCGCAGCCGGTGACAAAGACAACTAATGCCGTACTTGTTCTTCCGGAAGAGCATTGTATTATACAGAGAAAAAGACAGAAAACTTCTATTGATTTGAAGCGTGCGGCGGCTTGCTGCTGTCAGTGCTCCATGTGTACGGATCTGTGTCCGAGAAACAGACTGGGACATCCGATCCAGCCACATTTGTTCATGCGCGCTGCAACTTGTAAGGACATTCAGGAGCCGGATATTTTTGTAAATACATTTTTCTGTAGTTCCTGTGGACTGTGCGAGATGTACTCCTGTTTCCAGGGATTGTCTCCGAGAACATTGATGGCGGAATACAAAGCAGGACTTCGGGCAAATGGTCTGAAACCGCCGCAGGTAACTCCGGCGGAAGTGGGGCAGGAACGTGAGTACCGGAAGGTGCCGATGGAACGGTTGATGTCAAGACTGGATCTGACGAAGTATAACAAAGAGGCTCCGTTGGACGAATCAGAGGTTCCGGTTTCTAAAGTCAAGATTCTCTTAAGCCAGCATATCGGCGCCCCTGCTTCACCTATTGTAAAGCAGGGTGATAAGGTGGCAAAGGGACAGATGATCGCAGAACCGGCAAAGGGATTGAGCGTGGGAATCCATGCTTCCATTGATGGAACAGTCAAAGAAATTAGTGATAAATATGTAATCATAGAAACGCAGGGAGGACGTGCAGGTAAATGAGTAAGGCAATTGGAATGGTAGAATATAAGACTGTTTCAGCAGGTGTTACCGCAGCAGACGCGATGGTAAAGACCTCTGAAGTCAGTATCATTGAAGCACAGACCGTATGTCCGGGAAAATATATCGTGATTATTTCAGGAGACCTGAGTGCAGTCAATGCAGCAGTTGACACGGCGAAGACTCTTCACGGCAATCATCTGATCAACAGTTTTGTGCTCGGTAATCCGCACGAATCCATTTTTCCGGCAATTTACGGGGCTACAGCGATTGAAGATGTATCTGCACTTGGTATCATGGAAACCTACGATGCGACTTCCATTATTGTGGCAGCCGATGAAGCAGCAAAGACTGCTATCGTAGATCTGATTGAACTGCGTGTAGCAAGAGGCATGTGCGGAAAATCATATTTGATGCTGACTGGAGAAGTGGCGGCAGTAGAAGCGGCGATTGAACGTGCAAAGAACGTTGTGGCAGAGAATGGAATGTTCTTGGATTCCAGCGTGATCGCACATCCAGATAAGCAGATTAGGGACGCAATATTATGATGTAAGCATCAAAAGATGTTTTGACGCTTTTGATACCCGTATCATATAATAAAAACCAGGAGACAGTGCGATGCTTGCAATTGAACGGCGAAAAGAAATATTAATGAAGCTGCAATCTGAACGGCGGGTTGTGGTAAGTGAATTAAGTCAGCTTTACGATGTATCGGAAGAGACCATACGGCGGGATTTAGAAAAACTGGTGAATGACGGCGTAGCCATTAAGAGCTACGGCGGAGCGGTAATTAATGAGAATTCTAATCTTGATATTCCATTTAACATCAGAAAGAACCGTAATGTAGTCGGCAAGCAAAGGATTGCGGCGCAGATTGCTGAATTAGTTAAAGACGGTGACAGTATTATGTTGGATGCCAGTTCTACGGCGGTCTATATTGCAAAAGCGTTGAAGGAGAAAAAGGATCTGACGGTAATCACGAATTCCATTGAAATTATCATCGAATTGCTTGATATGTCTGAGTGGAATGTGTTTTCTACTGGGGGATTGACAAGGGAAGGTTCTTTTGCGCTTGTGGGACCCCAGACAGATAAGATGCTGAAAGCTTTCCACGTAGACAAGGCAATTATATCCTGTAAGGGGATTGGCTCAGATAAATCATTTACAGATTCGGATGAGCTTCATGCGAATAATAAGCTGACAATGCTGGAGGCTGCGTCGATGAAGATTCTGGCGGTAGACAGCAGTAAGTTTGACAAGACAGCGTTTACGGCGATCGGAACACTGGATGATATAACAACAGTTGTTACCGATGAAAAACCGGAGACAAAATGGCTTCAGTTATTTGAGGAAACCGGGATAAACTGTGTTTATCCATAACAGAGGGATAATATGAAAAGCTTTGATATTAAAACTAAAATTTTTTTCGGAGATAATGCGCTGGACAGACTGGAGGAAATCCCGTATAATAAAATATTGGTGATCACGGATCCTTTTATTGCGGACAGCAGTATGATTCAGCTGGTGACTGTACCTTTGGAGAAGGGGCATAAGCAGTATGATATTTTTAAAGATGTTGTGCCTGATCCACCTATTGAGAAAATTTCAGAAGGGGTACAGAAAATGCTTGCCTATAAGCCAGATGCAATTGTTGCGGTTGGCGGCGGCTCTGCGATTGACTCTTCCAAGTCAATTCGGGAATTTGCCCTTCGGGTGGAAAACTATGGAGATGTAGGACTGATTGCGATTCCAACGACGAGCGGGACTGGTTCGGAGGTGACATCTTTTGCAGTTGTAACAGACTCAAAAGACCGGGTCAAATATCCGCTTGTATCTAGGGATATGATGCCGGATGAGGCGATTCTGGATGCGGAGTTAGTCAAGAGTGTACCGCCGGCAATAACGGCGGACACTGGAATGGACGTATTCACCCATGCACTGGAAGCCTGTGTCAGCATTAATAGGAATGAATTTGCAACAGCGCTTGCCGAAAAGGCGATTGAGATTTGCGGCGTGTTTCTGCTTCGGGCATATCTGGACGGAAATGATACTCATGCAAGACAGAAGATGCATGCAGCGTCTTGTCTTGCGGGACTGGCATTCAATTCTGCATCACTGGGACTGAATCACGGAATGGCACATCAGTTAGGGGCAATCTTTCACATTCCGCATGGACGTGCCAATGCTATGCTGCTGCCTCATATCATTGAATTTAACAGCGACATCAATAAGCACAGCAAGAGCAGAAAAGAGTATCTTCCGGCGGTGAAAAAGTATGCAACAGTGGCGCAGATACTTGGATTGAGCAGTTATAATAAGATTATGACGGTCCGTTCATTGGTGAACTGGGTGCAATTCATGTTAAAGGAAATGGATATTCCGTTGTCGATCTCGCAGATGGGAACGATTTCGGAAGAAGAATATTTCAGGGCGATCGACAGAATGGCAGATGCTGCATTGGCAGATGCATGTACAGCGACCAATCCGCGTGTGCCGTCTAAAGAAGATGTTATTGCAATATATAAAGATTTATGGTAAAAACGTTACTGCGCACAGTAACCAAAGAACTGCTCTGTATAGAATCAGAACTTCTATACAGAGCAGTTCTTATATATGTTTGTAATTTATTAGTTTATAAATCTGTAAAGTGCACTTTTGCTCCTATTTACTGCTAATAGTAATCTCGATATTCACTTGGCGTCATATGTACGATTCTCTCAAAGGCTCTCAAAAATGTGAGAGTTGTCTTAAATCCTACCTGTTCTGCGATAGAGGTGACGGAAAGTTTGGAATAAGCCAGCAATTCTTTTGCTTTATTGATCCGAAATTCATTAACATATTGATGAACTGATACACCCAACTGCTGTTTGAACAGTTTACAAAAATAATATTTAGAGAAACCTACCTCGGCGCAGATTCTGTCAACAGAAAGATCTTCTTTGTAGTTTATGGAAATGAACTTTATTGCTGTATTTACACTGGTTTCTTGAGCAGGGGTCAAATCTTTGATGATATTGATATTGTAAGTTAAATCATATAATGATGTAAAAATATTGTGAAGCAGCATGGAGGTATGGAGATACTTCCATGTATTATTGGTAACGGAAGAATCACAGGCTAATTGATAAAGTTCCATAAATGCGTCCAGAACTCCGGAAAAAGGGTTAATCAGGATCACATTATTCTTCGTCCGGATTAGATTGTAGAACATTTTTGCATGAGTACCCCGGATAATGAAGTAATAGAATTTCCAATCCTTTGAAACCCGGGTGAAGGTAAGCGGCGTATTGCATGCTGTTGTGATCACAGAATGTGGCTGGATATATTGTGTGGCGGAGGTCTTGCTGTAACGTGCTGTTCCCTCAAGAGAATAAAGCAGCAGATAATCATTATAGTTATTCGCCATGCCAAGTTCAAATTTACGTTCAGAACAATACCCACACTCCAGGACAAGAAATGGAAAAGATTCTGCCAGTGAAGAAGTATGGAAGCTCTGTGTCTCAAATTCCTGTGGAAAGGAACGTTTCAGTGACGGCATATCAATTACTCTCCTTCTGTATTTTTGTTATCTTCTATAGTGTAATATGAATAAAAGTAAAAATCAAATAAAAAATTTGTTATTCATATTGACATAAAACTTATTTTTAAGAGTATTGTGATAATTTGAAAAATATCACAACAAAATAGTCGAAAAATGGCAGTGTACAAGTAAAAAACGCCAAAAAGACAAGAAATGATAGTAAAAAACCTATTTTTGATATTGAATATTGGGATAAAAATAGGGATATTAGATACACAAAGATACGGACGATGGTAAAACATCGGAAGTAAAACCGGAAAACAGAAGAAAGGGGCAAGACAAGATGAGTGAATATATCTTGGAACTGAAGGATGTAGTAAAAACCTTCGGTGGTGTTACAGCATTGAATGGTGTGCACTTTCAGTTGAAACGCGGTGAGATTCATGCTCTTATGGGTGAGAACGGTGCCGGAAAATCTACATTCATTAAAGTTATTACAGGAGTTCACCAGCCAGACAGCGGACTAATGCTGCTAGAGGGTGAAAAGATTACGTTCCGTTCCACAGAAGATTCTGCTAAGATGGGAATTGCAGCAATTTACCAACACGTTACAGCGTTCCCGGATTTGTCAGTAACAGAAAATATTTTTATGGGACAGGAGATTAAGAATAAGCTGGGAATTTATAATTGGAAATTGATGACAAAAAGAGCAAAAGAATTAATTGAACCTCTGAGTAAAAATATTGATGTTTCCAAACCGATGAGTACCCTTTCTGTAGCACAGCAGCAGCTTGTTGAGATTGCGAAGGCACTTTCCAGAGATGCCAGAATTCTGATCATGGATGAACCGACAGCTTCTCTTTCCAGAAGAGAATGTGAAGAGCTTTATCAAATTGCAGAAAGGCTGAGAGATGAGGGTGTATCGATTATCTTCATTACACATAAGTTTGAAGATATGTACCGGCTGGCAACACGGGTTACGGTATTCCGTGATTCACAATACATAGGATGCTGGGACGTAGATAAGATTTCCAATCAGAAACTGATCGGTGAGATGGTTGGCCGTGAATTGACTCAGATGTATCCGCCGAAGAACGCGACAATTGGAGAAACAGTATTGAAAATAAATAGCATTTCCAAGGAGGGATTTTTCAAGGATGTTTCTTTCGATGTTAGAAAGGGTGAAATCCTTGCACTGACAGGACTGGTTGGAGCAGGACGTACAGAAGTGTGCCAGAATATTTTCGGTATCATGAAACCAGATACAGGTTCTATTGAATTAGAGGGCAAGGAAGTGAAGATCAGCAGCCCGATTGATGCTTTGAATCTGGGGATTGGATTGCTGCCGGAAGACAGGCAGACACAGGGACTGATCAACGAACTTCCGATTTACCAGAATGTATCTTCCGCTGATATGAAGAAATTTATCAAGGGCGGCAAGTTAGATACAAATGCAGAAGAAGCAAAGGCGATTGAGCTGTGTCAGAAGATTCAGCTAAAGGCAAAAGACATCAGTGCGCCGCCGTCATCACTGTCAGGAGGTAATCAGCAGAAAGTGGTATTTGCAAAACTCTTGAACTGTGATCTGAAGGTGTTGATTCTGGACGAGCCTACAAAAGGTATTGATGTAGGTGCTAAATATTCTATTTATGAGATTATGAATGAACTGACAGCCAATGGATATGCGATTATCATGGTATCCTCTGAAATGCCGGAGGTACTTGGTATGGCAGACCGTATCGTGGTTATGCGCAGCGGGCGTGTGGCAGGTTCTTTTGACGCAGATGGAACGACTCAGGAAATGATTCTTGAAGCTTCATTAAAGCAAGATGAGGGGAAGGAGGACTAAAGGATGAACAAGAATAAATCTATGGTTTCAAAAATTACTGAAAGCAGAAACTTTGGTCTGGTTCTCGGTCTGGTAGTTCTTCTCATTGTAGCAAGGATTATCACCCCGTCCATGTATTCTGTGAATTCAATCATCAACATGCTCCAGAACAATGCGGTTTACGGATTGCTTGCAGTTGGGGAAATGATGGTTATCATTACAGCAGGTATTGATATTTCAATTGGTGCGACACTGTCTCTGACAGGCGTCGTATGCTGCCGTCTGATGGCAGAAAATCCGGGTGTTCCGGGAATTGTGTGGCTGTTGCTTGCGTTGGTGATCGGAGCGCTCTGTGGTGCTTTCAATGGAATTTTGGTGGGTTACTTTAAGATGGTTCCGATGATTGCGACGCTTGGTACAATGTATATTTTCCGTGGCTTCTCTTTTCTGTTCAGCGGCGGACAGTGGTGGTTCCCGCATCAGTTTACAGAAGGATACATGGCATTTGCAACAAAGAAAATTGCAGGTCTGCCATCCATTCTCTGGATACTGATCATTGTATTTGTCCTGGCGATTATTTTCCTTGGATATACAACAAAGGGAAGACGAATTTATGCAATTGGTACAAATAAAGAATCATCACAGGTAGCAGGTATCAAAGAAGCTAAGGTTGTATTCCTTGCAATGACATTGTGCGGTATGCTGGCAGGTCTTTCAGGGATGCTTTACACAGCCAATTACGCAACCTGCAGTTACATGATAGGCGACGCATACGAGATGACTGCAATTGCTATTTGTATTCTCGGCGGTGTCAGCATTGTCGGCGGTAAAGGAAAAGTAGACGGCGTTATTATCGGTTTCCTGATGATGGCGGTAATTACATATTTTATTAGTTTGCTTCCAGGTTTAAGTGTATGGTCTGATGCAATTCAGGGAGCGATTATTATCGCAGCCGTTGCTCTTAACAAATTTACGGAGCGCTCTGCTGAAAAGAGAGCACTGAAAGAAAGGAGTGCTTTGATCTAATGAGTGGAGAAAAGAATACAAATGTACCTGTAAGAGATTTATCTGTAAAGCAGGGATTTAAATTATCAAAGTTTTTGGTTAGCTGGGAAATGGTTCTGATCTATATACTGATTCTTATCAATCTTGTATTGATAGCAACAAGGACGAACCTTTATTTTGCACCGGGTACAATACAGGCGATCATTCAATCTGGTATGGATGTATGTCCGCTGGTTCTCGGGATGATTCTGATCCTGATGTTGGGAGATATTGACGTATCTGTAGCGTCTACAATGATTTTTGCATCTATGGTCACAGGTCTTTGCTGTCAGTCAGGAATGCCGGCAATTATCGGTGTTGTCCTTGGTATCGGGGCAGGAGCTCTGTGCGGTGCATTTAATGGATTTTTTGTAGCATATATCGGAATGCCGGCAGTTATCGTAACCATAGCGACTTCTATGCTGTTCAGGGGAGTTGTAAAAATTATTCTGGATGTAAATGTATTGAAAGTATTTCCAAGTTTCTATACAACCGTTGCATGGACAAATATTGCAGGAATCCCATTGTCACTGATTCTTTTCTTGGTCATGGGCGCAGGATTCGTATTCTTACTTCAGAAATCCAGATTCGGACGTAAACTGTACATAATTGGTAACAATCCGACATGTGCACAGTATTCAGGAATTGATGTAAAGAAAACAAAACTGATCGTATTTGTTATCATGGGCGCTATGTGCGGAGTTGCTTCTATTTTCTTTGTAGGAAGAATGGGAGGAAGTGTTTCATCCACAATGGGTACCGGATATGAAATGACTGCTATTGCTATTTGTGTACTCGGCGGTGTATCTACAAACGGTGGCAAAGGTAAGGTTTACGGACCCGTTATCGCAACATTGATTATGGCATTTTTAACTTATACGCTGGGACTTCTGGAAGTAGATGCCAACTCCAGAAAAATTGTGACGGGCTTCATCCTGATCATTGCGGTACTGATTCCGAACGTGAACAGAGAGTTACTTGCAAGCATGAAACTGAAGTTCATCTATAAAGGAAATAAGAATATAGAAGCATTGAATGTTAAGACAGCAGCAGAAGTGAAGGCGCTGAAAGAATCTATTGCAGAAGCGAAAAAAGATACTTCTTTAAACGAGACAGACAAAGCTTCCAAGATTAAAAAAGCAGAAGACAAGATTGATTCTCTCCAGAAAAAATGTAAGAAACAGACAGAACTCTGGCTGCGGGAGCAGAGAGAAGATGAGAAAAAAGCGAAAGAGAGATTCGCGGCAAAATAATAACTATATGCTATAAACAGCAGAAAGCTGTTTATATATAAAAAAAGGAGGATTATAGTATGAAAAACTGGAAAAAACTTGTTGCATTGGGAATGAGCGCAATGATGCTTGCATCATTAGCAGGATGCAGCACAACATCAGCTCCGGCTGAAGGCGGCAGCGAAGAAGCACCGGCAGCAACTGATGAAGGCGGAAAAGGCGGAGACATGGAAGGAACTCATGTGTTCATGTTCAAATCTACAGGAAATTCTTTTGGTGATTTGATGTATGAAGGATTTGCAGAGTATCTTGAAGCTAAGGGCGAAAAGACAGCATACAAGAGCCCGGCGGAAACAACAGTTGCAGCGCAGGTTCAGATGCTTGACGAATTGATTACACAGAATGTAGCTTCCATCACAATTTCTACAAACGGTGATGCAGGTTATGACGAAGTGTTCAAGAAAGCTCAGGAAAAAGGTATCCCGATTGTATCTGTAGACTCAGAGGCTAATCCAGAATACCGTATCTGCCACACAAATCAGGCTGAGACACAGGATATTGGTTCATATCTTGTTCAGGCAGCAGTATTGATTACACTTGGCGTTGACTATCCGGGAGATGGCAAGATGGAAGAAACAGTTAAATCAGAGCTTGGCAAATATTCAGGTGATGAGATTAAATTAGGTGTTCTTTCTGCATCTATTGATACACCAGTACAGAACTCTTGGATTGCAGCTATGGAAACAGAGCTTGCAAAAGACTTCTACGCTGGAAAAGTTAGTGCAGAACTTGACAAGAAATATGGTAACGATGACCTGACAGAGTCTACAACACAGGCCCAGGCATTTATTGCAGAGAACGCTGTTGACTGTATCATTTCTCCTACTACTGTAGGTATCGCAGCAGCAGGACAGGCTCTGAAATCTGCAAACAGCGAAATCAGACTGACAGGTCTTGGACTTCCGTCTGAGATGCAGTCCTTTATGCCGAAGTCAGCTGACGAAGATGCATTTGAATATGTATGTCCATACATGATGCTGTGGGATGTTATCCACCTTGGAGCAGTATCCGGTGCAGCTACATATGCAGCAGTTACTGATGGATTTGACGGAGCAGCAGGCGCTTCCTTTGAAATGGATGCTTTCCGTGATTACGAGGCTACAACATACGAGGCTTATGAGAGTGGAGAGGGTACAGCAGTTCTGGCTGGTACACCGTTCATCTTTGAAAAGAATAATATGGCAGAATGGATTGACGTTCTGTAAGAAGAACAAGTACAGAATTAGCTTAGCAAACAAAATAGAATGAAAAAGAAATGCCTGAACAAAACGGAATAATTCCGGGATGTTCAGGCATTTCTTTTCTGGTCTGGTAGAGCAGGAATTAAAATTATTTTTTTCCCTCAGAGGCATTTGTAAATTTAATATGCTGCTCTTCAAAAAACTTCAGCCAGTCATCGGAAAGTGACTGATTGCAGATTACACGGTTGATCATATACAAAGGAGCGATTGCCGATAATGTAATTTTACCAAACTTTGTATGATCGGCGATCAGGATACGCTCTCTTGCGTGTTCAAGCATTTTCCGCCGGATGCGTGCCTGACTTTCGCTGGAGTCAGTCAGACCGCATTCTATGCTGACTCCGGTACAAGATATGAACGCCTTGTCTGCATAATAGGTTTCCAGTGTTTCAAGGGCTGTGCAGCCATTAAAGGTTTGATACTTTTTATCCAGTTCACCGCCTACGCATATAACACGTGCGTTCTTTGAATCCGCTAAGGCATTTGCAATAAAAAGTGCGTTGGTAATTACAGTGATGTTTTTAAAATTACAGAAGCTCTGCGCGATTGCAAGGGCAGTCGTACTGGGGTCAAGAAAAACGGTGTCACCGTTTTGCGTAAAGCGGAGCGAGACAGAGGCAATGGAAGCTTTTTCCTTGCGGTAAGCATCCCGTCTCATATCATAGGAAAGCTCCTGCCGGGTATTTTGTCCGAGATAAGCTCCACCGTAAATCCGTGTAATACCATTCTCTTTCTCAAGCTCAGACAAATCTCTCCGTATTGTTTCTTCACTTACATCAAATGCAGCGCTGAGTTCTAATACGGTTACGCTCCCGTTTTCGTGTATTGCGGAAAGAATTTTTTCTTTTCGTTCCACGGGCATTAATGTTCTCTTTTTCATAATCTTTGACTCTCTTTATCAGTTGTTTTTTGCTAAAGAAGCGTCTGAGTATCAATGAAAATAGATTGCCGGATTAGATAAGATGCTCCTTTAGGTTCTCATATTGGTAAAATGTTTCCAGTGCGATTTGAATCTCGGTATCCCACCCGTCAGCCAGTTTTTGGTTATCTTCTTCTTTTGTTCCATCGGCATAATAGATTTCCCCGCTCTTTAAGTTAGAAGAAATACTGTAGATTGCTGCAGCTTTCTTTTTGAGCATATGTGCCGTAGTAAAGATAGCGGAAGCTTCCATATCCAAATTCACGCAGCCATAGCTGTATACACGGTCAATAAATTCGGGCGTTTCACCATAAAAAGAATCATCGGTAGAGCCGATTCCGGCATGTACATTAGTCGAACTTCCGGCAAGCGCAGCTTTTGCCTGTTGGATTAAGAGATAAGTCAGCTCAAAATCCGGTACTGCAGGGAAAGCGTCCGGGACGAAAAACTTAGAGGTGCCTTCATTCTTCATTGCACCGGTACTGATTAACAGATCGCCGACTTTAATTTTCGGATCAAGCGCCGCGGAGCTGCCGATTCGGATAACTGCTTCAGCTCCGATGTTGATCAGCTCCTGTGTAGCTATGGAAGCAGAAGGGCAGCCGAGACCCGTGGAAGTCACGGATACCTTTACTCCTTTATAATAGCCGGTAAATGTACGGTGTTCACGATGCATTCCGATAAATTCTACATTGTCCAAATATTTTGAGGCGCGGTCACTTCGTGCCGGATCTCCCGGTAAAAGGACATATTTTCCGATATCGCCTGGTTTTAAACCGGTGCAGTATTGACGGATTTCACTTGAAATTACTGACTGCTTGTCTACAGATCCCATATTATTTTCCTCCTGTTTTATCGATTTGCTGGATGATATAGTTTGCTGCTTTTTGAGCCTGATACAGGATTTCTCTTGTATCGGCACGGCAGAATTGCTTGTCTTTCATCAGAAATTCACCGTCTACCATAACGTCATTGATCTGTGTATCTGTATAGACAATATGAGAAGAAATATTCTCTGCGTTGAGGCGGAGAATCGGAGTCATGGCAGGCGTATCAATATCAATGGAAATGATATCTGCCCGCTTGCCGGGTTCAAGACTCCCGATCAAATTATCCATTCCAATTGCTTTTGCACCGCATATGGTCATCATTCGGACTGCGTCAATGGCATTCATGATACAGGGATTCATTTCAGTTACTTTCTGGATGAGAATGCCTGTTTTGGCGTCTGACAGAAGATTTAAACTGTTGTTGCTTTGTGCTCCGTCTACTCCGATTGTGATATTAATTCCCTTTTCTCTCAGTTTGGGAATTGGAAGAATACCTTCGCAGAGTTTTAAATTTGTGACGGGGTTATAGCTGACAGAAGCATGGTATTTGCGGAAAATATCCATGTCATCGTCAGAAAGGCAGATACAATGTGCGAACAATGTCGGACATTCAAAAATTCCGGCTTCTTCTGCTACCCTTGCAGGAGACATCCCATAAAGTTTCATCGCTGCGTCATTATCCCGCTGCGTTTCCGAAAGATGCATATGTATCATTGTACCATATTGCTGTGCAAGTTGCACGCATTCTTTTAGCAATTCGGGCGTGGTGCTGTACACATCATGAGGGCCGACACAAGGGTATATACGGCTGACAGATTTTTCGTGTCCGGGAATTGAATAAAAGTGCTCCAGATAGTCAGCAGCATCCTGGAGAGAATGAGCTGACTGTGGTGTTTCAAAGGAAAAAATACCCGGAGCTACAACAGAGCGAAGACCGGATTCCTCGGCGGCTTGAGAAATGGCATCGGCAAAATACCACATATCTACATTTGTGGTCATTCCGTTTGAAAGATATTCAAGGTAGCCGAGGCGGGAACCGGCATAGGTCAATTCCTGATTGAGATGTCTTTCGGCGGGCCACATGTATTTGGTCAGCCACTCGTGGAGAAACTTATCATCGGCTAACCCGCGGAAAAGGACGGATGGTGAATGTGTGTGTGTGTTGATCAGACCGGGCATGAGAATCCGGTTTTTTAAGTTGTACACCGTTCCTTTTTCGGGGATATCGTTTGCTGTTCCGATTGATTCAATGGTATTTCCACGAATCACAATTCTTCCGTCAGGGATACAGTCGTTGTTCTCGTTGACAGTAAGAATCGTGCAATGGTCAAGGGTTAGATAATTCTGCTCTTGAATCAATTTTAACCACCTCCTTTTTGTGGAGTATAGCATTAAAATCAACAAAAATCAACAAAAACAGTCAAAAAGATTGACACTAATATGGCGGTGTGATAGCATGGCAAGAAAATAGAAATAACAGGGAGGCAGCGAGATGGTAAAAGCGGCGATTATCGGTGCGGGGTTTGCAGGGGATGTACATGCCGAAGCGCTTCATGCATGCGGTGTATGTGTGGAGGTTGTTGTATGTCTGTCGGTGGAAGAAGCAAGGGTTTTTGCAGAAAAATGGGGGATTCCGAAGTGGGGAGATGACATCGCTCTTGCACTTCAAGAGGAGATTGATGTAGTTCACATTTGTACGCCGCCGACAACGCATGGAGAACTGATACGGAGCGTTTTGAAGGCAGGAAAACATGTAATGTGTGAAAAACCACTGTGTCTGGAGAATGAGGAAGCAAAGGAATTGCTGGAATCGGCTGCAAACACAGATAGGATTTGTGGATTAATGTTGAATGTCCGTTATCATATGGCATGTAAGAGAGCAAGACAACTGATAGCATCTGGAGAATTGGGGAGACCGGTGCTGATTCACGGAACATATATGCAGGAATTTGGCGCATTCCCGGCGCGTCTGGACTGGCGGTATAATGAAAAAACAGCAGGAAAAATGCGTACTGTAACCGAAATAGGAACGCATTGGCTGGATATTGCGCAATATATATCAGGACAGCGGGTAAAAGCCGTATCTGCCCAATTCGGCTGTTTTCATGAAACCCGGATTTTAAAAGACGGGAACACATATGCCGTTGATTCGGGAATGCAAGGAGAGCAGGTGTTTGTGGGAACAGAAGATGCGGCTGCAGTCAATCTGCGTTATGAAAACGGCGCTATTGGTACGCTTTTGCTATCGGGAGTTTCACAGGGGCGGGGGAACTATCTGAGTTTGGAAATTACCTGCGAAAATGGAAATATATGGTGGAACGAAGAAGAAAATAATGTGCTGAATATCGGAAGAAAAGGTGAAGGGATCCAAAAAGAAGTATTTGCATTTGGAAATGGATTTGCAGATACGTTTCGTTCTCTGATGCGCGCGTTTTATGATGCGGTTGAAAAAGGAGAAAAAACAGACGGATATCCCGGATTTGACAATGGAGCCGCAATCTGCCGTGTGTGCTGCGCGATTTGGGAAAGTGCACAGCAGGATGCGCGCTGGATAGAGATTGGAGGGTGAAAGATGGGGGTTAAGGAGAAGAAAAATGAATTAACTGCGGAGGAAGTGATCGAACTTCTGGAGCTTGAGCCGCTGGAAACAGAGGGCGGAATGTTTAAACAGACTTATTTCAGCAGCAGGAGAGAAGGCGGGATTCCCTATACGCAGGCGATTTATTATTTTTTGACAGAGCATTCGTTTTCTCATATGCACAGACTTACTAGTGAGGAAGTATACCATTTTTATATGGGGGATTGTGTGGAACTTTGTGAGTTAAAGAAAGATGGGAGCATGAAAGTGGTCAATCTCGGGACAGATATCCGTGCCGGAGAGCGTCCGCAGTATGTGGTAGAAGAGGGCTCATGGCAGGGGGCACGCCTGAAACCGGGCGGAAAATGGGCGCTTCTTGGAACAATGATGTGTCCGTGCTTCTCGGAAGGATGTTATGAACATGGAAATGCTTGTAAATTAAAGGAAAAATATCCGGAAGCCGAGTCGTATATTGAAGCTTTGACCGGAGAAGTCCGTGCATATTAACGAAAAAAATGCAGAAAAGTCATGGAAAATGATGGAAGAGTAACAAAAACAGAGGTGGGGACACGGTAAATTATATTGACAAATCAATGTTTTTTGTGATACTATGTGAAAAACACAAAAACGGTCAAAAATCAACAAAAAGGAGGAAATTAGAGCATGAAAAGGGAGTTTTTGAAAAAGATGACTGCAGTATTATGTTCCGGCGTTATGGTATTCGGCATAGCTGGATGTGGAGATTCCGGCAATTCGGAAACAACGGATGAGAGTGAAAAGTCAGAAAAATCGGCAAAAGTGGCGATTGTGTACACTGTGACTGGAAAAGGCGATTTATCCTTTAATGATTCGGCTTACAAAGGAGCAATGCGTGCAGTAGAAGAGCTGGGAGTTGAGGTTATCGAGGTAGAGCCGACCAGTTTATCAGATACAGAACAGGCATTTGAAGAAATGTCAGCGGAAGGGGATTACGACTTGATCATCGGACTTACTTATGAACCATTGGATGCGATTACCCAGGTGGCTCCGAATTATCCGGATCAGAATTATGCGTTAATTGATACCGATGCCGGTCAGGATAATGTGGAATCTTATATTGCACGTGAAAATGAGTCTGCATTTATGGCAGGATGTTTTGCGGCACTGATGCAAACCGAGGGGACAAGCACGCTTTTAAACGATGAGAAAAAGATTGGAATTGTGCCGGCAATGGATGCAGATGTGCCGAACAGACATGTAACAGGATTTACCTGCGGTGCAAAATATATCGACCCGGAAGTAGAAGTAATGGTAGACTATGTCGGAAGCTTTTCTGATACAGCAGCAGCGCAGGCTATAGCAAAGACCATGTATAATAATGGCGCGGATATTATTTACCAGGTAGCAGCAGGAGCTGGACTGGGCGTGTTTAAGGAAGCAGAAGACAATGGGTTTATTGCAATCGGACTGGATGATAATCAAAATCCGCTGCATCCGGACATCATTGGTATGAGTACTTTGAAAATGGTGGATGAATTCGTTTATACAGCTATTGAAGATGCAATAGGAGATGATTTTAAAGGCGGAGAAGTCATGTCAATGGGACTGAAAGAGGGCGGCGTAAGCTATACATTTGATGAAAGCAACATTGAAGTTCCGCAGAGCATCAAAGATAAAATGAAAGAAATTGAAGAGAAGATCATCAAAGGAGAACTTGAGATTCCGAATTCTCTGGATGGGATTGAAAAATTTGATGCTTCTTATTCAAACTAAGTAGAATTGACGTCAATTTACATTGATCAGAAAAGAGGCACTGTGATTTCGCTGTGCCTTTTTGCATACAACGGGGAATTTTGAAAACGGCAGCAAAGGAGAGAAAAGAAGATGAAAGCAGCTCTTCAGCTTAGTCATATTACGAAAAGATTCGGAAACGTAACAGCGAATGACGATATTAACCTGTCGATAGAGAAGGGAGAGGTACATTGCATTCTGGGAGAAAACGGCTGTGGAAAAACAACGCTTATGAATGTGATCAGCGGGCTGTACAGACCGGAAACGGGAGAGGTGTTTGTGAATGGAGAAAAAGCACAGATTGACAGTCCAAGGGATGCAATGAAGTATAAGATCGGGATGGTGCATCAGCATTTTATGCTCTTCAACCAAAACACTGTTTTGGAGAACATTATTGTGGGAGAGGAACGGTGCGGCGCTGTTTTAAAGACGGAGGAACAACGAAAAGAACTCCAGCAGATGATCGACAAATATCAGTTTCATGTCAATCTTGATGATAAGATACGGGATTTGTCTGTAGGTACGAAGCAGAGGGTGGAGATTTTAAAAGTACTCTACAGGGGCGCGGATATCATTATTTTTGATGAACCGACTGCGGTGCTGACACCGCAGGAAGCAGAGCATTTGATGGAGATTATCCTGGAACTAAAAGAAAGTGGAAAAACGATTTTATTCATATCTCATAAATTGAATGAAACATTAAAAATCGGAGATGCGATCACCGTCCTGCGAAAAGGACGCATTGTGTATGAATCCAAAAAGCAGAACACGACGGCTGAAAAACTGGCATTTGAAATGGTTGGAAAAGAGACAAAATTCGGAGGATTTACTAGAAATGAGTATTGTCCGGGAGATCCTGTACTAAAAGTGACGGAGGTCGGTCTGAAGGCTGAGAAAAAACCAGTTTCTTTTCAGGTTCGTGCCGGAGAGATCCTGGGAGTTGCGGGAGTCGATGGAAATGGACAGCAGGAACTTGAGCAGTTGATCGTGGGGATTTTAAAACAAAAAGAAGGCAGGATTGAGTTTTTAGGCAGGGACATTTCACAAAGTTCGATTATTGAGAGAAAGATGGCGGGGATGGCATATATTCCGTCAGACAGATTGGAATACGGGGTCATGGAGGGAGAATCCCTTTTGTTTAATTATTTACTTGGAAATCATGCAAGAAAGGGATTCAACATGCATGGGTTGATCCAGCATAAGAATTTGAAGCTTTATGCAGAGAAGTCTGTAAGTGAATATGATGTGCGTACAGTGGAGATTCAGGAAAAAATCGGAAATTTGTCAGGAGGAAACCAACAGAAAATGGTACTTAGCCGCGAGCTGAGTCAGAAGCCTAAACTAATTATAGCAGGTCAGCCAACGAGAGGACTGGATATCGGGGCAATTGAATTTGTACATACAATGTTATTGAAGGAGCGGGATAAAGGAAATGCTGTGGTGCTAATCAGCGCCGAGTTAAATGAAATAACAGAATTGAGTGACAGGATCCTGGTGCTTTATGACGGGGAAATTATGGCAGAGGATGCAGCGGACACATTTACAAGAGAATCACTGGGACTTCTGATGGCGGGGAAACGGAAAGAAGGTGAAGAACAGTGAAAGAAAAAGCAAAAAGAAACCTAAAAAAACTTACATTTCCCACAGTTACCTTTTTACTGGCGCTTTTTATCAGTGGAATCGTACTTGCGGTTATGGGATATTCCCCGTTAAAGGCATATCGACTGATATTTCTCGGAACTTTTAAGACAACGAGCACCATGGGAAATGCATTAGCAAACAGTATCCCGCTGATGCTTGCCGGCCTGGCAGTATCTTTGGCGGGAAAGGCGGGTATTCTGAATCTGGGCGTAGAAGGGCAGTTGTATATAGGCGGAATGTTAGGAACGGTATGTGCATTGTTCCTTCCTGTCCAGAACAGGATATTGATGCTGTTTCTTGTTCTGGCAGTGTCAATGCTGGGTGGAATGCTATGGGGTGGTATCGTAGGAGTGCTGAAGGCGAAATTCAAGACAAATGAGGTAGTGGTAGCGTTGATGCTAAATTATGTGGCTATTTTGTTTACCTCGTATTTGGCGGCAGGACCTTTGAAGGATCCGGATGCAGCCGTGAACCAGACTGCTAAAATCCCTGAGAACGCACGGTTTGTCCGTTTGATTCCGCGGACACAGATTACGGCGGCGATTTTTATCGCAGTGATCGTCAGCGTTTTGATCTGGTTTGTCTTCCAATATACTGTGGTTGGATATAAGCTAAGGAGTGTAGGCTCGAATGCGAAAGCATCTCTGGCAAATGGGATTCAATGCGGCAGATATCTGATTCTTTCTATGTGTCTGTCCGGTGCGGTTGCCGGTTTGATCGGTTCTACAGAGATTATGGGAAAATATTATCGCTTTACTGAAGGATTTTCAAATGATATCGGATTCACAGGAGTCGCGATCGCGGCGCTGGCAGGATATAACCCTTTTGCGGTAGTCTTAGTATCCATTCTATTCGGAATATTAAACGCAGGCTCACTGACCCTGGGAAGAGAAATGGGAGTGTCCAGTAAGATGTTTATGGTGATGCAGGGCATTATAGTCTTATTTGTAGCCACACCATATTTGCTTGAGTTGTTTGTGGCATGGAGAAGAAAAAAGGAAAGGGGGAAGAGCTAATATGCAGGCATGTTTTGATTTTATATTTTTAGCTGTAAATTTGGCGGTTCCTCTTGTTTTGGCGGCAGAAGCAGCTATGATCGCAGAGCGGTCCGGCGTGATCTGCCTTGGCGTTGAAGGAATCATGATATTCGGAGCATTTTTTGCCGTGACAGGAAGCTATTACACTGGAAATCCATGGCTTGGCGTATTACTTGCAGTAGCGGGCGGCGCACTTGCGGGGTGGATTTATGGAATATTTGCGGTCACGTTGAAAGGACAGCAGGTAGTAGTCGGGGTAGCCGTGAATTTTTTTGCAGCCGGTATTACACCGATGGTTACACAGCAGATATGGGGAAGCGAAGGGGCGAGCGCAACAGTCAATTCCATTGGCACGATGGATTTGTCCAAAATCTTTGGTGGAAGTACCGGGATTTCTTGGTTCGTATTTCTTACTATTTTGATTGTAGCAGGAATGTGGTATTTTATGTATAAGACGAAATATGGACTGCGGCTTCGGATGACAGGGGACTTTCCCCTTGGACTGCAAACCTGTGGGATCAATACCAACCGTTACAAATTATGGGCGATGACGGCAAGTGGAATTCTGGCTGCTGCCGGAGGCGCATACTTATCTGTGGGATATGGAAATCTGTTCGTTACGGATATGGTAGCGGGAAGAGGATACATGGGAGTGGCGGCAAATATTTTCGGAGGCTGGACGCCTCTTGGCGGCGCGTTTGCGGCTTTGTTCTTTGCAGTTGTGCAGACTCTGCGGTATACGCTGACGGATCTGGAACTTCCATCCCAGTTGATGCAGATGCTGCCGTATCTTGTAACACTGATCGCTCTGGTATTATTTGGGAGAAATTCAAAATCTCCGGAAGGGCTTGGAAAACTGTAAGCAGTTAAGAAAATAAAAAATAGGAGGAAAGAGATGGGAAAAACAATAAAACCCGTAGAATGGATGGGAGATTATGTAAAAATTCTGGATCAGACATTGTTGCCGGAGACAGAAAAATTTATGGAAATCCGGCAAGCAGAACAGATGTGGGATGCAATTAAGAGACTGTGCGTCAGAGGCGCCCCGGCAATCGGTGTGGCAGCCGGTTATGGCGTAGCGGTAGAAATGCAGAGATATACAGACAGAACACCGGAGGAATATCATGAAAAGCTGAAAAATGTTGTAGAGTATCTTGCAACATCAAGACCTACCGCAGTTAATCTTTTCTGGGCGCTGGATCGCATGGCGGAGACGGGCATGGCGAATCAGAAGGAACCCAATGCAGTGTGTCAGAAAGCACTTGAAAATGAAGCAAAGGCGATTGAAAAATATGAAGAGGCAGCCTGTGTATCAATCGGGGAAAATGCACTCACTCTTTTGAAGGACGGCATGACACTTTTGACACACTGCAATGCGGGCGGACTTGCAACTGTGCATTATGGTACGGCTTTATCCCCGATGCTTCTTGGCAGAGAAAAGGGAATTCATTTTAAGGTATATGCAGATGAAACCCGGCCGCTCTTACAGGGGGCACGCCTGACTGCGTGGGAACTGTATCATGCAGGCATCGATGTGACTGTGATCACAGATAATATGGCGGGCATGCTGATGAAACAGGGAAAGATAGATGCAGTGATCGTGGGATGCGACCGCATCGCGGCAAACGGTGACGCTGCGAACAAGATAGGAACCTATTCTGTGGCAGTGCTCGCAAAGCATCATAATATTCCATTTTATGTGGCAGGACCGGTTTCTACGATAGATCTGACTACGCAGACTGGAGATGAAATACCGATTGAAGAAAGGAAAGCAGATGAAGTGACTTGCGGATTTGGAAAACGTACAGCTCCGGAGGGTGTAAAAGTGTACAATCCTGCATTTGATGTGACGCCGCATGAATTGATTACAGCAATCATTACGGAAAAGGGAGTTGTTAAGAACCCAAATGAAGAAAAGCTTGCTGCCCTGCTGAAAAAAGAAAAATGATCAAGAAGATTTTGATTGACTGTGATCCGGGAGTAGATGATTCTCTTGCAATTCTTTTTGCTCTGTACCGAAAAGATGTGGAAATTGCAGGGATTACGACAGGGATAGGAAATGTAACTGCTGCGCAGGGCGCTGAGAATGCACTCCGGATTTTAAAATTAGCAGGAGCGGAAGACAAAATACCTGTATGCGCCGGAGCTGAGTGTACGATAGCAGGAGAAACCGAAGAGTTTCCGGAATTTATTCACGGTAAAAATGGAATTGGAAATGTAGAATTACCAGAGTCCCAACAGAAGACGGTTGAGAAGGATGTGTGTGATTTTATATACGAAAAAGCTTGTCAATATGAACACGAGCTGGTTCTGGTTCTGCTTGGGAGAATGACCAATATTGCCAATACGATTAAAAAATATCCCGATTTTTCAAAGAAAATAAAGCAAGTTGTAGCTATGGGCGGCGCGGTAGGAACATTTGGAAATGTGGGACCGGAAGTGGAGGCAAATATCGGTGGTGATCCGGAGGCGGCAGATATTGTTGTACAGGCTGCATGGGACGTGACAATGGTAGGACTGGATGTTACAATGAATACACATTTGCGGATGCAGGATGTAGAAGAAGCATGCAGATACTGCCGGGAAGAGTGCAGACCGGTTTTAGAATTTGCAAAAAATGAATTAGAATATTATATGGAAGGTGCGCGAAAACAAAACTGGATGCGTGGATGCTGCCCGTTCCATGATCCTCTGGCTATGATCGTAGCAGTAAATCCGGGGGTTGTATTCACACAGAAACGGATTACCAGAATCGAATGTAACGGTAAATATACGAGAGGAAAGGTTGTGACTGATCTGCGCGAATATCCAATAGAAGGACGGTATGTAACGCACTGTCTGCAAGTAGATTCAGTTCGTGCACTGAATGAATTCTTTGCGGTATTTCAATAGCCGCAGGCACGGGCAATTTTACTGAGGAAATTTTTTGCTGAAAAGACACAGAGTTGGAGAGAGGAATGTTGAAAATGATTGTTAAAACATTCTTCTCTCCACTTTTATTTTCTTTTATTGACAATTAAGCTGCAAAGGAGTATATTGGTCATATAAAACCGAAACGTTTCGGTTAAAAACATAGATCACACATTTTCAAACAGAGGAGGATATCAAAATGCCATTGGTTACATCAAAAAAAATGTTACTGGATGCTCAGAAAGGCGGCTATGCAGTCGGAGCATTTAATGTGGAGAATATGGAGATGGTGAAGGCGGTCATTGCGGCGGCAGAAGAGCTTCAGGCTCCGGTCATGCTTCAGACAACGCCGTCTACAATTAAGTATGGATCATTGGAAACTTATTTTGCAATTGTTGCAGCGGAAGCGAAGAAAGCAAGCATACCGGTGTGTCTCCATCTGGATCATGGCAGCAGTTTTGAACTGGCAGTACAGGCAGTGAAGGCAGGATATACTTCTGTTATGATAGACGGATCAGGAGAGAGCTTTGAGGATAATATCGCAGTCAGCAAAAGAGTCGTAGATGTGGCAGAGGCATGCGGCATTCCGGTAGAGGCTGAACTCGGCAAAGTTGGCGGGAAGGAAGACGATCTGGAAGCGGAGGCAGACACCAATACCGATCCAGCAGAAGCTAAGGAATTCGTAGAAAGAACAGGGATTTCTTCGCTTGCGGTCGCAATCGGAACTGCACATGGCTTTTATGCCGGAACGCCGGTTCTGGATAAAGAGCGTGTATCCCAGATTAAAGAGATCGTTCCTGTTCCGCTTGTTCTTCATGGCGCGTCCGGTCTGACGGACGAGGATGTCAGAGAATGCGTAGAGCGTGGAATCTGTAAAGTGAATTTTGCAACAGAGCTGAGAAAAGCCTATACAGACGCAGGCAAGAAGCTGATAGAAGAAAAGCCGGAGACATTTGATCCGAAGAAATTAGGCGTAGTCGGCATGGAGGCAGTCAAAGAACTGGTCAAAGGACGTATGAAAGTCTGCGGATGCAATGATAAGGCAGAGTAAAGAAGTAAGACTGCAAAGGGCAGGTGAGATATTTGGCAGCAACAATGAAAGATATTGCGAAAGCAACAGGGCTCGGTTTGGCAACGATTTCGTCCTATTTTAACGGGGGAAATGTGCGGGAAAAGAACCGGATCAAGATCGAGCAGGCGATCGAAGAACTTCATTTTGAGGTAAATGAGGTTGCACGGGGACTTAAGACGAACCGGACGAAGATAATCGGGATCATTATCCCGGAGCTGAACAATATTTTTTGTGCGGAAATTATTACCGAGGTGGAAGATATCTTGAGAAGCAAAGGTTATGCGGCCATGATCTGTGACTGCCGTACGGATGAGAAGCGGGAAGAGGAAGCAGTGGAGTTTCTTTATCACCGCAGAGTTGATGGTCTTATCATCATGCCGACGGGAAGGAATGGAGAGTATCTCCGGAAATTTATCCGCGCGGGGAAACCAGTGGTTCTTGTGGACCGGAAGATGAAGCAAATAGACTGTGACTGTGTTCTTGTGGACAACAAAGGCGCTGCCAAAAGTGCGGTGGAACGGCTGATCACAGCAGGTCATACTAAAATCGGTATGATAGCGGGACCGGAAGATGTGTATACGGCAGAAGAACGATTCCGCGGATATGTGCTTGCCCTGCAGGAAGCAGATCTGACAGTAGAGGATTCACTCATTGTCAGGGGCGATTATACCATTTCCGGCGGAACTGCCGCTATGCGGAAGTTAGTAGAGGATAATCCAGATATGACGGCAGTTTTTGTATCCAATTATGAGATGACAATGGGAGCTGTCATTGAGGTAAATGAATTGGATGTGAAGATTCCGGAAGAATTGTCGCTGATCGGCTTTGACAATGAAGAATTTGCCAAAGCGAGCATTCCGAGGCTCAGTATTGTAACCCAGCCGACCGGGGAGATTGGACGGCAGGTTGCCGGAATTATGCTGCAACGTCTGGGAATGGGAAGTACAGAGTCAGAGACAGGGGAACCGGAGACGCGGAAGCTGGCCACTTGCTTCTTAGAAGGAAATTCTGTGAAGAAGCTGCGCGATTCATAAAGTATAGTATACGGATTAAAAGAAACACAGGAGAGAGCTATGAAACCTTATTTATTAGGAATTGATATCGGAACAAGCGCCTGTAAGATCGCCATATTTGATAAGATGGGAAATGTAATTTCGGCAGCAAATGGTGATTATAATGTTTACTACCCGCACCCTGGATGGGCAGAACAGAATCCTGAGGAGTGGTGGACAGTTGTTTGTCAGGCAGTGAAAAAGGCTTTGGAAAAAGGACAGGTGAATCCTGAGGAGATTGCCGGAATCGGAATCGACGGACAGAGCTGGTCGGCAATCGCAGTTGATAAAGAGGGAAAAGTATTGACCAATACGCCGATCTGGATGGATACACGGGCTCAGGATATTTGTGAAGAGCTAAATACCAGGATCGGTGCGGATGAGATTTTTGCTTTGGCTGGAAATTCGCTCCAGCCGTCTTATACAACGGCAAAAATTCTCTGGTATGAGAGAAATCTGCCAGAGGTGTATGCGAATACATATAAGATTCTTCAGTCTAACAGTTATATTGCCTACAAGCTGACAGGTGTGATGACACAGGACATTTCCCAGGGGTACGGACTGCACTGCTTTCATATGCATACCGGACAATGGGATGAAGAAATGTGTAAGAAACTGGGGATACCGATGGATTTATTACCGGAGATTTATCCCAGCCATGCTGTAATCGGAACAGTGACAGAGGAAGCGGCAGACGTGAGCGGGCTGGCTGTTGGTACGCCGGTTGTGGCAGGCGGACTTGACGCAGCCTGCGGCGCCCTTGGAACCGGAGTTCTTCAAGCGGGGGAAACGCAGGAACAGGGCGGTCAGGCAGGAGGCATGAGTATTTGCACCGGTACATACAGGGCAGATCCGCGGCTGATATTGGGTTACCATGTGGTACCGGACAAGTGGCTGCTTCAGGGCGGAACCACCGGAGGCGGGGGCGTCATGCGCTGGATGGAGCGGGAATTTGGCGGCTATGAGCGGGAAGAAGGCAGACGGCGGGGAAAAAGTTCGCTGGAGTTGTTTAATGAGGAAGCGGAAATTGTTGCGCCAGGCAGTGACGGTGTGGTATTTCTGCCGTATATGGCTGGTGAACGTTCGCCAATCTGGGATGCAGAAGCTAAAGGTGTGTTCTATGGATTGGATTTTAGTAAGACGAAAGGGCATTTTATCCGTGCGGCAATGGAGGGGGTGGCATATTCTCTCCGGCATAACTTAGAAATTGCAGAGCAGACAGGGGCGGAGGTAAATGTCCTGCGGGCAATGGGCGGTTCTGCCAATTCCCTGCTTTGGACACAGATAAAGTCAGACATCACGGGGAAACCGATCGTGGTTCCGTCTTCCGATACGGCAACGACGCTCGGAGCAGTCATCCTGGCAGGCATCGGCATCGGAATGTATGAGAGCTTTGAAGAAGCAGTCAGACTTACTGTAAAGGTGAAGCGGACACATAAACCTAATGCAGAGAATACAAAAAAATATCAGAAGAATTATGATATTTATCTGGAGTTATATCAGCAGTTAAAGGATACGATGAAAAAATAAGGAGGCAGTAAATTATGAAAGCAGCAGTGGTATGTGCAAATGAAGATGTTCAGTATCTGGATTATGAAGAACCTACACCGGGGCCGGGGGAAGTGAAAGTGAGAGTAAAGGCTTCTGGAATATGTGGTTCGGATATTCCGCGGGTACTCCATAACGGAGTACATTTTTATCCGATCGTACTGGGGCATGAGTTTTCCGGTGATGTCGTAGAAGTCGGAGAAGGCGTAACAAAGGTTAAAGTAGGAGACAGAGTATCCGGCGCGCCGCTTCTTCCATGCATGAAATGTGACGACTGTCAGAACGGAAACTTCTCCCTTTGTAAGCATTATAGCTTTATAGGTTCCAGACAGCAGGGAAGTAATGCGGACTATGTTGTCCTTCCGGAGCAGAATGCAGTTGTGTTTGACAAAAGCATTTCTTATGAACAGGGAGCAATGTTTGAGCCTTCTACAGTTGCTTTACATGGACTGCTGCAAAATGACTATCAGGGCGGACGGTATGTGGCAATTCTGGGCGGCGGAACCATCGGTATGTTTATGATGCAGTGGGCAAAGATTTTTGGTTCCAAAAAGGTAGTTGTATTTGATATCAGCGAGGAACGTCTGGAGCTGGCAAAACGCCTCGGCGCAGATGAAGTTATCAATACAACAAAAGAAAATTATATGGAAGAGGCGAAGGCGATCACTGGCGGGAAGGGTTATGATTATGTTTATGAGACTGCGGGACAGGCACCGACCATGTATATGGCGTTTGAACTGGCGGCAAATAAGAGTCATATCTGTTTCATTGGAACGCCGCATGTGGACCTGACATTTACGCCGGCAATGTGGGAAAATATGAACCGTAAAGAATTTAAGCTGACAGGTTCGTGGATGTCTTATAGTTCTCCGTTCCCGGGAAAAGAATGGGAACTGACGGCACACTATTTTGCAACCGGACAGTTGCAGTTCGATCCGGGATTCATTTATAAAAAAATGCCTATGAGTGAGGCACAGGAAGCATTCCAGATGTTTAAGACGCCGGGATTAGTGAAAGGGAAGGTATTACTTGTCAATGAATAAGAGTTTATGCGCATTTGGACTATAAACAGTACTGAGATAAGTCAAAAAATTAATTTGTTATACACACATAAAAAGAAGGGAGGGATATGGATGATACTGACAGTGACGCTAAATGCAGCGATTGATAAGCGTTATGTGGTGGAAGGCGTTCAGATCGGTGAAGTCAACCGGGTGAAAGAATGCGTATATGTGCCGGGCGGAAAGGGACTAAATGTTTCCAAGCCGCTGGCGATCTCAGGAGCAGAGGTAGTCGCTACCGGATTTGTAGGTGGACATGCGGGAAATTATATAGAAGATGCGTTGAAACCCTTCCATATTAAAAGTGATTTTTATCATGTGGATGCAGAAAGCAGATCGTGTATCAATATCTGGGACGAAGTCAATCATATACAGACCGAATTTCTGGAGCCGGGATTTACGCTGACAGAAGATGATTTTGATGGATTTGTAGAAAAGTTTAAAGGACTCGTGGAGCAGGCAGAAGTAGTCGCCATGTCCGGCAGTGTGCCGAAGGGGCTGGACGGAACAGCATACCAGAGACTTGTGACACTTGTGAAGAAAGTGGGGAAAAAAGTCATTCTGGACACCAGTGGGAATTTGCTAACGATGGGAATTGAAGCGAAGCCCACAATGATAAAACCGAACATCGATGAAATCCGAATGCTCACGGGAACATCTTGCGACAGTCTGGAAGAGATGATTAAGGCGGCAGAGATGATCCATCAAAAGGGCGTGGAAATTGTGGCGGTTTCTCTTGGTGGTGACGGTTCCTTTGTGGTTTGTGAGGAAGGGATTTTCCGGGCGGAGGTTCCGAAGATTGAGACGGTCAATACGGTAGGCTGCGGAGATTCGATGATTGCGGGATTTGCGCTGGGATTGAGCGAAGGGCTTCCTATGGAAGAGATACTTCGGAAGGCAAGCGCGGTTTCTGCGGCGGCAGCAATGCGGGAAGAAACCGGATTTTATGTGAAAGAGGACATGGAGAAGATTTACCCTCAAATTGTGATTCATAAATTCTGAAAGGAGAATGAAATAATGGCAGAGTTTGTTGATTTGGATAAGGTGCCTAAAGTAAAAATTTATACCGGAGAGGAAATACCGGGGATTGGAATGGGAACATTTGGCTCCGACAGATTTTCGGCGAAAGAGGTGTCAGACGCAGTTGCAGGCGCAATCCGCTGTGGTTACCGTATGTTTGACTGCGCGGCATGTTATGGGAATGAAGACCAGATCGGGCAGGTTTTCAAGGAGGCGTTCGAGGAAGGCGTGGTAGAGCGGAAAGACCTCTACATTATGACAAAGGTATGGAACGATATGCATGAAAGAGTGGAGGAGTCGTGCAGAAAGAGTATTGCAGACTTACAGTGTGAATATATCGATATGTTCTTTATTCATTGGCCGTTCCCGAATTATCATGCGCCGGGCTGTGATGTGGAGTCTAGAAACCCGGATTCCAGACCGTTTAGTGTGGAAGAGTTTATCCATACATACAGACAGTGTGAGGAACTTGTGGAGAAAGGACTGATCCGTCATATCGGTATTTCCAATCTGACGATTCCGAAGCTGGAGGCGGTACTTCCGCTGATGAAGATCATGCCGGCGGCATGTGAGTTTGAATTACACCCATGTTTCCAGCAGCAGGAGCTGTTTGATTATATTGCAGCGCACAATATCCAGCCGATCGGATATATGCCTCTTGGTTCGCCGAAGAGACCGGAACGTGATATTTGTCAGGAGGATATTGCCGACATGGAAATGCCGGGGATGGTGGAAATTGCGAAGGCACACAACTGCCATCCGGCATTGGTCGCATTGAAGTGGGCAAGCCAGAGGGGACAGATTCCGATACCTTTTTCTGTACATGAAAAGAATTACGTCAGCAATCTGAAATGTTTGACAGAAGATCCGCTGACAGAAGAAGAGATGGCAGTGATTGCAACATTGGAGAGAAACAACCGTCTTGTAAAAGGACAGGTGTTCCTCTGGGAAGGTGCAAAAGACTGGCATGACCTCTGGGATGAAGACGGAGTCATTGTAAAATAATGGAATAAAATATAAATACAAATTTTAGAGCAGTATAGACGAAAAACCGTTATTGTTCACACCCTACGTGTGCTCCAGTAACGAAAAACCATCGTGTATACTGCTTTTTTTTAATGAGGTGTTTCACGAATTTAACGAACATGGTATAATGTACGCGAACACAAAGAATCAAGCGGCAAGAAGTGACATTTGATTCTTGTGCGCGAATCATAATGTAGTGCAACGGAATTATGGTGTAATTTAATTATAAGAAGATACAATGACTGTGGGAGGATTTGATGTGTATAAAGTACTGTTAGTAGATGACGAAATTCTGGTTCGTGAGGCAATTGGTAAGAAGATTGAGTGGAATAAGCTGGGGTTTGAACTGGCGGGGGATTGTGAGAATGGCAGAGATGCAGTTGATTTTGTGAAAAATAATCAGGTAGATTTGGTGCTTACGGATATTTGTATGCCCCACATGGATGGGATGGAACTGAGCCGCTGGCTGTATGAGAATTATCCTCATGTAAAGATTATTATTTTTAGCGGATATAGTGACTTTGAGTATGCAAAGCAGGCGATTCAATATAAGGTATCGGAATATATACTGAAACCTGTGACGGCAAAAGAATTAACGGAAGTTTTAAACCGTCTGAAAATCAAGCTGGATGACATGCGCAAAGAAGAGCGTAAGATAGATAAGTTAAAGAAAGTATATCATAATTATACAAAAAATGAGGCGCTGATTATTGCAAAGGCACTGTCAAGACTGGTGACTGGAACACAAGAAGTGGAAAGGAGTCTCTGTGAACTGCAAGACATGGGGATTGAGATAAAAGGAACGGTATTTCGGGCAGTGGTTGCAGATATTGATATATATTCAGCGTGGTGTGAGAATGGATGCAATGGTCTGAAAAAGGAAAGTGCATTAATGTCTTTTGTTGTAGAAAATATCAGCGGTGAGATTGTGGAGGAATATGAGGCGGGACTGGCCTACAGGGATTCAGACAACCGTGTCTGTATGCTGCTATGGACAGATGCTCCGCAAAGATTTAAGGAAGTTGTCCCGAACATGTGCAGGGAGATACAGGAACAGATAAGTATGGCAATGAACTTAAGTGTATCGATCGGAATAGGCTGTTATGTAAATTCCCTGGATGATTTACCCAAGTCATATGAGTCTGCAGTCGATGTACTGAAATATCGTTACAGTAAGGGAAATGGGGTCCTCATAGATTGTGAGGAAGAAATCAGAGAAGGGAATTTTCTGGAACTGGAATCGAAACTCAGAGAGATTACTTCTGCACTCAGAGGAGGGGACGAAGCCGGTCTTATGGCTGTTCTAGACAGTATCGAAAACTGGATCCGAGAACGGTATGTCAGCCGGAATAAAGCATCCTCTTATCTGAATCAGGTGCTTCATGCGATACACAAATGTGTTCTGGAGACAGATGAACATTTTGAACTAAATGAAATGCTTCTTTCCAAAGCGGCAGAAGCACAGAGCATTCAGCCAGCAATGAAGCTGACAAGGGAATACGCGCAAAAAGGTATTATTGCGATGAATGTGTCTGGACAGACCAGTGCAGAGCGGCAGGCGAATCTTGCTATGGACTATATGCAGAAAAATTACGGGGACTGTGAACTGGGACTGAATCAGATCTGCGAGTATTTAAATATCAGTACGAGTCGTTTCAGCAGCATTTTTAAAGAAGCAACAGGGAAGACATTTATCGAAGTGCTTACCAATATCCGCATGGAGAAGGCAAAGCAGTTACTGCGTCAGACAAGCCTTAAGAACTATGAGATCGCAGAAAAGGTGGGATTTAGTGATCCTCATTATTTCAGTATTGCATTTAAGAAAACAATTGGCATGACTCCGAAGGAATATGCAAGGGAGAAAAATTGATGGAAAAACCTACATTATTTATGCGTATGTTCGGCAGGTTTAAGAGCATACAGAGTACCATGATGCTTTCCTTCTCGGCATTAATGGCAGTTGCAGTGCTGATTTATCTTTTGATCGCTTTGAACTTTACAAAACGGACAATTTATGAGAACTCAGACAACTACACATCCCAAATCGTGAAACAGGTAAATTATGACATCGATACCTATATTGATTATATGGAAAATGTTTCTACGGTGATGGCGAAGAGTGCAGATATATCTTTATATTTGTTTGAGGACGAGCTATTGGAGAGTGAGAGGGAAGAAGAACGGGACCGTATACTTACACAGTTCAATACCATTATGGAGAGCCGTGAGGATATTTACAATATTGCGGCAGTAGCGGAGAATGGCAGATATATACTGAATCAAGGTGAGGATGAGCTGACTCCATATATTGATATTCAGAATTTGGACTGGTATCGGGCAGCCATGAATTCAGACACCGGAATCGCAGTGTCTTCTTCTCATGTGCAAAATGCAATTCAATCTAGTTATAAGTGGGTTATCACATTAAGCAGAGTACTTCTGAATAACCGGACAGGTGAGAAAGAAGGGCTTTTCTTTGTGGACTTGAACTACAGTGCGATCAGTGATCTGTGCAACAACAACAGTATTGGAAATAAGGGATACATTTTTGTGCTGGATGCTGAAGGTAATGTAATCTATCACCCGAAGCAGCAGTTGATGTATGGAGGTCTGCTAACAGAACATATTGATGAAATTATGAACTGTGAGAGAGATTCACTGACGGTGCGAGACGGTACAGAGCGTAAGCTCTATACTCTGTCACGTTCAGATAAGACTGGATGGATTGTAGTAGGGGCAGCATATACTTCTGAATTATTAAAAAATAACAAGCAGGCACAGATACTATATATATTGGCAGCTGTAATTCTGATTTTGGGAGTTCTTCTGATTTCAAATATGCTTTCCAGGGCAATTACCAGACCGCTGCGTCAGCTCACAGAATCAATGAGTATGGTGGAGAAAGGGCAGTTTGACCGGGCAAATGTATATGTGACGATGGAAAATGAAATTGGAAGCCTGGGTAAGTCCTATAATCTGATGACAGAGCGTATCCATACTCTTATGGAGGAAAATGTGTACGAGCAGAAGCAGAAACGTAAGAGTGAGCTGAGGGCGCTGCAGGCGCAGATTAATCCACATTTCCTTTATAATACACTGGATTCGATTATCTGGATGTCTGAGGCTGGACAAAATGATGAGGTTGTGGAAATGACTTCCGCTCTTGCCAAACTTCTTCGCCAGAGTATTAGTAATGACAATGAACAGGTTGAGCTGGTACAGGAAATGGAGTATGTACATAATTATCTGACAATCCAGAAGATGCGTTATCAGGATAAATTAGAATATAACATTGAGATTGAGCCCATAGTAAGTCATGTAAAGATTGTGAAACTGGTATTGCAGCCTATAGTAGAAAATGCAATTTATCATGGAATTAAATATAAAGGAAGCAAAGGGAGCCTGTGGATTCGTGCTTATGCGGACAGTGGGGATGTCTGTATCGCAGTTGAGGATGATGGAATTGGAATGGATGAAAATATGCTCAGCACGATTTTTGACGAGAAGGAAAAGAGCAGGAAGCAAAATGGTGTCGGTGTATCTAATGTACAGAAGCGTCTGAAACTTTATTATGGAGAAGAATACGGAATCACCTATGAGAGCCGGCCGGGTGTAGGAACACGGGCTATGATTAGAATTCCGCAGCAAGGAGACAGGGAACATGAGAAAATGGATTAAGACACAATGGACAAGTGCCCTGATAAGCTGTATTTTAGTAGGGATCTCGCTTTTTGTAATGCTTGCTCTGGTGTGGCCGGATACAAAGGAAAAAGATCCTTATAAACTAATATTTATTCCAAAGACAATTGATCCTTCCAATGGGTTCTGGACATCGCTGATTCAGGGGGCGAAACTTGGGGCGACAGAGTTTGGAGCAGAGATTGAAGTATATGGCACAGATTCGGAAGGGGATGTAGATGAGCAGCTTGAATTGATTTATTCTTGTATAGAGAAGAAACCGGATGCCTTGATGATTGCCCCGGCAGACTATTCCCGTACAACAGAAGCCTTGCGTGATGTGAAAGAGAGTGGAATCAAATTGATTCTGCTGGATTCGACAATTGACCAGAATATTGCAGATGCAGTTGTTTGTACAGACAACTATGTAGCGGGGAGGGAACTGGGAGAATATACCAGAAGATTTTTGGATGGAAAATCAGTAATTGGGGTTGTTGCTCATGTACAAGGAACCTCAACCGCAATGGAACGTGAAAACGGAATCAGGGATGGATTGGGAGAGTATGAAGCACGTATTGCAGATGTAGTGTTCTGTAACTCTTCTTATGAGAAAGCATATGAACTGACAAAGCAGATGTTGAGTGATTATCCCAATATGAATGTCTTGATCGGGCTCAACGAGTATTCAGCAATTGGCGCGGCCAGGGCTGTGCGTGATATGGGGGTGGCAGATAAGATACATATGGTTGGATTTGACAGCTCTATCGAGGAGATTCAGTATCTGGAAGCAGGGGTTTTTGAGGCGATTATCATCCAGAAACCATTTAATATGGGATATCTGGGGGGTGGAACAGACGATCAATGTACTGACCAACCGTGAGGTGGAGCGGGACATAGATTCAGGAAGTAAGCTGATTACAAGAGATAACATGTACGAAGAAGAGAATCAGAGACTGCTCTATCCCTTTTCTGACCAGTAAGGCGGAGAAAATATAAAAATTGCAATAAAACAGCGAGAACGGGTGTTTTTAATTAATAGGTTAAAAATTTACTGCATAGTAATTTTTTAACCTTTTTTAGTAAGATATTCAATTCCTATTTCTTTAAGAAAAGTTCATAATTTATTCATAAATGAGGCGCGCTTCTCGTGTCTCAGTAGTTATCTGTGCGTAATTCGGACAGAAAAAAGATAAGGAATAGGAGGAAGAGAAGTGGAAAAGATTAAACAGCATCCTTTGGTGAAAAAGGTGGGATTTAACAGAATTGTCTTGATTGTTCTGCTGATACTGATGTATCTGGCTTTCGGACTGATGACAGGCGGAAGTTTCTTCACTGCTTCACGTATTATGAATACGTTGAATTATGTGTACTTTCTAGGCTTCCTTTCTCTGGGCGTAACATTTGTTATTGCGACCGGAGGAATCGATTTCTCAATCGGACCAGTTATGTTCTGTTGTTCACTTGTTTCCGGATATGCTTTGGTGACATATGGTGTGCCAATGGCTGCAAGTCTGGTGATGAGCATTTTGATCGGGGTAGCATTTGGAGTATTTAACGGATACTTGGTAGCGTATTGGAAGGTGCCGCCGTTTATTGTATCTATGGCGAGCATGAATATCGCAAAGGGTATTGCAGCCGTATTTACAAAAACACAGTCTGTAAGCTGGCCGCAGTCGAATGCAGAGGGCGGATGGTTCAGAAATGTTATAAGTATGAACGGATTTCCGGTAGGTCTGGTTATTTTTGGCGGTGTTGCTATTATCTGTGCAGTTATCCTGAACAAGACGAAGTGGGGACGTTACATTCTCTGCCTCGGAAGTAACAAAGAGGCTGTCAGACTTTCCGGCGTCAACATTAAGAAATGGGAGATGTTAGCATACATCATCTGCGGAATATTGGTTGGTATTGCGTCTATCTTCTTTGTAGCTACATATACAACAGTTCAGCCGGGATACGGCGACCAGTACAACAACGAGGCAATTGCAGGCTGTGTAATGGGCGGTACTTCCATGGCGGGTGGACTTGCTTCCATCAGCGGTACTGTGATTGGAGTAATTATTATCTCTCTTTTGCAGCAGGGTATTCTTGCACTGGGATTTACGAAAGACTATCAGTATATTATTACTGGTCTGATCGTTATCGCAGCAGTTTACTCAGACGTATCTGCAAGACGTAGAAGGAATTAGCAATAATAGAAAGGAGAGATAATTATGGGTGACATTATTTTGACAATGAAAGATATTGACAAGTCTTTCCCCGGTGTTCACGCACTTGACCATGTTGACCTGGAGGTCAGAAAAGGCGAGGTTCTTGCACTCATGGGAGAAAATGGTGCAGGTAAGTCAACCTTAATGAAGGTGCTGACAGGTATTTATAAGAAAGATTCCGGTACTATTACATATGAAGGTAAGGAAATTGAGTTTAAAAATACAAGAGAGGCGCAGGATGCAGGTATCGTAATCGTGCATCAGGAGCTGAACATGCTTGGTCATCTGACAGTGGCACAGAACCTCTTTATCGGAAGAGAGTTCAAGAAGGGAATCAAGATTGATGACAAAAAGATGAACGAAGAGGCGAAAAAGCTGTTTGACAGACTTCATGTTGATATTAACCCAAAAGAGAAGATGTCGAACCTGACTGTAGGTAAGCAGCAGATGTGTGAAATCGCAAAGGCGGTATCTTTCGATGCGAAGGTTATTATTTTCGATGAGCCTTCAGCAGCCCTGACAGAGTCTGAGATTGAAGAGATGTTCAAGATTATCCGTGATCTGAGAGAAAAGGATATTGCGATGGTATACATTTCCCACCGTATGGATGAGATTAAGGTGATCACAGACCGGGTAACAGTTATGCGTGACGGTACTTATGTAGGAACTTTGATTACAAAGGACAGTACAAAGGAAGACATCATCAATATGATGGTAGGCCGTGTCATTTACGAAGAACCTAAAACAGAAAGCGCTGTTCCGGAGGATGCGCCGGTTGTCCTTAAGGTAGAGCATCTAAATGCAGGTAAAATGGTACAGGATGTCAGTTTTGAACTTCATAAGGGAGAGATACTTGGATTCTCCGGACTGATGGGTGCCGGACGTACCGAGACAGCCAGAGCATTGTTTGGCGCTGATCCGAAAGAGAGCGGAGATATCTATATTAATGGCGAGAAGGTAACGATCAATAATCCACAGGATGCTGTTCGATGTGGTATCGGTTATCTGTCAGAGGACAGAAAGAGATATGGTATCGTTGTACAGAAGAGTGTTGCTGAGAATACAACAATGGCTTCCATGAAAGACTTCATGAGCGGTATCTTTATCAATAAGAAGAAGGAAAAAGAGGTTTCAGAGCAGTATGTAGAAGCGCTGGCAACCAAGACACCGGATGTTGATCAATTGGTTGTGAACCTGTCTGGTGGTAACCAGCAGAAAGTTGTTATTGCGAAGTGGCTGACACGTGATTGTGAAATCCTGATCTTTGATGAGCCGACAAGAGGTATAGATGTTGGCGCGAAGAATGAAATTTATAAGCTGATGAATAAGCTCGTAGCAGAAGGTAAATCTATTATCATGATTTCCTCTGAAATGACTGAGATTCTCCGAATGAGCGACCGTGTGGTTGTTATGTGTGAAGGAAAGAAGACTGGTGAGCTTGATATTTCGGAAGCAAAACAGGAAACAATTATGAATCTTGCAACAAGAGAGATTGAATAAGGAGGGGTGAGAAGATGACTAAGAATAAAAAGTTTCTCGGATTAAAAGGGCGAGAGGCAATGGTATTGGGAATCAACATCGCAATGATCATTCTCTTTAGTGTTCTCAGCCCGACATTCAGGTCTTATCCGACAGTGATAAGTGTTCTGGATATTTCATATTATATTACATTGATGGCGCTTGGTGTTACTTTCCCGTTGATTACTGGAGGTGTAGACCTGTCCATCGGTACAGGACTTGTATCTTATGCACTGATCGGGGGATACCTTGTAGTACATAAGGGAATGCCGGTAGGCGTCGGACTTCTTGCATGTGTTCTGATGGGAATTCTGATTGGTATATTGAATGGTGTACTGGTAGCGATCATGGATCTTCCACCGTTTTTGGCAACACTTTGTACCTGCATGATCACGCGTGGTCTGGGACCGGCGCTGTGCGGTGGTATGGGTATCTCATGGCCGTCAGCAATGTCCGATCAGGGTGCATTCAGAAGTCTGTTTAAGCTTACTACGGCGGATGGAACCATTGTTCCGATCGGTATTGTATCCGTGATCATACTTGTGATCATTATGTCATTTGTATTGGATCACACAAGAGTCGGACGTTACATCATTGCGATTGGAAGTAACAAAGAGGCAACCAGGCTTGCCGGAGTAAATGTGAAGTTTTATCATATGATGGCATATGTTATCTGCGGTCTGTTTGCAGGACTTGCGGGAGTTGCATATGCAGCATATGTAGCAACGATTTATCCTGGATCAGGAGCCGGATTCGAGCTTGACGCGATCGGCGGAGCCATCGTAGGCGGTGTGTCTACATCAGGCGGTGTTGGAACGATCCTCGGAACTTTCTTTGGTGTATTTGTTATCTGTCTGATGAAGGTTGGACTTCCGTTTATCGGACTTCAGGCAAACTGGCAGCAAATCTTTACAGGTATCGTACTGATTGCAGCCGTACTGATTGACCTTGTAAAAAAGAAAAAATAATATTATAATAATAAGCGTATGATGTTCACAGCAGAACTTCATATAGAAACATTTTATTTCAAGGAGGAAAACAAAATGAAAAAGAAACTTGTAGCTGTTTTACTTAGCACAGCAATGGTATTCTCACTGGCAGCTTGCGGCGGCAAAGAGGAAAAGACGACAGACGAAGGCGCAACAACAGAAAAAACAGAGGCAACAGATGAAGGTGGAGACAGCAAAGATTATCACTTTGAAGTAATCGTAAAGAGCTTCCAGTCTACATACTGGCAGGCAGCTGTTCAGGGAATCGAAAAGGCTTGTGGAGAGCTTGGAGTAACAGCAGAGTCCAATGGACCGGCTACAGAGTCTGATATCGCTGACCAGGTACAGATGCTTGACAATGTTATCGAGAAAAAACCGGATGGAATCGGTCTTGCAGCATGTGATACACAGTCTGTAGAAAAGTCTCTTCAGGCAGCATTAGATGCTGGTATCCCGGTTGTATGTTTTGATACTGGTGTTGACAATGCACCGGAAGGTTCTGTATATGCTACAGTAGCTACAGATAACGCACAGGCAGGAGCCGTTGCAGCAGAGAACATGTTCCCGGTTATCGAGGAGAAGATCAAAGCAGCCACAACAGATGCTAAAGTTCGTATCGGTGAAGTTAACCAGGATGCTACAGCTCAGAACATTCAGCAGCGTGGACAGGGATTCATCGACAAGATGATTGAGCTGTGTACAGGTGCAGGAAAGAAGGTTGCAGTAGTTGGTAACGAGTTCTATGTAAATGCGGCAGAAGGCAAGGTTGATGAAGCTGAGGCTGAAATCATCATTGAAGTTGGTGTTCCGGCGCAGACAACACCTGACCTTGCAGCTACAGAAGCTCAGAAGATCATGTCTAAAGAAGACACAATCGCTATCTTCGGTTCTAATCAGGTAACAGCAGAAGGACTTATTCAGGCTAACAATACACTGAACAAGCTTTCCGCAGATCCGGAAAAGGGAATTGTCGGTGTTGGATTTGACGCTGGTACTCCTCAGAAAGAAGCAATCAAAAACGGACAGTTCCTTGGTTCTGTAACACAGTCTCCGTTGATGATGGGTTATGAATGTATCTACACTCTGACAGATATCTGTGACGGAAAAGACGTTGAGGACATCCCGATGAATGGTTACTGGTACAATGCAGATAACATGGAAGCTGATGATATCGCTCCGAACCTTTACGATTAATTCGTAACAGAGTTTACGTTATCTGAGGTTTTAGTAAAAAAAGAGACCGGGCAGATTTTGCCCGGTCTTTTCTAATACGCTATTATGATATAGTTGTAGAATTGCGGTTCAAATTGGGGTATAATCAATACTATAAAACATTAGGCACAGGAGGATTTATATGCTTCAGGGAATTGAAACAATATTTGATAATAAAGATGAGATGCTCAAGCATCTCAAGAAGAAAACATTTGAGAAGAACACAAAAGAGTTTCTTGCACAATACGGACACTTTTTTTCAGAAATGGCAGAGTACACAGCGCAGGCGGCGGATAAGACACTGGCTGCAGAAGAGATTGGAAAGTGTATTGTAGGGGCAGTGGAGCAGAAGTTCTCCAATAAGCGTGGGAAGATAGATGGAAGAACACAGATAGATTTGAATTTCTTTATGATTTATTATGTGTTCACAAGTATTCTTTGTTCAGGAGAAGATGGACAGATTATTGCAGAGGGAGTCCGCAATGTCTGGAGCAAGAGCTTCAAAGATGGAGATATTCAGTATACAGACTATGATTCGCTGTATAATTCTTTTAGAGAGAAGATTTTTGGTCTTTTCTAAAGTAAATAAGATGTTGGGGTCAAAAGCCAACTCTTTCATTGTAGGTGAATTGAAAGAGGGCTGGCTTTATTTAAGATATACTTTTGTAAAAAGTTTATCTTAAATATTGTTTTGGGGTAGTACCCTTATATTTTTTAAAGGTCTTGATAAAATAGCTCAGGTCGTTGAAGCCGGAGCTATAAGCTACTTCTGTGATAGACTGGTCTGTTGTCAGAAGCTGATAACAGGCACGCTCAATCCGGTAATAATTAAGGTAATCTACAGGGGTTCTGTGAGTCATATCCTGAAAGAAGCGGCAGAAATATTTTGGGGACATATTGACAGAATCCGCCATTTCCTTTAGTGTAATCTGATGCTTATAAGAGGACTCTATGAACTCCAGAGCTTGTTTTAACTGCAAAATTTTGCGGTGGCTTCGGCTTTGCTGTTCTGGTACGGAATGAAAATATTCACCGGAAAATATGATGCCGATTATCTGATACAGCGCGCCTAGTACCATAAGCTGATAACCCTCTTTTTTAGAAGAAATCGCATCAAACAGCGTCCAGACACTTTGGTGAAAATCATTATAAGAACCATAGTGGACATACTGAATTTCTATTTCATGATCAATGATCTTCCGTAAAAATTTGCAGCAGGAATCATTTTTGTTCATGAGCATATTCATATCAAAAACAAGGCAGTCATATTCGCAGTCATAGGGGATTCCTTCGTGGAGAGCTCCGGCAGGGATAAAAACAAAAGAACCGGCGGGAACGAAAAATTCCTGATCGTCAATGATGACTTTAAAAGACCCTTTCAGAATCCTGATAAATTCAAATTCCACATGCCAGTGCATAGCCATGTTGTATTGGGGATGAGTTGGGGATACATGGTGATATTCCAGGGGGAAATCTGCGGTTCCGCGCTGTCTGTTTTCACGATAGTTGATATATTGCATAATCAGTGCTCCTTGTCTTCATTCATGAGCCGTGCGCCGCGCTGCACGGTCACAGACCAGTACAGCATCGGGGGATGATATGTGAATATTATTATATTTTTTATCATTATAACACAAGTAAATAAGGGGATACAATGATAAAATAATACTATAAACAGATAAGATGATTCTATGTTACTGGAGCACCCGTAGGGTGTGAACAGTAACGATTCTACGTCCCGCGGACGTGAGATTGGAAAGGAGGCATAGCAGTGGGGGACACGAAAAAGCAGGTTCTTGCATTTGACTTCGGCGGCGGAAGCGGCCGTGCGATTCTCGGAAGTCTGGAGAACGGCAAGATTCATATGGAAGAAGTACACCGTTTTTCTAATGACCCGGTCATTTTAGGAGATACAATGTACTGGGATACGCTGAGACATTTCTTTGAAATCAAACAGGGAATCGTAAAAGCGAAACAAAAAGGCGGTTTCGAGAGTATCGGTATCGATACATGGGGTGTGGATTTTGGTCTTCTGGATGAACATGGAGCGCTTTTGGAAAGTGCGGTTCATTACCGGGATGACAGAACACTTGGTATGCAGGATGAGGTATTCAAGGCGATACCGAAAGAGAAGGTTTATGAACTGACAGGACTGCAGTTTGAGAACTTTAATACCATTTTCCAGTTGTATGCACTGGTTCAGAAGAGACCGTGGATTCTGGAAAAGGCAGACAAGATGCTGCTGACACCGGATTTGTTCAACTATTTCCTGACGGGAGAGAAGAAGGCAGAGTATACAATGGCTGCAACGACACAGCTGTTGGATGCAAGAACGAAGAAGTGGAGTGAGCCGATTCTGGAAGCGCTTCAGATTCCGAAGAGGATTCTTCCAGAGATTGTGCCGAGCGGTACAGTGGTAGGGACATTAAAACCGCAGATTTGTGAAGAATTAGGTGTAGAACCGGCAAAGGTAATTGCGATCACAGGTCATGATACACAGAGCGCCGTTGTATCTGTACCGACGCAGAATAAAGACTTCATCTTTATCAGCTGCGGTACATGGAGTCTGTTTGGTACAGAACTTGACGGACCGGTTATCGGAGAAAAATCGCTGGAGTGTAATGTAAGCAACGAAGGCGGATATGGTAATACAACTACATTGCTTAAGAATATCATTGGACTGTGGCTTGCGCAAGAGAGCAGAAGACAGTGGATTCGTGAGGGTCAGGAGTATTCCTTTGGAGAGCTGGAGAAGATGGCGCTGGAAGCAGAGCCGTTCCAGAGCTTCATCGACCCGGATTCACCGGAGTTTGTAGCAGCGGGAAATATTCCAGAGCGTATCCGCGAATTCTGCCGCAGAACAGGGCAGAAGATACCGGAGACAATCGGAGAGATTATGTGCTGTATCAACCAGAGCCTGGCATTGAAGTATAGATATGCGCTGGAACAGATTGAATCCTGTACAGGCAAACATTATCCGGTCATCAATATGATCGGAGGCGGCATTCAGAGTAAGCTGCTCTGTCAGATGACCGCAGGGGCTGCGGGAAGAAAAGTCGTTGCAGGTCCGGTTGAAGCAACAGCCCTTGGCAACATTGCTGTTCAGCTTATGGCGCTGGGTGAGATTAAAGATGTGGCAGAAGCAAGACAGATAATAGCAGATTCAGAAACTACATACGAGTATCTGCCGCAGGATGCGGATAAGTGGGATGCTGCGTATGAGAAATTTAAAACATTTATTCATTAATTTAAAGGAGGAATGCAATTATGGCAAAATCAAGATTGATTGGTGATTACCCGGTGATCGGAATCAGACCTACTATCGATGGAAGAAGAGGAGCTTTGAAAGTTCGTGAGTCTCTGGAAGACCAGACAATGAACATGGCAAAATCTGCAGCAAAGCTGTTTGAAGAGAATCTGAAATACACAAACGGTGAGCCGGTTAAGGTTGTTATCGCTGATACAACAATCGGACGTGTTGCAGAGGCGGCGGCATGTGCAGATAAATTCAAAAAAGAAGGTGTTGACATTACTCTGACAGTTACGCCATGCTGGTGCTATGGCGCAGAGACAATGGACATGGATCCAATGACTATTAAAGCTGTATGGGGATTTAACGGAACTGAAAGACCGGGAGCAGTTTATCTGGCATCAGTACTGGCTACACACGCACAGAAGGGGCTTCCGGCATTTGGAATCTATGGACATGACGTATGTGAAGCTGATGATACTACAATTCCAGAAGATGTTAAGGAAAAACTGTTAAGATTCGGACGAGCAGCAGTTGCAGCAGCTACAATGCGAGGCAAATCTTACCTGCAGATCGGTTCTATCTGTATGGGAATCGGCGGATCTATCATTGATCCGGCATTCATTGAGGAATACCTTGGCATGCGTGTAGAATCCGTTGACGAAGTAGAGATTATCCGCCGTATGACAGAAGGTATCTATGATGAGGCTGAATATCAAAAAGCTCTTGCATGGACAAAAGAGAAATGTAAAATTGGTTTTGACAAAAACCCTGAGGAACTTCAGAAATCTGCGGAAGCAAAAGAGGCTGACTGGGAATTTGTTGTAAAGATGATGTGTATCATCAAAGACCTGATGAACGGCAATCCGAACCTGCCGGAAGGATGCGAGGAAGAGAAAGTTGGACACAATGCGCTGGCAGCTGGATTCCAGGGACAGAGACAGTGGACAGACTTCTATCCGAACTGTGACTTCCCGGAGGCTATGCTGAATACTTCTTTCGATTGGAACGGAGCAAGAGAGCCTTACATTCTGGCAACAGAAAACGATGTACTGAACGGACTTGGAATGATGTTCTGTAAACTGCTTACAAACTCTGCACAGATTTTTGCAGACGTTCGTACATACTGGAGCCCGGAGGCTGTTGAGAGAGCAGCAGGTGGTTATAAGTTAGAAGGCAAGGCAAAAGAGGCTGATGGATTTATCCACTTGATCAACTCTGGCGCGGCTTGTCTGGATGCGAATGGTCAGGCTGTTGACGCTGACGGCAACCATGTAATGAAACCGTGGTATGAGGTAACAAAAGAAGATCAGGATGCGATCATGGCTGCAACAACATGGAATTATGCTGACCTGGGATACTTCCGCGGCGGCGGATACTCATCCAGATTCGTAACAGAAGCTGAGATGCCTGTAACAATGATTCGTCTGAACCTTGTAAAGAATTTGGGACCGATGCTGCAGATCGCAGAAGGATGGACGGTACACCTTCCAGACGAAGTGACAGATGTTCTGTGGAAGAGAACAGACTATACATGGCCATGTACATGGTTTGCTCCGAGAACAACAGGAGAAGGCGCATTCAAGACAGCTTATGATGTTATGAACAACTGGGGCGCTAACCATGGTGCGATCAGCTATGGACATATCGGAGCAGATCTGATTACACTTTGCTCTATCCTGAGAATCCCGGTAGCTATGCATAATGTACCGGAAGAGAAGATTTTCCGTCCGGCATCCTGGAATGCATTTGGTATGGACAAAGAGGGTTCTGATTACAGAGCATGTCAGGCATATGGACCGCTGTATAAGACGATCAGATAATCAAATATGTACAACATAAATGATGAGGGGCGCTCTTGTGAGCGCTCCTATATCAGATGTAGAAGGAATTTAAACGAATATTAGGAGGACGACATCATGTTAAAAGGTATTCCGAAAATTTTATCCCCAGAACTTCTTATGACACTGGCTGAGATGGGACATAGTGACCGTATTGTTATCGCAGACGGTAACTTTCCGGCTGAGTCTATGGGTAAGGACTGTATCGTAATCCGCTGTGACGGACATGGCGTACCAGAAATCCTGGACGCAATTCTTCAGGTATTCCCATTAGATACATATGTAGAGAAGCCGGTAAATCTGATGCAGCTGATGCCAGGTGATGTAGGCAAGGTTGAGACACCGATCTGGGATACATACAAAGAAATCGTTGCAAAACATGACGAACGCGGAGCAGATGCAATTGGCAATATCGAAAGATTTGCATTTTATGATGAGGCAAAGACTGCCTATGCAATTATTGCAACCGGTGAGTCAGCAATTTATGCAAATGTAATGCTGCAGAAGGGCGTTGTCGTAGATTAAATATATACTTACAAAATTTACTGGAGTGGTCCGTAAATGCAGACCGCTCCCCTTTTTTATTGCCTCAAAGTACTGGATGGTGATAGAATAAAGATAGTTCTAAGAAAATGAGGAAACGATATCATGACCATTACAGAAATTGCAAAGATGGCGGAAGTATCTGTATCCGCTGTCTCCAGATATTTGAATGACGGCTATGTAAGCGAGGAAAAGGTTCAGCGGATTAAAGCAGTGATTGAGAAGACTGGCTATCGTCCATCGAAGCAGGCGCAGTCTATGCGCACGAAAAAATCTAAGGTCATCGGTGTGATTTTGCCCAAAATCAGTTCTGAATCTATTGCCAGGGTTGCGGCGGGAATCAGCGAAGTGCTGTCGGAATCAGGTTATCAGATGTTATTAGCTAATACAGAGAATAATCCGAAAAAGGAAATGGAATACTTGCAGCTGCTGAATAACAATCCAGTGGACGGCATTTTATTTTCGGCTTCTGTTTTTGATAAGGCACATAAGGAGGCGTTAAGAAAACTGGACGTGCCTGTTGTGATCATCAGTCAGAAGTTTGAAGATTATGCCTGCGTATATCATGATGACTATGGCGCTGCCCGTGCCATGATAAAGCAACTGCTGGATAGTGGAAAACGCCGCATCGGACATATCGGCGTAACACTGAAGGATGAAGCGGCGGGAGTACAGCGGACGAAGGCTTTTTTCGATACTATGGAAAAATATGAAGTGTCTGTAAATCCGCAGATGGTGATGGAAGCTCCCTTTGTGATGGAAGGCGGTTATGAGGCTATGAAGCATCTGCTGAATAAGAATCCAGATTTGGATGGAGTGTTTTGTGCGACGGATTCATTGGCAGTGGGGGCTATGATGTACTTGAAAGAGATTGGAAAACAAATTCCGGAAGAAATTGCAGTGACTGGAATCGGGCATAACCGGATGTCAAGAGTCGTGACACCGACACTTGCAACGGCACATCTGCATTATCGTTCAAGTGGTGTAGAAGCGGCCAAGATGCTGGTGGAGATGATAGAACAGGAAAATGTGATATCTAAACAACTCATGCTGGGGTATGAAATAATTGAGGCGGAGAGTGTGTGAAAAGGATATCACTTACAGAGCTTTGTTATAACGTGATTTGGGCAAAAACAGACCTTGTGAGGGGAGGGTGACTCTTCACAAGGTCTGTTTTTTATAGAATTTTAAGAAGAAAGCAGAAATTATTTTTGTTAAAATTTGCTGAAAAAGGATACAGTATTTTGTGTGTTCTGCCAATTTACAAATGAGTTTTGTATGATAAAATATAATCATAATATGAAAACGATATCACATTATAAATCTTAAGAAAACATAGAAAAGTAATGAGTGATAAGATGATATAATGAAAACGATATCTTAAAGGAGGGCATTATGGATTATAGGGAAACAGCACAGCAGATTTTTGAAAAAATCGGCGGTAAAGACAATCTGGTTTCAGCAGCACATTGTGCAACGAGACTACGTTTAGTGATCGTAGACAATGATAAGTGTGACAACAAGGCAGTTGAGAACATTGATGGTGTGAAGGGCGTATTTTTTGCATCCGGGCAGATGCAGATTATTCTTGGGACGGGAACTGTAAATAAAGTATATGATGAATTTATCAAAATTGCAGGTATTTCCGAGATGAGTAAGGAAGAGGTGAAACGGGAAGCGGCAAAGAATGCAAATCCGTTTCAAAGGCTGATTAAGACAATCGGCGATATTTTCGTACCGATTATTCCCGCAATCGTTGCCAGTGGTTTTCTGATGGGAATCATGGAAGCGCTGAATTTTATGGTAAATAATGGATTCCTGCAGATCAGTACAGAAGGTTCTATTTATCAGTTTGCAGTATTATTCAGTAATGTAGCATATGTATTTCTGCCGATTTTAATTGCATTCAGTGCAGCAAAAGTATTTGGCGCGAATCCATTTCTCGGAGCGGTAATCGGTATGATTATGATTCACCCGAATTTGCAGAATGCATGGACAGTTGCAACAGAAGGGGTACAGAAGACACAAGATGTATTTTTCGGACTGTGGGAGATTGACATGGTCGGCTATCAGGGGCACGTTATCCCGGTTATCATTGCAGTATTTGTTTTGAGTGTGATCGAGAAAAAGCTGCATAAGATAGTTCCTCCGATGTTTGATTTATTTGTAACGCCTCTTGTCAGTGTGTTTGTCACAGGATATTTGACGCTGGCGGCGATCGGTCCGGTATTTGTGTTTGTTGAAAACGGGCTGCTCGGCGGAATCCAGAAGCTTTTGACTCTTCCGTTCGGGATTGGGAGCCTTATTATGGGCGGTCTGTATGCACTGACAGTTGTATCCGGTATTCACCATATGTATACAGTGATTGATTTGGGACAGCTTTCTATGTATGGACTGACTTACTGGCTACCCCTTGCATCTGCAGCGAATGTTGCACAGGGCGGCGCAGCCCTGGCGGTTGCAGTGAAAAGTAAAAATCCGAAAATGAAATCTGTTGCACTTCCCTCTGCACTGAGTGCGTGTATGGGAATTACAGAGCCGGCGATCTTCGGGGTGAACTTACGGTATGGAAAGCCATTTATTGCGGCATCTATCGGCGGTGCCTGCGGAGCACTTTACGCTTCCATTGTAGGACTTGGAGCAACAGGTACGGGGGTAACGGGAATTTTTGGAATCCTGCTTCATTTACATAACCCACTGAATTACGTAATCACAATGGTAATCGCGTTTGGTACAGCATTTGTACTGACAGGTGTTTTGGGGTTTGAAGAAGAGACAGAACAAAGCACAGAAGCAAAGGTTGTAGAAGGGAAGAGTGAAACAGAAAAAGTGAAAACGGAAACCGATGGTCAGCAGATGGAAACAGAGTTATCCGGAAAAAGAGCAGAATTTTTCAGTCCGATTCCGGGAGAAGTCATTGCGTTAAGTGAAATCCCGGATGAGACATTTGCATCGGGTGTGTTGGGAGACGGTGTTGGTGTAAAGCCATCTGAAGGAAAAGTGTATGCGCCATTTGACGGAACGGTGTCTACTGTATTTGATACAAAGCACGCAATTGGACTCACAGCAGAAGACGGTACAGAATTGCTCATTCATGTAGGAATTGAAACAGTGACATTAAAAGGAAAGCCGTTTCGTGTCCATGTGGAAAGCGGTCAGAAGATAAAAAAAGGAGCGCTTCTTATTGAATTTGATATAGATAAAATTACAGAAGCGGGTCTGTCTACAGTGAGCGCTGTAATTGTTACAGATTCCACAGAAAATAAAATGATTGAGTTTACAGCAAGGATATAATGAAAAAAGCAGAATATAGTAAAACAGGAGATATCAGCAAGATGAATACAGATAAGTGGAGATTACAATTGCATCTGATGCCGCCAGATGGGTGGTTAAATGACCCAAACGGACTCTGTCAGTTTCACGGGGAATATCATGTGTTCTTCCAATATTCCCCGGGGGAGCCGGAAGGAGGCATGAAGCACTGGGGGCATTATATCAGTCCGGATCTGCTTCATTGGGAGTATGCGGGAACTGCTCTTTCTCCGGAAGAATCCTTTGAGTCCAGAGGAGTATATTCTGGTTCGGCACTGGTGCGTGACGGAAAAATGTATTTATATTATACGGGAAACGTAAAACTTAAGGGCGACTATAATTATATAACGAATGGACGCCAGAGCAACACAGTACTTGTTGAAAGTAATGACGGAAGAACATTTGGCAGAAAAGAATGTCTGATGACCAATGCTGACTATCCATCCGATCTGACTTGTCATGTGAGGGATCCAAAGGTAGTGAGCGGAGCGGATATCGGGATCAACGATGGATGTGACTATATGGTGTTGGGAGCGAGAACAAGAGAAGATGTAGGAGAAATCTTGCTGTACCGTTCTGGGGATTTAAGACGCTGGGAATTTGTTCACTCCATCTCCTCTGATGAAAAATTTGGTTATATGTGGGAGTGCCCCGATGTGTTTATGGTAGATGGTCAGAAGATCCTCAGTATATCACCGCAAGGGATTGAGTCTGATGGAATAAATTATCAGAATCTGTATCAGTCGGGTTATTATAAGGTACAGGGAGATTTCGCAGGAGAATATGATCTTTGGGGGTTCAAAGAGTGGGACAGAGGATTTGACTTTTACGCTCCGCAGACCTTTGCAGATGAAAAGGGCAGACGGCTGCTGATAGGATGGATCGGAATGCCGGATGTGCCGGAGCATGAGAATCCGACAGTAGAATACGGCTGGCAGAACGCGCTTACTGTGCCGAGAGAAATCTGTTTGAAAAACGGACATATTACGCAGTACCCGGCAGAAGAGCTGAAGGTGTTAAGGGCAGAAGAGCAGGTGCTGGAAACCGGAGAAATTTCGGAGGAAATGTCATGCTATGATGCAGAGGTAAAAGTGAATCAGTCAGAAGAGTTTGAAATTGTTATTTCAGACAGTATTTACCTCTTTTATGAGAAGGACAAAAAGATTTTTACGCTGGAGTTTGATCAGGCGGCAGATATTGGACGGGGCCGCAGAAGCCGAAGCGTTCATCTGGACAAGTGCGAGACGGTCCGCATGCTGATGGACACATCTTGTATGGAGATATTCCTGAATGGGGGCGAAGAGGTATTCACATCTCGTTTCTATACAGAAAATGGAAAGAGCAGTTTTAAGATAAATAATCCGGGAGCAAAAGTCCATTACTGGAAGCTGAATACACTGGAGATAAAATAAAGACAAGAAGAAAGAACAGTAACAAAGGGAGCGGTCCGCTGAGTGCAGACTGCTCCCTTTAGTACTGTGCACAACCTGCTGATGTGCACAGTACTCTCCTTGTTACTGTTCACACGGCGCCTTGCACTGTGCTGCAAGGTGTCCGGTCAATGAAGTGATACAGCGATATATCCAGCCCCTCGCCGAAGGCGATTTAAAATGGGCTGGATACTGTTACTGGAGCACCCGTAGGGTGTGAACAGTAACCTCTTCTTTTCTGTTGCCGGGCATGCGATAGACAGTCCGGTGGACTGTTTTGAGTGATTGTGATATTATAGGAACACCAGGTATAATAGTTTCGATACGTTGTGAAAGAAAGGATGTTTATTATGAGTTACAAATTAGAAAAATTAGATAATTTTAGGGATTTGGGGGGATTGAAGACCAGAGATGGAAGAACGGTTGCGTTTGGAAGGCTGCTTCGTTCCGGAGAATTATCCAAGGTGACAGAGGGAGATATAAAAGTTCTGACAGAAGAGCTGCATCTTTCTAATATTGTGGATCTGCGTACGGTAAATGAAAAGAAGTCTTCGCCTGATGCCGAGATTTCGGGAATCAATTATATAGCGCTGGATTTCTTTGAAGGAGAGAAAGAGGGACAGGCGAATGGAAGTGAAGAGCAGCTGAAACAGATGCAGAATGTGGAACAGATATATTTGATGATGAAGGGATTGTATTCCTCTTTTATTACGAGCAAAAATGTAAGGGGAAAACTGTATGATTTTTTACAGATTCTTTTAAATACACCAAAGGGATCAACAATTTTCCATTGCTTTGCCGGTAAGGACAGAACGGGGATTTCTGCGGCAGTGATCCTGACGGTTCTTGGTGTGTCAAAAGAAGATATCATGGAAGATTATCTGAAAACAAATATATTAAGGCAGAATGTTAATGAGGAGATCCTGGCACAGTTGAGAGCATCGGATGTACCGAAGGAAATGGAAGAGGCGGTAAATGCGGCTCTTTGTGTGGAACAGGAATATCTGGAAATTTGTTATGAAATGGCTGAGAAAGAATATGGCTCTTTTGAAAAGTATATTTCAGAGGGAATTGGTTTGAAGGAAGGTGAATGGAACACACTTCGCAGTATGTATCTTTCATAGCGGTGAGGAATTGTTTTCATTTCTGCTGTAAAAGCATGATCTACTTTATACATATTTGAGGGGGGATATAAAATATATTGAATATAAAAAGATAATTTTATGTAATTTATATTAAAACGGGACAGGAAAGGATAATTCTATGGATTTTGCATGGCTTCGGAATAAAACAGTGAAAATGTGGCTGGAGATCGGACTTGCAGTGATGTTAGCACTCTGTCTTGGAATTGCAGGGGCAAAATTAAGTGACGGGGATGCCGTGCAGCCAGGAACAGAAACAGCCGCCCGGGCAGAGGCTGAAAACCAGGCAGCAGAGCAAAAATCAAAAATAGATACAAAAAAAAGCGAAGTAAAAGAAAAAGAAGAGATACAAGAAGTAATTGCAGAAGGGCAATATCCCATTATGGGAAAAAGTTCTGTTGCGATAGAAGACATGGCAGAGTATTTTTGTTCTGCGGGGGTGGAATATCCGGCAGAAATGATGGCAAAAGGCGGAGCAGATTCTATAGAAACTTTTTGTCAGATTTATGTAGAAGAAGCAGAAGCAGAAGGCGTGCTTCCGGAAGTTGCTTTTGCCCAGATGCTAAAGGAGACGGGATGGCTGCAGTACGGGGGAGATGCATCTATTGAGCAGTTTAACTTTGCCGGAATCGGAACAACCGGCGGTGGTGTGCCGGGCAATACTTATCCGGATGTCCGGACGGGAGTGAGGGCACAGATTCAGCATTTGAAAGCATATGCGACAACAGATACACTTAGCCAGGCTTGTGTGGATGACAGGTACGAATATGTAATCAAAGGCAGCGCGCCTTATGTGGAATGGTTAGGCAAGAATGAGAATCCCGAGGGACAGGGCTGGGCAACTGCGGAAAATTATGGTCCATCTATTGTAGAGATGATAAAAAACATGAAGGAACTTGCAGCCGAATAATTACGAATATTCTTCCAATTTCAGGCAATACTCCTAAAAAAGAAAGAAGGAGTGTAACTGTGAAGATATTGAACAGTTACGAAGGGGTTAGAAATGTCTGAAAAAAAGAAGAAACCGATCGATCTGAAAAATCTGGAGCAGGAAGAGAAATTAAAATATGAAATCGCCGAGGAACTGGGGCTTTTAGACCGTGTGCTGCAGGATGGGTGGAAATCTTTGTCATCCAAAGAAACGGGGCGGATTGGCGGTCTGGTTACAAAGCGCAGAAAGGAAAAAAGGAGTAAAAATAAACTGTCTGAAAAGGTTGAATAATTTGTCCCTTTTTGATACAATCGTATAGTTGAAAAGTGGAAAACAGGTGAGAAATCATGAACCGGAAGATTAATATATTTGGTATAGATATAACAGTACTTACCGCAAAAGAAGTAATGAAATGTGCGATACAGTATCTGGAAGAGGAAACTGTCAATACAATTGAACTGGTTACACTTGAGATGCTGATGAAAGAAAAAGATGATGAAATATGGCGGGAGCAGGTACAGAAATTTGATTTGCTGCTGCCGGGAGAGAAGGCATTGCTTGAGACATCAGAAGAACTGGAGCATAATTTGGTTCGGGATGTGGATAATGCCACTTTTTTAAGAATGTTTTTTAAATATCTGCAAAAGAACAGAAAAACGCTTTTCCTTTTAGCTGAGAGTGAAGATGAACTGGTACGAATACAGACCGTGCTGAAGCTGTATGCTTCCGGTCTTCTGATCGCCGGTCAGGCTGTTCTTCCGACAGATGGCAGTATGGAAGAAAATGTAATCAATGAGATAAATGGAGTTGAGCCGGACTGTATTTTGTCAGGGCTTTCAACACCTTATGGAGAAACATTTGCTGTCAGATGCAAGGCGCTGCTGAACGCACGTCTGCTGCTTAATGGAATTTTAGCAGTGTCTGAAAGTAAGGAGAAAAAAACATCTGGAAGAATTGTACAGTTTATGATGAAGAAGTTTTTTCATTATCAGGTGAAAAAACAAAAAACAGATATGACAGACATCAATTAAAGGAAAAGATTTTGTGTACTCTGTATAGGTCAAAAAAATGAATTTTCTGTTAAGAATTTGAGGAAATGCATAAAAAAGATGGATTTCCTCTTTATTTTTTTGTGCTTTTGCATTAATATATAAAATGTCAAGATATAGATATATATTTTATAGAAGAAAAATTTTGTGAAAAATGCACATGGATTAAAGAGGATGAGCGGAGGTTGTTGCCATGATAACGAATCAGATACTTCTGAATACAATGGAAGGTTTAAAAGGGATTTGTAGGGTTGATTTCTGCGTGTATGACACGGAGGGGAAGGCTCTGGCAGGTACAATAGAGAATGGACAAGAGTACGAAGACGCTGTAGTTTCTTTCGGACAGTCACCGGCGGAAAGCCAGGCAATACAAGGCTGTCAGTTCTTTAAGATATTTGACGAGCAGCAGTTGGAGTACATACTTCTTGCAGTCGGCGAGGGGGAAGATGCATATATGCTGGGCAGGCTGGCGGCTTTTCAGATTCAGAATCTTCTGGTGGCATATAAGGAACGTTTTGATAAAGATAATTTTATAAAAAATTTATTGCTGGATAATTTGCTTTTGGTGGATATTTACAACCGTGCAAAAAAATTACATATTGACACAGAAGTAAAACGTGTTATCTTTATTATTGAGACATCGCATGAAAAAGACAGTGCGGCGCTTGATAATGTCCGTAATCTTCTCGGCGGTAAGTCTAAGGACTTTATAACGGCTGTGGATGAGAAAAACATTATTGTGGTAAAAGAACTGTATCCAAGGGACGGCAGCAGAGAACTGGATAAGATGGCAAAGGAGATGCTTGCACTTTTGCGTGAGGATACCGGTGACGAGCGTATCCATATCGCATATGGGACTGTTGTCAATGACATCAAGGAAGTGTCCAAGTCCTATAAGGAAGCGAAGCTTGCTTTGGATGTAGGTAAGATATTCTTTGATGAAAAAGATATCGTGGCATATAGTACGCTGGGAATCGGCCGTCTGATCTATCAGCTCCCATTGCCGCTGTGCAAGATGTTTATCAAAGAGATTTTCGAGGGGAAATCTCCGGATGAATTCGATGAGGAGACATTGGCAACGATTAACAAGTTCTTTGAGAACAGCCTGAATGTATCGGAGACATCCAGACAGCTTTATATCCACAGGAATACTCTCGTTTACCGGCTTGATAAGCTTCAGAAAAGCACAGGTCTTGATCTGAGGGTCTTTGAAGACGCAATTACATTCAAGATTGCGCTTATGGTCGTTAAGTATATGAAGTATATGGAAACACTGGAGTATTAGAAAAGGCATGGTATACCGTAACAACCGGTGTTCATTCGGTATAGTTACCGGCGGTCTGAGGGGTAGGATAATTAGGAGGAACATATGATTGAATTAAAGAACGTAAAGAAGGAGTATTCAAAGGGGCATGCAGCCTTGAATGGGGTCTCCGTAAAGATTGAACGGGGAGAGTTCGTGTTTATCGTGGGTGACAGTGGATCAGGAAAATCAACATTGATTCGTCTGATCATGAAAGAGCTGGATCCAACGGAGGGGACGATTATTGTAAATGGTCAGAACTTAAACCGTATGAAGCATCGTCATGTTGCAAAATACAGAAGAGGACTAGGCGTTGTTTTCCAGGATTTCCGTCTTTTAAAAGACAGAAATATCTATGAAAATATTGCTTTTGCACTGCGTGTGACAGAGACACCGAACCGTGTTATTAAGAGAAAGGTTCCGGCAGCATTGTCACTGGTAGGTCTTGCTCAGAAATATAAGTCTTATCCGAAAGAGCTTTCCGGAGGAGAGCAGCAGCGTGTGGCAATCGCAAGAGCGATTGTAAATGAACCCGCTATTTTGTTGGCGGACGAGCCTACAGGGAACCTTGATCCTACAAACTCATGGGAGATTATGAGTTTGCTGAAAGAGGCAAATGAGCGTGGTACAACAGTACTTGTTGTAACACACAATCAGGAAATCGTGAACGAGATGAACGAACGGGTAATTACGATGAAACAGGGCGTAATCGTGAGTGATGAACAAAAAGGTGGGTATATAGATGAGGATTAGTACATTAGGATATGTAGGAAAACAAGGGGTTAAGAATATCGGAAGAAATAAGATGTTTTCGCTGGCAGCGATTGCAACTATGTCAGCATGTATTTTCCTCTTCGGACTTTTCTTTTCAATATTGCTGAACTTTCAGTATATTATCAAGACTGCGGAAGAAGGGGTTGCAATTACGGTATTTTTTGAGGATGATGCAACACAGTCACAGATCAATAAGATTGGAGAGGCGCTGAAGGCAAGAGAGGATGTTTCAGAAGTCAATTATGTGTCAGCCGATGCAGCATGGGACAAATTCCAAAAAGAGTATTTCAAGGATGCACCGGAATTGGCAGAAGGATTTAAGAATGATAACCCGCTTGCCGGATCTGACAACTATGAGGTATACATGAGGGTTGTGGAGGATGACGATGCCAGTCTCATTTCACAGGGGCGTTCTCTTTCAAAAACACAGCAGGATCTGGTTAAGTTTGCCAATGGACTGGAGGGAGTGAGGCGGGTAAACAAGTCTGACGTTGTTGCCAATATGCTTTCCAGTGTTAATGTATTGGTTGGATATGTATCTGTTGCAATTATTCTGATATTGTTTGGCGTATCTATTTTCTTGATCAGCAATACTGTATCTATGGGTATTACTGTGCGAAAGGAAGAGATTGCTATCATGAAATATATTGGCGCAAAGGATTTTGTGGTACGTTCGCCGTTCGTGATAGAAGGTTTGATCATGGGAATTATCGGCGCTGTAATTCCATTGGGACTGTTATATGTACTCTATGGAAAAGCAGTTGTTTACATTTTAGAAAAGTTCAGTATCCTAAACAACATTATCAGTTTTCTTCCGGTAATGAATGTATATCGTTACCTGCTTCCAGTCGGACTTCTGATGGGAGTGGGAATCGGATTTGTGGGAAGTTTCTTTACAGTGCGTAAGCATTTGAAGGTTTGATGGGGAGAGTTTATTCTTGCGAAGCAGAAATGATACACGAAGACTAATGCATAAATAATTAGCAGGGTGAGTAAAATATGAAAAGACGTAAGAAAAGTATGTTAAGTACATTACTCGTACTGATACTAAGTATGGGTATGGTTTTAAATGTTCAGGCTGTAACTATTGATGAGGCACAGAAGAAAGCGGATGAGCTTGAAAATCAGAAAAGTACTGCAGAGTCAGAAAAGAATTCTTTGGCGGAACAGTTGAATTCTATTGCAAAAGAGATGGAAGAGATTCAAAATAAGATTGAAAAGAAGCTGGAAGAGATTCAGAAAGCCGAAGATGAATTGGTGCAGGCAAAAGTAAATGAGAATGCGCAGTACCAGAGTATGAAGAAGCGTATTAAGTTTATGTATGAGAATGGAAATACGCAGATGCTTGAGGTTCTTCTGGAAAGCGAAAATATTGGAGATTTTCTGAATAAGGCAGAGTACGCCCAATCTCTTTCTGAGTATGACAGAGGACAGTTAACAGAGTTTCAGGAAATAGTAAAGCAGGTGGAAGCAGAAGAAGCAGCACTGAAAGAAGAATATGCGGAAATGGAAATTCTGCGAAGTGAATTGATTGCAAAGCAAGATAGCTTATCAGCTTTGATTGCTGAAAAAAATATTGAGATTTCTAATTTGGAAAAAGAAATTGGAGAAAATGCCAGCGTTTTGGAAGAATTAATCAAGAAGGCAGAAGAAGAACGGATTCGTCAGCAGGAGGCAGCGGCAGCCGCCGCAGCAGCAGCGGAAGCAGAAGCTGCTGCAAAGCAAAACGGAGGCAGCAGCAATGGCGGCGGAGGTTATGCGCCTCCGACGTCAGGCAATGTGGTGAGTGGAAGCGGACAGTTTACGCATCCATGTCCAGGTTCCACAGTATCTAGTACATTTGGATACCGTACCTTTGACAATTCTTTCCATAACGGATTAGATTTGGCAGCGCCGACAGGAACACCTACATATGCAGCGGCATCAGGAACTGTTTTATATGCTTTTTACAGTCAGAGTGCAGGAAACTGGGTTGTTATTGATCATGGAGATGGATTTGTTACAAAATATATGCATCATGATTATTATACAGTAACAGAAGGGCAATATGTGGAGAAAGGACAACAAGTAGGCGTTGTCGGGAATACAGGATATTCTTTCGGAGCACATCTGCATTTTCAGGTGGAGCTTAATGGTACTCCAGTTGATCCGCAGTTATACTTGTAAATAAAAATAATTTGGCAACCGGCAGCAGGCGGATTTGCCATATAGCAAAAAGGTTGGACTGCTATGAAAAAAGACAACAGATTTTTAAAAGGGGCGCTTGTTGGCGCCCTTGCTATGTTTTGTGTGATGACGCTGGGAGGAGGCTTGTGGAGACTGGCAGGGAGTGTTGGGCTGGTTCCGGCATTAACGCAAAAAGCTAAAGTAGAGAAAAAGTTAAATATTTTGGATACAATCGTTGATCGTTATTATCTGTATAAAGAGGATGTAGACGAAGAAGATTTGATTGAAGGCTTGTATGCTGGATACCTAGAAGCACTGGATGAGCCGTACACCAATTATTTTACAGAGGAGGAAACAAAAGAACTGCTCGAGAGTGTGACCGGTGAATTTTTCGGAGTCGGCGCGTTACTTTCGCAGGATGTAGATGCGGGGACGATTACAATTACTCAGGTATACGAGGATTCCCCGGCAGAAGAGGCGGGGATCCTTGCAGAAGATATTTTGATCCAGGTAGATGACCATGTGATTGCAGGTGAAAGCCTGGATGAAATCGTGACATGGATCAAAGGAGAGCAAGGAACGGAAGTGACCCTGCATGTTTTGCGTGACGGAAAAGAACTGGCGCTGACAGCTATTCGGGATACAGTACAGGCAATGACTGTTGACTATGAAATGAAAGACGGGCAGGTTGGTTATATTTATATTCAGGAATTTGACGATGTGACGGAAGATCAGTTCAGGGAAGCTCTGACCATACTGGAAGAACAGGGGATGAAAGGTCTGGTTATCGATATCCGCAGTAATCCAGGCGGCAATCTGGATACAGTTGTTGCAATGCTTCAGATGTTGTTGCCAGAGGGAGATATCGTATCCATTCGAGACCGGGATGGCGAGCAGGAGAAATATACATGTGACGGGACGAATGCATTTGATAAACCATTGGCAGTGCTTGTAAATCAGTACAGCGCCAGTGCATCTGAAATCTTTTCGGGAGCAATACAGGATTATGGAATCGGAGAGATCATCGGAATGACTACGTATGGTAAGGGTGTTGTACAGGATATCCTGGATTTGGGTGACGGTACGAGTATGAAGCTGACTACAGCAGAGTATTTCCTGCCAAGCGGAAGAAGTATTAATCAGAAGGGAATTATACCAGATGTGGAAGTAGAATTTGAGTACGAAGAAGAGAACCCCGGGTATGATAACCAGCTGGAAAAGGCATTGGAAGTAGTAAGGGGAGAAATAAATTAAGATAGTGCTTATTTGCTGCCATCTGTACAAACGTACTTTCAGCTTGAACAGTATGCACAATGGCAGCAGAAGCATTCAGATGGAGAGGCGGAATTATTTGATCTGATATTCCATTATATAGTCATCCATGATAAAGCCATTTCCGATATCAGCTTCCTGGGTATCTATGGTTTCAAAACCGAAATGGCGGTAGACTGCAAGGGAACCGTCATTGTGCTTGTTGCATGTAAGCCAGATGGCGCTTAAATGCCGTTCTTTGCAGAGTGCTTTCAAGAATTCAAAAGCCTGTGAGGCGAGATGCCGCCCGCGGGCTTCTTTTTTTAAGTAGAGCTTACTTAAGAATAGTCTGCCATCGTCTTCCTGATGAATTCCGCAGTATCCACAAAACTCATCGCTGTCAATTATCTGATAATATTCATAACCATTTTCAATCTGCTCTTTCAGAGAATGATAAGACTGGAATTTGTCGACCATATATTCTACCTGTTCTTTTCCGATGATAGGTACAAAGTGTTCATGCCAGATAATCTCTGCAAGTTCTGCAATTTCCTGAATTTGCTTATCATTTTCAGCTTTTACTGTGCGAAATGTATTGTTCATAATCACGTCTCCTAACTATAATACATATACAAAATTTCTTGTGAATGAAATTTCATATTTTTAAATTTTTTTAAGTATACCACTTTTTTTAAGAAATGGCGATAAAAAATAAAATATATAAAACTATGCTTTATAAAATCTTAATACATTTTACTAATTTATTAGCACTCACCAGAAAAGAGTGCTAAATTTTTGTTGACTTTTAAAAATCACTGTATTAGAATACTCCTTAGAGAAAAGATATAAAAACCGAAGAGTCTTATACAGACTCTTTGCAAACCATATTAATTATGTAAAAAGGAGTGTTTCAAATGGGAACAAAAAGAGGTAACTTATCAATCGACAGCGAGAATATATTTCCGATTATAAAAAAATGGGTATATTCTGACCATGACATTTTTGTACGTGAGCTGGTATCAAATGGATGCGATGCTATTACTAAGCTGAAAAAACTGGATATGATGGGCGAATATGATATGCCGGAGGATTACAAGGCAAATATTCAAATTATCGTGAATCCGGAAGAGAAAACATTAAAATTCATTGACAACGGTCTGGGAATGACTGCTGATGAAGTGGAAGAATATATTACACAGATTGCATTTTCTGGTGCAACACAATTCCTTGAAAAATATAAGGACAAGACGACAGAAGACGAGATGATTGGCCACTTCGGATTGGGATTCTATTCTTCTTTCATGGTTGCCGATGAGGTGCATATTGACTCCTTGTCTTACCAGACGGGAGCCGTCCCGGTTCACTGGGTCAGCGACGGAGGTACTGAGTATGAGATGCAGGATGGCAATAAGACAACTGTTGGAACAGAGATTACTTTGTATCTGAATGAAGATTGTTTAGAGTTTGCCAATGAGTATCGTGTAAGAGAAGTTCTGGAGAAATATTGCTCCTTTATGCCTGTTGAGATTTTCCTCTCTAAGGCAAATGCAGAGCCGGAGTATGAAACGATTGACGAGGCAGATGTTCTTGATACAGATGAGGTAGTGGAGCATATTACAGAAGAATTGAAGGAAGGGGAAGAAGGCGAGCCGAAGCAAAAGGCTAAGATTGTAAAACGTCCGGTTTCTCTCAGCGATATCCATCCGTTATGGACCAAGAATCCAAGTGAATGTGAAAAAGAAGATTATATCGCGTTTTACCGTAAGGTATTTATGGACTATAAAGAACCATTATTCTGGATTCACCTGAATATGGACTATCCGTTTAACTTAAAAGGAATCCTGTATTTCCCGAAGATCAATACAGAGTATGATTCCATTGAAGGAACGATTAAGTTATACAACAATCAGGTATTTATTGCGGATAATATTAAAGAAGTGATTCCGGAATTCCTGATGGTATTAAAAGGCGTGATCGACTGTCCGGATCTGCCGCTTAATGTATCCCGAAGCGCATTGCAGAATGATGGCTTTGTAGGAAAAGTAGCCGATTACATTTCTAAGAAAGTGGCAGATAAGCTGAACGGCATGTTCAAGACAGACCGTGAGAACTATGAGAAATACTGGGATGATATCAGTCCTTTTATCAAGTTTGGCTGTCTGAAAGACGAGAAGTTTGGCAAAAAGGTGAAAGATTCTGTTCTGTACAAGAATTTGGAGCATAGCTATGTGACTCTGGAAGAGTATATCAAGGCAGAGAAAGAAGCGAAAGGTATTACAGAAGACGATGCGCAGACAGAAGAGACTAAGACAGAAACTGAGAATACAGATACAGCAGAGGGTGATTCTGAAAAGGAAAAAGAAAAAGTTACGGTTTATTATGTAACTGATGAACAGCAGCAGAGCCAGTATGTGAAGATGTTCAAAGAGCAGGGACAGCAGGCTGTGATACTGAACCATAATATTGACACTGCGTTTGTGACATATATGGAACAGCAGAACGAAGATGTGAAGTTCCAGAGAATCGACGCAGACGTTCTGGACTCCCTAAAGGAAGAAGTGTCAGAGGAAGAGAAAGAGAATTTCCAAAAGACAACAGACAGCCTTGTAGAGATTTTCCGTACAGAACTGAACAACGACAAGCTGGAAGTGAAGGTTGAGAACCTGAAAGATGACAATGTGGCATCTATGGCGGTACTTTCCGAGGAATCCCGCCGTATGCAGGAAATGATGAGGATGTACAGCATGGGAGGGATGGATCCATCCATGTTCGGCGGTCAGGCAACACTGATCCTGAATGCGAACCATCCGCTTGTGAAGTTTGTTGTAGAGCATAAGAAAAGCAAAAGTGTGCCGATTATCTGTAAACAGTTGTATGATCTTGCAATGCTGGCACACAAGCCGCTGAGTCCGGAGGAAATGACGGCGTTTGTACAAAGAAGCAATGAGATTATGATGCTTTTGACAAAATGATTTTTTATTCTTCGATTATATGAATTTCCAGATAATCAAAATCAATGGAATCTACGAAATTATCCTGATAGAAACGCGCTTTGTCGTGGCGTTTGAATTCTGTGATCGTGGAATCCAGCCAGATGGGCTTACTTAAGTCAAATTCATAACAGATGGCATCCAGCGCATGAAAAATCTTGTGCGTGCGGGTGTCATCTGTTTTATCACAGATAACGGTATCGCGCAGCATTCTATTATCTTTAAATATCTTTCCCCATAAACGAAACATGGTAAACACTCCTTTATTTTATTCAAATAATCTGAAAACATTTTAGTAAGAGAACTCTATGAAATTGAGTATAACATCAGAACCAGATGTTGTATAGGATTTATTTATCTTACTGCGCATTTACAACCTAATACAGTGAGTTTTGCATATATCATGAAAAATTTTTACTGGATATGTGAAAAAGATAGTGCTATAATGTCATAGTGTTGTCAGGTGACAAGACAATAAAAGAAGGAGTGAGAGAAGATGAAAAGGTATTTGGACAAAATTTTTGTGGATGGTTTAAGCGGTATGGCACAGGGACTGTTTGCTACATTGATTATCGGAACGATTATTCAGCAGATCGGCAGCCTGATCGGAGGCAGTTTCGGAGAGCTGATCTACCTTGTAGGTAAGGTGGCGGCGGCAATGACCGGTGCGGGAATCGGAGTAGGAGTGGCAAGAAAATTTAATGCAGAACAGCTCGTTGTAGTATCAGCAGCCACAGCCGGTATGGCAGGCGCATTTGCAAGCCAGATTCTTTCAGGGGCGATTATGCAGGAAAATATAGTGATGCTTTCCGGACCGGGGGAGCCTTTGGGCGCATTTCTGGCAGCTTATGCAGCGATCGAAGTGAGCGGATTTGTGGCAGGCAAGACGAAGCTTGATATTTTGGTAACGCCTCTTGTGTGCATCGGTACAGGCTCAATAGTAGGACTTCTGGCAGGACCTCCGATTTCAGGTTTTATGGGATGGATCGGATCTATGATTAACTGGGGTACGGAACAGCAGCCGTTTTTGATGGGAATTGTTGTGTCTGTATTGATGGGGATGATCCTGACATTGCCTATTAGTTCAGCGGCAATCGGAATTATCCTGAATCTGTCTGGACTGGCGGCAGGCGCGGCAACAGTCGGATGCTGCTGCAATATGGTTGGATTTGCGGCTGCCAGCTTCCGCGAAAACAAGTTCGGCGGACTTCTGGCACAGGGAATCGGAACGTCCATGCTGCAGGTACCGAATATTGTGCGGCATCCGCAAATATGGATTCCGGCGATTGTTTCCAGTGCGGTTCTCGGACCCGTGGGAACCATGGTTTTTCATATGACTAGCAATGCGACTGGTTCTGGTATGGGAACAGCGGGTCTGGTTGGTCAGATTATGACATGGCAGGTGATGACCCAGACAGAGTCAGGTGTAATTGTGCTTCTGAAGATTCTGGTGATCCAGGTGCTGCTTCCGGCAGTTCTGACACTGGCAGTTTCTGAATTTATGAGAAAGAAAAACTGGATCAAATATGGCGATATGAAGCTGGATTTTTAAGGATTTGATACAATGGCTTTCTTAAAAAAGCGTGAAATCTGTGACAGATTATCAGGAATATGTTATAATAATCATTAATAAGTGGTTATAAGTAAAAAACGAGGTCACAGGGAGGCGATTTACAATTGGGAGGCGAACGACAGATCCGAGATGCAATCCGAAATTATGAAGATGTTGACAGTTGGAAGACAGTCATTTTTTTGTATAACGCAGCATTAAAAGAAGTTGGAACAAAGCTGGATATTCTTAATGATGAGTTTCAGCATGTACATAAGTATAATCCCATTGAGCACATTAAAACAAGAATAAAGACACCGGAGAGTATTGTTAAGAAGTTGAAAAGAAACGGATATGAGACATCTATTGAAAATATGGTGAAGTATATCAACGATATTGCAGGTGTGCGTTTGATATGTTCTTTTACTTCAGATATTTACCGCCTTGCGGAAATGATTGGCAATCAGAGTGACTTAAAAGTGCTGACTATTAAGGACTATATTAAGAATCCGAAAGTGAGCGGCTATAAGAGTTATCATATGCTCGTATCAGTTCCAATTTTTTTATCTGACAGTGTGGTGGATACGAAAGTGGAGATTCAGATCCGTACAATTGCGATGGATTTCTGGGCAAGTCTGGAGCACAAGATTTATTACAAATTCGAGGGAAATGCACCGGATTACATTAGTATGGAGCTTAGGGAATGTGCACAGATGGTGTCCGAGCTGGATGATAAGATGCTGTCGCTGAATGAGGCGATTCAGGCATGTCTCAGAGAAGAAGAGGGACACAGGCAGGAGCGGATCCAGATGAATGATGTAACGGAAAGTCTGATCGGCAGTAAGCCGGGGCAGAGAGAAGTGACAGTCTACAGTTAGAGAAAGAGAATATAATATTACATTTACGAGTACAGAAGAAGTGTTTTGAATCCGCTGTTAAAAGCAACGGGAGAAGAAATACTTCTTTTTTATGTGTGGGAATTGAAATTTGTAATGACGAAAAAAGGTCTGTTTTTACGGGGATTTGTCATTACCGCTTGCTTGACCTTGGTCTGGATTTCCCGTATAATAACAATTGAGTTTACAATCGTGTATCAAAAAAGAAAAAGAGGGAGCCGATATGGCAAAGGAAGTTAAAAATAAACTTATGGAGCTTGGCGCCGGGGGTGTATTGTATGTACTGGCACTGTGTTCTGTTCGATATTGGAATGTATCAGCGACAACGAAACTAATCGTATTCTTATTAGCATACATATCACTGATGGCGGGAATCTGCTGGCAGATGTTTAAGAATTTCCGCCGGGTTCATTTTTTTGATGAGAATTTTCTGATGCTGATTGCAACAATCGGAGCGATGCTGATTGGGAAATACACCGAAGCTGTCGGAGCAATGCTGTTCTTTCAGATAGGTAAGCTGATCGAGGCGATTTCTATGAGCAGGACTAAGAAATCCATTGCAAAATATATGGATATCCGTCCTGATTCCGCTAATAAGAAAGTAGGAAATAGTGAAGAAAGTGTGAACCCATCTGAGTTGAATCCGGGAGATGTGATTGTTATCAAACCGGGGGAGAAGATTCCGGTAGATGCAATAGTAACAGAGGGTGTCAGTACAATTGATATGAAAGCGCTGACAGGAGAAGCTATACCCAGAGAAGTGAAAATCGGACAGAAAGTATATAGCGGGAGTATTAACTTGAGCGGCCTGATTGAAGCAAGAGTGTCCAAAGCTTATGCAGATTCTACAGCATCACGTATTATGAAGCTGGTTGAGAATGCCAGTTATAAAAAATCAGATTGTGAGAATTTTGCAGATCGTTTTACAAGATTTTATACACCGCTTGTAACATTATTAGGAATTTTGGTTATGATTCTGCCGCCGATGATGATTGCTTCTCATGATACAGAGACATGGATGTATCGCGGATTGATTTTCCTTGTTGCAGCATGTCCATTTGGTTTGCTGATTTCTGTGCCGCTGGCATTTTTAGGCGGAATCGGTGCAGCTTCCAAACAGGGAGTGATGATCAAAGGAAGTAATTATCTGGAAGCATTGTCCAAGACAGAAACATTTATTTTTGACAAGACTGGCACACTTACGATGGGGGTATTCCATGTACAGGAAGTTTGTCCGAAAGGAATTTCTGAGGAAGATTTGCTGGAGATTACTGCACACGGAGAAGCTTACTCTAATCACCCGATTGCGGCTTCACTGAAGGATGCATATGGTTTGGAACTGGATACCAGCCGTGTAAAGGATATTAAAGAACATCCCGGATTTGGAGTGGAGGCTGTGATAGATGGAAAAACCGTTCATATCGGTAATTCCAAATTTATGAATAAATTGGGAATTTTTTATCAGCCCACTAATGAAATAGGATCGGCTGTATATGTGGCGGTCGATGGAGAATGTAAGGGGCATATTCTGATATCTGATGTTATCAGGCAGGATGCAAAGCGTACGATTCGCTGGATGAACCGGCGGCGGATCGAGGCAGTCATGCTTACGGGAGATAATGAGCGGGTGGCTGAAGATGTGGCGAAAAAGCTGGGAATTGAATATGTGTATGCCAATCTGATGCCCCAGGATAAAGTAGAACAACTGGAAGAGTTCATGGCGAGTCAGCTGGAAAGTGAAAAGCTTGCTTTTGTCGGAGACGGCATCAATGACGCACCGGTGCTTGCAAGGGCAGACGTAGGCATTGCGATGGGAGGTCTTGGGGCAGATGCAGCGCTGGAAGCGGCAGACATCATTCTGATGGAAGACGAACCATTCAAAATTATCAATGCAATCCGTATTTCCAGAGGAACTGTTCGTGCTGTGAGACAGAATCTGATATTTGCTATTGGTATGAAAGTGATACTCTTAATTATGGCATTTTATGGATATGTGTCTATGCAGGATGCGATTATTGCGGATATGGGTGTGATGCTGGTGAGTATTTTAAATTCATTCTGGGTGCTTAAATATCCGGAGTAAAAATGATTATAATAAAGAAAGTGTGAATAAAACCGTTATGAGTAAAGAGAATAAAGGTCAGGCAGTTTCTCGGGGGGAAATTTACAGGCGAAAGGTGCAGGCAAACACAAAGCAGAATAAACAGACAAGAGGGCGGGGTAACGCTTCTGGTGTGAGAACAGCACAGGCAAAAAAGGCTGCCACCAGTAAAAAACTCAGGAGGCAGAAAAAGAGAGGGTTGGGAAAAGGAATAGGGATAACACTGATTGTGATTTTCATCATTGCGGTGTTGGGAATCAGCGGATATTACGTTTATCAGTATCAAGGAAAATCAGCTGCTGAAGACTATGTAAAAAGGGGGGTTCAACTGCTTCAAGAGGAGCAATATGAAGAAGCAGTCAAGCAGTTTGAAAAAGCAATTGCCAATGAGCAGGCACAACAGGAACAGGGGAATACCGCGACTCTGACAGAGGACGGGACGCCGTATATTACAGAGGCTTACCGCGGTCTGGGAATGGTATATTATGTACAGCAGGATTATGGGCAGGCACGGATGAATTTACAGCAAGTCGTTGATTTAGGCGGGGGAGTGACCCCGGTTCTTTACAACCTGATAGGACTTTCCGCAATGTATCTGGAAGATTATGACGGGGCGCTAAGCGCTTTTGAAGCAGGAGCGGCGCTTCCTGCATCAGGGGCTTATACGGATACGTCTGGCGAAGAGCAGACGGCGGATTATTCTGCTGTGATTCAAGAAATGAAGCTTAACCGGATTGTCTGCTTCGAGAAGAAGCTGGACTGGGTCAATGCAAAGGCAGAGATGGAAGCTTACATTGGGACATATCCGGAAGATACGGCCGCACAGAAGGAGGCGGAATTCTTATCTACAAGATAGGAACAAAATAAGGAGGCGCGGGATGTAAAGACCGCGCTTTTGTGCAATCTATTTTCATATACAAGGAGATTTTTATGAGTCTATATGATTTAAAAGAACAGGAAGAGAGGGTTATTCTTGTGGGGGTGCAGGCAGATGACAGTGAGCCGGCAGAAGAATCCCTGGATGAACTGGGGGAACTTGCAAAGACTGCGGGAGCAGCCGTGGTTGGCCGGCTTATTCAGAAACGAGAGAATATACATCCTGCAACTTATATTGGAAAAGGAAAGATAGCGGAATTAAAAGAGCTCTTGTGGGAAAGAGATGCAACAGGGATTGTCTGTGATGATGAACTGTCTTCCGTTCAGCTTGGCAATCTGGAAGAGGATCTGAATTGTAAGATTATTGACCGGACTCTTTTGATTTTGGATATTTTTGCCGCCCGTGCAGTAACTGGAGAAGGGAAAATCCAAGTGGAACTGGCACAATTGAAATACAGGGCATCCCGGCTGGTAGGACTTCGTAATTCCTTGTCCCGGCTGGGCGGCGGGATTGGTACAAGAGGTCCGGGAGAAAAGAAACTGGAAATGGACCGCCGTTTGATCCGGGAGAGAATCAGCCGTTTGAAGAGGGAATTAAAAGAGGTGGAACAGCACAGGGAACTGATCCGCTCACAGAGAAAGCAGTCTAATCTGAAAGTAGCGGCGTTGGTCGGCTATACCTCTGCAGGAAAAAGCAGTATTGAAAATACGTTGACAGGTGCGGGGATACTGGAAGATGCTATGCTCTTTTCTACATTGGATACAACAACAAGAGCATTGGAGTTAGATGGAAAGCAGCAAATTCTGCTGACTGATACAGTCGGATTTATCCGCAAGCTGCCCCATCATCTGATTGAAGCATTTAAAAGCACTCTGGAAGAAGCTAAGTATGCAGATATTATCATCCATGTAGTAGATGCGTCCAATCCGCAGATGGACACACAGATGTATGTTGTATACGATACACTGCGTCAGCTTGGAGTAAGGGAAAAACCGGTTGTAACTTTGTTTAATAAGCAGGATAAAGCAGCAGGAGCAGGAGCATTGCGTGACTTTCAGGCAGATTATACTTTGCATACATCAGCAAAGACTGGTCAGGGGCTGGAAGAACTCAAAGCTGTCCTGGCAGAGATATTGCGGAAGGATCAGATTTATGTGGAGCGGTTGTATTCATTTGCAGAAGCCGGAAAGATACAGATGATCCGGCAGAACGGGCAGCTTCTTTCAGAAGAGTATGTTCCGGAGGGAATTGAAGTAAGAGCATACGTTCCGAAAGAGATATACAATAAAGTATAAAAGCTTTTATACGAAGACAGGAAGGATATAAAAGTCTGGAATATTATAATATTACAGAGTAAGATTAAATAAGGCAGGAAGCATGATTATGGATACAAAAACGAAATGTGTACTGGTTACCGGGGCTTCACGTGGTATAGGAAGAGCCTGCGCTATGCGGTTTGCCAGAGAGGGGTACCATGTATTTATCAATTCAGGGAAATCATTGGAGCAGTTAAATCAGCTTAAAGAGGAATTAACGGCATTAGGTGCAGAATGTACGATTGTACCGGGAGATGTGGGATGTTCTGAGGATGTACAGAGAATATTTCAGGTAATAGAAAATCAAGTCGATGGACTGGATGTTCTGGTCAACAATGCCGGAATCTCTTATATCGGGCTTTTGACAGATATGAGTGATGAGGATTGGAACCAGATTCTTCATACAAACCTGTCCTCGGCATTTTACTGCTGCCGTGCGGCGATTCCTTATATGGTTTCTAAAAAATGCGGCAGAATTATCAACATTTCTTCTATATGGGGGCGCATCGGAGCCTCCTGTGAGGCGGCATACTCTGCTACGAAAGCCGGATTGAATGGATTGACAATGGCACTTGCCAAGGAACTTGCCCCGAGCAATATTCAGGTCAATGCAATCGCCTGTGGAGTCATAGACACAGTAATGAATACACATCTTTCCGAAGAAGAGAGAATTATGCTTGCGGAAGAGGTTCCGGCAGGACGTTTTGCCGCGCCGGAAGAAGCAGCAGAACTGGTCTTGGATCTGGCAGAAAAGCACCCATATATGACAGGTCAGGTTATAGGATTTGACGGAGGATTCATATAGGATTCTCGTTGTGATTCCCTGGTTAGTGTGGTATGATTTTGGTATTAGAAGAAGTCCATAAACATCATAAAATCGGTTTTTCATTTCATGTATGAAATCATAAAGGAGGCAGAACATGATTAACGAAGCCATTGAGTTTGCAACGAAGGCACACGAAGGGCAGTTTCGTAAAGGAAGTAAGCGTCCGTATATCGTTCATCCGATTGAGGTGGCAGATATCGTAGCCTCTATGACGGAGGATGAAGAAGTGGTCTGTGCCGCAGTATTGCACGATACCATTGAAGATTGCAACGGTGTGACAGCGGAAGTTCTGAAAGATAAATTCGGAACCCGGGTTGCGTCTCTTGTGCAAAGTGAGAGTGAGGATAAGTCTAAAACATGGGAAGAAAGAAAAAGTGCAACAATTCAGCGTTTGGGAAAGGTTCCAAAGGAAGTACAGATGATCGCGCTGGCGGACAAGCTGTCCAATATGCGAGATATTGACCGTGATTATCCTAAGATTGGAGAGGAGTTCTGGCTTCGTTTCCGAATGCAGAGTAAGGCGGCTATGGGCTGGTATTACAAGAGTATCCGGGATGTTTTGCATGATGAATATGAAGATGTTCACGCATATCAGGAATATTGTAATCTGGTACGGAAATATTTCGGGGAGGGACCTGCTTCTCTGGCATGGAAGAACGAGATAAAAAGGAGTTTATAAAAATGGGGAAGACAAAGGTGATTTGCTTTGCAAATAATAAAGGTGGGAGCGGCAAGTCTACGACTTGCTCAAATGTGGGATATGGACTGACACAGTTTGGGAAAAGGGTACTTTTGATTGATGGCGATATGCAGCTAAATCTTTCCCTTTCTCTGTTTGATGAGGATCAGGTGCTGGCATTTGCGCAGAGTGAAAAGAATCTGTACGAAGGAATCCGCAGACAGGATGATTTGAAGGATTATATTGTATATTCTGATTATAAGAATCTGGATTTAATTCCGTCCTCCACACTGATGAGTTCTATTGAATATGAATTATTTACAAAATGGCAGAGAGAATATATTTTAAAGAAATGTCTTACTAATATTTTAGAGACGGAAATCTACGATTATATTCTGATTGACGCCCCGCCAACTCTCGGCGGCTGGGTGATGAACATTCTGTGCGCGTCGGATCAGATTATTATACCGGTAGAGTCTACGCCATGGGGATTGTTCGGGCTGGGAAATATGTTTGAGTTTTTAGAGCAGGTGAAACAGGTCGCGCCAGATTTGACGATCGGCGGCGTACTGATCACAAAGGTGGATACAAGAAAGAGTTATTTCAAGCAAACGATAGATATGCTGAAAGATCTGGAAGGGGTTAAAGTATTTGACACATTTATCAGGGTAGACAGCACAATCGAATGGTCACAGGATAATCATGCTCCGATTATGGCATATAAGAAAAGCAGCAGAAGTGCGAAAGAATATATGGAACTGACAAAAGAAATCATAAGGTTGTAGTGATATGTCAAAAATGGGGATACATAGACTGAAATCGGAAGGGCGTGTCTGATTGTCAGTATGTTTTAAGGAAGGTACAAATGAATCGGGAGTTATTGAGGGCATTGTCAGTGATTACTGAAGAGGAACAGCATATTTTGGACGGAAACGGAAACATTGAACAGCAGAGGTATACCGAAAAAAGGGAGTTAATCGTAGACTCTGAGAAATTGATGCAGAGAGGCAAGCTGATCCAGGTACGCCCTCATACCCGCTTTGTACATTTTCCGAAGCATAAGCACAATTATGTAGAAGTCATCTATATGTGTCAGGGAACAACAACTCATATCATTGACGGCAGCCGGGTAGTGTTGGAAGAGGGCGATCTGCTTTTTTTGAACCAGCATGCCGAGCAGGAGATTCTGCCTGCAAGGGAAACAGATATTGCAGTTAATTTTATTATTCTGCCTGAATTCTTTGATACCGCATTTTCCATGCTGGGAGAGGAAGAAAATACACTGAGAGAGTTTCTTATCGGAACGTTAAGCGGTAATAATGGTCTGAGTTCTTATTTATATTTCCATGTGGCTGATATTCTTCCGGTGCAGAATCTTGTAGAAAATATGGTGTGGACAATTTTTTATGATATGGGAAATAAGCGGAGCTGTAATCAGATTACAATGGGGCTTCTGTTTTTGCAGCTGTTGAATTATACAGATAAGATGGAGACCGGCAGTGGAAAGTTCCAGACAGAATTGACGGGAACCGTGCTCAGATATATAGATGATCATTATAAAAACGGAAGTCTGTCTGAATTGGCGGCAATGATGAAATACGATGTGTACTGGTTAAGCAGAGAGATTAAGAAGAATACCGGCAGGACATATAAGGATCTGCTGCAAGAGAAGCGGATGAATCAGGCGAGATATCTGCTGGATAATACGGGACTTCCGGTGGCAAATATCATTGAGTCTGTGGGATATGATAATACAAGCTATTTTTACCGGAGATTTCGTGAACGGTATGGGATGAGCCCTAATGAATATCGGAAGAGTGTGGAGAGAAAATGACCTTGATCTTGAGAGGATTAGATGTTGAATAGTAACGAAAAATAGAAGAATTGTGCAATCAGAAAAGTAAAAAATGAAATGGTACTATTTTTCTAAAGATAGTGCTATTTTTTTGTGTTTTGAAGTGGCATCTTTCACTTTTGTTACAATTTCCCTATGACGTCAGCAAGAAAGCTGAAAAGAAGACACATAATCCTGAATTATTCACGCTGGCGGTACCAATTATGGAAAAACCCGTATAGTTACTGTGTTTTCAACCGCTTTACATT
>NZ_CALPDG010000011.1 GCF_943193195.1 Mediterraneibacter agrestimuris | reverse complement strand
CGGGACTTTGTCTACAGTCTGAGAGGGCGATTCCGATGGAATCGCCCTCTCTTTACGTTGCCAAGCATGCGATAAAACAGTCCAGTGGACTGTTTTGAGTGGTGGAAAAAACATGCAGTTTGCAAAGAAAAGATTACTGCCAGAGATTTCTGATTTCCGGAAAAACAAAAAAATGCTTGCAAAGGGGAGACGTGTGGCATATAATGGAGACAAGTGGTAGGGAGTGGTGAATAGTGGAATAAAGTGGGGGAGATGTGGAGACTCACTTTACTGAAGGAGTTTTAAATGTTACTGGGAGAGTTTAATCACAGCATTGATGAAAAGGGCCGTTTGATTATTCCAGCCAAGTTACGCGACGATCTGGGAGACAGTTTCGTGATATGTAACGGACTGGAGGGGTGTCTTTTTGTCTATTCCCAGGAAGAATGGAACAAATTCGTTTCCGAACTCGAAACTTTACCACGAATGAATAAAGATGCCAGAATCTTCAAAAGATATTTCTTCGGAAGTGCATCAGAGGGAACATTTGATAAACAGGGGAGAGTGAATGTTCCTGCGTCTCTGAGAAAAGCTGCGAATCTTGAAAAGGATGTTGTCCTTGTGGGAGTTCAGGACCGTGTAGAAATCTGGGACAAGGCACTTTGGGAAGAGAGAAGTGTGGTCAGTGAGGAAGATTTGGATGCGATTGCAGAGCGTATGGAAGCAATCGGAATTCGTATCTGATAGAGCAGACATATACAAATGGAGGATGACATGGCATTTGAACACACATCAGTATTACTAGAAGAAACTGTAAATGGTCTGGCAATTAAGCCGGATGGGATTTATGTAGATGCCACTTTGGGAGGTGGCGGGCATTCTTATCAAGTGTGCAGCCGGTTAGGCAGTACGGGGAGACTGATAGGGATCGATCAGGATGCGGCTGCGATTGAAGCAGCAGGCAGCCGGTTAGAATGCTTCGGGGAGAGGGTCACAATAATCAGGAGTAATTATTGTGACATGAAGCAGAAGCTCCACACAATAGGGGTTGAGAAAGTCGATGGGATCATACTTGATCTGGGCGTTTCATCTTATCAGCTGGATACGGCAGACCGGGGATTCTCCTATCGGGCAGATGCACCTTTGGATATGCGAATGGACCAAAGACAGCAGACAACGGCAAAAGACATTGTGAATTGTTATAGTGAGGCAGAACTATACCGTGTCATTCGGGATTACGGGGAAGATAAGTTTGCGAAGAATATTGCAAAGCATATTGTAATGGAACGTGAAAGAAAACCAATCGAGACAACAGGACAGTTGAATGAGATCATACGAAGGGCTATCCCAATGAAGTTTCAGAAGACGGGAGGACATCCGTCAAAGAGAACATTTCAGGCGGTCAGGATTGAGCTTAACCGGGAACTGGAAGTGCTTCGTGAGTCATTGGATGATATGATCGGGATGCTGAATCCGGGAGGACGTATTTGTATCATCACATTTCATTCACTGGAGGACAGAATCGTGAAGAGTGTGTTCCGTAAGAACGAGAACCCATGTACCTGCCCGAGTCATTTTCCAGTATGTGTCTGTGGAAATATGTCAAAAGGAAAAGTAATTACGAGAAAACCAATTCTTCCCGGGGAGGCTGAATTGGAGTATAACAGTCGCTCTAAGAGCGCAAAACTCCGTATTTTTGAACGGGAATAGATTCATTAAAGTATAGGGAACTTTATGTGAAAAGGAGTATATAAAATAGATTCATCAGGAAGGGGAGAGCCTGATGGACGGAAAGGGGCAGAATCATGGCAGTAAAACGAACAGGAAACAGAAGAACTGCACACAGAGAAAAGGGTTATGGACAGATGTATGTATATGGAAATGCTGTACCCAAACAACAGGTTCTGCCAAAGAGAAAGCCGGAAAGAGAACCGGAAACTGAAGTAAGGATGAGCCGCCAGGTGCGGAAGAACCGTAACCGTGCGATGAGCATTAATCCGGTATATGCGGGATTTTTGGCAGTGGCAGCCGTGTTTGCCGTATTAGTATGCGTGTGCTATCTGAGACTGCAGTCTGATACGATCAGCCGTTCAGAGAATATTACGGCGCTGCAGAAAGAATTGAGTGTCATGACGGAGGCGAATGATACGGCGCTGCATGCAGCGGAGGACTCTGTGAATCTGGAAGAAGTCCGTGCAAAAGCGGTAGGAGAACTGGGGATGGTATACGAGTCGCAGGGAACAGTCATAGAGTATGATGCTCCGGCAAATGAATCCGTGACGCAGTACAATGACATACCGTCAAACGGAATCCTTGCAAAGTCAGGAGAAACAAATTAAGGAACAGATTATGGCAAGAAGAGTAAAGAGAAATAGGTTTGATTTTTTAATTAAGAAATTTCCGAAAAGGATGCAAAAAAAGCTGGTAATGCTATTTATGGCAATTATACTGGCTTTTGTTGTTTTGGTAGGAAGAATTACGTATATCAATGCGTCTAAGGGGAGCAGATATACGAAGATTGTATTGGACCAGCAGGCTTATGACAGCCGAAAGATTCCATTCAAACGGGGGGATATTGCAGATCGTAATGGAACCAAGATGGCAACAAGCGAGCGTGTATACAACTTGATTCTGGATATATATGTGATGCTTTCTGACGAAGTATATAAAGAGCCTACAATTGAAGTACTGAAAGACTGCTTTGGTATTAAAGAGTCAGATGTCAGGGAGGCAATTTCGGAACATCCAGACAGCCGGTACGAGATTCTCAAAACGAATGTAACATATGATATAAAAAAGAAATTTGATGAGATAGAAGCTGATACAAAGAAGTATCCAAATGTGAAAGGAATATGGCTGGAAGAAGATTATAAACGGACGTATCCTTATGGGACACTTGCCAGTGATGTAATTGGCTTCACTGTGGATGGAAATGTAGGTGCAATCGGAATTGAGAGTGCCTATAATAATGTGCTCAATGGGACAGACGGAAGAGAATATGGGTATTTTTCCGATGATTCCTCTCTTGAGAGAACCGTAAAAGCCGCTAAGAATGGAAATACTGTAGTTTCTACCATTGATGTAACACTGCAGAGCATCGTGGAGCAGAATATTTTAGAATTTAATGAGGAACATAGAGGAGAGTATAGGGCAGACGAACCGGGCAGTAAGAATACAGCGGTGATTATTATGGATCCGAATTCCGGTGAAATACTGGCAGAGGCTTCTTACCCTAATTTTAATCTAAACAAACCAAGAGATTTATCTTCTATTTATACTGAGAAAGAATGGAAAAAGATGTCGGAAGATGAGAAGCTGGATGCGATGAATACGCTTTGGAGGAACTTCTGTGTCAGTGACGCTTTTGAGCCAGGGTCTACCATGAAGCCATTTACCGTGGCTGCCGGGTTAGAGACAGGAAAGCTAACGGGGCATGAAAATTATTTTTGCGGCGGATATAAGCATGTGGGGGATTATGATATTGCCTGTCATCTGACTTCCGGACATGGAAATGTGTCTGTGCAGGATTCTATTGCCTATTCCTGTAACGTGGGGTTGATGGATATGGCAGAAGCCATCGGAGTGGAGGATTTCGTCCGATACCAGCATATTTTTGGTTTTGGAGAGTATACGGGGATTGATCTGCCGGGGGAAGCAGCAACAGAGGCATTGTTATATACAACGGAGAACATGTATGAAGCAGAGCTTGCAACCTGTTCTTTCGGACAGGGATTTAATGTGACTATGACTCAGATGGCATCAGCATTCTGCTCTTTGATCAACGGCGGCTATTATTATGAACCTCATATTGTAAAACAGATTAAAGACAGTGATGGAAAAGTTATTGAGACCAAGGATCCGGTGGTACTGCGGAAAACCATTTCGAGAGAAACAGCGGATCAGTTAAAACCATATCTGAAAGCAACGATGGATTATGGTACAGGGATGAATGCAGCGGTACCAGGATATGATATTGGAGCTAAAACGGGAACAGCAGAGAAACTGCCAAGAGGAAACGGCAATCATGTTCTGTCTTATATTGGGTATGCCCCTCTGGACAATCCTGAGGTATTGATATTTGTAGTCATTGATGAACCAAATGTGCAAGATCAGGCATCAAGCTGGTATGTACTGGATCTGTCACGGAGGATTATGTCACAGGCGTTTCCGTATCTGGATGTTACGATGATAGACGGATATGTATCATCCGAGACAATGCCGGTGCCGAAGCAGCCGGAGACACAGGAAATAAAGCCTGAGTCAGAAGAATATACGAATTTTAGCGCAAATTATGAAGATCCTTATAACAATTACGATGGAGCTTATATCGACGAAAATTATAATCCGGATTTGGATGACTGGGCAACGGGATATACAACAGAATAAAATATTTGCCTGAAAATGCATAACCTTGCAGAAGATATAATATGTTATAAAAATATCTTCCGCAAGGTTTTTTATGAAAAATAAGACATATAATAAGAAAAAAATGCTTGTTGTGTTCAGCGGGGCAGTATTGGTCATCGGAGCATTGCTCGGACGGCTTGTGTATCTGATGGTTTTTGACGCAGAATATTATCAGAAACGAGCCGAAGCCTTGCATGAGCGTGAACGGGAAATCAAAGCAGCACGAGGGGAGATCGTAGACAGAAATGGGATGGTGCTTGCAACCAATAAAACGGTCTGTACGATATCGGTAATTCACAGTCAGATTGAAGAACCAAAGCAGGTGATTGCTGTCTTGTCAAAGGAACTGGAGATGGAAGAGGAAGAGGTTAGAAAACGTGTGGAGAAGGTCTCTTCTATGGAGAAGGTAAAGACTAATGTAGCAAAAGAGGTGGGGGACCGTATTCGTAACTACAATCTGGCAGGAGTAAAGGTGGACGAGGACTTCAAGAGGTACTACCCTTATAATCAGCTTGCATCTAAAGTCCTGGGATTTACAGGCGGTGATAACCAGGGGATCATCGGCCTGGAAGTGAAATATGAGGATGTGCTGAAAGGAACGAACGGCACCATTCTGACTGTGACAGATGCCAGAGGAATCGAGTTGGAGGGAGTGGCGGAAGACAGGATAGAACCTGTTGCGGGAAATACGCTGAAAGTAAGTCTGGATTACAATATTCAGTCTTTTTGTGAACAGGCGGCGGAAAAAGTAATGGAAGAAAAGCAGGCAGAAGCAGTATCTATTATGCTGATGAATCCCCAGAACGGAGAGGTACTTGCTATGGTAAATGTACCGGAGTTCAATCTCAATGATCCTTTTACGCTAAATACGGAAAATACGGAAACGGAAAATCTGACGGATGAAAAGAAGCAGGAATTATTGAATCAGATGTGGAGAAACCGATGTATCAATGATACATATGAGCCGGGATCTACTTTTAAGATTATTACATCGGCTGCTTGTCTGGAAGAAGGGGTGGTACATCTGGACGATACTTTTTCCTGTCCGGGTTACCGGATCGTGGAAGACCGGAAAATCCGTTGTCACAAAGTGGGGGGACATGGAGGCGAGAATTTTGTGCAGGGAATCCAGAATTCTTGCAATCCGGTGTTTATGGATATCGGGCTGCGGCTTGGTTCAGATAAATTTTGTGATTATTTTTCCCAGTTCGGGCTTATGAGCCTGACAAATGTAGATTTGCCGGGAGAAGCAGGAACGATCATGCATAAAAAAGAAGATATTGGACTTGTGGAATTGGCAACAATGACATTCGGACAGTCTTTTCAGATTACACCGATCCAAATGCTGACAACAGTAAGCTCTATCATCAATGGCGGGCGGCGGATAACGCCCCATCTTGGAGTGAGCGTACAAGATAAAGAGGGACAGACGCTGAAGACCTTTTCCTATAAAGAACGGCAAGGCGTGGTATCGGAAGAAACCTCTGCTACGATGCGGATGCTGCTGGAAAGCGTAGTGTCAGAGGGATCTGGGAAAAATGCTTATATCGAGGGTTACAGCATTGGCGGCAAAACGGCCACGTCCCAGACATTGCCGCGAAGTGCAAACCGGTATATTTCTTCCTTTATAGGATTCGCTCCGGCGGAAAATCCACAGGTTATTGGTATGGTAATTATTCATGATCCACAGGGGATATACTATGGAGGTACGATTGCAGCGCCGGTACTTCGGGATATTTATGATAATGTACTTCCTTATCTGGGGATTGAAAAAGGTTAAGCTATGCGGTATACTTAATTAGTTAAAGTATGCAAAACAAAAGAATGAAGAGGTGGATATATGGTAAATCATGTAGTGATTCCGGTTTTGATATCATTTTTATTAAGTCTGATTATGGGACCAATTGTAATCCCTTTTTTAAGAAAACTGAAGATGGGGCAGACTGAGCGGGAAGAAGGCGTGCAGTCTCATCTGAAAAAGGCAGGCACCCCGACTATGGGCGGAGTGATGATTCTGGCAAGTGTAGTAATCACATCCCTGTTTTATGTGAAAGATTATCCTAAGATTATTCCGGTTTTGTTTTTAACGGCGGGATTCGGACTGATCGGATTTCTGGATGATTATCTGAAGGTTGTAATGAAACGGTCTGATGGACTTTTTCCAATGCAGAAGATGGCATTGCAGATTGTGGTAACTGCGGTTTTTACATTTTATGTAGTAAAGGTAGCAAAAGTTCCGCTTACAATGCTGATCCCGTTTTCAGGAGGGGCATATCTGGATTTGGGATTTTTTGCGATTCCAGTACTGTTTATCGCCGTGCTGGGAACGGTAAATGGAACGAACTTTACGGACGGACTGGATGGTCTCGCTTCTAGTGTGACAGTGCTTGTGGCAACATTTTTCACGGTTGTGGCAGTGGGGACCAAGAGCGGGATAGAACCGATTACCTGTGCGGTAGTTGGGGCGCTGATGGGCTTTCTTCTGTTTAATGTGTATCCGGCAAGTGTATTTATGGGAGATACAGGTTCTCTTGCGCTTGGCGGGTTTGTGGCAGGCACGGCATATCTGATGCAAATGCCGCTGTTTATTATCATTGTAGGACTGATTTATGTGATCGAAGTACTGTCTGTTATGATTCAGGTGACATATTTTAAGAAAACCGGAGGAAAACGGTTTTTTAAGATGGCGCCGATCCATCATCATTTTGAACTGTGCGGATGGTCCGAGACACGGGTTGTAGCAGTATTCTCTATTGTTACTGCAGTTCTTTGCCTGATCGCACTGATGGGGGTATAGGGAAATGGATATAAAGGGAAAATTTGTACTGGTATTCGGTTCTGGGATCAGCGGTGTGGCTGCAAGCCGGCTTTTGCTGAAAGAAGGCGCAGATGTGGTATTGCATGACGGGAATGAGAAGCTGGAGCCGGAGAAAATCCGGGAGGAGATATTAAGTAATGTGTCCGGTGAGGTAACAGGAAATGTTCAGATTGTTCTGGGGAAACTGCCGGAGGACATTATGGATAGGATCAGCTTAATTGTGATGAGTCCGGGAGTACCTACAGATTTGCCGGTTGTAGACCGGATGCGGGAAAAAAATATTCCGATCTGGGGAGAGATTGAACTGGCATATACGTATGGAAAAGGAGATGTGCTTGCTATTACAGGGACTAACGGCAAGACGACCACAACAGCGCTTCTGGGAGAAATTATGAAGGCGTATAAGGAACATACTTATGTGGTAGGCAATATTGGAAATCCATACACAAGCGTGGCGCTGACACAGACGGAGGATTCTGTTACAGTAGCGGAAATGAGCAGCTTTCAGTTAGAAACGGTACGTACATTTGCACCGAAGGTTAGTGCAGTTTTGAACATCAGTCCTGATCATTTGAACCGTCATCATACGATGGAAGCATATATTGAAGCAAAGAAAAATATTGCGAAGAATCAGACAGCAGAAGATACCTGTGTCCTGAATTATGAGGATGAGGTGACACGCAGATTCGGAGAAAATCTGACGGCAAAGGTTCTGTATTTCAGCAGTCAGCATAAACTGGAAAGAGGAATCTATCTGGAAGACGGCGATATCATTTATAATGTGGGAGAGCCAGTAAAGGTCTGCAATGTAAATGATTTGAAATTGCTGGGAACCCATAATTATGAAAATGTAATGGCGGCAGTTGCTATGGCGGCAGCTTATGGAGTGCCTATGGAGAGTATCCGCAGGGCAATCCGCGCATTTCAGGGCGTGGAACACAGAATTGAATTTGTTGCAGAGAAGAAAGGAGTCGCTTATTACAATGATTCCAAAGGAACTAACCCGGATGCGGCAATCAAGGGCATTCAGGCAATGAACCGGCCGACCCTTCTGATCGGAGGCGGATATGATAAAGATTCTTCTTATGGAGAATGGATCGATGCATTTGACGGGAAAGTGAAGAAGCTGGTGCTGATCGGCGCAACGAAAGAGAAAATAGCAAAAGAGGCAAGAGAGCACGGTTTTGAGCCGATTGTTTTTGCCGACACATTTGAAGAGGCAGTACAGATCTGTGTGGAACACGCAGAGGCGGGAGACGCAGTTCTTTTATCACCTGCCTGTGCAAGCTGGGGAATGTTCAGCAACTATGAAGAACGCGGAGATAAATTCAAAGAACTTGTAAATCAGTTATAAGGAGTGAATTTAGATTGGAGCGTCCGGCAAAGAAACAGCATTATGATTATACAATGCTGATCGTGATACTGCTGCTCGTTGGCATCGGTCTGGTGCTTTTGTATAGTACGAGTGCGTACAACGGTCAGGTCAAGTTCAATGATCCTTTTTACTATCTGAAAAAACAGGGATTTGCATCTGCGTTGGGAATTGCAGGAATGTTTATAATGGCGGACATTGATTATCATAAGTGGGTACCGCTTGCGGGGCTTGGATATCTGGCGGCGGTGCTTTTATCTGTTGCGGTAATCTTCGTGGGAGACGAGTATAATGGGTCCAAAAGATGGCTGTCTTTGGGCCCTGTTTCTTTTCAGCCATCTGAGTTTGCAAAGGTGGCGCTTATTTTGTTTCTGGCATGTCTTGTTACAAAAAATGTCAAAAAAATGGGAAACTTCTCCACGCTGGTCAAAGTCATGATTCCGGTATTTCCAATCGTGGGACTGGTCGGAGCAAGTAACTTAAGTACAGCGATTATCATTTTAGGAATCGCGGCAGTGCTGATATTCGTGGCAAGCCCGAAATATTCTCAGTTTATCTGGATGGCAGCGGCGGCAGTTGGGTTTATGACAATTTTTCTGGCATTGGAAAGTTATCGTCTGGAACGCATCGCTATCTGGCGCAATCCGGAAAAATATGAGAAGGGTTATCAAACTTTGCAAGGTCTGTATGCAATTGGTTCCGGCGGGCTTTTTGGCAGGGGACTGGGAGAAAGCGTACAGAAACTGGGGTTTCTTCCAGAAGCTCAGAATGATATGATATTTTCTATCATATGTGAGGAACTGGGACTGGTAGGCGCAGGGCTGATCGTTATTTTATTTTTGATATTAATATGGCGGTTTTTCATTATTGCTACAAAGGCAAAAGATTTGCAGGGGGCGCTCATTGCGTCGGGAGCTATGGCACATATGATGATTCAGGTGATTTTAAATATTGCTGTCGTGACCAATTCCATACCGAATACGGGAATCACGCTGCCTTTTATTAGTTATGGAGGTACATCGGTTTTATTTCTTTTATTAGAAATGGGGCTTGTGTTAAGTGTATCGAATCTGGTAAAATGAACTACGTGGAGGAGGACATGACAGATGGCACGAAAGAAAAGAAGAAAAAGACGCAGAGCTCTCTGGAGGGCTGTCTTTACATTGCTGGGCGTCATAACAATACTGGTGATTCTTTGTTATCTTACCTTAAAGCTTTTTGAAACAAAGAAAATCAATGTGACGGGCAATCAGTATACTCTTGTTCAGGAAGTGAAAGAGTGGGTGCAGTCTGGCAAATATTCTTCCAACACATTATATATATTGTGGAAATATAACAAGGATGATATTGAACAGCTTCCGACGGTCGAGAAGATAAAAGTAAAATTAAAGGCACCCTGGGAAGTGAACATACAATTAACAGAAAAGGCATTCAGCGGTCGTGTGGATGTTAACGGAGAATGGCTGTATTTTGATAAGGATGGTATGGCATGCCTAAAGACACCGGATGTGATCGAAGGGGTTCCTTATATTGAAGGAATGGAACTGGATACAGATAAAGTCAAGCTGGGAAAGATGCTTCCGGTTACGGATAAGAAGGTTTTTGAGGCTATTCATTCCATTACCGGGATTCTGAACAAGGCAGAACTGACAGCGGATAAAATTAGCTGTGACGGAAGTGATCTGACGTTGTATTTTGGTGTAGTCAGGGTACAGGTGGGGAGCAGTGATTTTGCAAAGAAGCTGAACCAGACAGTTCCGATTCTGGCGAAACTTCAGGAACTGTATCCGGGTCAGGCGGGGGTTCTTCACCTGGAAAATTATGCGAATTTTGATTCTTATATTCGGTTTGTGCCAGACCCCCAGCCGGCAGAAACAGCAGAGGGAGAGCCGTCCGAAGATACTGCCGGTGCAGCTGGTGATGATACATATGGAGAGAATATATGGGACGGAGCTTCGGACATCACATGGGATACTTCTGAAGAAACAGTATGGCAGTGATAAATCAACGGGATTCGAGAAGGAAAATTGTTTGAAGATGCTGAATTATATAAAAAAACAGGAAAATACATAAAAATCTATTGATTATTTGCAAGAAAGACATTATTATATACTTATTGGAGTGTATAATTTAATCTAAAAGGGATGTATAATAATTTAATTAATAAGACGACAAAGGAGGAAATACTCTTGTTAGAAATTAAAACCAACGAATCAGAAGCAGCTGCAAGAATAATCGTCATTGGAGTCGGCGGAGGCGGTAACAATGCCGTAAACAGAATGATTGATGAACAGATTGCAGGTGTAGAGTTTATCGCAATTAATACAGATAAGCAGGCGCTGCAGCTTTGCAAGGCACCGACACTTATGCAGATTGGCGAGAAACTGACGAAAGGACTGGGTGCCGGAGCACAGCCTGAGGTAGGGGAAAAGGCAGCAGAAGAAAGTTCAGAAGAGATTTCGGCAGCGATCAAAGGCGCAGACATGGTATTTGTTACCTGTGGTATGGGCGGCGGTACAGGTACAGGAGCTACTCCGGTTGTAGCACGTATAGCAAAAGATATGGGTGCGTTAACAGTCGGTGTTGTTACAAAGCCGTTTCGCTTTGAGTCCAGGACTCGTATGCAGAATGCTCTTGCAGGTATCGACAAGCTGAAAGAAAATGTAGATACATTGATTGTCATTCCGAATGACAAGCTGCTTGAAGTAGTAGACAGAAGAACAACAATGCCGGAAGCTCTGAAGAAGGCTGATGAAGTATTGCAGCAGGGTATTCAGGGTATTACTGATCTGATCAATGTACCATCATTGATTAATCTAGATTTTGCAGATGTTCAGACTGTTATGAAGGACAAGGGTATCGCTCACATCGGTATCGGTGCGGGGCGCGGTGATGACAAGGCTCTTGAGGCTGTTAAGCAGGCGGTTGCAAGTCCGTTGCTTGAGACGACCATTCAGGGAGCTTCACACGTTATCATTAACGTATCCGGTGACATCACTCTTATGGATGCATCTGATGCAGCAGAGTATGTGCAGGAACTGGCAGGAGAGAACGCAAACATTATCTTTGGTGCTACATATGACGACAACAAGTCAGATGAAGCCACCATTACTGTTATTGCGACAGGGCTGCACAATGTAGGCGGAAGTTCCTCTAAGCTGAAAGCAAGACTGGAAGGACAGCAGAAGGTTGGTTCTATTCTTCCGTCAGGAGATATGGTAAGCAGAAGTGTAGATTTGGAGAACAGAGCAGTGGGCAGAACAGTTGCGCCAAGAACAACAGGAGGTACAATGCCGACACTGCAGCAGCCAAGAACTCCGTCTGGTACTGTAAAAGAGCAGTCTATCAAGATTCCGGATTTTTTTAAGAAATAAAGAGTATATATAACCGGCAGGGATTTCCTCTGCCGGTTTTTTGTCTGCTTTGTTCGATGCCATGCATGCGATAAAACAGTCCGGTGGACTGTTTTGAGTGTCTCCGGTTGGTGTCGAAACATCTTTTGTTTTTCTCGTCAGTATCTGACAAAGTTTCAAATGAATACCTTATATAATGTGTTTTGTCGTTCAGTAAAGGAATGTACATTTGCCGTGCATAACGCGGAACGGAGTGTAGTGATATGCATTATGAGGTTTATATAGACGTATTATTTTTTACAAATTTTATGATGGATTCGCTGCTTTTACTGGCAGTGCGAAAGGTTCTCAAAAGGAAAGTGCCGGTGCTTCAGGTATTTTTTGGAGGCGCTGTGGGATCAGTATTGACATGCCTGGTGTTTGTAATTCCCATGCCCGGAGTTCTCAAAGCAGTACTGAGTCTGTTTGGGATCAGTACTGTGATGCTGATGGCGGGGGTCAAATTACGTACGTGGAGGGAATGGCAAAGAGGAATAGGCGTACTGTTTGTCTCTGCATTTTTACTGAGTGGAATCTTACAGATATTTCAGCCGTATTTACACGCAGGAAGCTTGTTTTTTGCAGTGTCGGTGATTTCTTACATGATTTTGGCAGGATGCTGGAAAATGTTTACACAAGTACGAAATCATCAAAAAAGGATATTGGAGGTTGTTTTGTCCTTTGAAGGAAAAAATGAGACGGTTCAGGCTTTAATTGATACTGGAAACAGGCTGACAGATCCAGTGTCGAAAGAACCTGTACATGTAATAGACATGAAAACTGCGAAACAGCTGGGAATGAAAACGCTGTTTGGACTTCGATATATTCCGTACAGAACAGTGAATGGTACAGGAGTAATGCCGATAGTACGAGTGGAAAAAATGTGTGTCAAAGGAGAGCAGGAATGTCAGGTTGAGCGGCCGATTCTTGGTATTTGTGGGGAAATGATATCGGAAAAAGAGGATTATCAAATGATTTTAAACGCGGACATATTGTAACAGGAGGAGTGCAGACATGGTAGTAAAAGTAGCAGTACCGGAACAGTTTAAATTGAAAATTGTACCTGATTTTAGAAGTATTTTCTTTTCTAATCAGAAAGAGATTCATTATATTGGAGGATCGGAGGTTCTTCCGGCGCCGCTGGAAAGTGAATATGAGACAGAGGTGATCAATCGACTTGGGACAGAATATGACGAGGAGGCGAAAAAACTTCTCATCGAACACAATCTGCGCCTTGTCGTATACATAGCCAAGAAATTTGATAATACAGGGGTGGGAGTCGAAGATTTGATCTCAATCGGGACAATTGGGCTGATCAAAGCAATTAACACCTTTAACCCTACGAAAAAAATCAAACTGGCAACCTATGCTTCCCGATGTATCGAAAATGAGATTCTGATGTATCTGCGCAGAAATAATAAGACAAAGCTGGAAGTATCCATCGATGAACCTTTAAATGTAGACTGGGACGGAAACGAGCTGCTTCTGTCGGATATTCTCGGCACAGAAGAGGACACCATTTATAAAGATCTGGAGACGGAGGCAGAGCGGCGTTTGCTTATAAAAGCAATTAACAAGCTGTCCAGCAGAGAAAAACTGATTATTAAAATGCGGTTTGGGCTGGACGATCCGGAGGGAGAGGAAAAAACACAGAAAGAGGTGGCAGATTATCTGGGGATTTCCCAGTCCTATATTTCACGTCTGGAGAAAAAAATTATGCAAAGGCTGAAACGGGAGATGATACGCTACGAATAGTTTTTCTTTACGGCAGTGGGGTAAAGTGGTATAATTAACTTTATCTTATAAAGAAAGGCTGGTGGATAAGTTGAAACTGACATTTGTTGGAGCAGCACATGAGGTTACCGGAAGCTGTCACTTACTACAGGCAGCGGGCAAGAATATTTTGGTAGACTGCGGAATGGAACAGGGACCTAATCTGTATGAGAATCCAGGACTGCCGATTCCAGAGACCGATGTGGATTATGTACTTTTAACACATGCACATATTGATCATTCAGGTATGGTTCCAAAGCTGGTAAAGAATGGATTCAAAGGAGAGATTGTCACCACATTTGCCACTTCAGACCTGTGTAACATTATGCTTCGGGACAGTGCGCACATTCAGGAATTTGAAGCAGAATGGCGTAACCGTAAGGGCCGGCGTGCCGGCATACCGGAATTCGAGCCGGAATATGTGATGCAGGATGCATTGGATGCAATTGAATTGTTCCATCCTTGCCAGTACGGGGTGCGGATTACACTTTGTGAAGGTGTGGACATCCGGTTTACAGATGTGGGGCATTTGCTTGGTTCAGCAAGTATTGAAATCTGGCTGACCGAGGGGGATGTACATAAAAAGATTGTGTTTTCCGGAGACGTGGGTAACAGCAATCAGCCGATCATCAAGGATCCGCAGCAGACAAAGGAAGCAGATTATGTAGTTATTGAGTCGACTTATGGCAACCGGCTGCACAATACTGGGGAAAAGATCGATTATGTAGGTGATTTCACGAAAGTACTCCGGGAGACGTTTGCACGGGGAGGCAATGTGGTCATTCCTTCTTTTGCAGTAGGAAGAACACAGGAGTTGTTATATTTTATACGTGAGATCAAGGAGCAGAATCTGCTTAGCGAATATCCGGATTTTGAAGTATATCTGGACAGTCCGCTTGCCATAGAAGCAACGAAAGCATTTACAAAGAATATGAGGGGATGCTTTGATGAAGCTGCACTGAAGCTTGTCAGTGCGGGAATCAATCCGCTTGTATTTCCGGGACTGAAGATTTCTACAACAAGCGAAGATTCTAAGATGATTAATTTTAAAGAAAAACCGAAGGTGATAATTTCTGCCTCCGGTATGTGTGATGCGGGCCGTATCAGACATCATCTGAAACACAATCTGTGGAGAGAAGAATGTACGATTCTGTTTGTTGGTTATCAGGCAGCAGGAACACTTGGACGCCGGCTGATTGAAGGAGAAAAGAGTGTGAGACTGTTCGGCGAGCCTATAGAAGTGCGTGCCAGGATAGAAAGTCTGCGCGGAGTCAGCGGTCATGCAGATATGGATGGTCTGCTGAGATGGCTGGAGGGATTTGAGACGCCGGTCCAGCATGTCTTTGTCGTACATGGTGAGGATGATGTGACGGACCAGTTTGCAGCCACTGTAGAAGAGAGGTTTGGGTATCCGGCATTTGCGCCGTATCCAAGCGGAGAAGTGGATTTGGCAGAAAATGAGATTCTGACGGCAGGCGTTAAGATTCCGGTGAAAGCAAAAAAAGCTTCCCAGAAGAAGGCAGATGCGGCATTCGAGCGTCTTCTGGCGGCAGGCAGACGGCTGCTTGATATTATTTATAAGAATGAAGGTCTGGCAAATAAAGACAAAGCCAGATTTGAGTCACAGATTAACCATTTATGTGATAAGTGGGGCAGATGGGACTAAAAGAGTATGCCGGTATAGGATAAAACGGTCAAAACAGACTGATTTGAATTACAGGAATTAGAGAAAGGCGAGGAAAAGAGAGACAAATGGATAGTAGAACGTGGGGAATTTTTGGAGTTATCATCATTTATCTGTTGGGAATGGTGGCAATCGGAGTATATTACATGAAGAAAAACAGTTCTGCCGGAGATTATTATCTTGGCGGACGCGGGCTTGGACCATTCGTAACAGCGATGAGTGCAGAGGCTTCTGATATGAGCAGCTGGCTTTTGATGGGACTTCCGGGGGTGGCATATCTGACAGGTGTGGCGGATGCTGCATGGACAGCAATCGGACTGGCAATCGGAACTTATTTGAACTGGCTGATCGTGGCAAAGAGACTGAGAAGATATACAGAGATTTCCAACAATTCCATTACGATTCCAGGATTTTTTTCCAATCGTTACAGAGATAAAAGTAAACTGTTAGTGGCAATTTCTGCAATTTTTATCGTAATCTTTTTCATTCCATATACGGCTTCTGGATTTGCAGCATGCGGAAAGTTGTTTTCGACATTGTTTCATGTACCATATGCACAGGCGATGGTTGTGAGTGCCATTGTTATTGTGGCATACACGACGCTTGGAGGTTTCTCTGCGGCAAGTATGACGGATCTGATCCAGAGTATTGTTATGACTGGTGCGCTGATTTGTGTGGTATTGTTTGGTATCAGTACGGTAGGCGGAGCAGATGTAGTGATGAATGATGCAGGAGAACTGCCAGGTTATCTGTCCCTGACACAGAGCTATGTAGACGGAGCGGCTGCAGAATACGGAACAATCAAGATAGCGTCCATGCTTGCATGGGGGCTGGGATATTTTGGTATGCCTCATGTGCTTCTTCGCTTCATGGCGATCCGAGATGAAAACGAAGTGAAGATTTCCAGAAGGATTGCATCTGTATGGGTTGTGATTTCTATGGGTGTTGCGATTTTTATCGGTTTGATGGGACATAGTATGACAGAGAACGGAATTATTGATACGTTGACAGGCGCGGATTCTGAAAAATTGATTATTATGGTTGGTACACTGATGAGCAAGACTGGTGCGGTGGGTGTGATTATTGCAGGGCTGATCATGTCGGGAATTCTGGCATGTACCATGTCTACGGCAGATTCCCAGTTGTTGGCAGCATCTTCAAGTGTGTCTGAGGATTTGTTAAAAGGTGTATTTCACCTGAATTTGAATGAGAAATGGTCTCTTGTGGCTGCCAGAATTACAGTGGTTGTCATTTCTATAATGGGCGTGCTCATGGCGATAGACCCAAACAGCTCTGTGTTCGGAATTGTTTCCTTTGCATGGGCGGGATTTGGCGCTGTATTTGGTCCGGTGATGCTTCTGGCGTTGTTCTGGAAACGTTCTAACCGCTATGGCGCTATGGTAAGTATGCTCTCCGGCGGAACCATGATTTTTGTCTGGAAGTATTTGGTGCGTCCGATGGGGGGCGCATGGGATATCTATGAACTGCTTCCGGCATTTTTGGTGGCGATTACGCTGAATGTGATTGTAAGTCTGGCAACGGGTGCACCAGAGCGGGAGATTATCGAGGAGTTTAATAAAGCAGTAGGAAAGTAAATATTTTATACTACAAAAACAGCTGGATTTCGTATGGGTTCAGCTGTTTTCTTTTTATTTAGACAGAGAAAAGGCGGGAAGGTGATGTCAAGGCATAAAAGTTTTTTTATTTTATAGATGAATAGAATAAGCCGGAATGATAGTGAGCAGAATTCTACTAGATTCAAAATAATCTGGCAGGAGGATGTGAAACGATGGCTTTGAATAAGGTTGAAATATGCGGAGTAAATACTGCGAAGCTTCCACTTTTGAAAGAAGAAGAAAAGGAAGCTTTGCTTATGCGTATCAAGGAGGGAAATGAGGAGGCAAGGGAAGAGTACATTAAAGGAAATCTGCGGCTTGTGTTAAGTGTTATCAAGCGATTTGCAAATAGTAATGAGAATGCTGATGATTTGTTTCAAATTGGCTGTGTAGGGCTGATGAAAGCGGTGGATAATTTTGACCCGGGCCGGGAAGTGAAGTTCTCCACCTATGCGGTACCTATGATTATTGGAGAAATCAGGAGATATCTGAGGGATAATAATTCCATCAGGGTAAGCCGTTCACTTCGAGATACGGCGTATAAGGCAATTTATGCGAAGGAAGGATATATGAAGAAGCATATGAAGGAACCGACTGTGCAGGAGATTGCTGAGGAGATTGGAATCGCTAAGGAAGATATTGTATTTGCATTAGATGCAATACAGGCGCCGGTAAGCCTGTATGAGCCGGTTTACAGTGATGGCGGGGATACTTTGTATGTGATGGATCAGGTTAGTGATAAGAAGAACAGGGAGGAAAACTGGATTGAAGAACTGTCCCTGGAAGCGGCGATGGAACGGTTAAATGAACGGGAACGCTACATTATCAAGCTTCGTTTCTTTGAAGGTAAGACACAGATGGAAGTAGCGGAACAGATTGACATTTCCCAAGCTCAAGTCAGCCGGCTGGAGAAAAATGCGCTGAAGGTCATGCGACAGTATCTGCTTGGAAAATGATGTTTTCCTTTAATCGGTAAAAAAAGATAGATTTCAGTTAAATTTATTGTTGAAATTTTTATGGCTTCATACTATCATATGTATATCAAAGAAATATTTACAAAAGGATGGGAAGAGATGTATAAGGCCTGCATATTTGATTTGGACGGAACATTGACAGATACATTGGAATCTTTGACTTTTTCTGTAAATGAAACACTGAAGGAGATGGATCTCCCAGAGATTACAGAGGAACAGTGCCGGGCATTTGTCGGTAATGGCGCGCGTTTTCTAATGGAAAAGGCGGTGTCTGTATCTGGAAAAGAACATTTAAGCCGTATGGATGAGGCGATGGAGAGATATGGACGTATATTTGATGAAAACTGCACATATCATGTAATACCATATTCTGGAGTGATCTCCATGCTGGAAGAGATGAGCCGAAAAGGAATTGAACTGGCAGTATTGTCAAATAAACCCCATAGACAGGCTGTTCATGTAGTTGAAGAGATTTTCGGCAAGAATAGATTTCAGTGGATTCAGGGGCAGAAAGACAATGTGCCGAGAAAACCGGATCCAACGGCGGCACTTCAGATTGCCAGTGAGCTGGGCGCTTCACCGGAAGAAACAGTATATATTGGTGATTCGGAGGTGGATGTGGCAACAGGACTGGCGGCGGGTATGCTTACCATCGGTGTGGCATGGGGATTTCGGGAACGAAGTGTCCTGGAGGATGCAGGCGCAGAGAATATCGCAGATTCCCCTCAGGAGATTATGAAGTTGATAAATAGGGAGGTTTTGTAACATGAATGAGTACAGTGAGGAGTGTTTGGTGACTTTTTTGAAGAAACAGTCACAGTTATTTGACGAGCCGGTGGCGGAGAGTCTGGAAGAGGCAGAAGCATTTCTGGAGGACTGTATGGCAGTTGTGGTAGATTCCCTGGATGAAGTACGGGAATATTTTGAAGAAAATGGAACAGATGTAGATTCTATGAGTTCCGATGAACTAGAGGAGGCATCCGAGGTATTTCCGCTTCCAAATGGACAATACCTGATCGTGGAAGGTTAAGAAATGAATGAAAAGTAAGAAAAGTTATGCTTAGGTCTGAGTGCCAGGCATAACTTTTCTTTTATAAGTGTCCCGGCACATTCATAATTTACCTTCCTTAAAATCATATATTCGGGACTAGCCTTAGTGCTGTTGACTTGGTACAATAACATCATATGATATAACCAGAAGTGACAACTTGTACAGGATTATGAATGGAAAAGGAGAAGGCAAAATGGATGAGCGTATGAAAAGGCAATTGGCATTTGCATTAGAAATTGATAAAGCGAAAAATATATTCAGACAGACACATTTATCAGGGAAAGGCAGAAATGAAAATGATGCCGAGCATTCATGGCATCTTGCGATTATGGCATATCTGCTGCGGGAATATGCCAATGAAGAGGTGGATATCACTAAGGTTATGCTGATGTGCCTGATTCATGATATTGTAGAAATTGATGCAGGGGATACATATGCATATGATACAGAAGGGCTTCAGACTCAGAAGGCAAGGGAAGACGCGGCGAAGGAACGTATTTTTTCCATTTTGCCGGAGGAACAAAAGTTAGGATTAACGGCTTTATTTGATGAATTTGAGGAATATCAGACACCGGAGGCGAAGTTTGCGCGTGCCATGGACAATCTTCAGCCCTTGCTTTTGAATCACAGTAATAACGGCGGAGACTGGAAAGAGCATGATGTGACCGCAGAAAATGTATATAAGCGCCAGAGCAAAACCGCGTTGGGATCTAAGAAACTGTTTGAGGTAACAGAAGAGATTCTTCAGGAACATATACGAAAGGGGAATTTAAAATGATTACAACAATATTATGGGATGTTGACGGAACTTTATTGAATTTTATTGCTGCAGAAAAGGCAGCGATGAAAGCTCTGTTTAAGGAATATGGATTAGGGGAATGTTCAGACGAGAGAATTCAGCGTTATTCCCAAATTAACAGGAAATATTGGGAACGGCTGGAGCGCGGAGAAATTACAAAGCGGGAAGTGCTGGTAGGACGTTTTATAGAATTTTTTGAAGAAGAAGGAATTGACATATCAATAGCGCAAGAATTCAATGAGAAATATCAGCTTCGTCTGGGTGATACGATTGTGTATTGTGACGACAGTCTGGATATTATCAGATCTCTTCAGGGGAAAGTAAAGCAATATGTAGTCTCTAATGGAACCGTGGCTGCACAGACAAAAAAGCTGCGCCTGTCAGGAATCGGAGAAGTGATGGACGGTATTTTTTTATCTGAAGAGCTTGGAACCGAAAAACCAAATATAGGATTTTTTGATAAGGTGTTTGAGGCTTTTGGGGAGGTCGATAAGAAGCAGATACTGATTGTCGGAGATTCCCTGACCAGTGATATCAAGGGAGGCAACAATGCCGGAATCATTACATGCTGGTATAATCCGGGAAAGAAAAAAGCGGCAGAGGAATATAAAATAGATTACGAAATAACAGATTTGCATGAGGTATATGAAATCCTCTTCCCACTATAATATTACCATGCAGACTCCATGATTACAAGGCTGTATATGTGGATTAATGTGTGCTAAACTAACTTAGGATTGCTGCCCGCTCTGTTCGCGGTAATCTGTAAAAACCCGTGTAAAATCGCTTTGGGCGATGGATTTTTCCAGCAGTTGTATGGTTTCTTACGGTTAGTGCAGTAAATACGCAGATCCAAGTACACAGTTTATTTTTTATCAGGGAGGAGTATATTATTATGGGAAATAATCAATCCGAGAAAAAATATGAGGAAGAAAGGTTAAAACAGACAGTAGCTTTAGCCGGGGAGCAATTAAAACGGGCGAAAGATATGGCTGAGAAAAAGAAAGCGAAAATTATTGAGGCAAAAAAAGAAGCTCGTGAAAATACAGTACATGGAATTACAAGTCTATATAATTCGGACGGATTTGAGGCACTGGTTGAATTAAACCAGTACATGAACCCTGTAACAGACAATATTATTGATTACGAAGAAGAGGAACATAAGATATTTTTGCTGCAAAATATGATAAAGTCGCCTTATTTCGCAAGGATTGATTTTAAGTTTGAAGATGAGGAGGATTTTGAAAAAATATATATCGGGCAATCTTCATTAAAGAAAAATGATCGCCAGGAAATGTACGTTTATGATTGGAGATCTCCGATTGCAAGTATTTTTTACCGTTTTATGCCGGGAGAAGCATTTTATGATGCTCCATGCGGACGTGTGACAGGTAAACTTGGTTTAAAACGACAATACGAAATAAAGAACGGAACACTGGAATACTTTTTTGATGCTGATGTGCAGATCGTTGATGAATTTTTGAGGCAACTGCTGTCACAGAATACGACTGCAAAAATGAAAGCGATAATTGAAACCATACAACAGGAGCAGGACGTTGTGATCAGGGATATGGAAAATGATCTGTTAATGGTTCAGGGAGTGGCGGGAAGCGGCAAAACATCTATAGCGCTTCACCGGGCGGCGTATCTGATGTATCAGGGATTAGAGAAAAAGTTGTCCGCAAATAATATAATGATTATTTCTCCTAACACAATTTTTGAGCAGTATATTTCCGATGTCTTACCAGAACTGGGTGAAGAAAATGTTGTTTCTGTCGTATTTGAAGATATGCTTGATACAATACTTAAGGGCAGAAAAATTCAGTCAAGAAATGAGTTTTTAGAAACAATAATTACCCATTCACAATTTAAAGAAGTTCATAAAAACAGTATTGAATTTAAAACATCGACTCTCTTTAAGGAAATGCTGGACCGGTTTCTTTATGACATTCCATATCGATGGATTGAATTTGATGATATATATTATGAAGGAAAATGTGTTGTAAAAAAACAAACGTTAAAGGATAAAATCACAGGAAGGGCGGAAACACCGCTGGGTATAAAATTAGAGCAGTTAGAAGATTATGTTTTAGAATCGATATTCGGCACAGGAAAGGGACGGGGATTTAAAACAGAAAAAAATCTGGTGCAGCAAGAAATCCAGAAATTTATTAAGATAGATGTTGTTAAAATATACCAGATTTTATTTGATAATGAAGACTATTTTTACACTCTGATTCAAAATGATAAGCCTTCGGAAAGTATAAAGGAAATATGGAGATCCACAAGGGAAAATCTGAAAACAGGCTGTCTGCATTATGATGATGCAATAGCAATCACGTATTTGCATTTAAAGATATATGGAACCACTGTATATAAAAGTATCAGGCAGGTTGTTATCGATGAAGCACAGGATTATTATCCGCTTCAATATGAGATTTTTGGTTTATTATTTTCAAAAGCAAAATTTACAGTTTTAGGAGATATGAATCAAACTATTGCAAAGAAAGAGAATATGTCTCTATACGGGCAAATTCAAAAAATATTGGATAAGAAAAAATCATCTCTTATCACATTAAATAAAAGTTTCCGTTGTACAAATGAAATTTTGAATTTTAGTTTAAAATTCATTGAACAAAGTCCAGAGATAAAAAGTTTTAACCGTAAAGGGGACAGTCCGGCAGTATTCACAGATGATAACCCTGAACGCTTTATTGACAAGATTGTAAAAGAAGTGGAAATTTGTCAGAAAAAAGGGTTTCAGTCAATAGGTTTAATATGCAAAACCGAAAGCAATTCCATCCGCTTATATGAGAGAATAAAACATAGACTGGATATTCAATTAATAAGAAACGGCAGCATATCAGATTTACAGGGGGTGTTTGTTATACCAGTATACATGTCTAAAGGTTTAGAATTTGATGCTGTTTTGATCTGTGATGCGGACAAACAAAACTACAATACAGAAGATGATAAAAATCTTTTGTATGTTGCCTGTACAAGGGCGTTACACAGACTAAATTTATATTGTGAAAAAGAAGGGAGTAATAATGAGGAATGAAAAAAATGTGATGTATGTTTATATTCACCAGTAGTTAATTTTTTACACTATTATTTAATAAGCGGTTAATTGTGATATGGCGGACGGAGAATTATAATTTAATTAGAAACGTATCATTTGTCCATTGGTCCAGGAGGAAAAATATTGTGAAAATAAATGAAATTATCAAAGAACGCCGTACTGCAAAAAAATTAACTCAAGAACAGATGGCTGCATATCTAGGAGTGACGGCTCCCGCCGTAAATAAGTGGGAGAAAGGTATGTCTTATCCAGATATTACACTGCTTCCGGCTTTGGCAAGACTGTTGGATACGGATCTGAATACGTTGTTATCTTTTCAAGATGATCTGTCAGAGAAAGAGATTGGATTGTTTATGAATTATTTGGCGGAGATGGCTGAAAAGGAAGGAATCGACAAGGTTTTCGATATTGCACAGGATAAAATCAGGCAGTTTCCAACCTGTTATCCGTTGATTTTAAAGACAGCCACTTTATTAGAAGGGCTGCTGGTCATGAATATGAAAATAAAAGGAAGGGAAGAGTATCAAAATACGATAGAAGCGTTGTATCGCCGTGTTTTAGATAGTCAGGACAGCGCTGTGAGAAATCAGGCGAAGGCAATGTTGATTTCAAAGTACAGAAAACGGAAAGAGTATGAACAAGCACAGGAATTACTGGATTCGCTGCCGGATAAGGATTTTTTTGATAAAAAACAGCTTCAGATTGGTTTGTGGATAGAAACAGGAGATTTGGGTGCGGCAGCTAAAATGGCAGAGGAACAGATGTTGCTTGTTACCAGTAATATTTATAATATTTTGATGCTGCTTCTGGAAATTGCAATTAAAGAAAATCGTATGGAAGATGCAGAATATATAGCCAATGTTTCTAAAAATAGTGCAAAGTTATTCGATTTGTGGGAGTATAACTCTTATGCTGCTCATGCACTGTTTTATTCTGCAACAAAACAACGTGTAAAGGCGGCAAAAGTGATGAGTTCCATGTTGAAATCACTTACCCGGAAGTGGAATATCAATCAGTCTCCGTTATACCGCCATATTCAGACAAAGGAGGCTGACAAAACCTTCGGATCAAAATTACAGGAAGTATTGATCGACAGTATCCGTCAGGATGAAGATACGGCATATATACTGGAAGAGCCGGAAATAAAGAATCTGTTGAATTGTAAAGGAAATATGAAGGATGATTTGTGAGATAATTGAAAATAAAAAGAAATATTTGCCGCTTCTTCTCCTTGCGGATGAGCAGGAGAGTATGATTGAAAGCTATCTGAACAGAGGAACCATGTATGTGCTGGAAGAACAGGATGTAAAAGTAGTTTGTGTTGTGACTGATGAGGGGCAAGAAGAGGGGAAACGGATTTTGGAAATTAAAAATTTGGCAGTTGCGCCAGAGAGTCAGAAAAAAGGATATGGCAGAGCAATGATTGAATTCGTGAAGAAGCAATACACAGATTCCTTTGATGTGCTGCAGGCTGGAACAGGGGACAGTCAACTGACGATTCCTTTTTATGAGAAATGTGGGTTTCGGAAATCCCATGTGATGAAAAATTTCTTTGTGGACAATTATGACCATCCCATTTATGAAGAGGGAATACAGCTTGTAGATATGATATATCTGCGGATGAATCTGTAAGGCTTATTTTTATAATTATTTATGTTGCTAGCTGAAAGGCGGAGAAGTGGAGGTTAAAATGTTTTTTTGTAAAGATAACGAAGAACAGAGAAAAAGACAAAGGGCTGAAAGTCCTGCATTTATAGTTACATATATTATTTTGATTGTAACAATTGTAATACAATTATTCGTTTTTAATATGTACATAACTTCAATTATGGGGGAATTTATAGCAATGGTAATAGGAGGAACATGGGCAACCGTAGGCTATATAAGGCAAGACCTATGGAAACTTAAAGGAGCTACGTTATATTTACTGTTTCTATATGGGTTTATTTTTGCTTTTGCTTTTTCGCTGATTTCTCCAGTAGCTGTTTTTATCAAGGATAGTGTGGAGTTTAAAGTTTGCTTTATACTTTTTATGAAATATTTTTGTGTATTATTTCCAACATGTATTATTGTTACTTTACTTATTTGTATAGCTGTTAAATACAAAAATGCAAAATATGAAACTAAAAAATAGCAACGGAAAAGCCGCAGATCAATCAGCTGCGGCTTTTCCTAATGCTTCAGAGATGGCATCCAGAATGACTTGAGAAGTATATGGGGTCTCATCGGATATTTTGATATTTTCCAGTGACTGGGTCTCGTAAATCTGGTCGGCAATTTCTTCAATGGCAGGCTGGATCAGCGGAAACATGGTAGTAACAGTTTCATCCAGATTAGCAAAACGAATGGACTCTATCCGGGATTCACCTGTTGTGACTTCTACTTCCAGATTGGTATTATTCAGTGTAAGTGTGGAAGTATAGATACCGGGAGTGTATTGTTTGTCAGCACCGGCTGCTTTCTTGCCGCTTCCTGGTCTGAACATAAATACAAGCAGAAAGATAAGCAGGATGCCAAGCGCAAGAAAAACAGCGGTGTATATAATTTCTTTCATGTGAAGAACAACAATTTTCGTCTTAGATCTCATAAGTGCCCCCTGATATGTTAATAACGATTTTTTATTAATATATGTAGAACAAAAGGGATTTATTCCCATAAAAGTGTGATATCCCCGTGACAAAGCCGCCGGATTCATGTACAATAAATAGCGGCGTAAATATTAGAAAACGTAAATTTATTTGAGGTGAAGAATATGTTTATTATCGTAGGTCTTGGCAATCCATCTAAGGAATACGAAGGAACAAGACATAATGTAGGATTTGAAGTGATAGACAGACTGGCGGAGAAATATAATATTTCTGTAGACGTCAAGAAGCACCGGGCCTATATCGGCAAGGGAATGATAGAGGGGCAGAAGGTGATTCTGGCGAAGCCTCAGACATATATGAACTTAAGCGGCGAGAGTGTGCGAAGTCTTTTGGATTACTATAAAATAGATGAAGAAGGGGAACTGCTTGTCATTTATGACGATGTCAGTCTGGATAACGGTCAGATCCGGATCCGTGCGAAGGGAAGCGCCGGAGGGCATAACGGGATCAAAAATATCATCGCACATCTGGGCGGTCAGGTGTTCCCGCGGATTAAAGTAGGTGTCGGTGAAAAACCGCCGAAATATGATCTGGCGGATTATGTGCTGGGGCATTTTTCTAAGGCGGAACAGGAACTGATGGACGGGGGATATGATAAGGCGATACATGCCGCCGAATTGATCGTTCAGGACAAGATAACAGAAGCAATGAATGAATATAACCGGAAAAAGAAGGAAGCATAACAATTATGAGAGCATTGACAATGCCGCTTGCAGAACTGGCGGATTACGAAGAGATTATTAAGACGCGGACAAAAGAATATGGAATGGTGCAGATCGCAGGCTGTGTGAGCTCCCAGAAGACACATTTGATGTACGCTCTCGGCGGCGGTGTCAGATATCGTCTGGGGGTCTTTTCCAGTGATGAAAAGGCAAAACAGGCATATGATGAATATCGTTTTTTGGATGATAACGTGTATTATTATCCGGCAAAGGATTTGCTGTTTTATCATGCTGATATTAAGGGAAAATACCTGCTCGGGCAGCGGATGGAAGCGGTACGTGCATTGATCGAAGCAGAGAAAGAGGAAGAACTGACAGTTATTACGACGGCGGACGCGCTCCTGGACGGGCTTCTTCCTCTGGAGGAATTTTCAGGCAGCCAGATTAGTCTGAAATCCGGGGATGCCGTGGACTTGACTGAACTGCAGTACCTGCTGGCAGAGATGGGATATGTACGTGAAATTGAGATTGAAGGACCTGGACAGTTTGCTGTCCGCGGCGGGATCCTGGATATTTACCCGCTGACAGAGGAAGTACCGGTGCGGATCGAGTGGTGGGGAGATGAGATTGATTCTCTGCGGGCATTTGATGTGGAAAGCCAGCGTTCCATCGAGAACCTGGAAGAGATTATCATCTACCCGGCGTCAGAGCTGACAGGGGATGAACAGTCGTGTGTGTCTTTTCTGGACTATTTTCCGAGGAAGAATACACTGCTGTTTCTGGATGAACCTGTCCGTCTGATCGAACGATGCACAGAAGTGGAGGCGGAGTATCGAAAGAGTCTTATAAACCGGGGAATTGGTGAAAGGGATACATTTTCGGAGGAGGATATAGACTGGGCAGAGGCAGAAAGCGGAACTAACCGAGGAATCTATGGTGAGAGCGGTGATTTGCAGGTATTTTCACCAGACTCAATTGTGGAGAAAATCAATGATTACAGCAGTATCGGATTTACTACACTGGAATCTAAATGCGGCAGTTTTACGGTTAGAAAAACTTACTCTATTCATACAAAAAGTGTGAATCCATATAACAACAGTTTTGAGATGCTGACACGGGATTTAAAGCGCCTGAAGCGCAGTGGATACCGTGTTGTTTTGCTGTCCGGCTCACGCACAAGGGCGAGACGTCTGGCGGAGGATTTGCGGGATTATGACCTGAGCAGTTTTTACAGTGAGGAAACTGAGCGGGAAGTGAAGGAAGGCGAGATACTTGTTACTTATGGGCATGTAAACGAAGGATATGAGTATCCGATGCTGAAGTTTATGGTCATTGCAGAGTCAGATATTTTTGGACGGAAAAAGAAGAAAAAGAAGCGGAAGCAGTATGACGGGCAGAAGATTCAGAATTTTTCGGAGTTAAAGACCGGTGACTATGTGGTGCATGAGAATCACGGTCTGGGAATTTATCAGGGAATCGAGAAGATAGAAATAGATAAGATTACAAAGGATTATATGAAGATTACCTATGCAGGTGACGGAAATCTTTATATTCCGGCGACTCAGTTGGATTTGATCCAGAAATATGCAGGCAAAGACGCAAAGAAACCGACGCTGAACAAGCTTGGCACGAGCCAGTGGACAAAGACGAAAAATCAGGTCCGAAAGGCTGTGAAAATTGTGGCGAAGGACTTGGTGGAACTGTATGCGGCGCGGCAGCAGGCGGATGGCTATGTATACGAGCCGGATACGGTATGGCAGAAGGAATTTGAAGAAATGTTTCCGTTTGAAGAGACAGATGATCAGATACAGGCAATCGAAGATACAAAAAAGGATATGGAAAGCCACAAGATCATGGATCGTCTGATCTGCGGGGACGTGGGATTTGGAAAGACAGAGATTGCGATCCGTGCGGCATTCAAAGCAGTACAAGAGGGGAAACAGGTCGTTTATCTTGTGCCCACAACGATATTAGCGCAGCAGCATTACAATACATTCTCTCAGCGGATGAAGGATTTTCCGGTGCGGGTAGATCTGCTGTGCCGTTTCCGTACGCCGGCGGAGCAAAAAAAGACGGTTGAGGATTTGAAAAAGGGACTGGTGGATGTGGTGATCGGAACCCACCGTGTGTTGTCCAAAGATGTGCAGTACAAGGATCTGGGACTTTTGATCATTGATGAAGAACAGAGATTCGGCGTGACCCACAAGGAGAAGATTAAAAGATTACGGGATAATATTGATGTACTTACACTGACTGCAACACCGATTCCTCGAACACTGCATATGAGTCTGATCGGAATCCGTGATATGAGTGTACTGGAAGAGGCGCCTATGGACAGGATGCCGATTCAGACTTATGTCATGGAATACAATGACGAGATGGTCAGAGAAGCAATTGAGCGGGAGATTTCTCGTGACGGACAGGTGTATTATGTATACAACCGGGTTGGCGACATTGCGGATGTGGCAGGACGGATTCAGAAGCTGGTTCCTGATGTAAATGTCACGTTCGCCCACGGACAGATGAATGAGCGTCAGCTGGAAAATATCATGTACGATTTTATCAACGGCGACATTGACGTACTGGTATCTACAACAATTATTGAAACAGGGCTTGATATAGCTAATGCCAATACAATGATTATCCACGATGCGGATAAGATGGGACTTTCTCAGTTATATCAGCTCCGCGGACGTGTAGGGCGCTCTAACCGCATGGCTTATGCATTTCTTCTCTACAGACGGGATAAACTGCTCAAAGAGGTGGCGGAAAAGCGTCTGGCAGCAATTCGGGAATTTACGGATCTTGGTTCGGGATTTAAGATTGCTATGCGGGATCTGGAAATCCGGGGAGCCGGAAATCTTCTTGGCGCGGAGCAGCACGGACATATGGAAGCTGTTGGATATGATTTGTACTGTAAGATGCTGGGAGAGGCGGTGAAACAGGAGAAGGGAGAACTGGACGAGTATGTATTTGCTACTACAATGGATCTGAATGTGGACGCTTATATCCCAAATGGATATATACCGAATGAATTCCAGAAGCTGGATATTTATAAGAGAATTGCCGGAATTGAGAATGAAGAGGAAATGGACGATATGGTGGAAGAACTGATCGACCGTTTTGGAGATATTCCGAAGAAGGTGCAGCAGCTTTTGAAGATTGCGGCTTTGAAGGCGCTGGCTCACTCGGCTTATGTGACTGGGGTGGAGCAAAAAAATGATGAGCTTAAGTTTATTATGCATGAAAATGCAAAGGTAGAGCCGCAGAAGATTCCGCTGCTGATTCAGTCCTACGGCAATTCTCTCGTGTTTAAGCCGGAGAATCCGCCTTTTTTCCTGTATCAGAGAAATGGGAAAAATAAGCGTGAGAAGGATGAAGATACACTGGAACTTGTGAAAAAGCTGTTAAATGATATAAAAGGCTTGTTAGAATAAGAAAGAAGTTTTATAATATATAAGAAAAATATTTAGACTGAGATACGGAAAGGAGTGTGTGCCGCAGAAGATAAAGAAGACGGCGCACAGTGTAGTTATGAGACAGATGTTTAAAAGAACGGCAGCAGGTTTGGCAGGAATGCTGGTTATGGCAACTATGACAGGCTGTGGTTCTTTCGATAGTGACGAAGTTGTGGCAACCGTGGGGAATGATGAGATTACAGCGGGAATGGCAAACTTCTATGCGAGAATGCAGCAGGCACAGTATGAGAGTTATTATGCAAGTATGATGGGAACTTCAGGAGAGGCAATGTGGACACAGCAGGTAGATGAGGAAGGAACGACATATGAAGAGTCGGTGAAGGAAAGTCTGCTGACATCCCTGGAGAACCTTTATTTGATGAAGCAGCATGCAAGTGAGTATGAGGTAGTATTAACAGAAGAGGAATTGAAGGATATTCAGGAAGCGGCAGTCAAGTTTGATGAGGACAATGCCTTAGAGGATAAGGAGGCAGTTTCCGGTTATCAGAAATATGTAGAAGAGTACCTGCGCCTGACGACAATTGCTTATAAGATGGATGCACCGATGAAGGAAGGTGTGGATGAAGAAGTGTCTGATGAGGAAGCCGCTCAGAAGAGTATGAAGTATGTCTATTTTGCATATTCTACAAAAGATGAAGAGGGTAATAGTAAAGATATGACAGACGAGGAGAAAAAGGATCTCAAGAAGACTGCCCAGGAATTTGCGAAAAATTTGAAAGACAGTGACGCAAAAGATATTGACGCGGCAGCACAGGCAGCAGGATATGAAGTACAATCTACAACATTTGATTCTGATTCTGTTTCACCTGATGCAAAGCTGGTAGAAGCGGTGGATGCATTGGAGACGGAAGGCGGCGTGACAGATGTGATTGAATCGGATTATGGTCTGTATGTCGGTAAGCTGACAAGTCTGTTAGACCGTGGGGCGACAGATCAGGAAAAGAAGAATATTGTTGAAGAGCGCAAGAAAGAGCAGTATGATGGTCTGATTGAGAAGTGGAGAAAAAATTCACAAATCAATGAAGATGAGAAAATATGGGACAAGATTGATTTTGCAAAGCAGGGTGTGACAATTAAGGAAAGTAATGACCAGTATGATGAGATTCCGGATGCAGAGTAATCCTTATGTTTGTTACCAAAATAAGTATTAGTAAAAAAACCGGCACGGTTGAGAACAGGATTTTTTCTCAATGATGCCGGTTTTTTGTTTCACCATAAAATAACATGTTCCAGAACTTCCCGCTTTACATATATAGTTCTATTTTTTTTTGTATCCAACCGCCAACGGACAAGTAACAGGGCATTGCCGGAGATCTCGATACAGGTAATGCTCTCTGGGTGAACGCAGCTTCCTGTATTAAAGTAAGGGGAAGCGGGGCTTCCGGTCATAGGGCGGTGTGTATGTCCTGCGATGAGAATTTTATGATTTTGACGTGCCCACTGAGTGAGGCGCTTCTCAGTTGTCTGTTTGCGGGTGTAATTTCTTGCGGCGCTGGTAGGATCCTGTACACCAAGGTGTTCCAATGGTTTCCAAATCCAGCGGACGAGAAAACCGGATAAGGGAGCCAGCGTACTGTTCAGGAAATCTGCCTGGTGTCCGTGAGTCAGATATAGTTCAGTTCCTGTCTGTGCATTTTTCAGAATTAGTGCGGGAAAGAACTGCATGCAGGGAAGAAGCGAGATGTAGTGTCCGGGATCAGCAGGCTTTTCAGATGTATGACACTTATTGCAGCAGATATAAGAAGGCTGATATGTGCTGCAGTGTTTTTTGCAATAGCGTCTGTTCTTTTTACAGTGGTCATGGTTGCCGTAGAGCAAATACAATCGGTTTTCTTCATGCAATTTTTTGAACATTAGAAAGATATCGCGGTAAATGTCAATGATCCGGGAGTAACAGCGGTTTTCCCAAAGTTCGTCACCGTCTCCAAGTTCAATATAGGTATAATCTTCTTGTTCATAATAAGTTAAGGCGGCATAGTAGAGAGTCCGGTTCTTTAAAAAATTATCATTTGAATTGCCTGTGCCCCGGTGACAGTCGCTGAACAGTACATATGAAGTTTGTTCTGAAAGCTGCAGTATCGGAGCTTTTGAAAAGGCGCGGTTTAAGCGGGTCATATAGCTCATGACAATATTCCCTTCCGATATTTTCGTTCTTTCCGCTTCGGCAGGAAGGAGCGGATACAGATGGTCTTGCGAAAGACAGAAGGCAGGTAGTAATATAGATACAATATTCTGTCAACAGTACAGTGGAATGGATCCGTGATTTTCAAAAACAAAATGCAGAGCATCTTTGTACGCCACAGGGCTAATTTTTCCCGCCAGTCGCTGAGCCACAGAAGGTCTGCGGATACGGTCTTGGGTTGAGTGAAAAGCAGGTGTACGGTGTTTAAGTCCTGACAGTATTCTCCTGGTCTGTAGCCTAAATCAGACAGAGCATGAAGGAAAGACGCGCACATTTCTGAGTTTGGGAATGTGATTTTGATCCGGGCACTTAAGGAAGCGGGCGGTGCCCAGAATCCCATATAGAATCCAGTCAGCCACCAATGAGTATGGGAAGTGGTAAAAAGCAATTCTTCCCCAAAGAACAGACAGATTTCAAGCGGGAGCATTTCTGACTCATCTACGGCAGTAAATATCGTCTGATGTCTGAGTGCGGGAGCTATGGTCCGGTTTGCATGATAAATACCGACTTCCGCTCCGGCATTGATTCCATACTGACCTTTCCACATCTGAATCAGCCATGTTTTTTTGTCATAGTTGAAATAAACAGGTTCTGTGTTAAAAATCATGTTCAAAGGAAGGGCAGCTTTATCATAGGCAGTTCCATAGCCAAACATTTTCTGCCATGCATCAGTGCGGGAGGAAAAGATATCCTGCTTTGAATCGTAACAAAAACCAAAGGGTTCTGCAAGGTGGTTTAAAAGCTCACATTTTTCGCAGCAGGACATACAGCGTATTTTACAGATGATCCGTTTTTTGCGGGCATGATTTATGAAAAAGAAGAAAATCATAATAAAAAGTACAACTGGAAATAACAGGTACATTTTGCAACCTCATTTCGTTTGTTTATTATAGTATATAAAGGAATGAAGCGAGAGGTGAATAAGAAAATCTATGCAGGATGAATTTATAAAAAAATCCTCTGCTCTGTGTATGTGCAACACAGTGCAGGGGATTTTAATTATATATTTAGCAATTTACTGAGTAGGGACTTTTAATCTTCGTCTTCTGTCTGTACAGTGTAAGTCTGGCGTTTTCTTGCCATCTCATCATTTTCCAGATATTCATCATAGGTTGTAATCTTATCGATCAGTTTGCCGCCCGGTACGATTTCCATAATACGGTTAGCGGTTGTCTGTACAATCTGATGATCACGGGAAGTGAACAACAGTACGCCAGGGAATTTGATCATTCCGTTGTTCAATGCAGTGATGGATTCCATGTCTAAGTGATTAGTCGGTTCGTCGAGGATGAGTACATTTGCACCGGAAATCATCATCTTAGACAGAAGGCAGCGTACCTTTTCTCCACCGGAAAGCACTTTAAGACGCTTTACACCGTCCTCGCCGCCAAAGAGCATACGTCCGAGGAAACCGCGGACATAAGTAGCGTCTTTGTTTTCAGAATACTGGGTCAGCCATTCTGTGATAGTGTAATCGTTGTCAAATTCGCCGCCAAAATCTTTTGGGAAATATGCCTGTGAAGTAGTGATTCCCCATTTATAAGTTCCTTCGTCCGGTTCCATCTCTCCGGTCAGAATCTTGAACAGTACAGTTTTAGCAAGCTCATTGCTTCCAACAAAAGCAACCTTGTCATCGTGGTTCAGTGTAAATGTCAGGTTATCCAGAATCTTTTCGCCGTCAATGGTCTTGGAAAGTCCTTCCACGGTCAATACCTCATTACCGATTTCTCGGTTCGGACGGAAATCAATGTAAGGATACTTACGGCTGGACGGTTTGATTTCGTCAAGCTGAATCTTCTCTAATGCGCGTTTTCTGGAGGTTGCCTGTTTGGATTTGGAAGCATTGGCGCTGAACCGGGAAATAAATTCCTGTAATTCTTTGATTTTCTCTTCCTTTTTCTTGTTGGCTTCCTTCATCTGGCGGATGAGAAGCTGACTGGATTCGTACCAGAAATCGTAGTTACCGGCATAAAGCTGAATCTTGCCGTAATCGATATCCGCAATCTGTGTGCAGACCTTATTTAAGAAATAACGGTCATGAGATACGACGATAACAGTGTTTTCAAAGTTGATCAGGAACTCTTCCAGCCATGCGATGGCATCCAGATCCAAATGGTTCGTCGGCTCGTCTAAGAGCAGGATATCCGGGTTGCCAAATAATGCCTGTGCAAGCAGAACTTTGACTTTCTCTGCACCTGTCAGGTCTCTTAGATATTTGTAATGCAGGTCTGTTTCAATGCCCAAACCATTTAACAGGTTGGCGGCGTCAGACTCTGCCTCCCAGCCGTTCATAGTTGCGAATTCTGCTTCTAGTTCACTGGCTTTGATACCATCTTCGTCTGTAAAGTCTTCTTTGGCATAAATGACTTCTTTTTCTTTCATAATCTCGTAGAGGCGTGCATTTCCCATAATGACAGTATCCAGTACAGGATATTCGTCGTATTTGTAATGATCCTGCTGCAGGAAAGAAAGACGTTCGCCCGGTGTGATGACAACCTCGCCGCTGGTAGGCTCGAGCTGACCGGATAAAATTTTTAAGAACGTAGATTTGCCGGCGCCGTTAGCACCGATCATACCATAACAGTTACCTTCGGTAAATTTGATATTTACATCTTCAAACAATGCTTTTTTTCCAACGCGAAGTGTGATGTTGTTAGCGCTAATCATGATAATTCTCCTTGTATTTCCTATTTATATACTGATATCCAACGCTTATCTTAACATGAGTTGAGCAGAAATAGCAAGGTATGTTACAATTTTAAAAAAAATATAAAGAATAGTGGTTTGCGAATTCATAAAAACAGAGTATAATGACTTTACGATTATACACGAACACAAAGAATGAATAAAGGATGGTAAATTATGATAGAGAGAGCAACAATGGTTTTAGAAGGCGGCGCAACAAGGGGGATATTTACTTCTGGTGTTCTGGATTACCTGATGGAACAGGATTTTTATACATCGCATGTGATCGGGGTGTCGGCAGGCTCATGCAATGCAGTGGATTATGTATCAAGGCAGCCGGGACGCACAAGAGACTGTATGATACCGACAGATAAAAGCGGGCAGTACATTTACGGAGTCGGCAAGTTTGTTAAGGAGAAAAGCTTGATGAATATGGATCTGATTTTTGATATTTATCCGAATGAGAAATTGCCATTTGATTATGATACTTATTTTCAGTCAGAAATCATGTGTGAAATCGTAACTACCAATTGTGAAACGGGAAAGGCAGAATATTTGTCAGAGAAGTCAGACAGGGAACGGCTGATGAAAATCTGCCGTGCATCATGCAGCCTGCCGCTCATCACGCCTATTGTGAATGTGGATAATGTTCCTTATGTGGATGGCGGACTGGCTGATTCAGTTCCGGTGGAACGTGCGATGAAGAAAGGTAATGATAAAGTTATTGTGATTCTGACGAGAAATGAAGGATATCGTAAGAAGCCGATTTCTCAGGGAATGGCAAGGGTATATAAAAGGGCTTATCGTTCTTATCCGAATCTGGTGAGGGCGATCCGCACTAGAAGCTATTGGTATAACAGAGAGATGGATCTGATCGACAGGCTGGAGCAGGAGGGAAAGATTTTTGTACTGCGCCCGCAGGTGAAGCCCGTTTCCAGAATAGAGCGTGACACAGACACATTGATGGGGTTTTATACGCACGGATATGAATTGATGGAAAAGGAATATGAGCGTCTGCAGGAATATATGCGGCAATAAAATAGATGCGGAACCCGTCCTTTCACCGAAGGCGAACTTAAAACAGGGCGGATTCAGTTGCCAAGCATGCGATAAAACAGTCCGGTGGACTGTTTTGAGTGATTATGAAGCCGGAAGGCAGAAGTAAAGGGGAATGGAAATGGGAAAAGAAGTATTGCGATATACGCAGAACAGAGAATTGTCATGGCTGCGTTTTAATCAGCGGGTATTAGAAGAGGCACAGGATGAGAGTGTACCGCTTTTGGAACGGATGAAGTTTGTGTCTATCTTTACAAGTAATCTGGAAGAGTTTTTTATGATTCGTGTGGGAAGTCTGTGCGATATGGCAGAGATGGATAACAAGAAGGCGGACAGCAAGTCGGGGATGACACCGAGAGAACAGCTTGAGGCAATCTATGCAGCGGTGGCGCCGTTGTATAAGGAACGGGACAAGACATATTCTGACATTAAGAAACAGCTTACGGCATATGGAATCTGTGGACTGAACATAAAGGAGCTGGAGAGTCCGGAGAAGAAATATATCAAGAAATATTTTAAGGAGCAGATCCTGCCGATTTTGTCTCCGCAGATCGTAGATGCCAATCATCCATTTCCACATCTTCTTAACAACCAGATCTATGTGGTTGCTAATTTGAAACAGCCGGGCAGCGGCAGTACAATGATCGGAATTGTTCCGGTGCCGGAATTCATATCTGGGATTGTTGTTCTTCCGGGGCATGATATGCGCTATGTGCGGATGGAAAAGGTGATCATGGAATATCTGGAACTGGTATTCGAGCAGTATCAGGTGTCTGACAAGAACTATATCCGAGTGACGAGAAATGCCGACATTTCGCCTGATGACGAAGCATTCGCCGATAATGACGACTTTCGTTATATTATGAAGAAAACGCTGCATAAGCGCAGAAGAATGGGAGTCGTACGTCTGGAGGTAGCATCCCCTCTGGAGAAGGAGATGGAGCGGTATCTCTGTGAGAAATTCAAGATTACGCAGAATTGTATTTTCCGTACGAAAATGCCGATGAAGCTGGATTTTATTTTTTCTATTATTGATAAAGTACCAATGTCTATGAAGCGCTCTCTGACGGACGAGACATTTTCACCGCAGCCATCATCCTCTCTGGCGGAGGGAAGCGTTATGGCGCAGGTAAAGAAGCATGACGTACTGCTGTCTTATCCGTATGAGAGTATGGATCCGTTCCTTCAAATGATCCGTGAAGCATCTACAGATCCGGACGTGATGACGATTAAGATTACGATTTATCGTCTGGCGAAAAAGAGCCGTCTGGTAGAATACCTCTGTGCGGCAGCAGAGAACGGGAAAGAGGTAACGGCTCTGATCGAGCTGAGGGCGAGATTCGATGAACAGAATAATATTGACTGGTCTGAACGGATGGAAGAGGCAGGATGTCGTGTGATTTATGGTTTTGAGGGCTATAAAGTGCATTCCAAGATTTGTCTGATCACATACCGCAGCCGGAACGAGATCCGCTACATTACCCAGATCGGAACAGGAAACTACAATGAAAAGACGGCAAAAATGTATACGGATTATTCATTAATCACAGCCAATCAGTCAATCGGTGAAGATGCGTCTGTATTTTTTAAGAACATGGCTATCGGAAATCTGTCAGGAGTGTATAAGCATCTGATCGTATCACCTACCAGCCTGAAACAGAAGGTACTACTTTTGATGGATGAAGAGATGAAAAAGGGTACAGGAGGCCGCATTGTAATGAAGATGAATTCTGTGACAGATGTAGATTTTATCAGGAAAGTTGCGGAAGCATCTAAAGCTGGCGTGAAAGTGGATTTGATTGTGCGCGGAATCTGCTGTATTCTGCCGGGGATTCCGGGAGAGACGGAGAATCTGTCTGTGACCAGTATTGTGGGTCGATACTTGGAACATCCGCGAGTGTTTGTGTTTGGCAGGGGAGAGGACCAGAAGGTTTATATCGGTTCTGCGGATATGATGACAAGAAATACGGAGAAACGAGTAGAAGTAGCCTGTCCGATTTATGATGCGCAGATTAAAAAACGGCTGGTGCGCTGTCTGAATATCATGCTGTCAGATAATGTCAAGGCAAGGAAAATGCTGAGTGATGGAACCTACTGTAAAAAGAAAGGCGGAGACAAGCGGATCTGTGCGCAGGAATATTTTATGAAAGAGGCATTAAATGCTAAACGCCCGGTAAAGGCAGAAGAAAAGAAAGGTGTATTTGTAAGGGTTAAAGGATTCTTCAAAAAGTAAAGTTAACAGTAACAAGCAGAGTGAAAGATTCTTTGTTTATAAATTGAAAAAGAACAAAATTTTTGCAAAAAATAAAAGGAGAGTGAAGTCAGAGATATGAAAAAAATAAAAGTCAGCGAATTTGGTTCTTTAAAAAGCGGACAGAAGGTACGTCTGTTTACAATGCAAAATGATGTGGGAATGTCAGTTTCTGTAACGGAATACGGGGCAAATCTGGTGTCTCTGAATGTGCAGGACAAAAACGGTGATTTTAGAGATGTGGTACTTGGGTATGATGATGCGGCGGGATATGAGGAAGACGGTGCTTCCATAGGCGCTACTGTGGGAAGGAATGCAAACCGGATCGGCGGCGCGGCATTTACCATCAATGGCAGGAAGTATGAGTTGGAAAAAAACGATAATGGAAATAATCTGCACAGCGGTCCCGATGTATACAACAAGAGAATGTGGGAGGCGGAGACAGTTGAGGATATGCGGGTCACCTTTTTACTCCACAGCGCGGACGGAGATCAGGGGTATCCGGGCAATCTGGATATGCGGGTGACTTATGAAATGACCGAAGAGAATGAACTGCGGATTACATATGACGGGATGCCGGATCAGGATACGGTGATCAACATGACAAATCACAGCTATTTCAACCTAAATGGTCATAACAGCGGAAATATTCTGGGACATCAGGTGACTCTGCATGCAGATTACTTTACTCGTGCAGACAAAGAATCCATTCCGACAGGAGAATTCGTAGATGTGACTGGAACGCCGATGGATTTCCGAAATACACATGCAATCGGTGATGAGATCGATGCTGATTATGAGGCAATCCGGTTTGGCGGCGGTTATGACCACAACTGGGTCTTGAAAAATAATGGAAAATTTGATAAAGTAGCACAAGCAGAGGGAGAGACGAGCGGCATTGTTATGGAAGTATGGACAGATCTTCCGGGCATGCAGATGTACACAGCCAATTTCCTTGGTGGAGAAAAGGGAAAAGAGGGCACGGTGTATGACAGAAGAGAGGCGGTCTGCTTTGAAACTCAGTATTTCCCGGATGCAGTAAATAAAGAGAATTTTGTAAGCCCGGTTTGTAGGGCGGGAGAGCGTTATCATACGGTGACAGCGTATAAGTTTGTATAAGGAAATAATGTAAATATAGCGGGCGGCGTTTTTGCGCCGCCCGTATGGTTACAGGAAAGTACAGGTAATATTGATTTTTATGGGGAAAGCAGTATACATAGCGGAGAAGCCTAGCGTGGCGCAGGAGTTTGCCAAGGCTTTAAAACTGAAAACAAGACGGGGGGACGGGTTTCTTGAATCTGACGAAGCGATTGTTACATGGTGTGTGGGACATCTGGTGACTATGAGTTACCCGGAGGAGTATGATCCGGCTTTGAAACGGTGGAATCTGAATACACTTCCGTTTATCCCGCAGGAATTTAAGTATGAAGTGATTCCGGCAGTGGCGAAGCAGTTCAAGATTGTCAGCGGACTTCTGAATAGAAAAGATGTGGATTGTATCTATGTGTGCACGGACTCCGGACGGGAAGGGGAGTACATTTACCGTCTTGTAGAGCAGGCGGCACATGTAGAAGGGAAAGAACGGCGGCGTGTGTGGATTGATTCCCAGACAGAAGAAGAGATTCTGCGGGGGATCCGGGAGGCAAAGGATTTGTCGGAATATGATAATTTGAGCGCTTCTGCATATCTTCGTGCCAAGGAAGACTATTTGATGGGGATCAATTTTTCCAGACTTTTAACCTTGAAATATGGAAATAGTATTTCTAATTTTCTGAAAACAAAATATTCCGTGATTTCCGTGGGACGTGTGATGACCTGTGTACTTGGAATGGTAGTACGGCGGGAACGGGAAATCCGGGATTTTGTGAAAACACCATTTTATCGTGTACTTAGTACGATGGATGTAAACGGAAAGTCATTTGAAGGGGAATGGCGTGCAGTACAGGGATCCAGATATTTTGAATCCTTTGATTTATATAAGGAAAATGGATTTAAGGAGAGGGAGAAGGCAGAAGAACTGATCGCCTATCTGAGCAGTCTGGCAGGGGATGAAGCGACCAGAGAAGAGGCATGGAAGGAAAATATAAAGCTTACCTGTCAGATTACTTCCATTGAGAAGAAAAAGGAGAAAAAGAACCCGCCTCTTTTATATAATCTTGCAGAGCTGCAGAATGACTGTTCCAAGCGGTTTAAAATCAGTCCTGACGAGACGCTTCGGATCGTACAGGAATTGTATGAGAAGAAACTGGTGACTTATCCGAGAACAGACGCCCGTGTATTATCTACCGCGGTGGCAAAGGAAATCAGCCGGAACTTGAATGGTTTAGCCAAATATGCCATGGCAGCGCCGTATCTTCAGGATATTTTGCAGTTTGGAAGTCACAAGGGACTGGCGAAAACAAGATATGTCAATGACAAACAGATTACGGATCACTATGCGATTATTCCGACAGGTCAAGGATTGTCTGCGTTAAATTCTGTGTCTGCAACAGCGAAACGGGTGTATGATTGTATTGTCAGGAGATTTTTAAGCATTTTCTATCCGCCTGCGGTATATCAGAAGGTATCAATCACGACACAGATTAAGGGAGAAAAATTTTTTTCCAGCTTTAAAGTGCTGGCAGAAGAAGGGTATCTGAAAGTAACTGGAGTTCCTCAGAAGAATGTTTCCGGTACAGGCGGCGTTCAGAAGAATGACAGTCAGGATACCGGCGATCAGGGGGAAGAGAATACGGATTCAGAAAAGAATTTGGATACCGTATTTTTCCAGATGATCCAGGGGTTGAAAAAGGGCGCTGTCCTTCCGGTAAAAGCACTGGATATTAAGGAAGGGGAAACCTCTCCGCCGAAGAGATACAATTCCGGCTCTATGATTCTTGCAATGGAAAATGCAGGACAGTTGATTGAAGATGAAGAATTACGCGCCCAGATTAAGGGAAGTGGAATCGGAACCAGCGCCACCCGCGCGGAAATTTTGAAAAAACTGATCAATATCAAATATCTGGCGCTGAATAAAAAGACACAGATTATTACTCCGACTTTGCAGGGAGAAATGGTGTTTGACGTGGTAGATAATTCCATTAAGTCCCTTTTGAATCCAGAGCTGACGGCAAGCTGGGAGAAGGGGTTGACGTATGTTGCCGACGGAGATATTACTCCGGAAGAATATATGCAGAAGCTGGATCATTTTATTGTGAGCCGGACGAACGGAGTAAAGGGACTGAATAACCAGCATCAGCTTCATGGCTGTTATGAGAAGGCGGCGGGATATTATAAAAAACGGGGATAATAATCTAATGATTTTTATCCAACGTGTCGTAGTAAAATTAGAAAGATTTCATAGAAATCAGAAACCAGACATTTATTTTATTTTTGAAAAGCGATTGACTATTTTCAGAGATATGGTATTATACTATTAGTGGTGAGTCCTACCGCAAAGTGGACTGCTAAAAGCGTTAGCAACTCTAATGGAGTTACTACACAAATGGCTATGTGGAAACGCATAGCCATTTTTAACGGGGAGATATATGCAAACAGATTTTCAATTATACAAGGTGGATATGAAATATATCCGTAATCTACATAATATAGACGACAAGGTGCTTTCTGTTTCGCCACAAGCAGGAAAGGATAATAGGGTTTTCATCGGGATTGTTGTTATTTGTGGCGTTCACAAATATTGCATACCACTTTCATCGCCAAAGGAAAAACATAAGAACATGAAAAATTCTATGGACTTTTCCAAAATTGAAGTAAATGGAAAATTATTAGGCGTTTTAAATTTTAATCTAATGATACCTATTGAAGAAGAGCAATTACAACTTGTTGATACCACCATTTTTAAGAGAGACAGGGAAAACATCAGATATTATAAGAAGTTATGTACTTTGGAACTGGAATGGTGTCAGACGAATAATGAGGTTATCTGCAATAAAGCAAATGTCCTGTATAAGAAATACCTATCCAATGAGTCATTTGCAGGCAGGGATCGCTGCTTGAATTTCCCCAAATTAGAAGCAGAGTGTGAAAAATATAATTTGAAGATCAAGAAAGGCACAAACCGAACCTCTCTTGATACACATTACCACAGTTCCAGTGAATCTTGGAAAAAGTTTTAGGAACAACACATTTCTATTGATAGGGGAGGATGGAAAAGTTATTATGTTAGTAAATAAAAATAAAGATACTTATGACAGAAAAACAGATGAATATATTGTTGCGTATATTGACCTTTTAGGTGCTACAAATAAGATTAAATCAAAGGATAGTCAATTGGCAATGAACAAACTACATAATCTTTATACATTTTCGGCAAAATTAACATGAGATGTTCAAATTGAGGAAAATCAGGACATACTTTTGCCGGCGATAGTGTGGTGTGGCTTTTACGCGGAGGCATTTCAATCAGTTTACCAATTCCCGTATATTTTGTGTTATAATGTTTTGTATGATTTTATTTCCCTCTTTTTTCCCTTATCAGGGTTCATAATGCCCTATGGGAAGATATAACGTAAGGGAAAGCTCACCTGCTATAAATTTAGGGTTTTCAAGGGTTAACGGAAATTTTAATAATAAAATATAACAGCGAATGTTTTCCTTAAAAATCATCAAATCACAATCAGAAATTGTAACTGAAAATTTTCAAAAAAGAAAGTAAAACGGGTCTCTAAGGAATAGACTTGTAACAGGAGCGCTGCCTGAACGGCGGCAGAAGAGGAGGACAGCAATGAAGGAACTGACAGTACAGGAGCTATATACTTTGGACGAAACAATAGCGAAGGATATATTCGATGGTGTGACTTATCCGTGGGAGGTACTTCCGAAGATCAGTGGATTTATTCTGGAACTGGGAGCAGAGCTGAGTGAAGAGGAGTATGAGAAGCGCAGTGAGAATGTGTGGGTCGCAAAATCTGCGAAGGTAGCCCCGACAGCATACATCAATGGTCCTGCCATCATTGGAAAGAATGCAGAAGTAAGGCACTGTGCATTTATCCGCGGCAATGCAATTGTCGGTGAAGGCGCTGTAGTAGGCAACTCGACAGAGCTTAAGAACGTTATCTTGTTCAATAAAGTGCAGGTGCCTCATTATAACTATGTCGGCGACTCTGTTCTTGGGTATAAGTCTCATATGGGCGCCGGTTCTATTACGTCAAATGTGAAGTCCGATAAGAAGCTGGTTGTCGTAAAGACACCAGAAGGCAATATGGAAACAGGGATGAAGAAATTCGGCGCAATGGTTGGCGATGAGGTAGAGGTTGGATGCGGAAGTATTCTGAACCCGGGAACTGTTGTTGGAAGTCATACGAATATTTATCCGCTTTCTTCTGTGCGCGGTTTTGTTCCGGCAGGAAGCATTTATAAAAAACAAGGTGAAGTGGTAGAGAAAAGAGAAGATTAGGAGTATATAATCGGGCTGTCGGAGAATTGAGATCCGGCAGCTCAAATTTATATTCCCCATCTTTCCATTTGGTGTTATAATTATATAGAAACGTGTCATCCGACATCTCACATAAGAATAATAGGAGGAACGAATCATGAAATTAGTCATTACTATGAGCCGTCGTTTTGGAACCGGAGCCAGTGTGATCGCACAGGAGCTTTCCGAAAGACTTGAGATTCCTGTATATGATAGAGTATATATTGAGCAAAAGCTCGGTGAGCGTGCATACGAAACAGAGGCGGAAGCCATCCGCAAGCTCGCTGAAACACCTTGTATCATCCTCGGCCGCTGTGCTTGTGATATTTTAAGGGATCGGATGAATGTGCTGAATATCTTCGTCTGTGCATCCAAAGAGGACCGCATTCAGCGAATCATGAAACTGGAAGACTGTTCCTGTGAACAAGCTGAACACGAACTGGAAGAGACAGACCGCGAACGCGCCGCTTATTACTATGAGCACACAGGCAAAACATGGGGGGATGTCAATGATTACCATATGATTCTGGACACCTCTGAGCTTGGGATAGAGAACTGTACCAATATACTGATGCAGTATTTTGAAAGATTAGAATATATTTAAAAAGGGAGAAAAAGCAGATGTTATTTATAGGTTATCCGAAATGTACGACCTGCCAGAAGGCAAAGAAATATCTTATGGAAAAAGGATTGGAATTTGAGGAGCGCGATATCAAAGTGGACAATCCGACCAAAGACGAATTGACTGCATGGTATCAGAAGAGCGGACTGCCGCTGAAGAGGTTTTTTAATACGAGCGGAATGGTATATAAGGAATTGCAATTGAAGGACAAGCTGCCGGATATGAGCGAAGAAGAACAGCTATCTCTTCTGGCGACAGATGGAATGCTTGTAAAACGTCCCATTGTCATCACAGAGGATAAGGTGCTGACAGGCTTTAAAGAGAAAGAATGGGAAACATTGTAAATTTTCTGTTTCTTGAATTTGGGTGTAATAACGGAGCTGCCACTTCTGCTGGTTATTTATCTGCAGAAGCGGCAGATCTGTGTATCCGGCACCTTTGGTTACCGGTAATTGATATTTACATTTCCGTCCTGACTGCGGATTGTAATGATCTTTTCTGTATTTTCTTTAGAGGAAGCGGTGTGATAGGATACTTCCCCGTCTTCGTCCTGATAATGTTCAAGCAGCGCATCTTCGGGAAGAGAGAGATCACCGTATTCCAGTTCGACCGCAAGCTGATAATTTTGAATTGTCACCGGAAGAGACAGGTTTAAGCTGCCATATTCCATTGTACAGTCCAGACTATCCATAGCTGCCGCGTCAAAGTCAAGATCTCCATATGCCAGCGCGAAATCTGCTGTTTTGCAGGAGGTATCTTTTAAATGTATGTTTCCGTCTTCTGAAATAACGTTCAGAGAGTCGGATTTTACGATATCAAACACTAAATCTCCATCATCCATTTGGAAATCAGCGTTACCGAGGACAGATTCCTTGAATTCGGCTGAACCGTATTCAGAAACGACAGAAAGTTTATCGGCTTTTAACGCGTCTGCAAGTATTGTTCCAGTGTCGGTTTTTAGTTTCATATCTTTTGCAGAAATGTGGTCTAGTATGATATTTCCATAGGAAGCGTCAATGGAAACTGCCTGGCTTTTGAGACCGGAGACTTCGACAATGCCGTAATCATTATAAATATCACTTTGCTTTAACGTTGTGTCTTCCGGCAGGTATAGTGTTATATATGGCGATGTCGTTTCACTGGGCCTGAAATTAAATCCTAAGATAGTCATCACATGCTCCCTCGAAGCAGTCTGTGAGAGCGTGAGAGTGTCATTTGCCACTTTGCAGACCGGCTTACTGTAATCTCCATGGAGTAAATATTCTACATAGTATTTGTTATCATCCGATGGAAGAATCTGGATGTCTGCTTCGGAATCGATATTTAAGTCCAAGTTAGAAAATGCGTCTATTTGCATTTTCTTCTGGAAATAAGGTTCTGATTCTTCATAAGAGGAGCGGATTCCAGAACTGGAAAACACAACGCCGGGATGTCCGCCAAGTCCCATTCCGATCCCCATAATGGCAAGACCGGCGCCTGCTGTAATGGCAGATACTGCCAGTATCCGTTTAGTTAATGTTTTCATTTTTACGTCCTCCCTTCTTTGTAATACGTCCTAAGAATTGTGCGGTTTTCTGTAAAAACCATTTGCACAGGCAGAATAAAACATATGCGAACAAAATACCGACGCCCGCACAGGAAAGGCTGAAGCCTAATGTGGCGATGCCGTTGGCAAAGCTGTGAAACAGCAGCGCAATTCCTCCAACAAATCCAACGACTGCCGCGGCTATCACGCAGAAGGCTGAAAGTAATAATCCGCCCAGTACGCAGAGAACGGAAAATATCAAAGCGGCAATGACCATTACCAGGCAGAACGCCAGCGGCAGCGCAATCGGAGCGGCGCATATAGCGAGCAGACCGACCCAGACAGCTTTGAAGCTGCGTTTTACTGTTTTCGGCGGTTCTTCCATGCTTTTGGCAGCGAGGTTCAGGATCAGTTCCTTCGCTGCTTCTTCCGGCGTACCCAGATCCTCGATCGCCTTTTGCTCATTTTCCGAACCTGCCTCTGCGAAATATTCTTCAAAGTAATCCATTGCCTGTCCGAAGTCTTCTTTTGGAAGGCGCCGCAGACTGTAGGCAAGTGTTTTCATGTATTCTTTCTTGGTCATTTGTCAGTCCCTCCTCTTATAATATCATCTACGATTGAGCGGTAACGGCTCCATTCATCCATCAGCTCGGTTAAGTACTGCCTGCCTGCATCTGTGATGGTGTAGTATTTACGGTTGCGTCCCTGAAATGGCTGGTCGTATGCTTCTACACAAAGATTCTCCTGCAGCCGCTTCAGAATCGGATACAAGGTGGAATCCTTGGTGGAGGAAGACGCACGCTTGATGATCTGGCTGATCTGGTAGCCATAAGCATCTTCTTCGGCAATCACCGAAAGTACAAGCATATCAAACATGGGTGCGCTTAATGGAAATGTCATATCATTACTCCTTTCTTCAACAGTATATGTTAAATATATTTATATATTTGATTTACATATAATATATAATATATAATATACAAAGTCAATACATATAATCAAAAGAAATTCTAAAGAAAAACAGAAGTTATTGTGCACAGTAACAAACAGAAGAAAGGATATGCAGCGGTTTATTATAGGAAATTGTTTTTCCCGCAAAGTCTATAAGAACATGTAATAGAGAGAAGGAAATATGTTGAAATTAACGGGATATTCAGTATAATAACAAATAGAAATAGTGAGAAATCACTAAAAATAATGGAAAAGGAGCAGCTTATGTACCGTATTTTAATTGTAGAAGATGATCACACCATTGCAAAGACCGTTCAGGCACATCTGGAAAAATGGGATTATGAGGTTCTTTGCATCGAGGACTTCAAAAGGGTTGAAGAAACTTTTCAGGGCTTTCTGCCGCAGCTTGTGCTGATGGATATTCTGCTTCCTTTTTATAATGGTTTTCACTGGTGTACACAGATTCGCAAGAGTTCTAATGTGCCGATCATTTTTCTCTCTTCGGCAAGCGACAATATGAATATCGTGATGGCAATGAATATGGGTGGAGACGATTTTATAGAAAAACCGTTTGATCTAAATGTGCTGACCGCAAAGATTCAGGCACTTATTCGGAGGACTTATGCATTTGCGGGGCAGAAGAATCAATTGGAACATGGAGGCGTCATTTTAAATCTGAATGATGCGACTGTTGTTTATGAAAAAGAAAAGCTGGATCTGACGAAAAATGATTTTAAGATTTTACAGCTTTTGATGGAGCATACGGGAAAGATCGTACGGCGGGAAGAGATTATGGAACGGTTGTGGGAGAGTGATGAATTTATCGATGACAATACCTTGACCGTTAATATGACAAGACTTCGTAAGAAATTAGAAAGTATTGGTGTGCACGGCTTTATTACGACAAAGAAAGGAATCGGGTATCTGATAGAATGAGAAAGTTTTTGACAGGTTATTTTCGTAAGGAAATGAAATATATCGGAGGCTATCTGGGGTGTGTGGGGATTTTCTGTGCAGTTCTTTACCTATATAATGTAAGTCTGGATGCCGTTAGTTACGGTGCAGTCCTGTCGGGCGTTCTTCTGGCAGTGAGATTGCTCATAGACTATATCCGGTATTTACGGCATTATGAAGAGCTTTCTGCGGCGCTGGCGGCAATCCCGTATGAAGTACGGGAATTACCAAGAGCAGAGGATGCAATCGAGGAATTGTATCAAGAGAAGGTAATTGTGCAGCATGTGCATTCGGCGGAGATGGAATCTAAGATGCGGATCGGCAGGCAGGATATGCTGGATTATTACAGTTTGTGGGTTCACCAGATTAAAACACCGATCGCAGCGATCCGGCTTCTGCTTCAAAGCCAGGAGAATATGGAGCTGGAGGAGCGCGGGAGCACAGCCGAGGAGATTGAGGAACAGGAAACGGTATTTCTTAAAAATCTGAAAATGGAACTGTTTAAAACGGAGCAGTATGTAGATATGGTATTGTCCTATCTTCGTATGGAGGAAATGTCTTCGGATATGGTGCTGCAATGGTATCCGCTGGACGAAATCGTGCGGCAGGCTGTGAAGAAATTCTCACCGCTCTTTATTATGAAGAAAATCCGTTTGGAATACCAGAAATGTGAAACGATGGTACTGACGGATGAAAAATGGCTGGTATTTGTACTGGGGCAGTTATTATCCAATGCTTTGAAATATACTGCAAAGGGAACGATCACGATTTATCAGGAAGAAGGGGAGTACGGCCGCCTTGTGATAAAGGATACGGGAATCGGTATTTCGCCGGAAGACCTGCCCCGCATTTTTGAAAAAGGATTTACCGGATACAATGGACGTCAACATAAGAAATCAACCGGAATCGGGCTGTATTTATGTAAGAGTATCTGTGATAAGCTGAATCACGGAATCGCAGCGGAATCAGATATCGGAAAAGGGACCTGGATTTATCTGGAATTGAAGAGACGGGAATTGACAGTAGAGTGATGATTAAAAAATGTACCTTACGTTACAGTTCACACGGCATCTTGCACTGCGCTGCAAGGTGTCCGACCAATGAAGTGATGACAGCGATATATCCAGCCCTCGCCGAAGGCGACTTAAAATGGGCTGGATACTGTTACTGGAACACCCGTAGGGTGTAAACAGTAACTATCTTACAAAAGTGTAAGCTGCCTGCAAGGCAAAGTTATGGCATAGCCTGCCGATGGAACGCTATAATAAGCGCAATACGACTCGTTATGGCGGACAGCAGGTGCAGGCGCTTTCTGATGTGACCTTCTCTGTAGAACCGAAAGAATATGTAGCGATCATGGGAGAGTCAGGTTCCGGTAAGACTACATTACTTAATATTCTGGCGGCGCTGGATAAACCGACCAGTGGGAAGGTGTGTCTGAAGGGCAGAGACTTGGGCGACATCAAGGACAAAGAGATGGCGGCTTTCCGAAGACAGAATCTGGGGTTTGTATTTCAGGATTTTAACCTGCTTGATACATTTTCACTGGAGGATAATATCTACCTGCCGCTTGTGTTGGCGGGAAAGAAATATGCGGAAATGAACAGCCGTCTGCAGCCGATTGCGGAACAGCTTGGTATTACACATTTGTTGAAAAAGTATCCATACGAGGTGTCAGGCGGACAGAAACAGCGTGTCGCAGTGGCAAGAGCGCTGATCACCAAACCGCAGATGATTCTTGCTGACGAACCTACGGGAGCGCTGGATTCCAGAACCGCAGATGATCTGATGGAGCTGTTTACGGACATCAACCGGAACGGGCAGACGATTTTGATGGTAACCCACAGTGTCCGTGCGGCAAGCAGCGCCAATCGTGTGCTGTTTATCAAGGACGGCGAGGTATTCCATCAGATTTACAGAGGCAACTTAAGCAACGAGGAGATGTACCAGAAGATTGCAGACGTGCTGACTGTGCTGACAACGGGAGGTGATCATTGATGTTCTATCCAAAGCTTGCTGTGACGAATATAAGAAAGAACCGGAAGAGTTATTTCCCGTATATCCTGACTTGTATTCTTACGATTATGATGTTCTACACAATGGATGCAATCTGTAAAAACAAAGGAGTTTATGAGATGCGTGGCAGTGACGCTATGATTGCCGTGCTGAATATGGCATCTTGGATCACCGGTATTTTTGCAGCAATTTTTCTATTTTATACAAACAGCTTTTTAATAAAACAGCGGAAAAAAGAATTCGGCGTCTATCAGGTATTGGGCATGGACAAACGGAATTTGATGAAAATGCTTTTGTGCGAGACTTTTCTGACGGCGGTTGTCAGTATCGGGATCGGACTTGTGCTGGGGATATTGCTTGGAAAATTGTTTTTCCTTATCTTGCTCAAAATGATTCGTTTTGCAACCCCTCTTTCGTTTGCGATTGAAGGAGAATCCATTGTCCGTACATTGATTTTGTTCGGAGCGGTATTTGCAGTCACCTTTTGCTTCAATCTGCTACAGCTTCGGAAAGTCGATCCGGTGGATCTGCTCCATGGCGGAAACGTAGGGGAGCGGGAGCCTAAGACAAAGTGGCTGTTGACGAGTATTGGTACGGCGACGATCGCAGTTGGTTATGGAATTGCGCTTTTGACAGAATCACCGCTTGCTTCTCTGGAGAATTTTTTCTTTGCCGTAATTCTGGTCATTATCGGTACTTATGCATTATTTACCGCAGGAAGTATTGCTTTTTTAAAACTGTTGAAGAGGAATAAGAATTATTACTATAAGTCCAATCATTTTGCAACTGTATCCGGCATGTTGTACCGGATGAAACAGAATGCGGCGGGACTGGCAAATATCTGTATCATGAGTACGATTGTTTTGGTATTGATTTCTGTAACCGTGTCGTTGTATGCAGGAATGCAGGATATTCTGGGACTACGGTTTCCGATGGAATACCATGTGGCAGTTTACGATCCAGATCAAGAGAGAGTTTCCCAAATGCAGCAGATTGTGGAAGAGGAACTGGAACGGGAACAGGCGCAGGTGGAAGAGAAGGAAGAACTGGTGTCTTTGTATCTTGTGGGAACTGTGTCTGGGAATACGGTGTCTGTGTCGGACGGAATGATGAATCTTGGCGGTACGCACAGTATAGTAGTTACCACATTGGACTGCTATAACTTCATGGAAGACAAGAATGAAACATTAGCCGAAGGAGAAATTCTCTTATGTCCGGCGAAGGGAGAAATGCAAGGCAATACAGTGACCATCGGGGACAGCAATTTCCATGTAAAGAAATACTTGGACTCGATCAAAATGGAGACTTATGAAGATTCGGCAGTGACTCCAAATGTATATGTCGTTGTGTCTGACCAGAATGAACTGTACAAAATAGCTGATAAATATGCATTTAATGGGCAGGGATCAATTGTATATCACCAGTATTTTAATCCGAAAGGAGAAAAGGACGCATGTACAGCCGCAATGAATGCGATTTATGAACGGGGAGCAGAGATAGACGGAACCTATTTTGAATGGAGAGAGAATTCAGAGGAGGAATTTTACCAATTGTACGGCGGATTCTTGTTCATTGGTGTGTTTGTCGGATTTCTGTTTTTGATGGGAACGATATTGATCATTTACTATAAACAGATATCAGAAGGTCTTGATGACAGAGCGTGTTTCCAGATTATGAGTAAGGTAGGCATGAGCCGGAAGGAAGTAAAGAAAACGATCCATAGCCAGGTACTGACTGTGTTCTTCCTGCCCCTGGGCGTGGCAGTGGTGCATGTGGCAGTGGCGTTTAAGGTATTGACCAAATTAATGGCAATGCTCAATCTGACGAATGTGCCTCTGGAAGCTGCATGTACGGTAGGAACGGTAGCTGTATTTTCAATTTTTTATGTAATTGTTTTTCTGCTCACATCAAAAGAGTATTACAGAATCGTGAAGTAAAATGGAATGTGAATTTTAAGAAAAAGTTTGTTGAGTGATTTGGGAGAACAGCAGGAAGATAAAAACTTGCTGTTCTTTTTTATCCTATATCTATTGCATCTGAACCCTCTCATATTATTAATTCTATACTTTCTTTCCATTGAATGGAAAAACGGGTATTCGTGTATACAATTCTAAAAATAAAATCTTTGATTCCCCATTGAACCGCCCGAAAAATAATGTTATAATTCAATACAGAATGCGTAACTATGCACAGATATAGTAAATGGAGTAGGTGGCTAAGTTGAAGAATAAAATCAAACGTCTGTCAAAAGGAGAATTTCATATTTCCCAGCCGGAGATTATTTTTCCGGAAACACATCTGATCATGAGGGTGGGAGAGGGTGAAAAGTATAGAGGAAGCTTTTCATTACAGAATCAGGGTAAAGGAAGCATAAGAGGGCTTGTTTATCCGTCTTCTTTTCGTGTCCAGTGTGATGAACAGGGCTTTGACGGTAATCCGGTAAATATTTACTATACATATGACGGAACAGGGCTGGTGCCGGGACATGTAGAACACGGTAAGTTTACGATTGTCTGCAATGGCGGTGAATATGATGTGGCATTTACTGCCATTATTGAGAAAACTTTCGTCATGACACAGTACGGCAAGGTACAAAGTCTTGATGATTTTAAAAAGCTGGCATTTCGTGATCCTGCTGAGGCTGAAAAGTTGTTTCGTTCCAGAGATTTTTATGAAATCTTAAAATATGAGGACAAGCGGATACAGGCACTTTATGATAATATGCGCACTTGGGAGCTGGATCAGCAGGCTCTGGAGGAATTTCTGGTGGGCTGTAAGCAGAAAGAGAAGATTTTTCTATCGCTGGAAGAGGACAGCCGTGCGTTTACATCTCTTACAGAAACGAGAAAAGAAACATTTACAGTTAAGAAGAATACATGGGGATTTCTCACTATAGATGTACGTGTAGAGGGAGATTTTCTGGATGTGGACCGTACAAGAATTACGACAGAGGAATTTGTCGGCAATTCTTACAGGCTTGAATATTTTGTCCGACATGATAAACTTCACAGGGGAAGTAATTTCGGTCAGATTGTGCTGGATACTCCATATGAGACACTGGCTTATGAGATTATTGTGGAGAAAGATATTGTCAGGGACGATGAGCGGCATCAAAATGAACTCGAATTCGCAAGTATTCTAAAAGGATACTTGCAGTACGAGGCGGGAAAAAAGGATATCAATACATGGACAGATGAAGCGCTGAAGCGCATTGAACATCTTCGTAAGGTGGATGACAGAAATGAGATTTATCTTCTTGTCCATGCCCATATTTGTCTGCTCGGACACCGGATGGATGAAGCAAAATGGTTGCTGGAATCTTATAACTACAATCGGTTTTCTATTGGAAAAGACGTGGAGATGAGTTCTTACTACCTATATCTGACAACATTTCTGAGCAACGATTCTATCGGACAGAGACGGGTGGCGGAAGAGCTTGCCAAGTCTTATCTGAAACATCCGGATAGCTGGAAGATTCTCTGTATGCTGGTCAATGTGGATTCAGAATATAAGATATTGACGGAGCGTCTTCGTGTGATGGAACAGATATTTAATGAAGAAAAGGTTCACAGTCTGATTTTCTATATGGAGGCATTCAGGTGCTATCGTGAAAAGAGCATGACATTGAAGAAGCTGGGAACCTTTGAAGTGAGGGTGCTCTCTTTTGCAGTCAAATATAAATTGATGACTAAGGAACTGGCGCTTTACACTGCCAATTTGGCGAGTCAGCTGAAGACTTATGACAAGCATCTTTATGAGACTCTTGCGGGAGCTTATGATATGTATCCGGAATCTATGATTCTGACTGCAATTTGTACGTTGCTGATCAAAGGAAACCGGATTGACGGAAGTTGCTTCAAATGGTATGAAAAAGCAGTGGAATCAGAACTTAAGATTGCACAGCTCTATGAATATTATATGGCGTCTCTGGATTTGTATCATTTTAAGAAGGCGCTGCCGAGAAGTGTATATCTGTATTTTATGCATGGTAACACACTGGATTACAGGAGATGTTCTTTCTTGTATTCAAATCTGATTACATATATGGATGAGAGCAGTGAAATCTATGCCCATTACCGGGATGAGATGGAGGCATTTGCATGGAATCAGCTGGATCGAAGACATATTGATGAACAGCTGCGTATTATCTACAAACGTTTTGTTGTAGAACAGACTATGAATCCAGACCGTGTGAAAGCGTTGTATGATATTTGCCATGCTTATGATATTACTACAAAAGTGCCTTATATGAAGTATATTCATGTTGTTGAAGAGGATGGTACTGTGTCACAGAAAGTGCCGTATTCGGAACATGGTACACAGGTATTTCTGTATTCCAAGACCGCACGTCTGGTATGGGAGGGCAAGGACGGCAGACATTATACTGACTCCATTCCATATGAGAGCAGGAGATTGTTCTACGAATTGCGTTATATGGATATGTGCCGCAAATATATCAACGGTCTGAAGCTGAACCGGGAAGAGGAAGAAGCAGAAGAAATGACGTTGGAAGTTGTCCGCAGAAAGGGACTGGAAAAGTACAATGACACGGAGCTTCTGACATTGTGCAGCAGGACGATCCGGGAAAATAATTATGAAAATGATGATTTTCTTACTTATGTGTGTTTTGAATTGTTTAAGAAGAATCAATATGATAAGGTCATTCTTACTTATCTGGCGGCGTTCTACTGCGGTGCGACTATTGAGATGAAACGCCTCTGGAGAGAAGCAAAGGAGTATGAGGTACATACCCATAAGCTGGCAGAGCGGATTCTGACACAGATGTTATTTGCGGAAGAGATTTTTGGTGAATCTGCAATCTTTGAAGACTATTATGCGGAGGGAGCATATTTCCGGCTGCAGCAGGCATATCTGGCTTATATGTCGAGAGAGTATGTGACCGAAGAACGTAAGATCAGCAAGAGTGTTATTGATATTATCTGCAGGGAATATGAAAAAGGTGAAGAAGTGATTGATATCTGTAAAATTGCGGTGTTGAAATATTATTCCGCACGGGAGTATGGCAACGCACGTAAAACCGTGAAGCAGTTTTTACAGGAGCTTTGCGGCAAGCAGATTTACTTCCCATTCTATCTTTCTTATGAGAAAGACTGGCTGATTGAACTGCAGATCTGGGACAAGACGCTGATAGAATACAAAGGTCAAAAGGGCAGCCGAGTCATGTTATATTATCAGCTTCAGAAGGGCGGACAGGAGACGACAGACTACTCAACGGAAGTGCTGACACCGATGTACGAAAATATTTATGTGAAGAAGTTTGTTCTTTTTGCAAATGAAACATTAAAATATTATTTTAAGGAGACGATAGATGGCAACTCATACCGCAGTGACAAGGAGGAATGTTCCAAGGAACTTCCGAGAGGGGAAAAGGGACGATATGGCCGCCTGAATGATATTTTACTTTCAGAATGCGCAGAGCGGGAAGCAAGGATGAAAGCATATACACTGGAAGATGTGACTGCGGCACATATGTTTGAGCAATATTAAGGAGGCATACTGTTATGGGACAGGGCAGTATCATAGGGTACGAAATAAATGAAAAGACATGCCAGATCAGTTACTATAACGAAGAGCAGCTTGAGCCGGAGACACTGGAGGCAGATACAGATAATTATCAGATTCCGCTGATGATCGGAAAGCTCAGAGATACATGGGCATATGGAAAAGAGGCAAAACGGCTGGCAACGGTCAAAGAAGGTTTTGCAGTAACAAGGCTTCTGGAACGTAGTCTGGCAGGTGAGAAGATTGAATTTGCCGAAGAGACTTACGATGCGGTCTGGTTGTTATCCAAGTTTGTACAGATGTCGCTTCATGCATTTCCTCAAATTGACGGTATCGTGTTCAGTGTGCCGGAACTGACAGAGGAACTGGCACAGCTGCTACGGGGGATCGCGGTGCGGATGGGGATAGATAAACAGCATATTTTTATACAGGATTACAAGGAAAGCTTCTGTAACTATCTGTTTTATCAGCCAAAAGAGCTGTGGCAGTATGATGCGGCATTGTTTTGTTGTGACAGAAATGAGATTAAGGCATATATGCTTCGCAGACTGAAGGCGGGGTTAGGCGGCGGCAAGACTACGTTTGTGACGGTAGATGAAGTGGCAAGTGCACATATGAAAGAACTGGCTGCGGTTTATCCGGTACTTAATGAAGACAAGGCGCGGGAAGCAGATTCCATGTTTTGCAGATTTATTGAGGGGGTATTTGATAAACGGATTGTTTCTTCGGTATTCCTTACAGGGGAGGGATTTGATAATAACTGGTATCCTAAATCCTTAAGGGTGCTTTGTAACGGAAGACGTGCATTTATTGGGAATAACCTGTACAGTAAGGGCGCATGTTATACAGCATACCGTAAGGAATATATGCATATTGAGAATCCGGTTTATCTTTCAGAAAGCAAACTGACAGATCAGATTACGGTTAATATGCGGGTGAACGGACAGGAGATGAATTATCCAATAGTATCCTGGGGTGCTCAGTGGTATGAATCCAACAGCCAGATTGAGGTGCTGGTGGACGATCTGCAGGAAATTGATTTTCATGTGGAGTCTTTGGTACAGGGCAGTGTAAAGACCGAAACGATCTCACTGGATCATTTGCCGAAGCGGGCAGAGTATTCCACCCGGTTACAGATCGAGACATTATTCTTAAATGAAAAAACTTGCAAAGTTACTGTAAAAGATGCAGGATTCGGAGAGTTTTTTCCGGCAACAGATTTTCAGGAAGAGAAGATTATACATTTAGGAGGCAACGATGGGAAGTTTAGTTCTTTGTCATGACAGACATTCGACACATCCATATGAGATCTCGAGGATTCACTGTAAGATTTTTACAATTGAAGAATTATGCTACTATCTGTGCAACAATCTGTATCTGATTGATTATACGATCATGAACGAGCAGCTTTGTACATGGCTGGAAGAAGAACTGGGAATGGGAGAGCTTGCCGGAATGCTGCGGGATGAAATTCGTCTGCATGGTTCTGTGGAAAAATTTGTTCTGACGATTCTGAAATATTCCAGAATTTACCGTGAGCCGGAAATGATCCGGATTCAGAATGTATTGGAAAGACTGAAAAATCAGAAAGACATTGAACGTCAGAAATATAAAGGCGACAATCTGCTGGAAAGCGGCGAGATTGAAGAAGCGATCATTGTATATCAGGCAATTTTGAATCAGGAGAAGGATGAGACAGTAGACAATAAATTCTACGGCAGAATTTATGCGGGGCTGGGTGCTGCTTATGGAAGACTGTTTTTGTATGAGGAATCTGCGAGAATGTATGACAGGGCCTATCAGATCTGCGATGATAAGGTTCTTCTGAAGCCGTATCTCTATGCTTCCTATAAGTATATGTCTCTGGAGGAGTATCACATTCTTTTGACGAAACACGAGGAGTATATAGAGGTCAACGCTCAGATGCGGCAGGAGATGCAGGACTTGAAAGCGGAGATTCCGAAAGAAATCGGAGAAGAGATGCTGGAGAAGTGGAAGCGGCAATATAGAAGAAGTCATATATAAAAATGGTATATATAAAAACCTCAGTAAAAGGATTTGACAACCTTCCGGTTCTATGTTATTATGAGTGGGTGATTTAGCGTGGTAAAGTGGTCAATTGCTAATACAACAACGTGAATTCAGGGAGGAATCAGATATGAAAAGGAAATTAGCCTTACTTTTAGCAGGAACGATGATGGTATCCATTGCACTCGCAGGATGCGGAACAGACAAGAATGCAGATTCTGCTAAAGAAGATAACACAAAAAAGGATGCAGGATTTACAGTAAAAGAAGAAGGCGATACATTTACAGTAGGTTTTGATCAGGATTTTCCGCCGATGGGATTTGTAGGAGACGACGGAGAATATACAGGATTTGATCTTGAACTGGCAACAGAGGTTTGTGACAGACTTGGGTTAAAGTTCGTGCCGAAGCCGATCGCATGGGATGCGAAGGATGCAGAATTGAATTCGGGCGGAATCGATTGTGTCTGGAATGGATTTACCATGAATGGCAGAGAGGATTCCTATACATGGTCAGAACCTTATTTGAACAACAAGCAGGTGTTTGTTGTAAGAGGTGACGCAGACATTAAGTCAGAGGCGGATCTGTCAGGTAAGGTAGTGGATGTGCAGACAGATTCTTCTGCACAGGCAGCATTGGCTGATAATCAGGAATTGACGGAGACATTTGGTAATCTTGAAGTGGTTCCGGATTATAATACAGGTTTTATGAATCTGGAATCCGGTGCGGCAGACGCGGTTGCAATGGATATTGTAGTAGCGGCATACCAGATTGAACAGCGGGATGCGGATTTCATTATTCTTGATTATGAGATTGCGGCAGAAGAGTATGGCGTTGGTTTTGCAAAGGGTAATGAAGTCCTTAGAGACCAGATACAGAAGGTACTGGAAGAGATGGCGGAAGATGGAACTCTTGCCGAGATTTCAACAAAGTGGTTTAAGGATGATATCACAATAATTGGAAAATAATGTTACAGTACCGGTTTGCAGACGCGCAGATAAGTATGCGGTGTGTGCGGTAATGAAATAATCAATAAGAAAAAGAAAAACGGGCTGTCAGAACGAGACGGCCCATTTTCTGCGAAAAGGAGTATTGGTATGGCAATATCGGTTATGTTAGGTAAACTGATGGAAGGAATGGGAGTGTCACTGGCAATCTTTGTTGTGACATTGCTTTTTTCACTTCCCCTTGGTCTGCTTGTTTCATTTGGCAGAATGTCTAAGAATCCGGTGATTCGTATATTTTTTAAACTATACATATCCATTATGCGGGGAACTCCGCTGATGCTGCAGTTGATGGTGATTTATTTCGGACCATATTATATTTTCGGGATTCAGAATACACCTACATGGAAATACGGCGCGACCGCAGTTGGATTTGTACTGAATTACGCGGCATATTTTGCAGAGATTTACCGCGGCGGAATCGAGTCAATGCCGCAGGGACAGTATGAAGCTGCGAGAATACTGGGATATACAAAAAGCCAGACGTTTATGCGGATCATTCTGCCGCAGGTAATGAAGCGGATCATGCCTTCGGTTACTAATGAAACGATTACGCTTGTCAAGGATACTTCACTGGCATTTACAATTGGAATTCTGGAAATGTTTACAGTTGCCAAAGCGCTGGCGTCTTCTCAGGCAAATATGATTCCGTATGTATTTGCCGGAATTTTCTATTATATTCTGAATTTTGTGGTTGCATTTGTGATGGAACGGATTGAAAACAAGATGAATTATTATCGATAAGGGGGAAGGAAAATGAGTTTATTGGAAATGAAGCACATCAAGAAGAGTTTTGGTGATGCGGAAGTGCTCAAAGATATCTCTGTTATGGTAGAAGAAGGAGAGGTGCTTGCGATCATAGGTCCTTCCGGTTCCGGCAAGTCCACGCTTTTGCGGTGTGCGACCAATTTGGAAACACCGGATGCAGGAGAGATATATCATGAGGGACAGGTTGGACTCGTATTTCAGAACTTCAATTTGTTTCCCCATTTTTCTGTAATTAAAAATATTACTGATGCGCCCATTAAGGTGCAGAAACGTAACAAAGAGGAGGTGTATGAAGAAGCAAAGCAGCTTCTTGATAAAATGGGACTTTCAGACAAAGCGGATGCATATCCGTATCAGCTCTCCGGTGGACAGCAGCAGCGTGTGTCGATCGCACGTGCTCTGGCAATGAAGCCGAAGGTGCTCTTTTTTGATGAACCTACTTCGGCGCTGGATCCTGAGCTGACAGGAGAGATCTTGAAGGTGATCAAGGATCTTGCCGCGGAGCATATGACGATGGTCATTGTTACACACGAGATGGATTTTGCGCGGAATGTGGCAGATAAGATTATATTTATGGATAAAGGTGTGACCGCAGTGGAAGGAACACCGGAAGAAGTCTTTACTTCAGGCAATGTAAGAATGCGGGAATTTCTTGGAAAACTATCCGCAAAGTAATATGACAATAGCAAAGGAGCAGAAGTCTGATTTAAATAACAGAATTCTGCTCCTTTGCACATTCTTCCTTTATTCAGGATAGATTAAGCGGTCAGGAGAAATGCCGGTCAGGACTTCAGTGAGGAATCGGCGGGCAGTGAAGCGTGCCATCGGCAGGTTCATGTCCAGATAGTTTCCGCAGTCTTTTGCGGAAGCGCCCGGTACTTCGTCATCAAATTCGGACATCCATGCAAACATCTCTGACATCAGTGGTACAATCTCTTCGGATTTGTAGTCCCCAAAGAGGAGCAGATAGAAGCCTGTGCGGCATCCCATCGGACCGAAGTAGAGGATTTTTTCCTTGAAATGTGGGTGATTCCGAAGGAAAGTGGCGCCCAGATGTTCCAATGTGTGTACTTCGGCGGTGTTCATAACCGGTTCTTCATTGGGGCTGGTCATGCGGATGTCGAACGTAGTAACAGTTGTTCCCGCAGAAGTATCTTTGCGGGAAACATAGATTCCAGGCTGTAATTTGATGTGGTCGATCGTGAAGCTGGTGATTTTTTCCATAATATGTCTTGTCCTTTCTGGTGTTTTGTGTATGTTTATTATAGCGAAAATGCATGGGAATAACAACTATTACGAATTTTGCATGGATTTTTGTGTTACTGAGCAAAACAACATTGAGCTGTGCTCAGTAATAATTGACTCGAGTATTGGAAGTGTTTATACTATATTTGATAATGTAAGATTAATAATACAAGGTCAGGAGGAACGTTATGAGGATTTATCTGGTACGTCATGGTGAGACGGATTGGAATAAAGAACGGAGAGTACAGGGGTCGGCAGATATTCCGTTGAATGATTATGGTATCTATCTGGCGGAAGAGACGGCAAAAGGTTTGGAAACTGTGGAGTTTGACATTGCTTATACGTCGCCGCTGATCCGGGCGAGGAAGACGGCGGAGGTGATACTGGCAGGCAGAAATGTTCCGTTGATCGATGCGCCTGCAATTCAGGAAATGAATTTTGGAGTTTATGAGGGAATGTGCTGCAGCGGAGAGCATAGAGCGCCGGAAAGTGCAGAGTTTAATAAGTTTTTTACAGATACAGGGCATTTTATCCCAGCGGAGGGCGGAGAGTCTGTGCCGGAGCTGTTAGAGCGGACAGGTCGTTTTTTGGAGGAACTGAATCATAATAAAGAGCTTACTGGTAAAATCATTCTGCTGTCGACTCACGGAGCGGCGATGACAGCGCTGCTCAATTGTATCAAAGGTAATCTTGATCCGGGAAATTTCTGGGCGGAAGATGTGCCGCCGAACTGTGGAGTGACGATTGTAGATGTCAAAGACGGTGTGATGAAGATCACAGAGGAGAATCGGGTGTTCTATAAGGAGCCGGTCAGAGCATGGAAGGTTGACGAGGATTAAAAATAGCAGTAAATATATACAAAATAATGCAGAGGAGCAAGTAAGATGAAGAAAATCGGATTTATCGGTGTAGGAATTATGGGGAAATCTATGGTGCGTAATTTGATGAAGGCAGGATTTGAATTGCACATTTACGCCAGAAATAAGGCAAAGGTAGAGGATGTAATTACAGAGGGGGCAGTATTCCATGAGAGTATCGGAGAATGTGTGAAGGATTGTGATGCAGTGATTACGATCGTGGGATTCCCACAGGATGTGGAAGAGGTTTATTTTGATGCGGGAAATATTCTGGACAGCACAAAGAAGGGTGCATATCTGATTGATATGACAACGACCAGCCCGCAATTGGCAGAGAAAATCTATAAGATTGGAACGGAGAAAGGATTCCATGTGCTGGATGCCCCGGTCACCGGAGGCGATACCGGAGCTAAAGCGGGAACATTGTCCATTCTGGTGGGTGGAGATAAGAGTGATTATGTGGCTTGTAAGCCATTGTTTGAGGCAATGGGAACGAACATCAATTATCAGGGTGTAGCAGGTGCGGGACAGCACTGTAAGCTTGCTAATCAGATACTCATTGCGGGAGCGCTTTCCGGCGTCTGTGAAGCGCTTGCTTATGTGAAGGCAAAAGGTCTGGATGCAGATATTGTATTGAAGTCTTTGTCTTCTGGTGCGGCGGGAAGCGCGCAGTTCAGCAATTTGGGACCGAAAATCGTGAAGGAGGATTATGCACCAGGCTTCTTTATGAAGCATTTTATCAAGGATATGAAGCTGGCGCTAATTGAGGCGAATATGAGTGGTCTGGATCTGGGAATTCTTTCTCAGGCGCTTGCCAACTGCGAAGAATTGGAAGCAGACGGATGTGGAGATCTGGGAACGCAGGCTTTGGCGAAATATTATGAAGTGACGGAAGTAGAAGAGGAATAAAAACGTATCTGATGCCAGGAATAAAGCGGTAAGAAGCAGATGTAAAATACGTAACAGTTCAGCATAGGAGTTTGCACTTGCTGCAAACTCCGTAAAAATGTGTGATGGAAAAACAGAATCCGCCCTTTCACCATAGGTGAACTTAAAATAGGGCGGATTCAGTGACTATGAAGCCGAAAGGCTGAATAGTAACTAAAATACAAAGACAGGAGCAGACGTAGTTTGCAGGTGAAAATAGGGAGGGAATATTGTGCTGGAAATTCAAGAGTTGAGTAAATCATATGGAAAAACACTGGCGGTAGATAAGGTGAGTTTTTTTGTACCCGACGGACAGGTGGGAATACTGCTGGGTCCAAACGGAGCAGGCAAGTCTACCATTATCAAAAGTATTGCGGGTCTTCTGCGGTACAAAGGGCGGATCGGTATTCAGGGGATTTTGGCAAAGGATCTGGCGGCAAAGAAAATATTTGCATATGTGCCGGAGATTCCAGCTATGTTCGAGGCGCTGACAGTCAGAGAGCATATTGAATATGTGAGAAAGGCATATGGAAGTTCTATTACCGATGAAGAAGTAGAAACAATACTAAAGCGGTTTGAACTGGAAGATAAGCAGGAAAAGTTGGGAAATGAACTTTCCAAGGGTATGATGCAGAAGGTAAGCATCTGCTGCGCTCTGGCAGTAAAGCCGAAAGTAATGCTTCTGGATGAGCCGATGGTGGGACTGGATCCGCGTGCCATCAAAGAGTTAAAAGAAGTAGTGCTGGAGCTGCGTAACAGCGGTGTAACAGTGTTGATCAGTACACATATGCTGGAGATGGTAGAAGATTTGTGGGACGTCATGTTTGTTATGGAAAAAGGACAGATCATCGGTTCTTATCAAAAGAGCGAAGTGGGAGAAAAGGATCTGGATGCCCTTTTCTTTGAAATGACAGGTGGTGAAAGAGCATGAAAGCGCTGATGTATCTGACAAAACGAAGTTTTGTAAATAATCTGAAGAAGGCATTACATAAACCGATAACGCTGCTGCTTATGATTTTCCTTACTGCATATGCGATTTTTGTTGTATTTGGGATAGGTATGTTAATGAAGGAATTGCATTTTGATTCGGTGCAGGGACTGGTTGTCTTTGTGACACTTTGGACACTTTATATATTTTTGTCGAATTTTCTCTCCTATTCTTCCCGGAAAGGTGTGATTTTCCGGCAGGGACATGCGCATTTTGTATTCACCGCACCCATTTCTCCCAAACTGGTTCTGCTGCACAGTGCGTGGATGAATTATATTATTTCCTTGGTGATCAGTGTAGTGTTTGCAATTATGGGAGTCACGGTATTTGGTGTTGCGTTATGGAGAATGTTTCTCTTTTTTTTGACTGGCTGCATGCTTGAGATTGTATGCGAATGCAGTATTATGGTATGGTTTTATACAAATGAGAAACTTTCGGAAAAGGCGGTAAAGGTTCTGGGGTGGGGGATTAAAGGATTCTTAGCGGCGATCACACTTGTGATTTTTCTGTATTTCCGAAGGGAGGGGATCAGTCTCGGGTCTGCTAGTGCGTTTTTTGACTGGCCAGTATTGCAGATGCTTCCTCTTGTGGGATGGAACATCTCGATCTACAGGCTGATCTTACTGGGACCGACTACCTTAAATCTCATTGGATCGGTTCTATATCTGGTATCGGTTGCAGTGTTGGTATTTATTGTCTTCCGCATGAAATGTGACGGCGGCTATTATGAAGAAGCGGCAAAGTTCGCAGACGATTATGTGGAGATGAAGAAGAAGAAAAACAACGGTGAGATGGTGACAAGAATCGGGGAAAAGCGCCGCGCCTTCCGCAAGGTAAACAATGCCTATGATGCAAAAGGAGCGAAAGCGATTTTTTCACGGCAATTGCTGGAATATAAGAAAGAGAAGTATTTTATTTTTTCTAAAATGACGGTGTTTAGCCTGGTTCTGGCGGCGATCATGGCATATACGATGCGGGAATCGGCAGTAGACAGCGGTGTGCCGCAGTTTTTTCTGTTGGGGATCATTGCGTATATGTGTCTTGTGATGAGCGGATATATGGGGAAATGGGAAAAGGAATTACAGAATCCGTATCTTTTCCTCATCCCGGATAAGGCATACAAGAAGCTTTGGTATGCAACTGCAATGGAGCATGTGAAAGCTATGCTGGACGGAACCATAATGTGTGTGTCGATTGGATTTGCGTGGGGCGTGTCTCCGGTTTATGTTGTACAGACGATTTTGATCTATACGGTATTACAGGCAAACCGTTTGTATATGCGGGTGCTTGCCCAGTGTCTTGTGGGGAATCTGCTCGGTAAGGCGGGACAGGATATCATCCGTGTTTTGATGCAGATGGTCATACTGGGAATCGGAATTACGCTGGCGGTTGTTATTGGTATGCTTGTAAATATAAATTTGATATTCCCGGTTACACTTATATATACATTTGTTGTGACTGTGCTGCTGGGATTGATCGCGTCGGTACGTTTTGATACGATGGAGCAGTTAGCATAAGAAAGAAATTGACACGGGCAATCTGCCCGTGTTATTATATACCAGAAGACTTTAATGCTTTAAAGCGCAACGGTTCAGCGTGGAAAAGAAAAGAGGAGAAAGGGAGAAAAGATGACGATAAAATTGATTTTACTGGTTATATTTTTTGGCATCATGGTGGGTGTGGGAATTTTTTCCCGGAAACATACCAGAAGCGTAGATGGATTTGTACTTGGCGGACGTTCAGTGGGACCGTGGCTGACCGCGTTTGCTTATGGAACATCCTATTTTTCTGCGGTCGTATTTGTCGGATATGCAGGGCAGTTTGGGTGGAAGTATGGAATTGCGTCCACATGGATCGGAATTGGCAATGCAGTGCTGGGAAGTCTGCTGGCATGGGTAGTATTGGGAAGACGCACGAAGGTGATGTCACAGCATCTGCATTCCCGGACAATGCCGGATTTTTTTGGGGAGCGGTATGAAAGCAAGGCATTGAAGACCGTGGCTTCTGTAATTGTGTTTGTATTTTTAATTCCGTATACAGCGTCGGTGTATAATGGATTGTCCCGTTTGTTTGAAATGGCATTTCATATTCCATATACATATTGTGTCATTGTAATGGCGGTATTTACAGCAGTGTATGTGATACTGGGAGGTTATATGGCGACTGCGGTCAATGACTTTATACAGGGAATCATTATGCTGATCGGCATCGCGGCAGTGATTGCGGCAGTTCTGAATGGGCAGGGCGGATTTATGGAGGCAGTCCGTACGATGGCGGAAATCCCAAGCGATGCAGCGGTTACGAAAGGGCAGCCGGGAGCGTTTACGTCCTTTTTCGGTCCGGATCCATTGAACCTGCTGGGCGTTGTAATATTGACCTCACTCGGTACATGGGGACTGCCGCAGATGATCGGAAAGTTCTATGCGATCAAGGATGAAAAAGCAATCAATACAGGAACGGTGATTTCAACGATTTTTGCCATTGTCGTTGCTGGAGGAAGTTATTTCCTCGGAGGGTTCGGCAGATTGTTTGACAGTCCGCAGATCTATGACCAGACGACAGGAGCTGTTGTATATGATAGTATCATTCCAGGCATGTTGTCAAAATTGCCGGATTTTTTGATCGGAGTTGTAGTGGTGCTGGTGCTTTCGGCATCCATGTCTACTTTATCCTCTCTGGTGCTTACGTCCAGTTCAACGATGACGCTGGATCTGTTGAAAGATCAGGTTATCAAGAATATGAGTGAGAAAAAACAAGTGGTAACGATGCAGATTTTAATTGTGTTTTTTCTGGTTGTCTCTGTTTTGCTTGCGTTGGATCCTCCTACATTTATCGCTCAGTTGATGGGGATTTCGTGGGGAGCCTTGGCAGGCGCATTTCTGGCGCCGTTCTTATACGGACTATATTGGAAACGTGTGACAAAGGCGGCAGTATGGGCAAGCTTTATTACGGGAGTGGGAATTACCGTTTCCAATCTGTTCTTAGGATATATCGCTTCTCCGATCAATGCGGGAGCAATTGCCATGGTTGCAGGACTGGTGGTGGTTCCTGCTGTGAGTCTGATAACACCGAAGCCAAATGCGAAGAAAATGGAAGCGCTGTTTTCCTGTTATGAGGAGCCGGTGACCATTACAAAAAAACGGTCTTTGGAAGTGAAATAGAAAAGAAATATTATTCTTCTGACTTCTTAATCTAAAATGATATATTAGAAAAACTAATATAACGGACGAAAATAAATAATGAGAAAAAGCAAATACAAGGCAGTGGAGAATATTGATTTTCCAACTGCCTTGTATTATAATCATCAATGTTAATAACACAGTGAATGGAATGAAAAGAAAAGGACAGGTGTGAAACGTATGAAAAAATTGGAACAGCTTTACGAAGGAAAAGCGAAAAAGGTTTTTACAACGGAGGATCCGGATGTCGTAATCGTAGACTATAAGGATGATGCAACTGCATTTAACGGTGAGAAAAAGGGAACGATCGTAGGGAAAGGCGTCATCAACAACCGTATGACGAACTATATTTTTCAGGTTCTCGAAAAGGAGGGCGTTCCGACACATTTTGTAGAGGAATTAAGCGACCGTGAGACAGCAGTTAAGAAAGTAGAGATTGTTCCGCTGGAAGTAATCGTTCGTAACGTGGCAGCCGGAAGTTTCAGTAAGAGACTGGGAATTGAAGAAGGTTCTAAGCTGCTGGCGCCGACACTGGAGTTCAGCTACAAAAACGATGACCTTGGCGATCCGCTGATCAACGACTATTTTGCAATTGCAATCGGCGCTGCCACAAGAGAGGAAATCGATAAGATTACAGAGTATACATTCAAAGTAAATGAAGTCCTCAAGAAGTTCTTTGCAGATGCAGGAATTGATTTGATCGACTTTAAGATTGAATATGGACGATACCATGGTGAAATTATTCTTGCAGATGAGATTTCACCGGATACATGCCGTCTGTGGGACAAAGAGACACACGAGAAGCTGGATAAGGACCGTTTCCGCAGAGACATGGGCAATGTGGAAGACGCTTATCAGGAAGTATTCAAGAGAATCGGTATCAAATAAGGAGATTATCTATGGCTACAGACCGTTATATAAGTCCTCTTTCTGAGCGTTATGCAAGTAAGGAGATGCAGTACATTTTCTCACCGGACAAGAAGTTTTGCACATGGAGAAGACTGTGGATCGCTCTTGCAGAGACAGAGAAGGAACTGGGACTGAATATTACAGAAGAACAGATTGAAGAGTTGAAGGCTCACGCCAATGATATCAATTATGATGTTGCAAGAGAGCGTGAAAAGATTGTCCGTCACGATGTGATGTCACATGTATATGCATATGGAGTGCAGTGTCCAAAGGCGAAGGGGATCATCCATCTGGGCGCTACATCTTGCTATGTGGGTGACAATACGGATGTGATCGTGATGGCAGAGGCTTTGAAGCTGGTTCGTACGAAGCTGGTCAATGTAATTGCCGAACTGGCGAAGTTTGCGGATGAATATAAAGCGCAGCCTACACTGGCTTTTACACATTTTCAGCCGGCGCAGCCGACTACGGTAGGCAAGAGAGCGACACTTTGGATGCAGGAATTTGAGATGGATCTGGAAGACTTGGATTATGTCCTTGGCAGTCTGAAACTTTTAGGTTCTAAAGGAACAACAGGAACACAGGCAAGTTTTCTTGAATTATTTGACGGGGATCAGGAGAGGATTGATAAGATCGATCCGATGATCGCCGAAAAGATGGGATTTAAGGCATGTTATCCGGTATCTGGACAGACCTATTCCAGAAAGGTGGATACAAGGGTACTGAATGTTCTTGCAGGTATTGCGGCAAGCGCTCATAAGTTCTCCAATGATATCCGTCTGTTACAGCATTTGAAAGAAGTGGAAGAGCCATTTGAGAAGACACAGATCGGTTCCTCTGCGATGGCATATAAAAGAAACCCAATGAGAAGTGAGCGTATTGCTTCCTTATCTCGTTATGTGATGCTGGATGCACTGAACCCGGCGATTACTTCTGCTACCCAGTGGTTTGAGAGAACACTGGACGATTCTGCCAATAAGCGGCTGAGTGTTCCGGAAGGATTTCTGGCAATTGATGGAATCTTAGATCTTTGCCTGAATGTGGTAGACGGATTGGTCGTATATCCAAAAGTGATCGAGAAGCGTCTTCGTTCTGAACTGCCTTTTATGGCAACGGAGAACATTATGATGGATGCTGTAAAGGCAGGCGGTGACCGTCAGGAGCTGCATGAAAGAATCCGTGAGCTGTCTATGGAAGCGGGGCGTAACGTGAAGGAAAAAGGGCTGGACAATAATCTTCTGGAACTGATTGCGGCAGACGACGCATTTAACATGAGTCTGGAAGACTTGCAGAAGACGATGGACCCATCCAGATATGTAGGACGTGCGAAAGAGCAGACAGAAAGATATCTGAACAGTGTGATTCGTCCGTTATTGGAAGGAAATGAAGAGATTCTTGGTGTAAAAGCAGAAATTAACGTTTGATTTGATTTCCCTAAAAGTCTATAAAAAGAAAAGCAAAGGAATGTTGCATATGATTGCGGCGTTCCTTTTTCTTGTGTAGAATTTCTGGAGATTAGTGGAAAAGGACAGGTTGGGGTTATGAAAAATCGAATAAAACTGGTGTGTATTCCAGAAATCGGGATATGTGATGACGGCATACTGAGCTGCAGCAGGGAGAAGAATTATAGCTTTGACATTGCGAAAGCAGCAATAGTGACAGCCGGATTTTTGGCGGCAATGGAGGTTCTGGCTCCGCTGCATACGCAATATGCAGAACCGGACACTATGAACTACAGCATAAAAGAAATTCCGGAAGTGAAGAAAGTTGCAGATACAAAGTTTGATCTGATGTTCCATTCAAAAGCATTTGCCGGTGATAAGGCATCCGGCTCGTTCCTTAAAGCTGGGGCAAAATTAGAAGAATGGAAAGAAAGCACAGAACTTTTTATGCTGACGGAAATTGCCATGCAAATACCAGTCGTGGAAATAACAATGGAAGAAACGGCGCCGGAGGAGTCGTTTGAAAGTGTGACAGGAGTACTGATACCGGAAATAGATATACCGAAAGAAAATATTATTATATCTGAGAGCGATGATATAAATGAATTGCCGGGAGACCTCATTATATCAGGAAGAGATGATACGGAGGAATTGAAAGAAGATGTCATTGTACCGGATACAGGTTTTACAGAAGATATAGATAATGATATTGTCTTGCCAGGGGATGACATGCCAGAGGAAAATGAGATAGGAGATATTACAGTGCCAAAGGAGGATACATCTGAGGATGTAGTGACGCCGGGAGATGATGATATTGAGGATGATTTTGTGACAGACGGACCGGCTGTAGATGAATCTGCTGATGATATAATTATGGAAGATGACAGTAATACAGAAGAGATACCGGAAACTCCGGCTGCGCCTGCGGGCTTTCTGATTGACGGAGAGGGAATGATCTGTGGAAGTGACGGCGCTTTGCTGGCAGCTACGGATGGGTACCTGGAACTGCCGTCAGAAGAATGTGTGGGAATCAGAAGCGGTGCTTTTGCGGAAATTGGGACAGGGATTACAGAAATTTACATTCCGCCGAATATTTCTATTATTGAAGAAGGCGCATTTTCAGGGATGCACTTTCTGGAATGGATAGAAGCTGCCGCGGGAAATCCAGGATGCGTGAGTATTGACGGAGTACTGTTTGATAGAAACGGGACAACGCTTCTTACATTTCCGGGAGGAAGAATGGATATGTATGTTGTTCCGGCAGAGGTGACGAGAATAGCATCAGGCGCGTTTGAAGATACAGCGATTTCGCGTCTTGATTTCTGGCAGTGCAAAGCAATAGAACTCGGCGAAAATATATTCGGGGTCCACAACGGAAATGGAATTGAAGTGAGGGCTCCAGAGGAACATATTTTATGGTACCAGGAAATATTTGCAGGTTATGACGTACTGATTTTGTAAGTTGTTTCTCCTTGAACATTTTTCATACTTGTTCTATAATAAGAGAAGTTTCTGAAATGAAAAGGAAGATAGGAGAATGGATTATGAGTAAAGTAAGAACAAGATTTGCGCCCAGCCCCACAGGAAGAATGCATGTCGGGAATCTTCGCACGGCGCTTTATGCATATTTGATCGCAAAGCATGAGAATGGAGATTTTCTGCTGCGTATTGAGGATACCGATCAGGAGAGATTTGTAGAGGAAGCATTGGGAATCATTTACCGTACAATGGAGAAGACAGGGCTTGTTCATGACGAGGGACCAGATAAGGATAAAGGATACGGTCCTTATATCCAGAGCGAGCGTATGGCTTCTGGTCTGTATCTGAAGTATGCGAAACAGCTGGTAGAACAGGGAGATGCATATTATTGCTTCTGTGATAAGGAACGTCTGGATTCTCTGCGGACATCTGTATCCGAAAGCGGTACGGAAATTGTTGTATATGACAAGCACTGCCTGAATCTTACAAAAGAAGAGGTAGAGACAAATTTGTCGGCGGGCAAGCCGTGGGTTATACGTCTGAATGTACCAAATGAAGGCATGACCACCTTTCATGATGAGATTTACGGAGACATTACCGTTCCCAATGCAGAATTAGATGATATGATTCTCATTAAGTCTGACGGATATCCGACCTATAATTTTGCAAATGTGGTAGACGACCATTTGATGGAAATCAGTCATGTGGTACGCGGCAATGAATACTTGTCTTCTGCGCCAAAGTATAACCGGCTGTATGAGGCTTTTGGCTGGGAGGTTCCGGTATATGTACACTGTCCGCTGATCACGGATGAAGAGCATAAGAAGTTAAGCAAGAGAAGCGGTCATTCTTCTTTTGAAGATTTGATTGCTCAGGGATTTGTGACAGAGGCTGTTGTGAATTATGTGGCGCTTCTTGGCTGGTGTCCGACAGACAACCGTGAGGTCTTCAGCCTGGAAGATCTGGTAGAAGCATTTGATTACCGTCATATGAGCAAATCTCCGGCTGTATTTGATATTGTGAAGCTGAAATGGATGAACGGCGAGTATTTAAAAGCGATGGACTTTGACCGTTTTTACGAGATGGCAGAGCCGTATATCCGCGAGGTTGTAACGAAAGATTTCGATTTAAAGAAGATTGCTGCTCTTGTGAAGACAAGAATTGAAATTTTGCCTGATATTAAGGAGCAGATTGACTTTTTCGAGGAAGTTCCAGAGTATGACAATGTCATGTATACACATAAGAAGATGAAAACTAATGCGGAAAATTCTCTGGAGACATTAAAAGAACTTATTCCGGTACTGGAGGCTCAGAGGGATTATAGTAATGACGCTTTGTTTGAAAGCCTGAAGGCATTCGCGGGTGAGAAGGGATATAAGATCGGATATGTGATGTGGCCGATCCGTACCGCCGTGTCCGGTAAGCAGAATACACCGGGAGGGGCAACGGAAATCATGGAAGTTCTTGGCAGGGAAGAGTCCCTGAAGCGAATTTATGCAGCAATTGAAAAGCTCAATGCATAGCGTTTTGCTTGAGTTGTATAGCTGGAGACAATAAGTAGTTAGAAGTAAAGAGGTGGAAATGAGTTTTAATCAGGCTCAGAAACAGGCGATTTCTCACAACAGGGGGCCGTGCCTTGTACTGGCGGGACCGGGTTCTGGGAAGACACTGACGATTGTAAACAGAATTAAGTACCTCATAGAGGTTTGTAAAGTAAGGCCAGAAGAAATTCTGGTCATTACTTTTACTAAATATGCGGCGGCGGAGATGAAGCTGAGACTGCAGTCGCTGATGGATGGAAAACGGCTTCCGGTTACAATGGGTACTTTTCACGGAATTTATTACGGGATTTTGAAGTGGGCATACAAACTGGGACCAGAAAATATTTTTGCAGAAGAGAACAGATACCGGCTGCTGCGCCAGATTATTGATCAGCGGGAGGATCTGGAAATTTTTGACGAAGAAGATTTCTTGCAGGAAGTCGTCAATGAAATCAGTATTGTGAAAAATCACAGGGCTTCTATAGAAGAATATAAAAGTAAATGCTGTGCGCCTGATGTTTTTCGCAGTATTTATCTGGAATATGAGAAGATGCGTAAACAGCTTCGGAAAATTGATTTTGACGATATGCTGGTATTGTGTTATGACTTGTTTGTGAAGCGCCCTGATGCACTGAAATTGTGGCAGGATAAGTTTCGATATATTTTGATTGATGAGTTTCAGGATATCAATCAGGTGCAGTATGATGTTATCCGTATGCTGGCAGAGCCGGAGCGGAATTTGTTTGCTGTTGGGGATGATGATCAGGCTATATATGGATTCAGGGGAGCAGATGCAAAACTGATGTTTCAGTTTCAAAAGGACTATCCTGAGACGAAGCAGATCGTACTGGATGTGAACTACCGTTCAACAGTCAATATTGTGCGAAATGCCCAGAAGGTTATCGGACATAATCAGGTGCGCTTTAAAAAGGTGATTCAGGCGGAAAAACCGGCAGGGCACAGCCTTCATGTGCAGGAAGTAAAGGATTCTGCAGAAGAGGCGGAATATGTTGTCTCGGAAGTTGAGAAATATTTGAATACAGGTGTGGAAGCAGAGCAGATTGCAATTCTTTACCGGATTCATACAGATGTCAGGGCGGTAGTTGCCCGGCTGGTAGAGCAAAAGATTCCATTTCAAATGAGAGAACACATGCCAAACCTGTATGACCATTTTATTGCAAAGGATATCTGTGCCTATCTGCGTATGGCGTCGGGACATATTACCCGTGCGGATTTCCTGCAGGTAATGAACCGTCCGCTGCGGTATCTGGGGAGGGATGCAGCAGCAGGAGGCGGAGACATTTCTTTTGAGGAATTGCGGAAAGTATATGAGGAAAAAGAGTGGATGCAGGACCGGATCGACCAATTCGAGTGGGATTTAAAAATGTTGAAGAAGATGGCTCCTTATGCGGCGATACAGTATATAAGAAAACGAATCGGCTATGATGACTTTCTGAGGGAATATGCCCAGTCTAAAGGAATCCAGAAAAGCAGTCTGTCAGAGGTGCTTTCGGAAATTGAAGAGGCGGCAAAGCCTTATGAGACGGCAGAAGAGTGGTTTACACAGATTGAAGCATATACCAGTGAACTAAGGGCAAGAACACAGAAACAGGATCAGAATCGTTCGGGAGTCAGACTGATGACTATGCACGCAGCTAAAGGACTGGAATTTCATGCGGTTTTTGTGATTCAGACCAATGAGGGACAGATTCCTTATAAGAAGGCATTGAAAGAAACCGGGGAAGAAGAGGAACGGAGATTGTTCTATGTGGCAATGACACGGGCAAAGGAGATTCTTCAGATTACTTATGTGAAAATAAAAAACGGAAAGGACGCAGCGCCTTCCCGCTTTGTTGATGAATTGTTTGAATAGTAGTGTGATTATTCCAGGGAATCTAATCCAAGGGCGTCTAAATCCAGTTCTTCATATTCCTGTGTATCCAGCCACTCGTCATAAGCATCGGCAACGACATCAAACTCTTCATCGTCTTCAATATTCTCAAGTTCCGGTTCGCCGTCTTCATGTTCGATATAACGATAGAGAAATACGCGGCTCTCTTCCTCGGTATCTCCCTCGTCATCCAACGGAAGCAGAGCGATGTAATCCTTGCCCTGTACCGGGAGGATGCAGAGAATTGCGCATTCTACAGATTCGTCATTGTCCAGAAGCAGTGTAACAGTATCCATTGTTTCGTTCATGGTAATCTCCTTTCGTTATTCAAATGCTAAGTTTACTCTAGCAAATCTGAAGATAAAACGCAAGAGGATTCTGTTACTTGACAATCATAGAAAAGCCACTGTAAAATGAAAAGTACATATTATATTGAAAAACAATGTTATACAAGTATGCATATATGAAAATTCAGTAATTATATAACAGGAGGATGCAGCATGAAAAAAAGGGTACTGAGTGTTCTTTTTGCAGTAATGATCGTTGCAGCAGCGGTAACCGGCTGCAAAAAGAATGTAGGAACACCGGAAGATAATGCAGTTATCGAGAAAGGGGATAAGGAAGGAACAGAAGAAGAGAAAAGCGGATACCTTTTCGGGTACAGCGGAACTGGTACGGGAAATCCTTATTTTGAGACACTTGAACTGTCAGTCCGAACGGAACTTGAGGCTCAGGGGCATCGTATGATGAGCAGAGACCCGCAGGATGATGCACAGCTTCAGAATGAGCAGATTTTGGAATTGATCGACGAGGGCGTTAAGGCTGTTTTCCTGTGTCCGGTGGATAGTGAACAGATTAATGAGGGGCTGCAAGCTCTTGATGATGCAGGAATTCCGGTGATCAATGTGGATACACAAGTAAAGAACAGCAGTCTTACAGAAGCATTTATCGGATCAGACAATAAAAATGCCGGGTTCGTATGCGGAGAAGATTTAAAGGAACGCCTGCCAGACGGCGGGAAGGTTGTTATATTAGAACGTTCTTCACATAATTCTGTTAATCAGAGGATTACAGGATTTGAAGAGTCCATTGCCAATTCCGGATTCGAGGTGCTCAACCGTGCAGATGTGGAGGGTGACCGGGAAAAGGCAAAAGAGGCAATGAAGAAGTTTCTGGCAGAATATCCTGAAATAGACGCGGTTATGTGCGGAAACGACCCTATTGCGCTGGGAGCGCTGGAAGCAGTAGAGGAAGCAGACAAGAAAGGGGTTCTGATTTATGGAGTGGATGGTTCTCCTGAGGTGAAACAGAAACTGGCAGAGAATAATCTGTCTTTAATAGGAACAGGTGCACAGTCGCCGATCAATATCGGAAAACGGGCAGTAGAAACTGCGCTGGCAGTATTGAACGGAGATAGTTTTGAAAATGAGATATTTGAAAAAACATTTCTGATCACCAGAGATAATGTTGAATTATATGGAACCGATGGATGGCAGTAGAAGGAGAGGCAGAGTATGAAAAAAGTGGAAGGTTACCCGCAGCCGTTTGGTGTAACGTACGGAAACGGAAAAGTAAATTTTGCAGTATCTGTACCGGCGGGAAAGCGGTGTGAGCTGCTGTTGTATCGGGTAGGACATAAGGAGCCGGGAACAATATTTGAGATGCCGGAAGAGGAAGGATTAGGAGAAGTCCGTTTTCTGGCAGTGGAAGGTCTGGACGGACGAAAATACGAGTACAATTATCGAATTGGCGGCAAGGTTTTTGTGGATCCTTTTGTAAAGGGACTTGCCCGAACGAGACAGTTTGGGAAAAAAATAAACGCAGAAGCTCATGAAATCCGCGGAAAGTTTCCAGATGCAGAATATGACTGGGAAGGAGACACATATTTAAAGATTCCTTATCATGAGGTGACCGCCTACAGTCTCCATATACGCGGATTTACAAAGCACAGTTCTTCTAAAGTGAAGCGAAAAGGAACATTTGCGGGAGCCGCAGAGAAAATTCCTTATTTGAAAGAACTAGGAATTAATCAGATTCAGTGTATGCCGATATATGAATTTGACGAAATTGTAGATGGAAAGGTTAATTACTGGGGATATGGAAAGGGGTATTTTTTCTCGCCGAAGACAGCCTACAGCGCTTGCGGACATGCGGCAGAAGAATTAAAGGATATGGTGAAGGCATTTCATAAGGCAGGAATTGAAGTAGTCCTCGAGATGCCATTCTATGAGGGAATTTTGCCGCAGATCGCAGTAGAATGTCTCAAATACTATATGCTGGAATATCATATTGACGGGTTTATTGTGAATCCGTATATTGTTCCGTGGGATTCGTTGAAGCAGGATCCTTTGCTAAAAGGCATAAAATTGATGCAGAAGGAGGATGGATTTCAGAATATTATGCGCCGTTTTTTAAAAGGGGACGAGGGAATGGTGCGTGATGTGATGGAGGCATTCAAGCATAATACAAAGGCAGATGGAAAATGTAATTATATTACGGGACAAACAGGGTTTACATTGCATGATCTGGTGTCCTATGACGGCAAGCACAATGAGGCAAATGGAGAAAGAAATTTCGATGGACCAGATTATAATTACAGCTGGAACTGCGGTGTAGAAGGTCCGAGCAGAAAGAAACGGATTGTGGAGCTGCGGAACAATCAGATCAGAAATGCATTTGCTCTTCTGCTGACCGCACAGGGAACTCCGTGTATTTTGGCGGGAGATGAATTTGGGAACAGTCAGAAAGGCAATAATAATGTTTACTGCCAGGACAATGAGATCGCATGGCTGGACTGGAATGGTACGGAACGAAACGGAGGACTTCTGGAATATGTGAAATGCCTGATCGCCCTTCGCAGAGAGCATCCGGCGCTTCATAAGGAGCAGAGACTTCTGGAACAGGATGTGATCGGGTGCGGAATGCCGGATGTGTCTTATCACGGTGAAAATGCATGGCAGGCTCCGGCGGAAGTGCCCAGCCGTCAGCTTGGTGTGATGTACAGTGGTGCGGATGTAAAGGATGTGGATTGTTACATTGCCTGCAATATGCATTGGACCGGTCATGAATATGCCCTGCCGACTCTGCCGAACAGGAAGAAGTGGTATCTGGTATACAATACCGGAACGGACATGCAGACAGAAGAAACTCTGATAGAAGATCAGAAAAGGATCAGACTGGAAGCAAGAAGTATAGCATTTCTGGTTGGAAGGTGATGAAAAAATGAAAGCAATTGGACATTTTTGTACAATCACAAGACATAAAATACTGGTGATGAAAGCGTGTTTCCGAGTAGGGTTATATAAACAGGGACTTCTTCATGACTTGTCAAAGTACAGCCCTGCGGAATTTTTGGTGGGATGTAAGTATTACCAGGGAAACAGAAGCCCTAACAACGCAGAGCGGGAGGCAACGGGACTGTCACGTGCATGGCTTCATCACAAGGGCCGCAATAAGCATCATTATGAATACTGGATTGATTATGGTGTTGATGGCAGCAAGAATCTGATCGGTATGAGAATGCCGGTGAAATATATTGTGGAAATGTTTTTGGACCGGATGGCGGCCAGCAAAGTGTACCGGGGGCGGCAATATAAGGACTGTGATGCACTGAATTATTTCATGAAAGGCGGAACAGAAGCATATGTGATGCACCCAGAGACGAAAGCACTCCTGGAGAAGCTCTTACGTATGCTTGCGGAGAAGGGAGAGGTGAAGACATTTGCCTATATCCGCAAGGTCGTATTAAAAGAGAAATAGTTCAAATTCTATTGTGAATATGGTGCGGGTGTGTTAAGATAAATGCACCCGCAAAAGTAATGATTCTAAGATTCAAAAATATCAAAATCTGATATGTGATCCCAAAAGTGAAAAAGCTTTTTTATCCATACTTGAGTCCTATTTATGACATAGGAAAAGGTGTAAAATTATTTTATAAAAAATCTTGTTGACATTTTACAACAAGTATAATACTATATCAATAGAAACGAACAACTGTTCGTATCAAAAGGAGACGAATTATGGCAAAGACAAGTACAAGTGTGAGTGTTGAAAAGTTAAATAACAGTGAAGATAAGAAGAAAGCATTGGAGGCGGCTATAGCGAAGCTTGAGAAAGATTTTGGCAAGGGAGCCTTGATGAAGCTGGGAGATCCCTCTGCTCGTGTAAGTGTAGAAACAGTTCCAACCGGATGTTTGAGTCTGGATTTGGCTCTGGGTCTGGGCGGAGTTCCGAAGGGACGTGTGATAGAAGTGTTCGGGCCGGAGTCCAGTGGTAAGACGACCGTTGCATTACATATGATTTCAGAAGTGCAGAAGAGCGGAGGAATTGCGGGATTTGTGGATGCGGAGCATGCACTTGATCCGGTATATGCAAAGAATATTGGTGTGGATATTGACGAGCTTTATATTTCCCAGCCGGACAGCGGAGATCAGGCATTGGAGATCGCTGAAACAATGGTACGTTCCGGTGCAATGGATATTATCGTTATTGATTCGGTGGCTGCTCTTGTTCCCAGACAGGAGATTGAAGGCGAGATGGGGGACAGCCATGTGGGATTACAGGCAAGGCTGATGTCGCAGGCGCTGCGTAAGCTGACACCGTTGATCAGCAAGTCTGAGTGCATCGTTATTTTTATCAATCAGCTGCGCGAGAAGGTAGGCGTGATGTTTGGAAGTCCGGAGACGACAACAGGCGGACGTGCATTGAAGTTCTATGCGTCTGTACGTATGGATGTGAGACGGACAGAGACGCTGAAGCAGAGCGGTGAGATGGTAGGTAACCGGACACGTATCAAGATTGTAAAGAATAAAATTGCGCCGCCGTTTAAGGAGGCAGAGTTTGATATTATGTTCGGAAAAGGGATTTCCCGTTCGGGGGACATTCTGGATCTGGCAGCCGGGATTGATATCGTAAAGAAAAGCGGCGCATGGTATGCCTATGAGGGTGATAAGATTGGCCAGGGACGCGAGAATGCCAAGAATTATCTGGAATCTAATCCAAAAGTGATGGAGGAGATTGAACAGAAGGTGCGGGCACATTATCATCTCGGTGAGGAAACTCAGAGTGCGGGCGCAGCTGATGATCTGAAGCTGACGGCTAAGACAGCGAAGGACAAGACAGCGAAAGATAAAGTAGAAGAGAGCAGTGAAAAGTAAAGAACTGCTGCGGATATGATTTGTGTAAAAGAACGGGGAACAGGATGCAGGTAACGAAAGTAGAATCAGTTACAAAAACAAAGTTCAGAGTAGAAATAGACGAGGAGTTCGCCTTTGTGTTATACAAAGGCGAACTTAAACGTTTTGGGATAGCTGAAGAGGCAGAGATTACAGGGGAAGTCTATGAGAAGATTTATAATGAAGTTGTGTTAAAACGGGCGAAGCTCCGGGCCCTTCATCTGCTGACGGATATGGCGCGGACGGAAAAGGAACTTAAAGAAAAACTGCGGCTGAATCAGTATCCAGAGGATATTATAGAGACGGCAATGGATTATGTCCGTTCTTTTGGATATTTGAATGATGATAAATATGCGGAGAGCTATATAGAAAGCCGTAAAAGCAGTAAAAGCAAGAAGGAAATCTGTGCTGCTCTTTTGAAAAAAGGAGTGTCTTTGGAACAGATTGACCTTGCCTTTGAAGTCTGTTATGAGAAAGAAGGAGAGTCAGAAGCTATACGCAGGCTGATCGTAAAACGCCGTATAGATATTACTCAGGCGGATGAGGGAGAGATATATAAACTTTATGGTTATCTGGCACGAAAAGGATTTCATTATGAAGAGGTCCGTAAAGTAATCGAAGAGATGTCAGGATGAAAAACAATAGTTACACATAAACTGACGAAAGATATACGGCAATGCTTGACAGAATTGTGAAAACAGTATAAAATTTAACTGTTGTATTGAGCTATATTTGTACAATGAAAATTAAATAAGGAGGTGCTCCTGTGCCGATAATGGAAATCATTATTGCTGTGGCCCTCGCGTTGATAGTAGGTGTTATTGTACACTTTGTGACTGTATCCAATCTGAAGAAGAATGCAGAATCTAAGATTGGGAATGCAGAAAGCAAAGCAAGAGAAATCATTGATGATGCCGTTAAGACTGCTGAAACAACGAAGAAAGAAGCTCTTTTAGAGGTGAAGGAAGAGTCTATTAAGACGAAGAATGAACTGGAGAAAGAGACGAAAGAAAGACGGTCTGAATTGCAGCGTTATGAAAAACGTGTACTTGCCAAGGAAGAATCTGTTGATAAGCGGTCCGAGGCGATTGAACAACGTGAAGCCAAGTTTACAGCTAAAGAAGAGCAGCTGAAAAAACGCGAAGAGAAAGTGGAAGAACTCAGCAAGCAAAGGTTACAGGAACTGGAACGAATCTCAGGACTTACCTCCGAACAAGCAAAAGAATATCTGTTGAAAACTGTTGAAGATGATGTAAAGCATGACACTGCTAAGATGGTCAGAGAACTGGAAGCACAGGCAAAGGAAAGCGCTGATAAGAAAGCGAAAGAATATGTTGTCAATGCAATTCAGAGATGCGCTGCTGACCATGTGGCAGAGACTACAATTTCTGTAGTCCAGCTGCCGAACGATGAGATGAAAGGGAGAATTATCGGAAGAGAGGGACGGAATATCCGTACTCTGGAGACGCTGACAGGTGTGGAATTAATTATCGATGACACGCCGGAAGCGGTTGTACTTTCCGGATTTGATCCGATTCGCCGCGAAGTGGCAAGAATTGCCTTAGAGCGATTGATTGTCGATGGGCGTATTCATCCGGCAAGAATTGAAGAAATGGTAGAAAAAGCGCAGAAAGAAGTTGACTCGATGATCAGGGAAGAAGGGGAGGCCGCAGGACTGGAAGTTGGTGTGCCGGGCATCCATCCGGAACTGATCCGTCTGCTGGGACGTATGAAGTTCAGAACCAGCTATGGACAGAACGCATTAAAGCATTCCATAGAGGTTGCACAGCTTTCGGGGCTTCTTGCTGGAGAAATCGGGCTGGATGTCCGCATGGCAAAGCGTGCGGGACTTTTACATGATATAGGAAAATCCATCGATCATGATGTTGAAGGTTCCCATATTCAGATCGGAGTAGATCTTTGCAGAAAATACAAAGAGTCTGCAACAGTTATCAATGCTGTAGAATCACATCACGGTGATGTGGAGCCACAGACATTGATCGCATGTGTTGTACAGGCGGCTGATACAATTTCAGCGGCAAGACCGGGCGCAAGACGTGAAACCATCGAGACATATACAAACAGATTGAAACAATTAGAAGAGATCAGCAACCAGTTTAAGGGGGTTGATAAGTCTTTTGCTATTCAGGCAGGTAGAGAGATTCGAGTAATGGTAGTTCCAGAACAGGTATCTGATGATGAGATGGTACTTATGGCCAGAGATATTGCCAAGCAGATTGAGTTTGAGCTGGAATATCCGGGTCAGATCAAGGTAAATGTAATTCGCGAGTCACGGGTAACTGATTACGCGAAATAGTATAATCAGAAATTGTCTCAAAAGAAGGGACGATTTGAATCAGACCAGTTTAGAAAGTACGACCCCTGCCTATTTAATAGGCAGGGGTTTTATGGTAGTGTGCTATGTATACGACAGGCAGAATGTCATAGAGAACAAAATACTAGTAAACAGGAGTTAAAGCAATGGGTGAACAAGTAAAGCGTATTAAACGAGAGTTAAAATTTAAAGGAACTATTTTGGAATTCTATCAGGATACGATGGAGATTAATGGAACACATACTGCAATTTGGGATTTTGTCCGTCATAAAGGAGCAGCCGCGGTTGTGCCGGTCATGGAAGACGGACGGATTTTGATGGTCAGACAGTACAGAAATGCTCTGGAGCGGTATACACTGGAGATTCCGGCAGGAGCTTTAGATGCAGAAGATGAGCCGGGAATTAAATGTGCGGGAAGAGAACTGGAGGAAGAGACAGGATTTCGCTGTGACAATCTGGAGTGGCTGATCACACTTCGGACAACTGTGGCTTTTTGTAATGAGCGAATCGAGGTGTTTGTCGCACGGAATTTGATTCCATCCAGCCAGCATCTAGACGAAGATGAATTTATTGAATTGAAAGCGTACACATTGGATGAGTTAAAAGAAAAGATTTTGACAGGAGAAATCGAAGATTCTAAGACAGTTTCTGCATTAATGGCGTATGCAGTCAAATATCAGAAATAGAAGGAAATGACAGTCCGGGAGTTGAGGCTGCGCTGAGCAGTGCATCCTGTGAATAAATATAGGATTTGAGGCATATATTGAAGTATCTGAGCATTGGGAGGAAAAGCTGTGAAGACACTTCAAACTAAAAAGCGGATGTTTGCATTTTTTATGCCGGGATTTCTGCTGGGGATTCTGTATGTGAATCTGATCGCCGGACAATATCTGGCAGAATCGGGGATATTCAGTGAGTATTTTTTGAAGCAGTATGCTTTGGCAGAAGTGACGGCGCCTGAATACATCGTATATCTGGCGGGAACCAGGCTGTTTCCGTTTTTGGTGATGACTGGACTTATATTTACAAGGGCAAGAAGGATAGCAGCAGGAATATTTCTTGTGTGGACGGGCTTTTTGGGCGGAATGCTTCTTACAATGGCGGCATTTAGCATGGGAGTGAAGGGAATTATTCTCTGTATTGTGGGTGTGATGCCTCAATTTATCTTATATATACCCGCATATGTGGTACTTCTCTGGTATGCTATGACTGTATCTATAAGTACCTGGAACCGTCAGAAGACAGTCTTTGTCGTACTGATGATGACTATGGGAATTGTTCTGGAAGCGTACATAAATCCGTTATTTTTACAAGTTTTTCTAAAAACCCTTTGAGAGATGGAGCTCTTTAATGGATTAAAGCCGCAAAACAGGTTTATAATAGCAACGAAAGGTTTCCGTTACGCGGGCTGAGTAACAGTAGGTGAGCACTCAGCCCGAACAGGAAATGAAAGGTGCTATGCAACCTGTTTTGCGGCTTTATTTTTTTAGAATATGAAAGATGTTTTTTATTGCCAAAAGGCTCACCGCCAGCTGACTCGCAAGCAGTCCCCACAAGTATCCCTGGATTCCGAATCTGGGGATGGCAAAGAAAACCCCTCCGATACGAATCACCAGACCCAAGGTATTGATCAGGAAAGTGGAGCCTGTTTTCCCTAATCCGTTGATGATGCTGATCAGGGCGCTGTTTGTATACAAAAACGGACAGATCCATGCCAGTGTAACAATAAATTGTCCGGCAGTTTTACTGCCAAATAATGTTATGCCGATGAAACTGCCAGTCAGCAGGAAAAATAGACAACAGAACATGCCCAATAAGAAGCAGGCGCCTGTAGATTTGCGGATGATGATCCATAATTTCCTTTTGTTTTCAGCTGCTTGAATTTCTGCTACAGTCGGCATGAGCATAATTGCAACAGAGCTTGTGATGGCAGAAGGAAAGAGGATACAAGGCAGCGCCATTCCGTTTAAGACTCCGTAAACACTCAATGCTTCTGATGCACTGAGCCGGTATAGCTGTAACTTTCCGGGGATAGAGATCGCTTCCACACTTTGTAGGAAATTAATCAGGATCCGGTTGGCAGTCAGCGGAACCGAAAGGACAAGCAGTTCACGGGAAGATTTCCAGAATGCCTGATAACTCAGTGACAGGCGTCCGAATTTTCTGGTTTCTTTTGATAAGGCAAGACATGTGTAAAGTGCAGAAGCCATTTCTCCGATGACAAGTCCGCATACTGCAATAGAAATGGATACAGTCCGTCCTTGTTTTATAAGAAGCTGGTACAATAAGTAAACGGCCAGAATGCGCACAGTCTGCTCAGCAAGCTGGGACAGTGCCGGGATTTTTGTTTGTTTTAATCCATAGCTGTAACCGCAGATACAACTGTGGATGGCAGAAAAAGGCATGGTATAGGAAAGGATTGTCAGTAATGGGATACAACGCTCGTCACCTAAGAATTGGGTGGCAATAAATTTCCCATAGTGCTGCAGTAAAATAGTGCATATACAGGAAAGTGTAAAAGCAATCAGAAGTCCGGCGCGAAGAATCTGCCGGGCTTCGGTTCGTTTTCCGAGAGACATCTTACAGGCAACTGTGCGGGAAATTGCAGTTTCAATCCCGGCGGTGGTCAGTGAAAAGCAGAGTGCATAAACAGGGAAAATGAGCTGATACAATCCCACTCCTTCGGCTCCGAATGTACGGCTTAGGAAAATACGGTAGAAGAAACCCATGAAACGGCTTAGGAACCCTGTCAAAGTTAATATAATAGTACCACGGATGATGTTTTGTTTTCCAGACACGTGAAATCTCCTGATATAACATGGTTTTTACATCATATTCCATTTTGTGCCTTGACAGAACAGAGGAAGGGTGATATCCTACAGAAGGAATAAATCCCAGTAAAATAATAGGGATTAAAATTCTAGGAATAAAGAAGGTGAGAATTTGAAATTATCTACAAAGGGAAGATACGGACTGCGTGCTGTGATCGATCTGGCAAAATACAGTACAAAAGAGCCTGTCTCCATCACAAGTATATCGGACAGGCAGGGAATTTCGGAACGATATTTAGAGCAGCTGATGGGACTTTTGAAAAAGAGTGGTCTTGTTAAAAGTACCCGTGGCGCAGGGGGCGGCTATATGCTGGCAAAGAAACTGGAAGATATTTCCGTAGGGGATGTTCTGCGGGCTTTGGAAGGGAACCTGGAACCAGTAGATTGTCCGGGGCTTCTGCCAGAAGATGGGTGTAAGTCTGCGGACAGTTGTGTAACCAAATATGTCTGGAAGCGGATCAATGACAGTATCAACCAGACGGTAGATGAGATAAAACTGGATCAGCTCGTTGCGGAAAGCAAAAAGCTGTGTGGTACATCTGACAAGATTACATGTGGAAATTAAGATATAGAAGAGACAGGAGGAAGAGAAATGGACAGACTGATATATCTGGATAATGCGGCAACAACAAAAACAGCACCAGAAGTAGTAGAGGCGATGATGCCGTATTTTACAGAGTATTATGGTAATCCGTCCAGTGTGTATGGATTTGCGGCAGCCAATAAAGAAGTGGTTACAGCTCAGAGAGAGAAGATTGCAGGCGCATTAGGCGCTGCACCCAATGAAATTTATTTTACTGCGGGCGGAAGTGAGTCTGATAATTGGGCGCTGGTTGCAACGGCGGAGGCTTATGGAGCAAAAGGAAAACATATCATTACAAGCAAGATTGAACACCATGCGATTCTGCATACCTGTGAATATCTGGAGAAACGAGGATTTGAGATTACTTATTTGGATGTGGATGGGAATGGAGAGGTGAAGCTGGAGCAGCTTCGGGAGGCAATCCGGGAAGATACGATCCTGATCTCTGTTATGTTTGCGAATAACGAAATCGGAACGATCCAGCCGATTCAGGAAATCGGAGCGATTGCCAAAGAGCATGGAATTCTATTCCATACAGATGCGGTGCAGGCTTTTGGACAGGTGCCGATCGATGTGGATGCATGTCATATCGATATGTTAAGTGCCAGCGGACATAAGCTGAACGGACCGAAGGGAATCGGCTTTTTGTATATCCGTAAAGGGGTGAAGATTCGTTCCTTTATCCATGGAGGGGCACAGGAGAGAAAGCGCCGCGCGGGCACGGAAAATGTACCGGGAATCGTTGGCTTTGGAAAAGCGGCAGAGCGTGCTGTGACAACAATGAAGGAGCGTACTGCAAAAGAACGTGAATTGCGGGATTATCTGATAAAGAGGATAGAAACAGAGATTCCATACTGCCGGTTAAATGGTGACAGAGCGAATCGTCTGCCGAACAATATAAACTTTAGTTTTCAGTTTATCGAGGGAGAATCTCTGCTCATTATGCTGGATATGAAAGGAATCTGTGCTTCCAGCGGCTCTGCCTGTACATCTGGTTCATTGGATCCGTCTCATGTGCTTCTGGCGATCGGACTGCCTCATGAGATTGCACATGGTTCACTTAGGCTGACTCTCAGTGACGAGACTACGAAGGAAGATTTGGACTATGTAGCAGAATCTCTGAAAGAAATAGTGCAGAATTTAAGAAATATGTCTCCGTTGTACGAGGATTTTGTGAAGAAGCAGAGTAAATAAGAAATATCTTCAGGTTGCTGTGCACAACAGTAGGCTGTGAACAGTAATATCTTCTGCAATAGAACTTAAGACGTGAAATAGAAAAGAGAAACAGAGGGAAATTTAGGAGGTAACAGGTTATGTATACAGAAAAAGTGATGGATCATTTTCAAAATCCAAGAAATGTAGGAGAGATTGAAAATGCCAGTGGTGTAGGAACTGTGGGTAATGCGAAGTGCGGAGACATCATGCGTATTTATCTGGATATTGATGAAAATAAAGTGATCCGTGATGTGAAGTTCAAAACGTTTGGCTGCGGAGCCGCTGTTGCGACAAGCAGTATGGCAACAGAGCTGGTAAAGGGAAAGACAATCTATGAAGCGTTACAGGTGACAAACAAGGCAGTTATGGAAGCGCTGGATGGACTTCCACCGGTAAAGGTACACTGTTCGTTGCTTGCAGAAGAAGCAATTCATGCTGCACTTTGGGATTATGCAGAGAAACACGACATCAAGATTGAGGGACTGGAGAAACCAAAATCTGATATCCACGAGGATGAGGAAGAGGAAGAAGAGGAATATTAATGAGTAAAGTAGTGGTTGGAATGTCCGGAGGTGTGGATTCTTCTGTAGCGGCATATCTGTTAAAGGAGCAGGGGTATGATGTGATCGGTGTTACAATGCAGATCTGGCAGGACGAGGAACAGGCAGTACAGGAAGAAAACGGAGGCTGCTGCGGATTAAGCGCTGTAGATGATGCAAGACGTGTTGCGGCAGCTCTTGACATCCCTTATTATGTGATGAATTTCAAAGAGTCTTTTAAGAAAAATGTCATCGATTATTTTATAGAGGAATATCTTGAGGGCAGAACACCAAATCCGTGTATCGCATGTAACAGGTATGTAAAATGGGAATCTCTTCTGCAGAGAAGTCTTGCGATCGGTGCGGATTATATTGCGACAGGGCATTATGCAAGAGTGGTTCAGCTTCCGAACGGACGGTATACACTTCAGCGTTCTGCCACACTCGATAAGGATCAGACATATGCTTTGTATAATCTGACACAGGAGCAGTTAAAGCGGACGCTGATGCCGGCGGGGGCTTATTCTAAGAATGAAATTCGCGCGATCGCAGAGAAAATCGGGCTTCGAGTGGCATCCAAGCCGGACAGTCAGGATATTTGTTTTGTACCTGATGGAGATTATGCTTCTTATATAGAAATAAAAACCGGAGAAAAAATGCCGGAAGGCAACTTCGTAACACTAGAGGGAAAGGTCTTGGGACAGCACAAAGGTATTATACATTATACCGTAGGACAGAGAAAAGGTCTTGGGCTGGCATTGGGGTATCCTGCTTTTGTGCTGGCAATCCGTCCCGAAACCAATGAGGTGGTTATCGGAACCCATGCAGAATCTATGGCAGAATCTCTGAGAGCGAATCAGCTGAATTTCATGGCAGTAGAGGATTTAACGGAATCCATGCATGTTTTTGTAAAAATACGATATAATCATAAGGGTGTCTGGGGTACGATCGAAAAGACAGGTGAGGATGAGCTGGTTTGTATGTTTGATGAACCGCAGAGGGCTGTGACTCCGGGACAGGCAGTCGTGTTTTACAAGGATGACTATGTGCTGGGAGGTGGAACAATACTGTGATTTCAGGAGACTTTCATATACACACGGCATTTTCAGCAGACAGTGAAGCAGATGTACATGCTGTTCTGAATTCTGCCATAGAGAAAGGAATGAAAACGGTTTGTATCACAGACCACTGGGATGCAGATTACCCTGAGAAATATGAGGAAGTGCTGTTTCAGTTTGACAGTGAAGCATATGTCAGGGGATTAGAAACGGTTAAAAAAGAATACGCCAAAAAGCTGGACGTGCGAATCGGAATTGAAATTGGAATGCAGCCCCATCTGGGAAGTTTTTATAAAGAACTGGTCAATCAGTATCCTTATGATTTTGTTATAGGTTCTGTTCACGTGATAGGAAAGGATGATCCTTATTATAAAGACTGGTGGGACAAATACACAGACAGACAGATGTACCAGAAAGCGTTTGACGAGACACTCAGCAATTTAGATCAGATTGAAGATTTTGATGTGCTTGGACATATTGACTATATTGTGCGATATGGAAGGCGGCAGGAAGAAGCCTATTCTTATGAAAGATTTTGTGATATACTGGATGAAGTTTTGAAAAAGGTCATTGCTTCCGGCAGGGGAATTGAACTGAACACGTCGGGATGGAAATATGGACTGGATTTTTGCCATCCGCATCCGGATGTGCTTCGGAGATATAGGGAGCTGGGCGGCGAGATCATTACGGTTGGTTCTGATGCACATAAGCCGGAACATGTGGCATATGATTTCAAAAGAGCTGAGGAAGTATTGAAACTATGTGGTTTTACTTACTATACCCAGTTCAGGAACCGGAAACCGGAATTCTTGAAAATATAACGGAATAGAGAAACGGAATAGAGAAAATATATTCAATGTCCGAAAAAATGGAAATAGGACTTGAATTTTTGTTCTCAATTTAGTACAATAATTTCAGTTGATGAATCTTTAACAAACTTTTTGGGTGTTGAGATTTCACCATAATAGACTGTAGTAACAGTTAACAATTTATAAACTTTTAGGAGGAATTAATCATGGCAGTAAAAGTAGCGATTAATGGATTTGGACGTATTGGACGTCTTGCATTCAGACAGATGTTCGGAGCAGAGGGATTTGAAATTGTAGCAATTAACGACCTGACATCTCCGACTATGCTTGCTCACCTGTTGAAGTATGACTCATCTCAGGGTAAATACGCTCTGGCTGACAAGGTAGAAGCAAAAGAAGATTCTATCGTAGTAGACGGAAAGGAAATCAAAATCTACGCAAAAGCTAACGCAGCAGAGCTTCCGTGGGGAGAAATCGGTGTTGACGTAGTTCTGGAGTGTACAGGCTTCTATACATCTAAAGCTAAAGCACAGGCTCATATTGATGCTGGCGCTAAATATGTTGTTATTTCCGCTCCGGCTGGAAACGACCTGCCGACAATCGTATATAATGTAAACCACGATAAGCTTACAGCAGATGATAAGATCATCTCTGCAGCTTCTTGTACAACAAACTGTCTTGCACCGATGGCTAAGGCTTTGAATGATCTTGCTCCGATTAAGACAGGTATTATGTGTACAATCCACGCTTATACAGGAGATCAGATGACTCTTGACGGACCGCAGAGAAAAGGCGATCTGAGAAGATCTCGTGCAGCAGCAGTTAATATCGTACCGAACAGCACAGGTGCAGCTAAGGCAATCGGTCTGGTTATTCCAGAACTGAACGGCAAGCTCATCGGAGCTGCTCAGCGTATTCCGACTCCGACAGGATCAACAACTATCCTGACAGCAGTAGTAGAAGGAACAGTTACAGTTGACGAGATCAATGCAGCTATGAAGGCAGCAGCTAATGAGTCATTCGGATACAACACAGATGAAATTGTATCCAGCGATATCGTTGGAATGACATATGGTTCTCTGTTCGATGCTACTCAGACAATGGTTCTTCCGCTGGATAACGGAACAACACAGGTACAAGTAGTATCATGGTATGACAATGAGAACTCTTACACAAGCCAGATGGTAAGAACAATCAAACACTTCGGAACATTAATGTAATCCGAAGCTTGAGAATATTGAACGGATGATAATCCAAAAATAGACTCACACAGGGTCCGGTCTCATAAGGACCGGACCCTGTTTATATCTGCAAATATAAAGAATCCGCCTTTTCACCGAAGTGAACTTAACAGGGGGATTCAGTGACTATGAAGCCGGAAGGCTGAATAGTTACTTTTATTAAATATAAGGGAGGCAATATTATGCTTAACAAAAAATCAGTAGATGATATTAATGTAAAGGGCAAACGTGTGCTTTGCAGATGTGATTTTAACGTTCCATTGATCAACGGGAAAATCACAGATGAGAACCGTCTGGTTGCAGCGCTTCCGACAATTAAGAAGCTGATTTCCGATGGAGGAAAGGTGATTCTTTGTTCTCACCTTGGCAAGCCAAAGGGAGAGCCGAAGCCGGAACTGTCACTGGCACCGGTTGCTGCACGTTTATCTGAACTGCTTGGACAGGAAGTGAAATTTGCAGCAGATGCAGAGGTTGTAGGAGAGAATGCAAAGGCTGCTGTTGAGGCAATGCAGGATGGAGAGGTAGTTCTTCTTGAGAATACACGTTACAGAGCAGAAGAGACAAAGAACGGCGAAGCATTCAGCAAGGATCTTGCTTCACTGTGTGATGTATTTGTCAATGACGCGTTTGGTACTGCTCACAGAGCACACTGTTCTAACGTAGGCGTGACACAGTTCGTAGATACGGCTGTTGTCGGATACTTAATGCAGAAAGAAATTGACTTCCTCGGAAATGCAGTTAACAATCCAGAGAGACCATTCGTAGCAATTCTTGGCGGTGCAAAGGTTTCCAGTAAGATTTCCGTAATTGAAAATCTGCTTGAGAAAGTAGATACACTGATCATCGGCGGAGGAATGTCCTATACATTCAGTAAAGCGCAAGGTGGAAGTGTTGGCAAATCTCTTCTGGAAGAGGATTACTGCCAGTATGCACTGGATATGATCAAAAAAGCAGAAGACAAGGGTGTGAAACTGCTTCTCCCAATAGATAACGTTATTGCAGATGATTTCTCAAATGATGCAAATACAAAGATTGTCGGACGTGGAGAGATTCCAGAGGACTGGGAAGGACTGGATATCGGACCTGAGACTGCAAAAATTTATGCGGATGCTGTAAAGGAAGCTAAAACAGTTGTATGGAACGGACCGATGGGCGCATTTGAGATGCCGAAGTTCGCAGCAGGTACCGAAGCAGTTGCAAAAGCGCTGGCAGAGACAGATGCTGTAACAATTATTGGCGGCGGAGATTCCGCAGCGGCAGTAAACCAACTTGGATATGGCGACAAGATGACACACATTTCTACAGGCGGCGGCGCTTCACTGGAATTTTTAGAAGGTAAAGAACTCCCGGGAGTAGCAGCAGCTAACGATAAGTAAAAAGCTTGGCGAGGTGTTTTCGAGCCTAGCGTTTACTTAGTTCAGCGAGGTTGACGAGGTATTCTCGAGCCTAGCGAGACTGAACATACCCGTAAAAAGCTTGGCGAGACCGAAAGCAACTTAGCGAGGACGAGCGGGAGCGAAGTCAGAGCTTAGTGCGAGGTCCTTCTCGAACCTTAGCGAGCGCACGGGCGCGAGGTTAGTTGAGAGAAGATACCAGCTTTGGCAGTGAGCACAAAAGCAACTTAGCGAGGACGAGCGAGAGCGAATTAGAAAATATACTTAAAAGGAGACCATTATTATGGCAAGAAAGAAAATTATCGCAGGTAACTGGAAAATGAACAAAACTCCAAGTGAGGCTGTTGCACTTGTAGAGGAACTGAAACCACTTGTTGCTAATGAGGAAGTGGATGTAGTATTCTGCGTACCGGCAATCGACATTGTTCCGGTAGTAGAGGCTGTAAAGGGAAGCAACATCCAGGTTGGCGCTGAGAATATGTATTTTGAGGAAAGCGGCGCTTACACAGGTGAGATCGCACCGAACATGCTTGTAGATGCAGGTGTAAAATATGTAGTTCTTGGACATTCTGAGAGAAGAGAGTACTTTGGTGAGACAAATGAAGACGTAAACAAAAAAGTTCTGAAGGCACTTGAGCACGGCATTACACCGATCATGTGCTGCGGCGAGACTCTGGAGCAGAGAGAACAGGGTGTGACAATGGACTTTATCCGTCAGCAGGTAAAGGTTGGATTCCAGAATGTGACAGCAGATCAGGCTAAGATTTCTGTAATCGCTTACGAGCCGATCTGGGCAATCGGAACAGGAAAAACAGCTACAACAGAGCAGGCAGAAGAAGTTTGCGCAGGCATCCGTGCTTGTATTGCTGAGATGTATGACGAGGCAACAGCAGAGGCAGTTCGTATTCAGTACGGCGGTTCTGTAAATGCGGGTAATGCTGCAGAACTGTTTGCGCAGGCAGACATTGACGGCGGTCTTGTGGGCGGAGCATCCCTGAAGGCTGATTTTGGTAAGATTGTAAATTACAAATAAGCCGATAGATCAGAGAACCTAAGTCGTGGGGAGTTTCTGCGGAAGCTCTCCACGATTTTATGATTTCAAATAATAAAGGAGAACAACGATGAGTAAAAAACCAACCGTATTGATGATCTTAGACGGATATGGACTGAATGATAATGCAAAAGGAAATGCAGTGGCAGAGGGGAAAACTCCTGTTATGGACAACTTGATGAAAGAGTATCCTTTTGTAAAAGGAAATGCAAGCGGAATGGCAGTCGGGCTGCCGGACGGACAGATGGGTAATTCAGAGGTAGGACATCTGAACATGGGAGCAGGAAGAATTGTATATCAGGATCTGACGAAGATTACAAAGGCAATTCAGGACGGCGATTTCTTTGAAAATAAAGCGCTTTTGGCAGCATGTGAAAATGTAAAGAAAAACAATAGTTCCTTGCATATGATGGGATTGATGTCCGACGGCGGCGTGCATAGCCACATTGACCATGTTGCAGGTCTTCTGGAACTGGCAAAAAAACAGGGAATTGAAAAAGTATATGTACATTGTTTCCTTGACGGACGTGATACGCCTCCGGCTTCTGGAAAAGAATATGTAGAGAAATTAGAAGCTAAGATGGCAGGAATCGGTGTGGGGCAGGTAGCCAGCGTTGCAGGACGTTACTATGCAATGGATCGAGACAACCGCTGGGATCGTGTAGAGAAGGCGTACAGAGCGCTTGTATTCGGTGAAGGCGAGACTTGTGAAAGTGCACCTGCAGGAATCCAGGCCTCTTATGATAAGGAAGTAACAGATGAATTTGTGCTTCCTACTGTTGTTGTAAAGGATGGCAAGGCGCTTGCTGCAATCAAGGAAAATGATTCCATTATTTTCTATAACTTCCGCCCGGACAGAGCAAGAGAAATCACAAGAACATTCTGTGATGATGAATTTACAGGCTTTGAAAGAGGGGAAAGAGTGAAGACAACATTTGTCTGCTTTACAGAATATGATGTAACTATTGAGAATAAGCAGGTGGCTTTTGTAAAAGAAGAGATTACAAATACATTTGGTGAATTTCTTGCAGACAATGGTCTTACACAGGCGCGTATCGCTGAGACAGAGAAGTATGCGCATGTTACATTCTTCTTCAACGGCGGTGTAGAAGAGCCAAATAAGGGAGAAGACAGAATTCTCGTAAAATCTCCGAAGGTTGCAACATACGACCTGAAACCGGAAATGAGCGCTTATGAAGTATGCGATAAGCTGACAGAAGCAATTTGTTCCGGAAAATATGATGTGATCATTATTAACTTTGCAAATCCAGATATGGTAGGACATACAGGTGTGGAAGAGGCAGCAATCCAGGCGATCGAGGCTGTGGATGAATGTGTTGGCAAGACTGTTCAGGCAATAAAAGATGTGGATGGACAGATGTTTATCTGTGCTGATCACGGCAACGCAGAACAGTTGATCGATGATGAGACAGGGGAGCCATTTACTGCTCATACAACCAATCCAGTTCCTTTCATTCTGGTAAATGCCGATCCGGCATATACACTCAGAGAAGGCGGATGTCTGGCAGATATTGCACCTACTCTGATCGAACTGATGGGAATGGAACAACCGGCAGAAATGACAGGAAAATCACTGCTTGTAAAGTAAGCTGAGAAAAGTTGTTATAAAGAAACTATTTTTGTAGTATACTAATCCGAAGCAGAAGCCGGTTTTGAACTACTTGAAATATTATGACAGTCTGAAAGAAAGGGTAAAAAGATGGACAAACAATGGACAAGTATTTTCCTTGAAGAAATTGAAGATTTCAAAAATACGATAAATACATTTGATAAAGGAGAAATCGAGCGCAAGTCATATAAAGGCATTTCCGGCGGTTTGGGCAGTTATGCACAGAGAGATCCTTCCAGACACATGCTGCGCCTGCGCCTGCCCGGCGGAAGGCTGACTTTGGAGAGGCTGAAATTTTTAGCAGAGATTATAGAGAGAGAGCAGATTGGCAGAATAAAGCTGACCACTTGCGAGACAATCCAGCTTCACGATTTGTCTGTTGTACAGGTACCAGAGATTATGGAAGAGGCGATTGGCTGTGAGATTTATACAAAAGGCGGAGGCGGTGACAATCCCCGAAATGTAATGGCAAGTCCATTGTCCGGTGTTCAGGCGGGGGAAGCTTTTGATGTGATACCATGGGCAGAGGCAGTAACCCGTTATCTTTTGTCTATATGCCGGGATATTCACATGCCCCGTAAACTTAAGATTGCTTTCTGCAACGGTGTGGATGACTGCGTTCACAGTGCTTTCCGGGATATGGGGTTTCTGGCTCAGCCGGATGGAACTTTTGCACTGCGTATTGCCGGCGGTCTTGGAGCGGTCAATCCTTCGATGGGGGTATTAGTGGAAGAACATGTGAAACCGCAGGATATACTCTATTATGTTCAGGCAATGGTGGATGTTTTTTGTGCTCATGGCAATTATGAAAACCGTGCCAAAGCGCGTACACGGTTTCTGCAGGACACACTGGGATGTGACGGTCTGAGGGAAGCTTTTTTAAAACAAGTAGAATCGCTTAGAGCCGCCGGGGACTTGGAGCTTTCAGGATTTGAGAAGGCGGAGATTACAAAACAGACAGATGATAATCTGATAGAACATGTCCGTGCCATTCCTCAAAAGCAGCCTGGTCTGTATGCGGTGAAGTATCATCCGATTGGCGGTCTGCTGCCTGTAGAGAAACCACGTCAGCTTTATGAGCTGCTTAAGGATATGGAAGGGGCAGAAATCCGAGTTGCTCCAGATGAGAGTTTATATATCATAAATCTCAATTCTTATGAGGCAAAGAAGATTCTTGCGGCAACCGATGATGGTGCGCAGACAGAATTTGAGCATAGCGTTGCCTGTATTGGCGCTGCTACTTGTCAGCAGGGCGTACGTGACAGTCAGGGCGTGCTGCGGTCAATCGTAAAGGCAGTACGGGAAGCGGGAATTTCAGACGGCGCATTGCCTAAAATTTGTATATCCGGCTGCCCGTCTAGCTGTGCAGCCCATCAGGCGGGAAGTATCGGATTTCAGGGGGGCGTGAAGAAGGTAGACAAGGCTTCTTGTCCTGCATTTAAAATGACTCTTGGGGGAAGTGACCGGCTCGGTGAGGCACGGTTTGGTGATGGTTCTGTTACTATATTGGAACAGGATATGCCGGCTCTTATGGTAGAACTAGGCAAGGCGGCGCAGGCTTCCGGCCAACGATGGGAGCAGTGGTCAAAAAGCCACGCAAAGGAACGGGATGATATTATTACAAAATATATATAGTAAAATATCAGGGGCTGTCGGGAAATGGAATCCATATACAATATACGGTTATGAGTCTGAATAAACTCCTGTATATATTGTAGTGAATCTGCCATTTCCCGACAGCCCCATAATGCAATATAGGAGGTGTATTAATGAATTATGCAATTTTATTGATAATATTTAATGTTTTTAAAGAATTTCTATCAATAGTCGCAATTATTCTGGTAATTATTTGTGCCATCAAATATTTAAAAAGAAAATAATTTTAAACAGGAGGCTGTCCCTGAAATTTTTCCATTCCATGTCCCCAGCTTTCAATCAGACCGACCAGATAAAAAACATTAGCAATAGACGGGTTGTATGGTTTGGCAAGCAATCTCTTTAGAAAGCTGTGGGAGCAGGCAACATTAAAAAACGGAAATCTGATTTTTATTCGTGATGGAAAAAATCGCAGTTCTATGATAGGATAGACACAGCGAATAGCGTAAGAAAAGGGTATTTGCGAAAGGGAAGACCTCATGAAAAAGGACAATAGAGAAAGATGTTCGTGGGCAACCACGGAACTCTATAAGGAGTATCATGATACGGAGTGGGGAAAGCCGGTTCATGATGATAGAAAATTATTTGAGATGCTCATTCTCGAAGGAATGCAGGCCGGCTTGTCATGGCTGACGATACTGAATAAAAGGGCGGCGTTCAGAGAAGCCTTTGATGCGTTTGATTATCAAAAGATAGCCTTCTATGATGAAGTGAAGATTGACGGGTTAATGCAAAATGCCAATATTGTTCGCAACAGGCTGAAAATCAGGTCGGCAATCACAAACGCACAGCAATTCATGAAAGTTCAAGAAGAATACGGAAGTTTTGACGCATTTATCTGGTCTTATGTTGAGAACAGACCGATTTATAATCATTTTGAATCGGAAGCTGAAATTCCTGCAGCAACACCGCTTTCAGACAGAATCAGCAAAGACTTAAAAAAACGAGGGTTTAAGTTTGTAGGCAGTACGATTGTCTATGCGTATATGCAGGCAATCGGAATGGTAAATGACCATGTGAAAAGGTGCTATTTATATGCACCCGAATAATCGCTGAAAAGACCAGACCAATAACGGAAAAGAAAGTAATAGATTGCAATAGGTCGGTATCTTTTATGATGATACGAGAAGAAAAAGCCGCTGATTATGAAACGGTATATTTCGTAATAAAAAAGCATTTGATGGCGCTGAACATACGGACGGGAATGAAGCCGAATTGGTAAATGCGCTGCGAAAAGGAAATGTTTTGTACTTACACTGGGGTTGTACTCATAGCAAAAAACAACCAAAACGGGAGACAACATCATATCGGATTTTTTTTGAGTTTCCCCATTTTTTAAAGTCATCACAATTACTGTTTTTTAAATAAAAATGCAAAAACACTGGATCTTTGTT
>NZ_CALPDG010000010.1 GCF_943193195.1 Mediterraneibacter agrestimuris | reverse complement strand
AGTTAAAAAGAGTCCATACCCTAAGAATCCGACAAAGTATGGACTCAGCTTTGCATAATAACTTACTTTTCATAACCGACACCGCCTTTCTGGTTCGTCAGAGCGATTACTTTGCAATTTGACATAGGGTGCGTCCTCCTTTCGCATAGATTTAGCCACTTTGTCAAGGTGGCTATGTAAAGGATTCATGGCAATAAAAAAGCCGACTGGCTGTTTTGTTTAAAACTACACCAATCGGCTATGTAAAAATTTATTCTGTTTTATTATCCGTCTTATCTGTTCTTTCGTGATAAGGCTTCTTTTATTCTCTCTGTATCCCATTTCTCTGGAAACAATACCGCCATAATATGAAACGCATCCATCAGCCCTGCAATATACGCATGAGTGCCATATTCAAAATCCTGCTTATCCCTGCAATCTAAAAGGTGTTGGCAAACTGCCCTCTGCTTTTCCGTCAAATCAAGCTGATGAAAAGCATCCTCTGCATCTCCTTCGTTATTACTATCTTTTTGATAACTTGCATCGGCTTGTAACAGTTTCAATACAGATTCATCTTTCAGTTTCTCTACTGCTATTTTTACCAGTTCTTTAAATTCCTTATCGCACATCACTTCCTCCTGCCATTTCTACCCTTAACTTTTTTATAGGTGCATGGATAACCTTAAAAATAAGTTCATCAACACAATCTGTATATCTGCCCTGTTGTATAAGTTGATTTTTCAATGCCACAAGGCTATGTAATAAAATGCTTCGCTCATTGCTATCCACATATAAATGATTTTTCTTTTCTCTCATAAATGCCACCGTCCTTTTTTATTTTCATTATATAGACAGATACCTGTATATTCAAAGATGCAAATGAGCGAAAAAATAAGTGTACCACTATCTCTAATGATACGCCTATCCCATTCAATTTCTATGAGCCTGTTGCCTATATTTTATCAGCAGGGTGGACACTACATAGACACGTTGATTACGGGAAGCCTTTATTTTCCGTTTGTGTTCCCACACCCGATATCAACTACCACCGAAACATCAAAGTAGTTTTTGAGGTGCTTATTTCGGATTTTTTCACCCTCCGAAGTAAACATGAAATGCTTCGCAAAGTACCTAAAATAAAGGATTTCTACGAGGTTTTCCTTTGTATCGACACAATAGTCTCAACTGTTGTTTCGTTGTCCCAACTAAGTTCCTGAATTTCTTCACCGTCAAAAAATACCGGAAACTTAAATTTTATATGCTTCAAAAATCTTCCGTTCGGCTGTTCATCCTCGTAAATATCAACTCTTTCAACAAAACTGTTCATAAATTCTTTTTTCTCCATATCGGTGAATTTATCATACAGTTTGTCAAAGTACAAAAGATATTGATACACTCCATCCTCAGAAATTTTCTGCTGACGGATATACTCTTTTCTGGATACTATATCATCGATCAGACTTTCCAGTCGTTCAATCTCATCATACAAACCATTTAACCGATCCTGCATATCCTGATACTTCCTGTCATACATTTTATCAGAAATATCCAGATTGTCCATCTGTTGTCCTAACTTATTTTTAGCTCCCAATACTTGCCGCAGCTGTTTTTTCAAGTTCTCATGCTCTGTTTCCAATTCTCCGGTATCTATCTTAGAATTGATTTTTGCACGTATAGCGGCTTCAAATTTCGGATTATTCACCAGCTTTTTAATAACTTCTGCTACCGCATCATTTACTTTTTCTTCGTTCCACTGCTTCCGGTAATCACATTTATGACCATTCACATAATACCTATGCTTGCAGGCATAATAAAAATAATCCTTATAAAATGTTCCGTCTTTTTTCTTCTTACGGTTTACATTTCCATACATTCCCTTTCCACAAATTGGACATTTAAGAATTCCGGACAAAATATGTTCATGCTCCAAACTATGGATTTTCTCATGCTTTACTCCATTTATATTTCGTTTCTGTTTTGCCAAGTTCCAATCATCTTCGGAAATAATGGCTTCGTGAATACCATCACTTAATATATAAGAATCCTGCTTTACAATACGGAATTCATTTCTCTTGCCTGGCACTCTTTCAGTTTTCCTTCTTCCAAATGCCAATTTACCACAATAAATAGGATTATCAAGGACACCCTTTATAAAAGAAGTAGCAAACGCATCCAACGTATTATTCTGTCTCTTTTTCTTCTTGTAGCCATGCTCATTCAGATAGGCTGCAATGCCATTTACTCCCATATTGGTATGAATATATTTATCAAAAATAATACGAATGATTTCTGCCTCATCTTCTGCAATTTCCAGTTCTCCATTTAACAGCTTATATCCGTACGGAGCAAATCCGCCGTTCCATTTGCCATCTCTCGCCTTTTGTCTGCGTCCCTCCATTGTCTGTACCAGAATATTTTCACGTTCAATTTCTGCTACCGCAGACAGAACAGAAATCATCAGCTTACCGCTGTCTTTAGAACTGTCTATACCATCTTCAACACAGATCAAATTTACTCCAAAATCCTGCATTCTCTGCAAAGAATTAAGTACATCTGCAGCATTTCTTCCAAAACGGGATAACTTATATACCAAGACAAACTCTACACGATCTTTACCTTCTTCAATATCCCGAAGCATTTGCATAAATTCCTGCCGTCCTTCAATACTTTTTCCTGACTTTCCCTCATCCGAATACTCTCCGACAATCACCATTTCCTGAAAATCTGCATATTTTCTCAATCTTTCTTTTTGTGCTTCCAAGCTGTATCCTTCTACCTGCATAGACGTAGATACCCTTGTGTATATATAACATCTTCGCTTTTTCATTTATATTCTCCATATCAAATTACAGTTTATTTTTTATTTGTCCCAACTATATTTTACCGTAGCTGCACATACTCGTCAATATAGGTAAAATGCACAAATAGCACGCAAGAAAAAAGAGAGCCAACATCTATGCTCTCCCTAATCATTTCCCAATGTATTCTGTTCCTGCTCTTGCTGGCAGTTATCTTCTGCTTTGTCCTCCTCCGGTAATCCATTCAGTTCCTGAAGGAGCTCACTGCCATATTTTTCTATCATTCTGGCAAGAAAATCAACACATCGTTCAAATTCAACTGTGTGTGCCATAGCTCCTCCTTCCAAACCGATATTTCTTGTCACCACACATTTTTCGGCGGTACTCTTTAGCTGATCTGGAATTTGTGCTATAATTTCTATTAGACCAACTCCATTCAGCCTGATGTCAGTTTAATGGAATTTCATAAGAAACTCATTGAGCATAGATTGAGCGGAAATTGAGTATTTTACAGAACAGGAGGGGATTCTATTTGGAAAGATGTGATTTTGGTTCGATTATGACGATCATTCGCCGTTATATCAGCGAAGATAAAGGAATGAATCAAATAGATTTTACCTATCTGTTATTTGACACGTTTATGTGCAGCGATGAAGCCATAGACTTTGATTTTGACAATGGACAGGTCTGCCGTTGGATGACAGGACAGGCAAAAGTAAGTCCCCGGATCGTAACCTACTTTTTAGATAAAGAACATCAATTAGAATTGGCAGGAAACATTCAGCGACATATTATTCCTCTGATGTATGATTCTGCTATGGCAGCAAAAGAATTATATGAGTTAGTATTACAGGATACATCTATTTCAGAGCCAAAAAAACAGGAACTAATCTGTTCTTATTCTCCCGCTGATATAGACACCATACATATTTTCATAACAAGGGTTCTGTGTTTCGGAATGGAACGGAATTTTGTGAAACGTGACACACGAACCAAGAAATTATTAGCCGCCGGAAATCTTTCTCCTGTCTTAACAGATTTTGTAATGGGAAATGACGTTCCCCGTCCATGCAGGCATTTTTGTGGACGTTCTGAAGAAATCGAAGTGCTGCATTCTCTGTTGGAAAAAGAGAGTAAAGTATTTTTATCTGGAATTGCCGGAATCGGGAAAAGTGAACTGGCAAAGGCTTATGCCCTGCAGTATAAGAAAGAATATACCAATATCCTGTATCTCACCTACAGCGGTGATTTAAAACAGGATATTACAGACATGGATTTTGCGGATGATCTTCCGCAGGATTCTGATGAAGAACGCTTCCGAAAACACAACCGTTTTCTGCGTTCTCTCAAAGAAGATACTTTGATGATTGTAGATAATTTCAACGCCACTTCCATGCAGGACAGTTTTCTTTCGGTCATACTCAAATACCGCTGTCAGATATTATTTACTACCAGAAGCCGTCTGGACGGACATTCCTGTATGCTGTTGGAAGAAATTTCCGATAAAACAACGCTTCTGCAACTTGCAGGAAAATTTTTCTCCGACACAGAAGAAAAATCTGATGTCATAGAACAGATCATAGAAGCTGTCCATGCCCATACGCTCGCTGTAGAACTGGCATCACGCTTACTGGAAACCGGAATATTGGAACCAGAAATGCTCTTAAAAAAATTGTTGGAAGAAAATGTCGCTCTTGATGCAACTGATAAAATCAATATTATAAAAGACGGGCAAAGCAGCAAAGAAACCTACTATGGACACATACATACTTTATTCTCTCTATATCAGCTTTCTGAAACTCAACAAAATGTAATGAGATGTCTGTGCCTGATTCCTTTAACCGGTATTCCGGCACGAAGATTTGCTGCATGGCTGAATTTACCGGATTTGAATGCCGTAAATGATTTAATTGAAATGGGATTTATTCAGCCAAAAACCGGAAGAACCATTGTACTGCATCCCATGATACAGGAAATCGCTGTTGCAGATATGCAGCCGTCTGTAAAAACCTGTTTCCCTTTACTGGAAAGTCTGCAAAACATCTGCCTTTTACACGGCAATGATATTTCCTACTACAGACTTGTTTTCCAAACCGTTGAAAACATTATTACAAAAACAACTAAAGATGATATTTCTGGTTATTTATTATTCTTAGAAGATGTTTTCCCATATATGGAAAAATACCACGAAGAAAATGGTATGCAAAGAATCCTGCGTGAACTATCTTCTTTGCTGGAAGACACTTCTATCGGAACCGTGTCTGACCGGGCATTATTACTGGACTATAAAGCTACCCTTGAAAGAAATATTGGAAAAGCCGTAAAGCTGGAAAAAGAAGCGATGTCTTTGCTTTCTCCTGTTACACCTGAAAACGCCCACCTCGCCGCAAATCTATATGGAAATCTGGGTGGACTATATCACCAGCAGGGAAATACCGAACTGGCAAAACAGGCTATGGAGCAGGGAATCAGCTTATTAGAACAATACCAGCTTCTCTATATGAATGACAGTATTGTTCAAATCTGCAACTATGCAGCTCTCCTTACAGATACCAGTGAAGCGTCTCGTGGATTATCCTCCTTACGCAAATGTGCCCGGCTGGTAAAAGAATACAATTCCGATCAGTGTCTGGACTATGCCATTATTCAGGAAGCTATGGGAACTGCCTATCTGGTACAGGCTGATATAGAACAGGCTACCTCCCATCTCAAAAAAGCTATGGCAATCTATGAAATAGTATGGGAATCTGAACCGGAAGCTATCGATAATAAATACCAACAAATACAAGAATTGTATATCAATGCTGGAATACAAATTGGACAACAATTATTGAGCTCTACTAAAAATGTCTGAATAGTCTACAAATCAAACTATTCAGACATTAAAACTTATAACAATATGAATATTTTATATTAATTAGTCGGCAATAAATTTCCCATACTCTTCAAACTGATAGCTAAAGTAGAAGTATTATGTAGTAACGCAGAGGTCGTTGGTTGAATAATTCCTGCCACTCCTAGTGCAATCAGCATTGCATTAATACCGACAATCCCCCTGTAATTCCCCTGAATACGGTGCATCATCGCATTAGACAAACGTTTCAGTACTACGATTTCCCGCAGATCCTCAGCAGCAATCGTAATGTCTGCGATCTCTCGCGCAAGTTCTGCTCCATCACTGATTGCAATTCCCGCATCTGCTGCTGAAAGCGCTGGCGAATCATTGATTCCGTCACCGATCATCACTACTTTTCTTCCTGCCGCTTTCTCTCTTTCAATGAATCCTGCCTTATCTTCCGGAAGTACTTCGGAATAATATTCATCCACTCCCACTCGTTTCGCAATAGATGCTGCAGTACGTTCACTGTCTCCCGTCATCATGACGATCTTGGAAACACCTTCTTCTTTCAAAAATCTTACCATCTCCCCGGCTTCTTCCCTGAGAGGATCTTCAATACAGATTACAGCAACTAATTCTCCGTTAATGGCAAGGAACAAATGAGAGTATTCTTCAGGAAGCGTATCAAACCGTTCCTGATATTCCGGACGTATCCGGCACTTTTCATCCTCAAACACAAAATGACTGCTCCCTATTATGGTCTTCTTTCCTTCTATATAGGAGGAAATACCATGGGCTACAATATACTCCACTTTTGAATGCATTTCTTCATGATACAGACTTCTTCTCTTTGCAGCATCCACGACAGCTTTTGCCATGGAATGTGGAAAGTGTTCTTCCAGACAGGCAGCAATCCGCAGAGCTTCCGGTTCAGGATAATCGCCAAACACAATGACTTCTTTTACAGTTGGTTTCGCCTTTGTCAGCGTACCGGTCTTATCAAATACGATGGTATCTGCCTCTGCCACAGCCTCCAGATACTTCCCACCCTTTACGGTAATTCCATTCTGTCCGGCTTCCCGTATTGCAGAAAGGACAGAAATCGGCATAGCCAGCTTCAATGCGCAGGAAAAATCCACCATAAGAACAGAAAGAGCTTTTGTCACATTGCGTGTGACAGCCCAGACAAGCCCTGTCCCCAGAAGCGTATATGGTACCAGACGGTCCGCCAAATGCTCTGCCTTACTTTCCAGATTGGATTTCAACTTTTCTGAGTCTTCAATCATAGTCACAATCTTTTCAAACCGGGTAGCACCTGATACAGCCCTGACTGTGATTTCCAACTCTCCTTCCTCCAAAACGGTTCCTGCATATACGGACTGACCCTCAGTTCTTCGTACCGGAAGAGATTCTCCGGTCAAAGATGCCTGGTTCACCATTCCTTCTCCGCAAGACACCTCTCCATCAAATGGGATTACATTGCCCATGTGTACGATCACTCTGTCACCCGGCAAAATATCGGATGCCGGAACAAGAACTTCCTGCTCCTCTCTTTTCAGCCATACTTTCTTTATGTTTAAAGACATGCTGCGTGCCAGATCTCCTACAGACTTTTTATGTGTCCATTCCTCCAGCAATTCTCCAATTCCCAGCAGAAACATGACAGAACCGGCAGTATTAAAGTCTCCTCGCAGCACGGACACGCCAATCGCTGTAGCATCTAATACCGGCACCTCTATCTTCCGTCTGGCCAGACATCGAATCCCTTTTCCGATATATTGGACCGCTTTAAAAGTAAGCCATATTTTTCTCACCGAATTTGGCAAGAGCAATTTCCCTCCATAATGGAGCAATGTTTTTGCTATCAGCTTTTCCCTGTATGCGGAATTTAAAGCACGCCCTGAACTTGATAATACATTATCCGGAACATCTGCTTTCTCAAAATGAAACTTTTTTAATTTATGGATCAGTTCTTCTCTGTCCCCTGTATAATAGATCACAGCATCTGCGGTGCGCTCATATACTTTGACCTTTATAACACTTTTCTGTTTTTCAAGAGCCCAGCAAAGAACATCCGCCTCCGTACATGTCATTCGGTTTCGGATAACGTGGATACGGAGACGGCCCTGTACTTCATGCTTGATAAGAAATCTCATCTTTTACCTATTCGTTTTCTTCCTGTTCAGACGCACCATCCTCCTGAACATCATCTTCCTGCACCTGCATTGCCTCTTCCTGTGCACGCTTTTCATTGATCTGTTGTGCTTCTGCAAGGATATCCTCTGCGTTCTCCTGCACTGTTGTAGCAGTCTTCATAACACAGTCTTTTGCCCGCAGTACAGCCGCAGTGCAGTTTGTATATACTTTTTTTGCGTCCTTACTGGAAAGGAGCTTTACACCCGCAGTCCCAAATACGACTCCTCCTACAAAACATCCGATTTTTTTCAAAGTAGAATCACTAAACATCCTATGTACCTCCTGATTATTTGTGTTTATAGCCTGTATAGAATACCATCAAAAAGCAAAAGACGGACGCCCACGCCCAAAACCTATGTTGTTTCACAACCACATCACTTCCTTTTCTATAAGACTCTGTTTATTTTTTCATAGTAACAACTTTCATTTAAGATAGTCAATTCTAACAGTCCTTATTGATAAATTTTGTCATTTGCAGGCTACTTATATACGATTTCTCTGCTAAGCACCCCGATATTCTCCAATTCCTTTACCAGACGGTAAACGGTTGCCATCCCAATGCTCTGGTCAAGTTTCACCGCCCGGGCATAAATTTCCTTGCAGCTGGAACACCTGTCTTCCAGGATAATATCTAAAATCATTTTACGCTGCTTTGTAATTCTGCAGCCATTTTCTTTCAGTTTTATAATAATACTTTCTTTTTCACCGTTCATACCCGCTTTCTCCCATATGAAATACCACGGTCTAGCTTTGAATAGACTCAACTAAAAACCCTGCTTTTTCTACTGCGCAGATCAGGATATCTTCCCCTATTTCACGGTCAAGGGATATCTCAGCACAACTTTTATTAAGATCTACTCTGACGGAGACTCCATCAATCCGATTCAAGCTATCTGTCACACTTTGTACACAATGTTCACAATGCATTCCTGTAATAAACATGGTTTTCTTTGCGATGACCGGACCCGTCAATTTCTTTTTTTTCTTTTTATTTTTGCTGCTGCAATTTCCTCCCGCTGGACATCCAACACATTTCACTCCGCTTCTTTTTGCCTTAATAAGATATGCAGCTGCACTCCCTACTAAGATTACAATAACAAGAACTGCTATCATATTTTCCATAGAGCATTTCACATCCTTTTCTAATAAAAATGGTGGACAAAGTACTTCTTCTCTGTCCACCGTCTGCTATAACTTTTATCCTTTATGATTTTACAGAATGCAGGCTGTATTCTGAAGCAAACTCTTTATCTGACTTACGGATTCTCCAGAGAATAATCAAAGCAAATACAATAACTGCGATAAGTCCCGGAATAAATGCGGTGCCAAAAGATCCTGTTGTGATCAATGTACCAATCTGATATACACCAAAAGCTACGGTATACCCTGTTGCAAGTTGAAGACAGATTCCTCCAAGCAGCCATTTTCCACTCTTCATTTCTGAATTCATCGCTCCAAGAGCTGCAAAACAAGGTGGTGTGTAAAGGTTAAACATCAAATAAGCAAGAGCTGCTACCTTTGTCAGTCCCATAACAGTTGCTACTTCATTCCCACTTCCAACCAACGCCAGTTCATCTGTATCTATTAAGTTTGTGATACCGTAAACTACTGCAAGCGTCCCAACTACGTTTTCTTTTGCGATAAAACCTGTCACTGCCGCTGCTGCAAGCTGCCACACTCCAAATCCAAGCGGTATGAACAAAATCGCAAACGGATGGGCAATGGATGCCAAAATAGATGTCCCTTCTGCACCTTCTTCTACAAGCTGGAACTGCCAGTTAAAGCTCTGCATGATCTGTACCACCGTATTGCATACCAGAATGATCGTTCCTGCTTTTACGATATATGCTTTTCCTCGCTCCAGCATAGAGCCGCATGCCCTTTTCAAGCTTGGAAACTTATATTCCGGAAGTTCAATAATAAAGAAAGATTTTCTGTATTTTTGTCCTGTAATCTTTTTCACAAGTAAAGCTCCAAGCAAAACTAAGAGAATACCCACCAGATACATAGTTGCTGAAACCCACCATGCGTCCGCAAAGAATGCACCTGCAAAAAGAGCAATCACTGGGATTTTAGCTCCACATGGCATAAATGGTGTAAGCATCGCTGTGGTACGACGTTCTCTTTCGTTACGGATTGTACGGCAAGCCATAACGCCCGGAATCGCACATCCTGTACCAATGACCATAGGAATGACAGATTTACCGGAAAGCCCTACTCTCTTAAAAATCGGATCCAGAACTACTGTAGCTCTTGCCATGTATCCACAATCTTCCAATAATGCAATTAAGAAGTACATGACCATAACAAGCGGAAGGAAACCGACAACTGCACCAACGCCACCGATGATACCATCTACAAGGAGTGCATACAGAAGCGGGTTTGCATTTTCCATCAGTCCGCCGACCCATCCCTGGAAAGTCTCGATCCATGCCACCAGCCAGTCTGCGATCCATGTACCAAGTGTTGTCTGGGATATGTAGAACACAAGGAAGATAACTGCTGCGAAAATCGGAATACCGATAATCTTATGAGTGATGATGCTGTCAATCTTATCCTGTACGTTTTTGTCTTTTGTAAATACTTTTCGTTTTTCTACTTGTTTCACAATACCGTTTACAAACTCAAAACGCCTTCTGTCAGCCGCTTCTACTGCCGTTTTATCTTTGAAATCAATATCCGCCTGCACATAAGGTGCTTTCTGAGCTTTTCCTCTTAATGCAGCCGCAGCACTTACAGTCTCTTTGAGTCCTTCATGTCCGGAAGAAGTGGAAATCGTCTTGATTACCGGACAGCCCAGCTTTTCAGACAAAAGTTTTTCATCAATCTGTGTCTGTTTCTTATTGACAATATCACTTTTATTCAATGCAACAACTACCGGTATCCCCAATTCCAAAAGCTGAGTGGTGAAAAACAAACTCCTGCTCAGGTTTGTAGCATCTACGATATTAATGATCGCATCTGGTTTTTCATTTTTGACATATCCGCTGGTAATACTTTCCTCCGATGTAAAAGGAGACATAGAATAAGCACCCGGTAAATCTACCGCAATCAACTCCTCTGTACCGTCATAATAACCTTTCCTGATCGGACTTTCTTTTCTTTCGACCGTAACGCCTGCCCAGTTCCCGACACGTTCATTCCTGCCGGTAAGTGCATTGTACATGGTCGTCTTTCCACTGTTTGGATTCCCTGCAAAAGCAATCCTCATAATTCTCCTCCTTTTGATGCCTTTGTTATACGCATCTTATTTTTATTAGCGCATACTAACTACTATGCAAAAAAATAGTGAAAACCACCATTTTTATTATATTGAAATGGCTTTCGCCAGATCAGTATCAATATTATAACGCCCATCCTTAATGGAAACTACACAGCCACCCTTCAGATGAGAAACCACTGTAATTGGTTCACCACTATAACACCCAAGAGAAAACAGAAAAGATGTCAGTTCTTCATCATCTGTCAAAATTTCCTTAATGATATATTCTTCTCCTTCTTTGGCTTCTGCTAAATTCATATCCACTCGCTCCTTGTAGCAATTTTTACAATTATGCTTAAAATTTTTTCTCATTCGATATTGTTAGTATATTCTAATTCCTGTAAGTTGTCAATAATTATTTGATGCTATTTTATAAATATATCTGGCTGAATGCCACGAATTATGATATAATAATTATGCAATTTTTATAAAAGACTCCGAATGATATAAGAGGTGACAATCTATGTATATAAATCCGTCTGGTGAGAACTATCTGGAAACTATTTTAATATTGAGCAAAAAACGTCCTGTTGTTCGTTCTGTGGACATCGCTACAGAATTAGACTTTAAAAAACCTAGCGTAAGTGTGGCTATGAAGAAGCTGCGCACAAGCGGACATATCACGGTATCTCCGGAAGGATATATCAATTTAACTGAATCTGGGAAAGAAATAGCTACACAAATTTATGAACGCCATGTTCTTCTTTCTTCCTGGCTGGAACGTCTGGGGGTTGATCCAGATATTGCCTCACAGGATGCATGTAAGATAGAACATGTCATCAGTTCTGAAAGCTTTGAAGCAATCAAAAAGCATATCAAATAATTTTTTCCAACTGTAGACTAAATAGCATTTTAAAATCGGGAATTTTATATTTTCCCGGTTTTATTCATATAATCTTTTCATTCTCCATATTTAGTATTGTATTATTGATCTATATCGTGTTTTTCATATCGAATATGCCCAACAATACCTGCTGCAAAGGAGAGTATTGCGGCTAAAAGTTGCATGCTTACCCCCAAATCAAGTCCGTCTTTTCCGAAACTGTCAAAAAAATTTATCATCCATATCAATGAGCCTACAAACCACAATAAATACCACCGTTTTCTTTTGTTTTTCATAACTTTTTCACCACCACACAAATCCACCCTTTTTTCGTTTTATCTACTTTTACGCCTGTAAAACCAGCATCCTCCAAAAATTTTTTTATTTGCTCAGAATTGTAAATTTTCATCCCCTGTATTATATTCGTCCACTTTTCATCCCTTGGATTTTCACCATTTGATTCATTGCAGATCATAAAAGTTCCTCCAATTTTCAGAATTTTATGCACCTGCTTAAAAGCCTCACAGATATCCGGCCAAAAATATATTGTTTCAAACGCAGTAATTACATCAAAAGTCTCATCTCTGAAAGGAAGTTTCATGACATCGCCCTGCAGGATTTCACAACGCTTACTTTCTATCCATGCTTTATTGATTTTTTTGCTTTTTTCTACACTGATTTCTGAATGATCAATGCCAACCACTCTGCCATACGGACTTTTTTCTAATAACTTTCTGACATTTGCCCCACCGCCACATCCAATATCCAGACATACATTATCGCTTTGAATTTCCATATGTGTAAATCCCCATTCAGCCATAGATGAATGACCAGTATTCATCATATGAACCATAATTTTGCCGCCGATTCCTTTTGGCTTACAAGTATTTTGAAAAAAAGACATAACCTATACCTCTATCAACTCACAAAAACAATATCTATTCTTAATATATAAAAAAATTTCGCTACATACAGATACTTCCAAGAATCTCCTGTAACGCATTTTTGCTACTTGTATGGCATCTCACTACATCCGCATTGCAGCGTTCCGCCTCCTCCACTGCACACCGGGCCATCTTATGGGAAACCGTATTCGTGAACAGTACAATCAAATCTGGATTCCCAATCTGTTTACTTAAAGTTGCAGACATCTGTGTAAAGACTTTCGCTTTACAATTAAAACTTTTACAAACTTTTTTGTACTGACAGACCATTCTATCATGCCCGCCTACAATAACAACACTCATACCCAACCTCCCATTTTTAATATATTCATAAAACGCTCCGATAGCAGATATCTACAAAATCATCCGTTCTTGATCATCGGTTGCGTTCTAAATCGTATTATGGGAACGCTGCTATTAACTGATTAAAATCTTTTCTCGCAGCATTCCCCAATATTTATTAATCCAGATTTTCACCCAACGCTTTGCAGGATTGAATCCCCTCATCATCGGGCATTTCATTGCAGATCACGCTTTCACAAATCAAGACAGCTCCCGCCTCTTTGCATCTTGTCTCCCAGTCTCTCATCCACTCTCCATCTCCCCAGCCATAAGAGCCAAACAGTGCAATTCTTTTTCCTGAAAGTTTTGATTCACAAGAAGCAAACATCGGTTCAAATTCCTCTTCTTCCAATACTTCTGCTCCCATTGCCGGGCATCCAAAAGCGATCGCATCATAAGAATCCATCATAGAAACATCAAATTCATCCGGAGTTAATAATACAACCTCTGCCCCCTTCTCCTTCGCGCCCTCCAGTACTGCCTTTGCCATGGCTTCTGTATTTCCTGTGCCACTCCAATAAACTACTGCAATTTTACTCATGATTTTTACCTTCCTTTCTGAAGTTTGTGATTATATAGTAATCGTAAGCTGTTCAACAGCCACGCCACTTTTCCATCTCCTGCAATAAATTTCTGTGCATTTTTTATATTTTTTAAACAGAATCCTCGCGGCCTGTTCATCCCCGTACACCTTCCAACACCCAGAACATTTGCTGCAGGCCGCCTTATTCTCAATAAATCCTTTTACATCCTCTGCCGGATATCCTAAGAATAAACCTATTTCATGCGGAAAGTCTGGGTTACTCTGCAGTTTTTGAATCAGTCTGCAGATGCACTGTGATGGATTCGTACAATCATATCCCTTACATTTCAATATGATCTGAGTTTTCTCATCAGAAAAATCTTCTTTTAACTTTTCTGGACGATAGACATAAACCAGCATCCGTTTGTCTGATATGCGAACCGGGATAATACGGATCCCTTTCTGTGTCAGTTTTTGATTAAATTCACGTATTTCTTTTATGATCACCTTTTGTGAACTATAAGGGCATGAAAAAAGACTTCCCGTTTTCAGTCCTGCTAACGTAGGTGAACAATGGCATACTAACATTTCCTCTGACATTTTCTTTCACTTCTCCTTAAACATCTTTTCTGAAAATGAATCTGCTCTACCCAGTAAGTTTTCTTTATTAATAGTTAGTTTTAACTAATTCATGTGAAAAAAATATGCACACCTTGCTTTCATTAAAAACATCAGATGTACGTTTCTATAATTTTATAAACCTATCCCATTGTCTAAACATAAGCCGTTTTTTAATTAGCTTTAACTAACTTTAGTTTACTTTATTTTTTCACTGTTGTCAATCCATAAATAGATGTGATTAATAAATAATATTTACTAACCTGATTATACACCCGTTTTTTCGTTGTAACTATTCCTGTTTATATTTGAAAGTTCATTGTAACTCAATTCTCACTCAATCCCGGCTCAATGCCATTCCCCCTTCTTTTCAATAAACTAATCCTGTGCGAAACATCCCGCACAAAAGATTATCGGAAAGGAGGATTTTTTATGAAAACACAAAGAGGAAGTCCTGTTACAGATGAAAAATACTGCAATAGATAAGTGTTCGTCATCTGAGGGGAGGTGAGTGCATGACAACCTTTCTTACTGCAAACAGTACTCTACCGCCATATATGGCATTTCCCAGTTTTCTTCTGGACTGTGATTTCTCCGAAACCACAAAACTGCTCTATATGGTGCTTTTAAACCGGGCAAGATTATCACAAAAAAATGACGGCTGGATTGATAAAAAAGGTCATGTGTTCTCCTATTTCACCATTGAAGATATGGCAGCAACACTTCGCAAAAGCCAGACAACCATCAAAACTTCTCTGAGTGCTTTGGAACAAGTAGACCTTATCTGTCGTGCTCGTCAGGGAACCGGGAATCCCAACCGGATTTATGTAAAAGTCCCGGCTGATTTTTCAACACAGACAGAAGAAAAACTGTCTGTTAGACAGTCAGAAAACCGTCCCTTTGACAGACAGAATTCTGTCCGCCAGACAGTCAGAAAACTGTCCCCTAATAATAAAGAGAAGAAAAATAATGATTCAGTAAAACGCCATTATGAATGTAAGGAGGATGAAAGCCTATGATAAAACCACAAAACCTACTGCCGAACCTTTCTCCCCGGCAGCCTTTAGAAGATGAATATATCAGCGAAACGGACGGTCTGATCTACTGTTCCAAGTGCCACACCCCACGGCAGAAAAAGATAGAATTTTTAGGAGAAATCATGTTTCCGATCATCCGCTGCCAATGCCAGCAGGAACAATATGAAAAAAAAGAAGCAAAACGAAAACACCAGGAATTTCTGGAACACATCTCCCGGCTGAAATCCAGCGGTCTGCAAGACCCGGCTTTAAGAGAATTCACTTTTGCTCACGATAACGGTATCAACCCGGAAATTGAAAAGGCAAAAAATTATGTTACTCACTGGGAGGAAATGAAATCCAAGGCCATGGGGCTGCTGCTCTGGGGTGATGTCGGCACTGGGAAATCCTTTTTTGCAGGCTGTGTTGCAAACGCTCTGCTAGATAAAGGGGTTCCCGTACTCATGACGAACTTCGCCAAAATCTTAAATTCCCTGACCGGAATATATCCGCAGGATCGGAATGAATTTATCAATAGTTTAAATCAGTACAGCCTGCTGATCATTGATGATCTGGGTGTGGAACGAAATTCCGAGTTTGCTTTAGAACAGGTCTTCCATGTAATCGACAGCCGTTACCGCAGTATGAAACCTATGATCATTACAACAAATCTGACGTTGGAAGAATTAAAACATCCGGAAGATTTAGCACACAGCAGGATCTATGACCGGATTCTGGAGCGTTGTGTCCCACTAAAGATCAACAACCAGAATATCCGGGAACTGAACGCTGTAGCTAATATGTCAGAAGCCCGAAAACTACTTGCTTAAAAATCTGACTGGAAACGGTCATAGAAAGGAGACCAATATGACAGATAAAAAAACACAAACAGAAATCAGAAAAGAATTATTACAGGCAAGACACAGAGCAGAGGAAGCACAGGCACGGAACCGTGTGAAAGAGCGAAATGCCCGGACACGCAGGCTGATTCAGGAGGGTGCCGTTTTGGAGAGCATCTTCCCGGAATTCCAGACAATGGAGCCGTCGCAGATCAGACAGGAATTGTTAAACCGTTTCAAAAGAATCTGACACTAGTTGACATCAGCAATTTCTCATCCCGAAGGGCGCACTTACTCACCACCCGATAAGTCGGGCGGTGGTAACCCCTCTGGGGCATGTGCGCTCTGCCGAGAGCCAGTCGTTTCCGTAAACGCAATCGACTGTACAGCCTGCCTGTTCTGTCCCTGCAATCCAGAATACTGCTCCTGCTAATTGTCAGTTACAGTCACGGATATTCCACCGCAGGCTGTCTGCAAAACCTGCCACCGGCAGCTTTTCGCAGTTATTTGTGCCTCATTATTCTGTATCAAAAGGAGGAATGCTTATCGCTATTTACCATTTAGAAGTCAAGATCATCAGCCGTGGAACGGGACGCTCTGTTGTAGCCGCCGCAGCTTACGCTTCCTGTTCACGGCTTTATAACGACTATGACGGTATTACCCACGACTACACCCGAAAACGGGGATGTCAGTATAGTGAAATCTTTTTATCCGATACCGCACCTGCCCAATGGAAAGACCGCCAGACTTTGTGGGACGCCGTGGAAACCGTTGAAAAAGCCAAGAACAGCCGTCTGGCAAGAGAACTGATTGTTGCACTCCCCATAGAATTGGAATTGTCTGACTGGAAGCAGATACTCCGGCAATTCATTCAGGAACAATGTACTTCCAAAGGAATGTGTGCCGATGTCAGTATCCATGACACAGACGGTCACAATCCCCACGCTCATATCCTGCTGACCGTCAGACCATTGGATCAGGCCGGACACTGGCAGGCAAAAACACAGAAAGAATATCTCTGCCGCCGTGGTTCCGAAGAACAGGGATTTACTGCCGAGGAATTCCTGGCAGCAAAACAGGAGGGTTGGGAGAAACAATATCCGTATCAATCTGGAAAGAAAAAAACCTATTTAACGCCCTCTGAGGCGCAAAATCATCCAGACTATACCAGAACATCGAAATCCCCAAAAAGCACCAGATATGGACGCCAGAACCCTATTTCCGAAGCATGGAACAGCGAAAAACAACTTCTATGCTGGAGAAAAAGCTGGGAAGATGCGGTGAACCTTTCCCTGCAGCAACATTGTCTTTCGGCTCGTATTGACTGCAGGAGCAACGCAGACCGGGGACTGGAAGAACAGCCCACCATCCACGAGGGCTATCATGCCCGTAATCTGGAAGCAATGGGAATCCCATCTACACGCTGTGCTTTAAACCGTCAGATCAAAGAAGACAACCGTTTGCTGAAAGAATTAAAAGTACAGGTTCAGAAACTTACGAAAGCCCTGAAAGAAAGCATTCCCGCCATTGCATCCGCCCTGGAATCCCTGAGAAGCCGTCTGGTAACACTCCAATATCATATTCTCCATGATACTTCACAGCAAAGTGCTATGTCAGAAGTATTAGATAAAGCTGTCCCGCTTGTAAAAGAATATAAATCTGTTCAGAACAAAATAGTAGTAAAAAGCTCAGAGAAAAAATCTTTACAGGCTGAAAAGAAACTCTGTAGTCCTCTGAAGTTTTTACAAATCCGGCAGTTCAATCAACAAATCTCTGCTCTTACAGAAGAAATCGAAGAGTTAAAAAGTCGGAAAGCATATCTGCTCTCCTGTTTTGATTGTCGCAGTGATTCCGATGTGAAAACGATCGAACACAAGATAGAAAAAATGCAGGATACACAGAAACGTCTGAAAGATCAGTTAGTTTCTTTAGATAAACAAAAAGAAAAGGGTACTCTGAATTTTCTGGAAACCAAAGAAAAAATTTCACCGAAAGATATGGATGCTGTACTGGAAGAACGGGAAAAACTAAGACCGGAAAATATGCAGAAAGTGAAAGATCGTTTAGAGGGAACCTTCCAGTCAGCTTTCAGAAACGATACGCTACTAAGAGCGGAAAAGCTCATCAATTCTGAATTGCAGGAAACGGAATCCTTACACTCTGTCCTGCAAAGACTTCACAAAAAAGAATCTGCCTTAAACAGACAGCCCCGGACACCGAAACGCCACAAAGACTGGGAAAGATAATAAATCTCCCGGCACTACCGCTCACAAAAAAACAACTCAGATTTTTCGTATCTGGGTTGTTTTTTACTTCTCACTTTTCTTTCTGGGATAAGAACGTCTCTCATCCGTAAGTTCCAGCAAGTAATCAATACTGGTTTTATGAAATTCCGCTAATTTGATTAACACCGATGTTGGAATATCCACATCGCCACACTCATAATTACTGTATATACGCTGACTGCAATTTAATATCTCACCCATCTGTTTCTGAGTAAGATCAGCATCTTCTCTTAAATCTCTGATTCTCCGATACATAGCTTCCACCTCTTATCCTCATCATACATTAGCGGAATATTCGCTATTGAATTCTAGCGAGAAATTCGCTAGAATTACTATTACAAGGAGTGAGATGATTATGCACAAAAAACTCAGAAAACTATTATCTGCACTGGGCTATATTGGATTTTTCTGCGGATATTTTTATATCCTGTTCTGCAATTTGGTAGGTGGATTTTCAATGAGCGGAATAGAAACCCGGTGGGACACTTTAAAAATACTATTACTGTCTTTTATCATAGCTGCCGGATTTCCCGGAGTAATCTGTTATCAGCATCACCGAATTTATAAACTGGAAGAAGAACTTGATGCGCTCCATGATAGTTCCCAAAAAAGCCAAGAGGACAAAGAATAAAGTCCCCATATAAAGAAGCGATCAGAAAGCAACTTCTGACCGCTTCTATTGCTTCACATATATTCTTTTTATGAAACCATCTGAAAATGTTCCAATGCATCCCGAATAGCTCTTTCTTTTTCCGGTGGGCATTGTGGAACTTTCGGATTTTCTGATTTCGGAAGATTGTAATTGATTCCGACTTCTATTCCGCACTTTCTTTTAATCTGTGAAATATATAGATTAGACACTTTTAACTGATATTTCTCTTTTACATATTTCTTGATTTCTTCGTAAGTAGCCTTTGTTTCTGCAGAGGTTGCGTCCAACTCATCTAAATTCAAGTCGACCTCTATCGTATCATCCGGAGTTTTTCTGGACAAAAGAACAACCGTCTCCACATGCGGTGAAAGTTATTTCTTATACTATAAGGCGAAACATACCCCTATTTTTTTCTATAAAACAAGATTTGAACCCACCTTTCACAGAGCATGAACACCCTTGAACCCCGTCATTTGAAGGTTCTATTTCTCGTTAAGAAATCATTTTTTCTCCTGTTCCACCTCATCTACTAACAGTTTTATCACCCAGCCAGGAACTACTTCCGGACGTTTTCCTTCCTTCAAGTAAAGACCGATTTTCTCTGCATCTTCTTCTCTACAGAAACGGTCACGCTTATAGCATTCCCTATTGCAATAGTTCTGTCTGGATGCTTTGCTCTTAAAAATCTTCCCACAGTAAATACATTTATGCCCATAAATTTTAGATACGAGATTATGATTGTCCCATTCCCTTCTACACTGTTCACAGCAGAACTTTCTTTTCCTTCCTACTATCGGCTGTTCCAAAAATGCACCACAATTTTTGCATGTTATGATACCATCGCCGCGAATTACAGGTGGTTCTGGTTTTTCCGTAATTTTTCCATGCCTGTAGCCATCCAGTCCGATTTTTCTACAATAACACCGAACCTGATCTCTGGTAACGTTAAGTACAGTAGCTATCGTCCTGTATCCCCAGCCTAACCTTCGTAATCTCTCAACTTCCTGTTTCTGTTCTTCCGTCATTGGCAATCACTCCTTTTTACGGTAGTAATTGCTCAAAAACGAGAAAAAGTCAAATTAAATTCTAGTATCTGAACACTTCTCTTGAGTTTTTATTTATTAGTTCATCTATATCCTTACCGACTAGGTTCGATATTTCTAAAGTTGTACTTCTTAGTTTTTTTTCTATCTCATATAAATGTTTAAATTTAATAGCAAACGGCGCATCTGTTTCCAATAAAATACGAGTAACAGGCACTCTTTTTATAATTTCTAACCCTGATTTTGTTTTTAGCATATTAGGATTAATTGAAAAATAGCACCCTAATTCTATTGCTCTTTCTACCTGCGAAATCGATCCTGTAAACCAATGCAAAATATACTTGTTGTTTCCTTTCTTTTTATACTCCTGTAAAATTTCAAGTACCGTACCAGCTGATTTAAGAGAATGAATAGACACTATCTTTTCTCCATATCGTTCACAAAGTTCTATAATTTCTCGAAATACTTTAATTTGTAAATCTTTTGTATGAATATATCCCTTGCTAAAATCCAATCCTATTTCGCCAATATAATGACTCTTTGCAGCCAACGATTCGAATAACAACATATCGTCATATCCGCTTGAAACCAGCTGAGGATGCATCCCTAAACCCACATAAAGATTACGAGAATTTTTACAAAACTGTACTTCTCTATCATATGCCTTTGGTGTCGTACCGACTGCAAATAAACTCATGTTGGAATTCTGTATCTCATTTATAAATTCTAACATATTCTCCATTAAATCCAAATGGCAATGTGCATCACAAATCATTAAACTCATCCTCTTGTGCTAAACTGTCCTGTATAAAATCATTTACTTCTAATAATCCACGCTTATATGTGTCAGCTAATTTTCTCAGATATTCCTCATCCTGCGGCAATGGACCAGGTTTATGTATATATAACATAGCACAGTTCTGATTTCTTTTTATTTTTTCTATCGCATATTGGAAAGATCGCAACTGTATCCCTATTCCCTCTGCATTTTTACTTTGCATTTCATAAATTGATGTTTCAGTATATATAGTTTCATCCATCCTAAATGCTTTATGCATTGCTGCCCTTCTGATTATGCAAGGAACACAATAACCACAGTGCTGCGGACTCAAACCTCTCCATCTGGCTTTCCCTGGTGATGAACATGAAAAGGATAACTTCATTGTCTCGTATAAGGCATCTTTGCTTTTACATTCTGATGCCATTTCCCCTTTTGTTTTATCCCAATAAGGATTTTTTACAGATATATTCAGCCCTAATCCCAAAAGCAGTTTATTCCATAACGAAAGATAAAATGGATGTGTTGTCCTTGTACTAAACGAACCCACTCTCGTTTCATCCAGTGGTACATTCAAAGCAATTAGCCCATTTTCTGGAACCATTAACTCACTAACATTATCCATACCAGTTATTGCAAAAATCCCATAACCAATAAAAAGAAATGACCGGCTCCTAGTATTATTATCGTTACCGCCTTCTGGAATATAGTTATTTGGAAATACCATCCATAAATCCAACCATGTGTGTAAAACATCTGGGTATAGCAAGTCTAACTTATTCACAATATTCTCTTGTGCATTTTTGGTAAGCCCTTCACCTGCATGACTAATTAATAAAGTATTTTCCCTTTCTTCCATTAAATTAATGGTACTTATAAGGCTATCCATTCCACCTGAGAATAATGATACTTTATCAAACTTATTCGATTTTTCGCCTACTTCCTCCGGATTATTAAATTGCCATCTTCTGCTTGTTAAACAGATTTTCCATAAATCCCCTGTAAGAAATTTTAACATACGTTCAATTGTAGAAATTTGTGGGCTCCATACTTCTACATTCGATACCGGTATTTCCAATTCAATTTCTCTTGTCCAAGAATCTTGTCCATGTACTGCTCTTTCAATCCGTGTATCTGCCATATAGACCATTGTAGCTAAAGACATAATATCAAATCCGATTTCTGAAGGATACACGTTTTCTTTATGTAATCTTTTTTTGACATGACTCAGACCATATTTAAGTTTTCCATCGGAAAGCATGGGTATATCAACCACAATTCTCCCACCGTCTTTCCAAAAATCTATGTTATCAATATCATACTTTGCTCTTAATACATAACGATTCATTCATTTTCACCTGCGCTTATCATAATATCAAATGCTGCCTTATATACCTGATCCACTATCTTTGAAGAATCTCCTTGTCTAATATTTCCCGCCTTTATTTCCAGATTCGTGACTGCATCCGATACAGAACCTTTAACAAAATCCTTCATTTGAGCAATTAAACTGTCTGATTCAGCTGGCTCCTGCGGTAACAATATGATTTTATTACCGATATCATTTGTAATTCTATTAAATATCGCATTTGCTATGGTACGTTCTACGATTACCATAATCTGCTCTGAGGCTAAATCTTCAAATTTAACTGTAGCCATTTCCGGTGACTCTTCTATTGCAGAAATATATGCTGATCTTGCAATGCCTTCGTCCTGCGGGCCTCCATCCGGACAAATAAAATCAGTAATAGCAATAAATGCATCACTTGCGGTTTTTCGGGAAAGGTTTGCAATAGAAAGATATTGTTCAACAGCTCTCGCACCACCTGAAGCAAACACTCCTGCAACATTTAATAACCTAGCAGAACTATTTCTGGCAGATCCCATCCTTCGTGTCGCATTTGAACTACCACCCAAAGAATTCCTAATGTAGTTAGAAACACTTTTCCGACCTAAGCCACTATTTCTTCCTCCTGAATTTATGTACCTCGTAAAATCCCCACGCGGTACTCTAAACCGATCCGCGTCACCAATCGGCGGGATTTGAGTATTATCAGAACCGGGAGCAACCTCATTTGGCGCATTCGCATCTGGTTGATCTAACCATGACGGCACCAAAGGTGTAGCCCCTTTTTGTCCTCCATTATGTGTTGATGTTCCCATGTGCTAATCACCTCACATATTCTTTAATGCATTTTTTACAATTTCTGTACCGCTAGTTTTTAATTTATCCAAACACCGCTCTAAGCCTTTTCTTTCGGCGCAATCCTTTGGAATAGCTTTATCCCAGCCTCGTATAATCCATATACCAGCCTTATCTGCTGGAATAGTATCCATAAAGTTAACTAAATTTTCACGAAGCTCCGTCTTGTTCTGCACCAATACAATCACACCATCAATTCCTTTTGGTTTCGTCTCAAATTGACCTCTTTCCATAATTTTTTGAACAATGACTTCAAATACTTGCTCTGCTTCTTGATTTGTCAAATTTTTCAAATCATCAATACGACCAACAACGGTCATTTCGTCCCTGAAAAGTAAGTCAACAATTTCTGACAAGTCATTCTTAGAAGTTGCACCAGAAAAATAGTCAATTTTTTCCTTGCAAGCATAATAATACGGTCTTAAATCTTTATCCATAATCCCCGGTTCTGTTGTAAGCCATTTCCAAATTCTACTTAAGTCATACCACTGCTCTTTTGACTCTATCATTTTCTTATCTTCAGCCATCGCTTCTATATCAGCAAGTATTTCAGGGATTTCATTCCATTTTCCTTCAGAGTCTAAATGATTGGGTAATGCTTTATAAAAATCCGACTCATAATATTCTACCAGCATCATCTTCGCTAAAATTGCAAGCTCTAATTCATCATCAAATCCCCTATTTTTTGCAATCTCATAGCGTAACAACAGCATATTTATAAATCGCTTTATTTTTCTTGGATTCCCATCTGTATGCTGTGCTAACAAATGGCATATCTGCGTTGCAATCAGCACTTCATCTGAACATTTTTCATAATCATTTCCAAGAATTACTTTTACATCATCCACTGTAAAAATTTCAACATTCCAAGGCTTTTTTATTCTCGACAAGCCCTCTTCACGCAACTTTTTATAGTTTTCATTTTCATCTGTTAAAACTGATCCTACCATAAGAATCATTATGTAAATACAGGATTCCACCTCACCTAATGCCGGGATTCTAAATGGAACCTGGATTAATTTTTCTAAGTACTTATTCGCAAAAGTATCACCTGCATTAATCTTATGCTCATTAATTGCATCAGGAAAATGTTTTTTAACTGCATATCGAATCATGCTCTCATCCGCAGCGATTACAAATGCTGTTTTTTCTGAGAACATAAACAGTCGCACTGCCTCTAATGTATTTATAGCCACATCTGGCAAGCATCTGTCAAGATCATCAATCAAAACAACAAGTTTTTTAATAGAGGCACTCTCCAACAGTTCAGCAAAATTTTCTTGAAACTCCGAGAATTCCTTATTACTTGAAGTATCTTCTGTTATTTTTGCATCATGCAAATAACCGCCAATAGACTCAATGGCACCCGCAATACCTTCCTCAGTCGTTACTGTAGATTTCAAAACATCCATCGCTGAAGACAGCAACGTAATCGGTGCCGTACCAGTAGCAATTCCTAAAGCAGTCTTTCCCGTAGCCTTGGCAACACTCATCCAATTTATATTTTTCCACAATTTCTTTAGAGTTTCTCCTGCCTTTGCACCAAGTGTTTCCTTTTTCTGAAGTTCAGAAACGATCGAACTCATCAAGGCAACTTTGGAATCTTCAAATCCTTGATGCCGCCATCCATTAAATCGGATACATGAATACTTCTTTCCATCTTCTGATGGAGATTTATTCACTTCATTTTCTACCATTTCCAGAATGCTAGATTTACCAGCGCCCCAGTCACCGTGAATGCCTACAGAAATTGGCTGTTCTTTACTATCCTTAATGAGAGAAACTATTGTCTTTGCTATTGCTTCATTATTTAACAGATCAACCTTTGTTTCATTATCAGATAAAATCATCCCTTTAAGTTCCCCCTTAAATTCATATAATGAATGGCTCTTTTATAGCTCTTCCTACCTTAACGACCACAATATTTTCTATATTCTACCATATTTCGATCCCCTTTACTATCTGAAAAAAGCAAGAAAAAAAGCCGATCAGGAATCAAACTCCCAATCGGCCGCATTTCTTACTCCTCTTCATTTTTACATTCAATCTCTGTTCCATCCAGGAACACCACCAGCAACGTCCCATCCTCAAAAACTTTGATGTGATCCAGCGTTTTCAGCATGAAGTCCGTATCCATCTCCGCCAAAGGCTGCGCCCCGTCCGTGTACTCTATGAACTTCTCCGCCCGGTAACCTTCCAGCAGATTCTCACTCTGCATCTGTTCCTTCCAACGCTCCATAAAAGCCTCACGGTTCTCTACCAGAGCATTCCATGCCATCAGATAAGCCTTTATCAATGTTTCTTCCTCCACATGGCGGTTGGAACAGCCCATAACACCTTTGACCTTGTAACGCTCACTGCACTGCCATATCTTCCGGTCAAATCCGGTGCTGCTCCGCCAGCCTTTCCTTGCGAAAACCTTATTACAGCTTCCGCAGACGATTTTGGAAGCAAATGGGTTGCTTTCCGGCCGATGGGAATAGGAGTTTGTCCCATGCTCTTCCAGGTATTTTCTCCGGCGTTCTATTTCAAGCTGTACGCACTCCCAAATCCGCTTTGGAATAATCGCTTCGTGGTCATCCCCTACATAAAACATCTGGATTTCCCCTTTGTTCTGTGCCCGCTTCTTGGTCAAGAAATCTACCGTATAGCTTTTCTGTAGCAGGGCATCCCCTTTATATTTTTCATTCTGGAGCATATTGGACAGCGTAGTAGCCTGCCACTTTGTGCTTCCATTCCAATTTTTGATCCCTTCCCTTTCAAAGATACGCTTGATATAGTCCGCTGTTTTTCCATCCAGAAATTCCAATTATAAAACACCGGGTTATGAACGAGTTATGGATGAGTTATGAATGGTATATAATTTTAAAAACTTTTCGATAAAATACGACAAATTATATTCTGTGCTGTAATCTATCCTCCATGGAAAGCCTCTATTTCCTGGAGGATAGATATGATTTCTTCAATCCTCACGAGATTTAACACCTTTTACAGTTCTGCCTTTATTTATCACTTCTCTTATTTTCTGAAAACTTTCCTCGCTGATGCAATGTTCCATCATACAAGCATCCGCTTCAGCCTGCACCGGATTAACCCCAACCTCTATCAAATACATTGTAAAAAACTGATTCTTCTCATAGATATTTTCCGCCACCTCTTTCCCTTGAATAGTCAAATGGAGAAATCCATCCCCATCTATTGAAAGGAAACCGCCTTCCCGCAAAACTTTTACAGCATGACTGATACTTGGTTTAGAAAATCCCATATAACGTGCAAGATCAACAGATCGTACCTCACCTTTCTCTTTTTGAATGATGAAAATAGCTTTCAGGTAATCTTCTGAAGATTTTCCTAATTTCAGTTCAAATCACCTCCTGTGATATAGAAAAAATATGGTTTATCTTTATTGCAAAAATCGTTGTGATCATTGTTGTGAAAAAGTCTGCCATAGGCTGTACCCATATCACACCGGTTAAGCCAAACAGACGGGGCAATATAAAAACCAGAGGGAAAAAGAAGATACCCTGCCTGCTCAGGCTGAGTACACTTCCCACTAAACTTTTACCAATAGCAAGATACAGTGTCGCATACACCATTTGAAAGCCAAAAGTAATAAACAATATTGCATTTAGCCTAAGTGCCTTTCCTGCCAGATCAATCATTTCTGTATCAGTTCCAAAAAGTGAAACAATCGGATTTGCAAATACAACAAGTATAATGGCTGCAATTACTCCAAATACCGTTGACCAGGCCATGCAGAGCTTAATAGACTTTTGCAATCTGTCAAATTTCTTTGCACCATAGTTATATCCCGCAAACGGCTGGAAGCCTTTCAGAAATCCAAAAACAACATAGGTTACAACCGTCATAATACGGGTGACAGCTCCCATAGCTGCTACTGCATAATCGCCATACGATTTGGATGCGTTATTGATACTTCCCATAGATGCACTTGCAAGAAGCTGGAACAGAAGTACGGGAATGCCTATTTTCAAAACTTCTGCATAGATGGTCTTTGAAGGTGCTATATTTTTAACTGAGAATCTCAAAACACCTTTTTTCTTTACGATGTATCCGATATAAAGTGCCATATTGATGCACAACGAGATAACCGTTGCGATGGCTGCTCCTTCAATGCCCAAATCCATTTCATAAATCATAATAGGATCTAAAATCACATTCGCAATACTTCCCGTAAGCATAGCAATCATTGTAAATTTTGTAGCTCCCTGGGCAGTAAGCAGGTTATTCATCATAACGGCAAAAACATTGATAATCGAACCAGTTACATAAATTTTTGCATAGGCTCTTGCATAAGGCAAAATCGTTTCGGTTGAACCTAATGTCGTAAGTACCGGATCAAGGAAAATCATAATGCCAATGATGATAATTGCACCCACAAGAAGTCCCGAAAAAAGTGAGGTAGAGGCTGTTTTATTTGCCTGTTCGTTATCGCCTTTTCCGAGCAGCCTTGATATGTATGAAGAAGCTCCTGCCCCAAACATCATACCCAGACCTATGATGATTTGCACGATTGGAAACACAACAGATACGGCTCCCATCTGGCTCATGCCCAGACCACCCACGAAATACGCATCAATAGCGTTGTACAGTGCGGAAATCAGCATACCAACCATCGTCGGTATCCCTAATTTAAGCAATGCAGAAGCAACTCCCGCTTCTTCCAATAAATAGATACGATTTGACTTTTCTGCCATTTGAATGTCCTCCTTAAAGTTAAAATAATATGCTTTATTATCGGTGCAGGCTGAAACGCTCACGCCGTATAATACCTTTGATAATGGTATGGAATCTTGGACTTTCAGCCCCAAGTCTATCCGCAATGTCCTTGCAGATTTCTTCCTCTCTTTTTTGCAGTTCGGCAGGATAGACCATATCGAAAGCCACATTAGTAAAAGAGCCATTTTCAATCAGTCGAAAATTATCAATCTTAATTTCTTCACTGTACTTTTTCATCACAGAATAGATTCGTTCTGTAAGATCATGTGTTAATTCTTCATCTTCCAGAAGATAATCAATCTGTATGAAACAATCACAATGATATTTTTGATATAGTTTATAAGCGATCTGATTTACTGAGATGTAAAGCTGTTCGCTGTCCCTTTTGCATCCCGCAACACGCATAGAAACCACAAAGTATCCAAAGCCATAATCGTGCAGCATCAGATTATGAACGGCAACGATTTCTGGATGTAATTTAACCATCTGCATAATGTCATCTTTTATATCCGTATCTGCGGCTTTTCCCATGATGCGCCCTAATACTCCCCACAAACTTTTCACGCCTGCAAAAGTAATGAATACAGACACCAACACACCACAATAACCATCAATCTCAAAATGAGTGAAATGAGAAACTATAGCAGAAACCAAAACTACAGTAGTAGCAAACGAGTCACTGATACAGTCGGCAGCGGTTGCTTTCAAAGTTTCTGAATCTGTAATCTTTCCAAACTGCTTATTGTAGTAGTACATGTAAACCTTAACCAGAATAGAAAGTACCAGCACTATCACTAAAGCAGCATTAAATATCGTCTCTTGCGGATTTGTTATCGCATTAACTGAAGCTCCTGCCAGCTTTATTCCCATAAACAGAACGGCGATAGATGCAAAGATACCCATGATCCATTCAATTCGTCCATGACCGAAAGGATGTATGCTCCCTCCACCGTATCCTGCAATCTTAAAACCAAGAAGTGATACCAGATTGGTACCTGCGTCTGACAGGTTATTAAATCCATCTGCTGAAATAGCGACTGAATGGCTTAAAAAACCAATCGTAATCTTCGCTGTACATAAAAATAGATTTAACAGGATGCCGACAACGCTTGATAAAGTAGCATAGGCTTTCTTTACATCTGGATTTGAAACATCATCCTTATTCTTGATAAATAATCGTATAAATAGTGACATCATTCATTTTCCCTCCTTTAATTTTGAACAAAAGTTCAATTTTGTTCAATAAAAAATGGGAACCGGACTAAAGACCGATTCCCGACAAATACATTTTTGACAACTTTTGTAATATCATAACTGCCCATTCCTTTCCCTGGTAGTGATACATAATCTGCATCAGACCATCTACGAAATTATTTGCAATAATATGGATAAAAACTGTGTCCGCAGTTTTATCATTTCGATGTTTTACTAAATGATCTTCTATATCTTGAACAAAGCGCTCCTTTTCATTCTCATACACTGTACCATTGCTTTTGTCAATCAGGATAATAAATTCCTGTCGATGATCAAAAAGATTCAGCAAGCACTCAATCTCCGCTTTGCTCAATCCGTAGATTTCCGTATCCATATGCTTGCTCTTATTTTCTCCACCAGCGGTCAATCCCCTCTCCCAATCATACAAAACCGGACGAAGAACAGCATCAAAAAGAGTTTCCTTATTCTTGTAATACGAATAAATAAGACCAGTAGGAATCTTCGCTTTCTCCGCAATATTTCGCATAGCAGCCGATTTATAACCCTTATCATAAAACTCTTCTAAAGCAGCCTTTAAAATCTTTTCCCTTATTTCTTCCTTCAATACCTGTGCCATTTTTCTCTCCAATTTTGAACTTATGTTCAATTATACCGTGTCATTTTTGTTTTGTCAAGTCCTATTGCGAGGTATAAAAACGGAGGCCAGTCATTCCTTGTGGTTCAACCGCCTCCGAATTTCATTTTATTTCACAAACCGATACTTACTCCCACTCTTATTGTCTAACCTATTATCCCACAAATTTATATCCTCTCCCAATAACCGTCTGGATCATATCCGGGTTCTTCAGTTTCCTTCTAAGCTGGCAAATCACATTATAGACCACATGCTCACAGCTAACAGCATCCTCCTGCCATACAGCCATATAAATCTGAGCAGGAGAAAGCACCCAACCAGGATACTTTGTCAATAGACAGAGAACATCGAATTCTTTGGGGTAGAGAGCAATCTCCTCTCCGGCCAGTTTGACCATACAACACTGCTGATCAATGGTAAGACTTCCACACTGGATGACAGGCTGCCGTTCTATATTCATTTGTACTGGCATCTCCACCCTCCTATTTCTTCTCCAACTCTATTCTATCAGCATTCTCCTGAGTGATAATCTTCTGTCGTACCATGCTATTCAGCACTTGTTTCACACGCTTTTCTGCCAATTCATTCCCCACATCCGGCGAGTATGCAGAGGGTGCATTGGGAATCCCTGCCAACATAGCGCACTCATAATCGCTTAATTCTAATGGCTCTTTTCCAAAATATCCCATAGATGCCTGATAAATACCATAATAGCCACTGCCGAAATAAACTGTATTTACATATAGTTCAAAGATTTCTTCCTTAGTATATTTTGCTTCCATATCCAATGCCGCAAAAACCTCTGCCGCTTTCCGCTCAATCTTTTTATCCTGTGTAAAAAGCATATTCTTAGCAAGCTGCTGTGTGATGGTGCTTCCGCCTTCCACAAATGACATAGCCCTTATATCTGTCCATGCTGCACGTCCAATCGCAATCAAATCGATACCACAGTGTTTTGCAAACCTGTGATCCTCCACAGATATCGTAGCATCTATGTAAAACTGTGGCAGTTCTGAATAAGAAGTAAAACCTTCCATACTGCGGATTTCTTCCACTCTTTCATTGATTGGATTTTCTGCTACTGCTTCCTGATACATCTGGTATCCCTTCATCCCAAATAAAGCACAGGCAGCAATTAAGACACAAAAAAAAACTGCCAACAGGCCAATAAACATTTTTCTAACCGGATGTTTCTTTTTCCGTTTTTTTCTCATAGGCAGCCACCCTTCTCCAACTTTCTGATTGTACAATCCGCTAGTGAACATACAATGCCAACGGCAATAAACAGCAGACAAAGGAAAGCTATAAAAAAGCACAATACTGCAACAGTGACTATTTCTTTTCCTCGCCGAATTACTACACCGTAAAGGCAATCCTTATTTTCCATGTTCCATTCTCACATTCCAAAACTGATGTATAAAATATTCTGCGATACAGCGGCTTTTCATTTCCACTATGTCACAGTTTTATCTATTGTTTCATTTACAGGTTGTTTATCGTATCTGTGATTGCCATGTCCCGCATCCGTTTTGCCGGGATGTATACTGCAGCAATATAAGAAAAGGTAACCACTAAAAATAGAACAAACGAAATCTTACACATCTCCTGGCCCCTCCTAATCGCCTCCTTTTCTTAAAATATCCCTGCCGAACGAAATCTTTACTCTGTCCGGCAGGATATTTTCAGCCTTTTACTTACAATTCATTAATTGTTGCGGTAATCGCCATATTGCGTATCCGCTTAGATGGAGCATGGGCTGCAATAACAGCAGAAATAAAAACAAAGGCTATTACAACAGCGAGCAATGCAATCGGCAAGTGCCATGCCACTCCAAAATGATGTGTAATCATCAGCGTATACAGAAAACGGCTTAAAGGAATTCCCATTCCACAACCCAAAATCAGACCTGAAACAGCATAGGTAAAGGCTTCAGCAGAAATCATTCGTGTAAGCTGTCTATCATCCATACCAACAGCACGCATTGCACCATACTGTTTTGTTCTTGCAGATACACTCATGGAGATGCTGTTAATAATATTAAATAGAGTAATGACCGCAATAATAGCCAAAAATCCATAGCAAACAATCCGTGATGCCCAATAAGTTGTGTTGTTCGTCCGATTACTTTCCCGTTGGTCAGTAATGACTATATCGTCATTTTCAAGTCTTCTAATCTGTGCTACTGTTTCATTTGTAGCATCTTTCTCCAGTTGAACACCAATCAAACCATATTTTTCCTGTCCCATGAGGCGGTCAAATGTTTCCTGTGAACAGATTACAATCAGATCATCGCCAAACAGTCCTTGTGACAGGGCGCAGGAAATCTCAACCTCAGTGCCTGCAATCTGAATGGTATCGCCGACTTTTAAGGAGTTGTTTTTATTAAAGACTGTCGCAACCTTGTTGCTGTCTCCATAAACTTCATTCAAGGTTCCCTGAGCAATATTTCCTTTTGCATAGTCCAACAACGTATCATCATAGGAAACAATATTGATATGGTCTATCCCAGTTCTTGAAGATGTTGCAGGAATATTACCCATATAGCTGCTGCCATAAGCATTTGCAACGCCATCTATTTTTCTGATTTCATCAACCAAATCACGGTCAAGAACCATTTCATTACTATAACTGGCTAACGCAAGATCCGCTGAGGTAACATTTAGTGATGGCAGCAACAACCGTACCATATCCATCACAATGGAAAAAGAAAGAAACAATATAATACAGAGAGCAAAAGAGGCTGTCAATAAACACCAGTTTTTCTTTGATGCTACTGCATGATGTATGCCCAAAGAACAGTCAATTTTCCCAACACCTATCTTTGCGGCATGGTAAACAGTAGCTGTGTTTTCCATATTACCGGAAACTGCCGACATAGGGGAAACCTTAGCAGCACGTTTTGCCGGGGATTGTGCCGCCAAAAGTACTGTTACAATTCCTACCACGGCTCCGCTGATAAGGCCGACAGGGCTGATTTTGAACACCGGTGTCACAGCAAATTCACCACCGACAACATAACGGAGTCCCCCGCAGATGCCCCAACTGATGATTGTACCCATAAGGATTCCAGCGGGTACTGCTATCTTGCACCAATTCAATGCCTCCAGCCGCACAAAGCGGATGACTTGCTGGCGGCTTGCGCCAATACAGCGCATCATGCCAAAGAACTGTGTCCGATTGGCTATATTGCTGTTCATGCTGCCAGAGATCATCAGTACGCCTGCTAAGAGCACTATAATAAACAGAATCACTGCAATTCCGTAAAAATGTTTCATGGATTCATTGCTACTTTGCCCTGCCATACTCATTACACCGGTATTTTCAGAGATGTTTTCCGCCGGCAGCTGATATTGTGCCTGCAATTCTGTGATGGCTTTGGTTGCTTTCGTCGCATCCTCGAACTGCACATAATAGGCTGGCTCATTGTCTGTAATTCCATTATTCTCCATAATGGAGGCAAATGCTGTTTGTGTCATATATACACCTACTAAATAGGTCTGATTTTCATAATATCCTTTATCCTCTGTACCAAACCCAGATATTGTAAACGTTGCATCTCCGGCAGGGGTATGCAAGGTTACATTGTCTCCAATCTGTGCTCCAAATGCTGTTACAGCATTTGGGCTAAGCATAACTTCACTATCATTCTGCGGAAAAGCCCCATCCGTAATTCCATTTGAGATCTGGTTCATATAGGTTTCTTCGGTACCATATAAGACAGCTTTTTTTTCGCGAATACGATACGGCTGCCCTCCGTCATAGTTAAACACGGAAGATGCACCTACGGCGGTAACATCTGTACGTCTACAGATTTCCTCTGCAATATCCTGTGAGATATGATCCAGTTGAAGATGCCAGTTTCCATGCTTGCTCAACATGATGCTGCTTTCCGTCCGAATCATCATGTCTGTTACACTGAAAATCGCAGTCACAAGAAAAACAGCACATATAATGCATAGAATTGTCATACGGTTCTGCCGCCTGCGGACCTTTGCAGAAATCGGCACAAGACTAAGATAGCTTTTCATTCACTGCACCTCCCCAGATCGGTCAGCACACCATCCGACACCTGCAGTACCCGGTCTGCAGTCTGTGCAATGCTCCGACTATGCGTAATCATAATAATAGTCTGTGCGTATCTCTTTGACGCATTTTTCAGCAAAGTAATTACCTCACTGCTGTTCTGCGTGTCCAGATTTCCAGTCGGCTCGTCAGCGAGTATCAGCGAAGGCCGTGAAATCAACGCACGCCCGATTGCCACCCTCTGCTGCTGACCTCCAGATAACTGGCTCGGCAGATGGTTCCGGCGTTCTTTCAAGTTAAGAACTTCCAAAAGCTCCTCCAGATACTTCTTATCCGGTTTCTGATAATCAAGCAGTACCGGGAAGATAATATTCTGCTCAACAGTAAGCTCTGGGATCAGGTTGAATGCCTGAAAGATAAAGCCGATGTTCCTCCTGCGGAAAACCGTCAACTTGCTCTCCTTCATTGCAAAAATATCTTTGCCGTCGATCAGCACTTTTCCTGATGTCGGGTTATCCAACGCACCAATCATATTGAGTAATGTACTTTTTCCGGAGCCTGATTCCCCGACAATAGCCACATACTCACCCTTTGGGACAGAAAAATTGACTTTCTTCAATGCCCGTACGGATGTTTCACCACTGCCGTAAGTTTTGGAAATTGATCTTACTTCTAATAAATCCATATTATAAGCACCTCTTTCTCATATTTTTAATTCGATGAAAGTATACCATCCAAACCTTACTGTAATATTACTGTAAGCCTACAATTTTGTAGGGATTAAAAAACTCAGGGTAAAAGTTGTTCCGGCTCCTAACGTACTGTCCACTTCTATCGTGCCATTGTGCGATTCAACAATCATTTTTGCGAGAGGAAGACCAAGGCCAATGCCTTGCTTGTCTTTAGAAAAACGGCTCCGGTAAAACCTCTTGAATATATGGTGAAAATCCTCCGGCTGGATGCCGCTCCCATTGTCCTTTATGATAATCTGAACTACAGATGCAGACTTTTTCCATTCAATCCAGACAAAATTCCCCTTTTCTGTGTGGTCAAAGGCATTTTTCACAATATTTTCTACTGCCTCTATCATCCAGTCATGGTCACAAAGCAGTGAAATATGTTCATCCCCGGTCAGCACCAGTTCCTTCTCTTCCTGCTTAGCACGGTATGCAAAGTGCAGTTCCACTTCTCCCATCATATCCGCCACATTTTCCGAGGTCTTTTCAAATACAATGGAACCGGCATCCAGCTTCGTAATATTCAGCAGATTCTGTACCAGCGTTTCGATCCGGTCAAGTTCTTTTTCTGACAGTGCCGCAAACTCCTGAATTTGCGGCAGTTCTTCCGTTTCCCCCTGCAGAAGTCCGTTATAAATATTCAATGCCGCAAGAGGAGTTTTCAGCTGATGGGAAATATCCGATATGGTATTTTTCAAAAACTGTTTCGATTTTCTCTCATTTTCTACATTTGCGTCCAGAATGGCAGCCAGAGAATTTACCTCATGGAACAGCCGGTACATTTCCCCTTCTTCATCACATTCTATCCTCGTCTCCCTGTTACCGGAAATGTATTCTGTGATCTGAGCCACTGCATTTTCCATAATTTCATTCTGTTCTTTAAAGTATCCATAACAGGCTGCCATAATCGCAATACACATGAACAAATCGCATAACAGAATATAAAGTGCTGCATTGTTAAGTTCAAACATCATGAATGACACGGAAACCACGATAAATATCAGCATACAAACCATAATTTTATAAAATAAAGCCTTAATTTTTCTGTTTGCCAGTATTTTCATGATGCACCTCATTCAGCCGTGTTCCACTTATAACCCATGCGACGGACGGTCACGATCCTTTTGGGCTTACCCGGATCATCTTCAATCTTTGTCCGCAGTCTGCGTATATATACCGTAAGGGAATTATTGTCTATATAGTTTTCATCACAGTCCCATAACCGATTTAGAATCTGCTCCGGGGAAAGAACCTCATCTGGATTTTCCATGAATAAACATAACAATTTATACTCTCTCGCCGTTAATTCGACCTGCACATTATTTTTATATACTTCTCCTTTCAGAAGCTGAACCCTTATACCGTTAGAATTCAATTCCGTATCCGCCTGATTAAAATTATCTCTCCTTCTAAGCAGGGCATTGATTCGCGACATAAACACCGCCAGCTTGAACGGTTTTGTGATATAGTCATCGCCGCCGATATCCAGCCCCATGATAATATCTGTTTCTTCATCCATAGCGGTCAGAAACATAATCGGCACTTTCGAGGCCTGCCGTATTCTTTTACATATGTCAAATCCAGAACCATCCGGCAGGGATACATCCAAAATCACTAAATCATATGCTCCGTTTTCCCATAACCGGTCCGCTTCATCTTTGGTATGTGCAACATCTAGCATATATCCCTGCTTTTTCACGGCAAAGGATAAGCCATTTATTAAACTCAAATCATCCTCAACTAATAAAATCCATTTCATTTATTTTCACCATCCTTTTATCAGCTGCTTAATCTCCTTAGAAATAACTCCTGAGCTTCTTTATACACTTCCATTTCACTTACAGCCACAACTTATTTTACCTCTATAAGCATATTATCTCAACTCTATCATCGACAATACAAGAAAACTGCCACCGACAGTTTTTCTGTATAGTGCGGCATACAAAAGAGCCGATAGACACACCTGTTCCCAGATACCTGCTACCAACTCTTATTTTTCCTATAAACCTGTAGCCGCCACCCTTATCTATTACCTTTCTCTGAATACTCAATAAAACATTATGTATGCGGCAATGCCAGCGGCTTTGGTCATTCAACCTTAAGTGACAGACTTCCAGTGAAATCATCACCTTTGAGAACGATAAAATTATCTCCGGCATTAAAAGTAAACTCGTAAACGTCCTCGGCAGTCACTTCCGCAATCATATGTTCTTCCTTATCTCCCAAAATGATATGCTCATCTGTACTTCCGAGCCAATAAAGGGCAGCCGTACCGGATTTAATATTAAGTGAATAAGTCACTTTCAGTGTACTGCCATTTTCACGTTCCATCGAAGTACCGCCGAAGATATATTTTTCCCCGTTAAATCGGGTGTACTCAGCTTCATAACTTCCAACATAATCATCAATACCGAGTTCCCTTTTGCCTTTTAAGCTTTTGTCCCTAGTGAGGGAGTATCGGCTGATAGAACTCATCCAGTCATTAAATTCATTTTTAATACCATCTTTCAGTTCATGAAGCTCACTTTTAATACCGTCTTTATTATCTTCATACTCCCTAATGATACCGCGGGCCAAATCCATGCCGCACCCCGTAAGGCTTGTCGTCAATGCCGCCAAGAGCAGCAATCCGGAAATCAATTTACGCAGCATAACAGTTCCTCCTTAATTTGTTAATCGGTCACAAACCTATTAACTACATTCTTGGTAAATCCCATCCTTTATTATTCCTGTTCTGTCTCCGTCCACTAGACTTCTCTTTCTAATTTTCTAAAAATATAATCTGTCAGCGACCAGACAACAGTAATAGCAACAAATAAAATACATAGCAATACTCCACCTACAATCAGGATGATTTTCCAAAAAATTTTTCTTAATACCGGCATATGTGTTTTATTTTTCATAATTTACTATAATATCTACGAGATTTTTATCTGTCTTTTCTACCCAGAACACCTTTGCTATTCGAGCCTCAAAACGATCCTCACGGGTCAAATAGCTACTCATTATGATGGCTGGCAATTTTGTAAAAGATGTCCTTATATAATCAAGTAGTTCAAAGCCTGTTCCGTCAGCCATCCGAATGTCAGAACATACCAGGGAAAAATCATCTGCCAAAAAAGCATTCTTGGCTTCCTGAACGCCAGAAGCTGTTGTAACAATATGCCCTCGTTCTCTTAATGCCTGTGCAAGAAGATTAAGAAAAAGAGTATCATCATCCACAATTAAAATTTTTCTTATACTCTCCAAAATTTACCCTCCAATACTTTTTTATAAATTGAACCATGCACAATACTGGTAAACTCACCATCCTATATGTTATTCCTATATTGAAAATGTACTGTGATGGGGCAGATTTCCGCAATCGTACCTACACGCATATTCGGTCCAAAAAGCCCAACACCCGAAGTCACAATCGTATGCATATGATCCTTTTTCAGATATCCATAGGAATTCTCCCACATAAGTGCTGTAATCAGATTTGCTGGAAACATCTGTCCATCGTGTGTATGACCACACAGATCAATGTCCACCCCGGCATCTGCCAATTCCTGGAGTTCCTTCGGTTCATGGTCAATCACAATAACCGGCTTTTCCGTATCAAGTTCCCCCATCAGTTCTGCAGCAGTTTTTCTCATATTAATCCCACGTCCGGGCCGCTGTGCATCTGGCCTGCCATACAGATAAAAACTGTCATCAATCAATACTGCTTCATCCTGTAACAAATGAATACCGGCTCTCTCCAAAAACTCATCCATCTGTATACTGCTCTCTTTCTTTTTGTTTCCCCCAAAAGTAAAACCTGCCAGTATTTTTTCCTCAACATCATGATTTCCATAACAGGCATAAACACCGTGCTTCGACTGAATTTTTTGCAATACGGCAATCAGTTCTTCCGGATCATCAAGAGCCTCGTATTCATTATCAAAAATATCGCCTGCAAATACCACAAGATCTGCATTCTGTTCATTGATCTTATCTACCATCTGCATCATGTGTGCAGTACCAATGTTGTAACCCAAATGCAAGTCAGCGGCTAATACCACATTTAAGTTTTCTAATCTTCCGCCGTCTTTATTGACAGTAATCTCATATGGTGTAACCTGGATGATACGGGCATTGTATGCTCCCCATGCACTAAGCACAAGAACAACCACTGCACAGATTCCTCCCGCCGCAGCGGTCCGGCATTTTAACCTCCGTTTCGTGATAAGGAAAAGCAGGAAACAAATCGCATCTGCCATTAGAACAGCCAAAATCAGATACAGCAGTATACCGAGCCAATAATTACTGATCAATTTCATAATCCTCCTAGCCGGCCCTATCGGCAGAAAAAACGCAATCAATAATGACGCTACCAGAAAAACATAGGCCAAGCTGATTGCAACACATATCCCTGTTTTTCTGAACAATGGATTGCATGTACCCAGCCATCTGTGAAGCCGAATCAGCAGATAGCTGTTTGCGATAATATAAATTGGTGACAAATAAACAGCAAGCATAATCTCTCCATACTTTTTTCACAACACTTAAACTTTTAGGATATATGTATCATTAACGGCATCTGGCAATTCCAATACCGAGATTCGGATTTTTGCCTGAATATATCAGATCCGCACAAAATATTAAGATTAGTACCAGGCATGCTGGCGCAAGTATTTTTTTCGGTATGCGCCTGAATAGATGATCAAGAAGCGGTGCATAAAAGTATACGATCACCATCCCGCCAAAGCCAAAGGCCAGCAACCCTTCTACACAAATTCTTCCATTAAGATTCAGAAAATAATCGCTGTAATCCCACCATCTCATTCCATCATACATCTGCTCCAGAAACCATGATATGTAATACTCAATACAGCCACATAGGAGAATGATAGCCAGAAATTCCAGCAGCGGCTTTTTGCGCAGCCTATGAAGTAGTGTCAGGATCAGTATACTCCCGGAACCATAAATAGGCAGCCACGGTCCATGAAGGAATCCGCGGTTCACAAAACTCCCATCCGAAATCAAATGAAGGCAGACCTCCCATAACCATCCTGTCAGGCTCATGGTGAAAAATATCATAACCATAGGCCAAAACGAATCATATTTGCCTTCACAGATATGTCCTATTTTTTCTATCATTGATTTCCACTTGTTTCTTTCTGTCATAATATTCCCCTGAAGTATTTTCCTGGTTTTTAAACCGACCTCTTAAATAGAAGCAAACTTTTCAAACGGAATATCAGACAAATGATCTGACACGATCCTATGGGCACTTAGCTGAACCGTATCAACTAATTCCTGCAGCTTTTTTCTGGCAATAGAATCTTTAAACACATTCAGACTCTGCTTCGCTTCTTCGGCATATTGATCTATCATCCCCAAAGTATATCCGAAGCCATCGGAAACACGGATTAATTCCGCTATTCGCTTGTCTGTCAATTCACTATACAGACCATTTTTGATATCCATTGCAATTTGTTTCAGTTTGGCACCATTCCTGCAATCAGAAAATGAGTAAATAGCCGGGAGTGTATAATATCCGCACCAAAAATCATTATGTATGGTCTTCTTTGCTAAGTCATCTGTGGACACAAAATCCAACAGATCATCTCTCAGTTGAAACAGCAGACCAAATTTTTCTGCAAACCGTTCTGCTGCCAATACTTCACTGTCCTTACACTTACCTTCGTAAGCACCCGATCCACAAGCTATACTAAACATTGCCGATGTCTTTCCCAGGATATTCTCAATATACTTCTCCTCTGTAATTTCCGTATTATAACGATTATCAAATTGGCTGACCTCCCCATCACACATGGTTTCCAATTTGTCAAACATCAAACCATACCAGGGCTTGTTCTTCAGACCAGTCCGTCTAATTGTAGAAAAAATCATAAAATCGCCAGCATAGACTGCCATCTCCTTTCCGAATTTTTTCTGCACGGATAATTGTCCCCTGCGGGTATCCGCTTCATCTATAATGTCATCATGGATCAGTGAAGCGGTATGGCATATTTCAATCACCGCCGCGACCTCTGTCGCATCAACAGCTTTCCCTTTGAGCCTCGCACATAAAAGTGTCAAAATCGGCCGTATCTGCTTTCCCCTTGCGTTCAGCACCCAATCCAGCATTTTCTGCATTGACTTATTGTTTGACCGGCATAAACGTTCTATATGCGTATTTACCATCTGCAGTTCAGTTTCAAGTCCTGGCACATCCTCAATATTTATCATAAAATTACTCCTCGTCTGGCAATGCTCCATAGAACAACCATCTTTTCTTGTACTTTACATTTTATGAAAGTATACCATCCATACCTTACTGTAATATTACTGTAAGGCTACAATTTTGTAGGAATAGAAAAATCCAGGGTGAATGTGGTGCTATTTTCGTAAGAGATTCGTCACTTTAAAAATAAATACAGTTGGCTGCTGCTTGATTTTTTCTATATTAGTTCTAATAGAAGGTCCATCCAAGTTATATTTCTCTTAAACATAAAGACAGAGACAATCACTCCAGTATGGAGCAACTGTCTCTGCCTCTTTTCCAACACACTTTAATCCTTGCTGTTTTGCCGGAATTAATGCTCTGAACACATGATAAGCCGTTGTAACGATAACAATTCTTGATCAATCTGAGTAAAATCTGTTGTATCCAAAATTATGTGTGGTCCATTTGCCACAAACCTGTCCATTCCCCTATTAACAATTCCATCTACAAAATTTCAACCTCATCCAATTCCTTTATTTTTCTATTTTGACTTAAAACTACAAGAAAGAGAATACCAGTGAGCCCCGCCGCAACAAATATTAATCCAATGCCAGAACCCTTTCCCTGACCAACAAACACAGATAAAAGCTGCTGCACCTTACCATTTTTTTGCATAAATGGTTCACAAATATAATCTGCCAATAATGCACCTGACAAATATCCAACAGGCGCAAGCATTCCTGTAATCATTCCCTGCAGAGAAAACATCCTTCCTTGCATAGAAGTGGGTACCTTTTCCCGTAATATGACTGTTTGATAGGTAGAATAAATTGGTGCTCCAAAGCATCCAAAGAATACGACCACACACCACTGCTCTATATTTCTCCCCATACCAAATAGAGTGATTCCTACAAGACACATAAAACTTCCCACATACATCATTGATAATTTTCTTTGGGGCTGTTTCATTACCGTCAGCATAATACTTGCAGCCAGGCACCCTGCAGCCATAAACGCAGCTATTGTTCCAACTGCCATTTCATCATTACCTGTTCGGGCAAGAATCAATGGAGAATACATACTGTCAAAGGAAATAGCCCCCATGAATTCCAGTACACTATACATCGATAGAAGTACCAAAATTCCCTGATTTGTTTTCAAATATGAAGCTGCCTCCTTGATACTTCCGGCAATTTCATTGAAAGCTGCATTCTGATCTTCCTTTACAATATCTGGTATTCTGACAAACAGCAGCAATGTTATAAATGCAAATAAAAATGTCCCCAAATCTATAACAATGATTAACCCTAAGCCTCCGCTGCTCAGAACCCCTGCTGCCAGAACCGGTGTCAGTATTCCAATGACAGAACCAGCTACAGACTGCAAGCCGCCAACTCTTGCATAGTCTTTTTGACTAACCAGTAAAGATACTGCTACCTGCGATGCCGGGTTTTGAAAAGCATTCATAAAACCGCTGATTATATTTACCACACAGAGTATCCAAAGTTCCAAAATACCGCTCATAAAACAACTTAAAATGACAAATGAACATATAGCGGCAATCGAATCACAGATCAGCATGATTTTTTTCTTATTTGCATTGTCCACAATAGCACCGCCAAACAAGCTCACAATCAAATATGGTATTGCGCTGCAAATGGCAAGCAAAGAGGAGGCCATAACCTGACCGTTCTTTGTATATACCCAGATAATCAATGCAAAACTGGTCATGTTTGTTCCAAGCTGTGAAACCGTTTGACCTGTAAACAGTAGTGCGAAATCTCTGATATGGGATTCTCTTCTTTTAGTCATTGATATACCTCACATTTCCCATATGTATCAATTTCTTATACATATAGCACTGTGGCGAATGGTCATTTATAATTCCACAGGCCTGTAAATGAGAAAACACTGTGATAGAACCCAAATATTTAAACCCTCTTTTTTTCAAATCTTTGCTGATCTGATCTGACAACACATTACTTGCTTCTCCCTGGCCATTGTGATGTTTAACATAAATCAGGCTTTCATAATTGGAATAGGACCATATATAATCATCAAAGCTTCCATATTCTTCTATAATCTTGAGAAACGCCTTTGCGTTTCCTATAATAGCCTCTATCTTTCTTCTGGATCTTATCATACCCTCTTCGTTCATAATCCTGATAATATCCTGTTCTGAATACTTTGCAATCTGATGAAAGTCAAAATCATCAAAGCATTTCCGAAAAATGTCACACTTTTTTAACATCATTGTCCAGTTTAATCCACACTGCATAACTTCCATGGAAATATATTCAAAATGCTTTTTATCATCGTGAAGAGGAATCCCCCACTCTTCGTCATGATATTTTTGTACAATACCACCGTCAAGGCACCAACTGCATCGCTCCATAAAAACCTCCTCAAATGTTTTCCATCATTATACAACACATTGACGACAGCTATATGTCGTAATTAGATAAAAAATTTTGAGCTGTTGCTATCAGCTCCTCCTTGTAATCATCCGGCCCTATCACTTTCACCCTGCTGCCAAAACTCAGCAACAGTGCTTTCCACAATCTTTCTTTTGCCGGAACATCATGAAAATTCTGCGTACCCTGTCATCAATTTTCTCTATGGGGCAATCCGGAAAATATTCTTTTATCAGTCCGGATTCATCCTTATCAAACTGTACCTCTATATGGATACAGGTCTTATAATACGCCTGTTCTGATTCTTTCATTCTTTCTTCAATATTCCCATGTTCCTGCTCATAGTGATTCTCTTCTATAATAAGATGATTCATTCTTGCGACCTTAAATGTCCGGTAATCCTGCCTGGTTTCCTCATATGTAAATAAATACCATGCATACCATTTATAATGAATCGCCAAAGGCTGTACCGTTGGATGAAAATAGTCTCCATTCGCATTGCGGTAATCAAAAGAAATATAGTTCTTCCGAGCAATCGCCTGTTCCAGCATTGCGTTCATGTCCTGAACCTGCTGATTCTCCTTTGTCACACTAAAATCCCAAAATACTTTCTGACCGCCTTCCTTTTCAATAATGGCATTATATTTTTCAATCAATGAATTTAAGGTATCACTTGTATAGGAGGTTGCAAGACTCTTTAGTGCCTTTACCACAAGCTGCTGTTCATCATCACGAATATCTGTATTCTTTATTTTATAATTTGGCAATATCGAATATCCGCCATTTTTCCCCGCATCGGCATATACAGGTATTCCAATAGAAGATATGCTGATCATATCTCTCTGAATGGTTCTGACTGATACATGAAAACGCTCCGCCAGATAGCTTGCAGGAACATGATCATGATTCAGCAGATATATAATAATTTCTAATAAACGGTCTATTTTCACCATCTCTCTGTCATCCTTTCGTATCTCTCAGATGTGAATCCTAAATTTATCTCACATATCTTTCAAAAAACGATCAGCTGCTTGCGCTTTCATATCTGTGTACGCCATATGTCCAAAAAGACAAGGCAAAAAACGTAAAAATGCACACGATCGCCACCCCGAAAAGGAATCCTTTTGCCGACAATGCCCCTGTTACTGCCTGCGTTGGCAGCGTCGCAATGATTCCGTACGGCAATACACAGTAAAAAATAAACTTATAGATTCCATAAAAAGCAATCCCCGGTATTTTCAGACACAAATCCACAGCCGTATTCTCTATTTTCATCAGGTTATCTACATAGAACACAAAAAAGGCAAAGCACCGTACCAGAAGCTCCATATCGTAGTACAGTATGGTCATTAGCAAAACCAGAAACAAATATCCAATGATATTCGCATACGAAAGATTCGCGCCGCTTTCTCTCACCCCATATAAGGCGATACAGGCGCTGAAGATCAGAAGCGGTATGGCGCCCGGATCTACTTTTTCAAAGGTGATCCGTAATAGTGGATTCACTGGTTTGGTCAGATATAAATCCAGTTCTCCTGTCTGTATTTTCTCCGGTATGGAAATCACCCCAAAAAAGCAAATGGTCATGTTCAGGGCATCAATCAGGGAGAATGTTCCAATAAAAATAAGGATTTCCCCATGCCCCCATCCACGGATACTGTCCACATGCCCGTAAATTGCCTCGAAAGCGAAAAGCTGAACCAGAAAATAACTGGTATTAGTGAAAAACGGTGCAAAGAATCCCAACCGGAAGGTCATGATTTGGGATAATCTGAATTCGATCAGTTCTGATATAAATTTTAAATTATGTTTCATATTCCTGCTCCATCATATTTGATTCGATCATGTTCATAAGTTACCTGATTTAAAACAAGAAAGACCATGCACCACACACCTAAGACGATTAAGCCTGTGACTGCCTCCTCCTCACATTTCCCTATAAACAGCATACTGGGAAGATATGTGACATAATAGAAAGGCAGAAATCTCATGCCTGCTGTCATCCATTCCGGTAAAAGCGCAAGGGGAATTACCGCCCCGGTCACAAATGCGGAAAGGTTATCTTTTATCATGAGAAAGATGCTGATCTCCTCAAATTTCACGGTCAAAATCCCAAGAAAGTAATTGAGCAGCGCCATAAACAACAGTCCTAAAACAACCATGATACTTCCGCATAACAGGAGCTTTCTATTGGCTGTATGCACAAATGGAATCCGGAACAAATAAAACCACAGAAACGTTGCTAAAAAACCAATGCCCGCAGAAAACGCAATCTTCCCTGCTTCCATCGCCACAAAATACCCCTGTGTCTGTACCGGTATCACCATATATTTTGAAAAGGTACCATTTCTCAGCATACCGGTCATCTGCCGGCTGATCTCAGCAGATTTTTCCAACTGGAATAAATAGGAGCTTATGATATAGTAAGAAATCATCGCCGGAAAGCCCAATCCCGCTATCTGCTCTTTTCCCTCAAACAGAATACTCCATAAGATCCATGCAAATAATATCTTCGCCACCGACAGAATCACGTCAACAAAGGTATCCGATCTCCAGATCAACTGTGCTTTCATGTATGCCTTGGCAATTTCTAAATATTTCTTCACGTCCTACACCCCCTGATAAATACGCTCCACGACAGAGCCTATTTCTTCTTCCTCAATTCCAATATCCCGGATCGGATAATGCCGATAAAAGATTCCAGAACCTTTTCCGCATTTTGTTTTGGTATTTCAAGCACCAGCTTGTCATCCTTTTTTTCCAATACCCTGCAATATTCCGGCACATCAGGCTCTATGCTGTGTTCAAAGTATATCGTCAGTCTCTTACTCTTTTGATAATTCTCAAATAACAGTTCCGTACCGCCGTCATATATTTTTCTGCCGTGATTCACGACTATGGAGCGTTTACACAATACCTTAATATCCTCCATATAATGCGAGGTAAGCAAAATGGTAGTTCCTCTTGACTCATTCACATCTTTTAAGAAAGTCCGGATCTGCTTACCTGCCACAGCATCCAGTCCAATGGTCGGTTCATCCAGAAACAATATTTTCGGATTATGAAGCAATGCAACGATCAGTTCCATCTTCATCCTTTCTCCCAACGATAGCGTTCTTACCTGTACATTCATCAGTTCCTGCACCTGAAACAGATCCACAAAAAAATCCTTGTTTCTTTTATACTCGTCTTCCGGGATACCGTATATTTCTTTAAACAGCCGCAACGTGTCCTCCGTTGTCAGTTCAAAAAACAGCTGGCTCTTTTGCCCCATAACCACCGCATACTGCTGCTTAAATGCTTTTTCCAATTTATTCGGATAAAATCCCATCACCTGTATCCTGCCGCTTGTCGGCGCAATAATCCCGGTCAACATCTTCACCAGGGTCGTTTTACCCGCTCCGTTCGGCCCGATCAGGCCTACAAACTCACCCTCATTTACATGAATATCAAAATCATCTACCGCAATTTTTTCTTCATATTTCCTGTGAAACAGGCCCTTAATACTTCCGGCCAAACCCTCCTGCTTTTTATACCGCTTATACTTTTTCGTTAAATTCTCTGTCTCAATTATCTTCATCTTGAAAACCTCCAGTTTAAATATTCAATGAAAAAACATAAAAAAATGTGGTTTCTGCCTATCATTACATAGACTGAAACCACAGATGTATATATCTTAAGATGATGAAAAAAGCAAAACATCCCCATAAAAGGAAAGCAGCAATGACCTGAAAAATGCAGCCCATTTGCTCGCAGAAATAAAAAAGCATGACACCACAGTCATACTTTTCCCGCTTTCTTATCCATCATAATAAGACAATTATTCCCAGTGTATGCAGTATTCTGTAAGGCAGAAACAACCGGCATTCAATAATGCCAAAAAGGGTAACACAAATAAAGCACTCTATTCCGTGCTTACCCTCTTATAAAATTTAGTTGTCCTTTGTCATTACAGAAACAATTAACATCCACATACCTGCTCTTTCTTGAAATATGGTCTTATATTAGCTTATAACTTTGTCAATGTCAAGCATTTTAGCCTGGATACATATTTTTTATCCAGATTTGGAGAGGCGCTAATTTTTCCTCAATACAAAATAGGAATCATACTTTGTTCCATCATGCCCTATCAGCTTTTCCTCTGAGCGTATAAATCCTAAATTTTTCAACGCCACAATACGTTCTGCCGCAGAGGGAAGCGCTTTCGTAGCAATCTTATCACAATGAAACAGGCTATATGCAGGTTCCATTATCAATCTTAATATTTTTATAATCTCGCTTGTCATTTCATAATCACTGCGAATGTCCAGCCTGAGCAAACCGCAGTTTGTAAAATAATCATCGGCGTCTCTGTGGAAAAGCTCTATTGTTCCAATTGCTTCATCAGTTGCTTTTGACACAATTGTCCACCTCACAAATCCTTCTCTATTGTACTCGAAAAGCCAGTAATCAATCGCCTGTTCCATTCTGCTTTCCGTTGTATAATAGAAATCATCTCCGCCACAATTATCACTATTAAAAAAGGGGACAGCCCTTTTATCAGAATAAACCTTTAATAAATCCATTCTATCCTCTTGGCAAACCATTCTCACAAGATAGTCCTCATTCTCATATTCAGGACAATTTTTATAAACATCCACCATTCTGATCCTCCTCCGTAAATTTCGTCTTTTCATCTCTATCTATGGCAGCATCCTTAGTTCTGACTGGAAATACTGCTCCTGAAATTTTTCCAATTCTACAAGCTAGAAAAGCTAAAACTCATATCTTGTCCCATGTGAGAGTAACAGTCCATCTGTTAATTCTACACATAGAATTATCGTATTTTCATCATCAAAATTGTTATGTCCGTTATCAATCCATTCAGCAAAGACATTTTTCAGTTTTTTAGCAATCATACAATTCTCTTTTTTTCCAAAATAACCCAAATTGCTGCCCTTTCCATGTGCCGTAAACCACTCACCAGCTATTGCAACAGCAGGATTGTTTTCTATATGTTTGATTTTATTTGAAAGTGCATATGTAATAATATAAAATGCACCGTTCTCATAGTAGGCATTTACATATCGCACATAAGGCACCTCCTTTTCAATGGTTGCCAACGCAATAACAGTGTCTTTTCCAAAACGTTCCATCATTATTTTTTTAGCTTCTCGGCTCATTTTTTTCATTAATTCGTTCTCCTTTGCAACTTTTCATTTAACTGTTTAGCAGCTTCGTTAAATCTTCAAAAGAAACATCCATTTTTACAGACACTTCATCTATGGTCATACCAGAAGCAAGGAAACGCTTTATAACCATTTTCATATTCTCTCCAACTTCTATGATATGTCCGTCCAAATCATAAAATCGAATGACACGTTGCCCCCAACTGTGTTCAATTACCTCACCCAAACACTCAATATTCGGATATTCTTTTAGTTTATGTAAGAAACTGTCAAAGTCCTGTTCCTCAAAACATAATTCCACATTGTTAGATTTTTTTAATATGCTTTCTTTTGGTAAATGAACAAGCCAGTCAAAGTCCTGCTGTAAAGCTAAACCGCAGGTAAAAGCTATATTTCTTCCATAATCCTGAAATACTTCCAATCCGAATAAATCCTCATAAAACTTTCTTGCAGCTTTGATGTCTGCTACCGATATAACCGTACAATTGTATTTCATGTAAGTTTTCCTTTCTTAGAGATTATTTTTTCTTCCGGAGCTTTAGTTCAATATTCTTTCGCTTTGCTGCGTTTTGAAACACCCCCGCAGCATAAGAACTTTTTTCTTTGAGTGTCAATCTTTCCAGTTCCGAATTACCCTTGATTTGCAAAAGTATCTCATTTATTTCCTGCAATTCCAAAAGATTGACCGCCACACAAAAAAGAGTCTTTTTCCTGCCATCGTTATAGTTGGCTAACAGTAAATTCAATAATTCCGTCTTTTCTGTCTGCTCCGCATTGTATGCTTCGATCCCTATCTCTCTTGCTTTTTTCAAATCAGCTTTTCGGTTACTGTGTGTAATGAATGAATCAAATTCATCTATATGCTCATACTTCTCACAGGGGTACTCTCTGCACCGAAAACAATATTCCACACCATCATGTTCTAAACTACACTTTGCAATTTTGCAGGATTGATTCCCCTCTCCGCCACCGCAGCCGGGACAATATTTATTTAAGTGCATAGGACATAATCCGCAGTTCAAACCACAAAGAGAAAATAGCTGATTGTCCCTATGGAAACCTTTCATACGCTGTACCTCAAATCTCAAATTTTAATCTGGCAGACTAAAAATCTACACAAATTGTTTTATTAAGTTCAACCATTCCTTATTCATATTCAATTCCCTCTCAAATTCGAATTTATGAATCCTTTTCTTCGTAAGGCTTATTCCAAGAACCTATCTCTATTAAATTACCTTCAGGATCAGCAATATAACAAGTTCTCTGTCCCCAAGGTTCAAGTTCCGGTTCCAGTACAGGAGTAGCACCGTTTTCTACAGCTTTACTAAATGCTTTATCAACTTCTTCAAATGTATCAACATAAAGTGCCATTTCAAAATGACCGTTGAATCCTTTGATATAATCATATCTGCGATTGGTCATTTTTTCAAAGTCATTTCTGCCGTACAACAGAAACAACGTCCCATCTTTTACAAGATATACATTAGATGTATCTTCCGCTTCTTTAATCTCAAAGCCAAGTACATCTCTGTAAAAGCGAATCATTTTCGCCATATCTTCAACAAATAATCCAAAACCGTCCAATCTCATAATACAATACCTCCAAATTCCGATTTGTTTCTTTATTTTCAGCATCCAGTATACCTCTCTGCTATATTTCGCATTCAATAAAAGTATACTATCCATACCTTACTGCAATATTACTGTTAGGCTACAATTTTGTAGGAATAGAAAAATCCAAGATAAACGGGATACCATTTTTCACCCCTAAAAGCGTATTATCCCCATGCTCTTCTTCCAGGCAGCTTCGTAGATTGCGAATTATGAAAGAATCCCGGATGGATTCAAACACTATTAATTTTCTCTTTCGCTCTCCTCTCCGCTTCCTCCAGCAGTTTCAATGCTATTGCCTGCTTCAAAACCTCATCCACATAACACTTCACATTTCCATCCGGCTCCCGCTCCTTCACTGTGGCGAGTTCATCCATATAGAAATCGTAATGTTTAAGAATCCGCTCCATTGCCCACTTCTCCCCGGCGACAGCTCCCTTGATCGTTTCATAATCCAGTAAAATCCGCTGATCGTCCATAACTCCGTACCTCCGGCTAATTGATTTCTTACAGCATACCATAACTTCATGAAAAAAGCACCCGCCATTCCTCACACTAACAGATGCTCTCATCCTTAATACACCTTATCAAAATATCCAATGAATATGGTCATCCGCAATAGCCCGTCCTTAATCGAAAAAGTCACATTCTCCAAGCAGGTATCCGTAATCCTCTTTTTCCTTTGGAACCACACGCTTTGGGATTTTATCCATTTCTTCTTTGTATGCCTGGAAGAATCCGATATCCTTCAATGTGTCTAAAAAGTCCTGTCCTTTCGCCTTATCACTTCTCTCCCGGAATTCCTCTCCGTAATCTTTCTCGTATACTACATTTTCCATGCTTCGCACCCTTTCCTGTAGAACAATTTATCACTACGGGTAGGATGTTATGATGTCTTGTTCTTTTCCTTCTCTGCATCTTTGATTCTGTAATAATCTTCCATATCCAGACTCAATTTTATATAAGTATCAGGTTTTAATTTTCGGTTGCTCAAGAGGCACACAGTTTCAACAGATATATGATGATTTCTAATAAGCGGTCTATTTTCATCACTGCTCTGCCATCCTTTCGTTTCTCTCAGATATGAATCTGGAATTTATCTCATATATCTAACCATTGAATAAAAGCTGTTTTATCTGTACAGTTATATCCCGCATTTTTATAAAACTCTAACGTCTTTTGTTCTTTTGAACCTGTCAGCAGCATCATCTTGTAGCAATTATTATTTACAGCTATGGTTTTTGCATAATTTAAGCATTCCGTAGCATAACCATGCCCTCTATAGTCTGCATGAGTAACAACATTTTCCACAAACGCATACGGATGTATGTTTCTTGTTAAATTTGGAATAATCACACAAACGCACGAAGAAACAATCTTTCCGTCAACAATATTTACAATAAGATGATGATTTTTATCTGCTATAATTTGATTCCAAATGACCGATAAATGTTCCGATTGTTCTGGAACAGTCTCTTCATGAAGATATAAATATAAATTCAGCACTTCCAGCAAATCTTCCTGTTTCGCTTCACGAATCATTCTTATCACCTCAACTCATTTAATTCCGTCATAAAATATTTAATCCATAAATTTCATTATAACGAAATTATTACATTCTGATTTCCGACTTAAAATACTGTTCCTGAAACTTTATCTGCTCCATGATTTCCTTCTCACTAAAAGAAAGATTTTCAGGTGCAACCACCCATTTTTCTTCAACATCATCCAATCGGTGTACAACCGCAGTAATCTTTCCTGTAAATTCTTTAACAGCTTCATTTACACCAACGATATAAGCATCCTGCTCCTCACCATCAGGAGCCATAATGCCTTCGATATATCCGTAGTTAACAGGATAATACAGGTCTTTATGTTCCGGATGATAACTTCCAAGCGGTCTGTCAACGATGACTTTTACAATCTCTCCAATCATTCCAGCCTCTTTTTCTGCAAAAACGTTCAAACCGTCTGATGCGTCTGTCCACATCGCGCTGCAGTGCCTTTGTCAGACGCAAGTCCGGCTCATACCAGATATTTTTTAGTTCCAGCTTTCCCTGCTTTTTATCATAAGCCATTTCTATCCTGCCTGCAAATCTGTCTCCATAGAGAATCGGCAAAACATAATAACCATATTTACGCTGCTGCTTCGGCGTATAGATTTCCCATTTATAAGAAAAATCAAAAACTGCTCCTATAAGCTTCCTGTCCCAGATCAGATTATCCAGCGGTGCAATAAATTCACAGCGCTTTTTCATCGGGGGATTTTTCAATATAAATTCTGCAAGTCCTGCATCCTCCCTGCGGCAATACAACGGCTCCCCAATCTCTTCCACTTTTACTTCAATAATCTTCTCTTCTTTTAACAGCATCTCGAATATAGCATTTCTCTGTGCAGCCTTAAGTCCCTGTATACCCAGCCATGCGTCAGAAGCACGGTTCCACAAAAGACCCACCGAACCAATGCGCTCTGACACCAGCCATTTTCTATAATCAAAATCCGAAGGAAAAGGCTCTGGTTGATTCAAAAATTCTGCCGGAATGCAATTTTCAATCAGATCATAATATTTCAGTGTTCCGCTCTTATGATGGATTCCCAGTTCTCCGACAAAATACATATGTTCCAACGCCGCTCTCGACAACCTGGTATCACTCCAATACCAGGATACCTTTTCCACTATGTCCAAATCTGCGCTGCACAGTGGTCCCCGCCGTGCAATTTCCTCACGCACCCGTTCCTGTACTTCCACAATTTCTGTATGGCTTCTCTCCCAGCTTCGGTGAGCCTGCCGCTCCCGGGCAAAATATTTCCAGTTCTCTATTGGAAGAATCGAGAGATTTTTATCAAAATAATCCACCAGTTTCCGATCGATATATAAAAGCTCATAAAGCATCGTCTTTTGATAGTCTTTGATTCTGGACTGCAAAACCAGATCCGCATTTCTGCCACAGACATCCACCGGATCAAACTGAATGCATCCTGCCTGCCGGACAAAAGAAAGGACGCCTTCTTTTCCAACAAATTTGTAATCTCCCAGCAAGCCATGCTTTAATAACAAAAACTGCCGCGCCTGTTTTTTCGTAAAATAAATTCTGTCCATTTGCCCTCCCACCGCTAATACAAAAAACGGCAGAACCCGTCATCATACTGCAGCAACAGAATTAATCCATAATGTTTCCTATTTCTTATTAAGAACCCAATAGTATTTATACTGAGTGCCATCATGTCCGGTCAGCGCATGATCTGATTCTTCATACCCCAGTACCGCCAATGCCTGAATACGTTCTTTTGCGGTTGGCACCGCTTTTGTTGCCAGCATCCGGCAGGAAAACATGTCAAACGCTGGAGTTTCTATCTGTTGTAAAATTTCCTTTATCACATCTGCTTTTTCGTAATCACTTCGCAGATCCAGACGCAGCAGCCCGCAGTCTTTGAAATAATCCTCAGAATCCCTGTGGAATAATTCAACCGTTCCTATAACTTCTTCCTCTTTATGGCTGAAAATACCCCATCTCACAAATCCTCTTCTTTCATACTCCCAAAGCCAATAGCTGACAGCCTCCCTCATTCTTTCCAGAGATGTATAATGGAAGTCATCCCCACCGCAATTATCACTATTGAAAAAAGGAACCGCCTTCCCGTCCGAATAAACCTTCAGTAAATCCTCCGCATCACTTTCTGCGACCAGACGTAAGCAGTATTTTCCATCGTCAAAAACCGGACACTCCTGATACACATCCTCAAAAGTTCCCTGATCTCCAAGTAACACTTTCACAAATTCACTCATCTTATGCTCCTCTCTTTTTTACCTTCCGCCATACGCGCAGAATACTCCATGTGCCATAGAACATCTCCATCCTACCATACTTCTGCGACAGCTATATGTCGTAATTAGATAAAAATTTTTGAGCAGTCTCGATCAGTTCATTTCGGCAGGCTTCCGGAGAAATGACTTCCACACGGTTTCCCATACTCAAAAGCAGGGCTTTCCACGAGCGTTCTCCAGGCGGAACCTGAATCCATATTCTTGATTTTTCCTCCGACCATTCTTCTATTTGGCTGTCCGGAAAGTACTCTTCCATCAGGCACGTATCTTTCTTATCAAACGCTACCTCCAGTGTAATACAAGTTTCACCATATGCCCTGTCTGACTGCTCCATAAGCTCCTTTACCGCCGGATGCTTTCTGTCAGACTTTTCCGATGTAATTTGAGGCTTGCGGATTCGTGCAACTTTAAAGGTACGATACGCCTCCTGTGGAACAGACCATGCAAATAAATACCATGAATACCATTTATACTGGATAGCAAGAGGTTCAACCAACCGCTGTGTTTCTTTTCCCTGCGCATCCCTGTAGAAAAATTCAACCAGTGCCTTTGTCTCAATTGCCCGTTTCAGCATCTGGTTCACTTTTTGCACCTGTTGATTCTCCATGGCGATTCCAAAATCAAAAAAGATACTCTGTTCCTGATCCCTGTCCAAAAGTGCATGATACTTTTCAATTAAACCTGCCAGCGTTTCATTTGCATATGAGGTTGCCAGGCTTTCCAGTGCCTGCTGAATCAACTGCTGTTCTTCCTGATGGATATTGCAGTTTCTAACCTTATACGACGGCAAAATGGAGTATCCTCCACCCTTTCCCTGATTGGAATATACAGGAATCCCTGCTTCTGCAATACTGACCATGTCTCTCTGTATGGTGCGAACAGAAACATGGAGCCGTTCTGCCAGGTCTCTGGCGGATACATTCTCATGATTCAAAAGATAAATGACAATTTTCAACAGTCTGTCTATTTTCATTTGAATAACTCTCCCTAATGATATCGATTCGCAGTTTTTGTTTTAGCCCAATCAACTGTAATTTTAATGTTTGTCATTTTTCTTCAGTCTTATTTTGCCTGTTACTTTTTCTACTACCAGTTTAAAAACTTTTGTACGGGGCATTACTGCCTTATTGAACGAAAATTCTTCTTGACCATAATGCTTCATCAAAATATATAAAGCATTGCACTTTTCATCATCAGAAAGCATTTCAACACGCCCTTGTCCAATAACACTCTCATATTCCATTGTGCAACTTCCGTGTTCAACCTCTGTCACTAATTTATGTCCACAATCCATTTCAAAACTGGCTCTATTGTCCTTTTCAATTAAATCATATTTTGTACCCTCCATAGCTCCATGAAAATACAACTCGATTTTACCTTTTTTTATACACATTCCAAAATTAAGTGGTAATATATATGGGTAGCCATTATTATTTAAGGCAATTCGGCATACATCACATTTTTCCATGATAGCTACAATATCTTCAAACTCTTTTACTTCCCTATCTGAACGACGCATTTTTACCTCCCTACTACAATATTGCAAATACCGATTTGTTTATTCGTCCCATGTATTATCTGTTTAGAAGTTTTGTCAAATCCTCAATAGAAGCGTCCATTTTCACAGAAACTTCTTCCATAGTCATGCCGGAAGCAAGAAAACGCTTTATCACCATTTTCATATCCTCGCCAACCTCAATGATGTGTCCGTCCAAATCGTAAAACCGAATCACCCGCTGGCCCCAACTATGCTCGATCACTTCTCCCAGATATTCAATATCCGGGTATTCTTTCAACTTGTTCAGAAAACCGTCAAAATCCTCTTCTTCAAAACACAGTTCCATATTATTGGGTTTTGTCAATACACTTTCTTTTGATAAATGAACAAGCCAATCAAAATCCTGCTGTAAAGCTAAACCACAGGTAAAAGCTATATTTCTTCCATAATCCTGAAATACTTCCAATCCGAATAAATCCTCATAGAACTTTCTTGCAGCGTTGATGTCTGCTACCGATATAACCGTACAATTGTATTTCATGTAAGTTTTCCTTTCTTAACCTCTATTTCCATTAACTCTACAAACTGGAAATTAAAATTGCAGCATACCTTTTTCATCGTACTTAAAATCAGGTCCCCACGCGACTTCCCAGTAATATCCATCCAGATCTGTAAAGTATGCGTGATAGCCTCCCCAAAATACATCCTGCGGTTCTCTTACAATTGTTCCTCCTGCAGTTCGAACCAATTCAATGATCTTATCAACGTCATCCTTGTGTTCCACATTATACGTTAATGTAATACCGCCAAATCCGTTACCTATTTGTGGAGGATTGTTTTCGTTTATATCTTTTGCTAATAAGTCCAATGGAAATAATTCAAATTTTGTTCCTGGCGTATCGAAAAAGCATACATATGGATTATTCTCTTTGCAATCTGTCTTATACCCCAAACCATCTCGATAAAATTTTATCGCTTTCTCCATGCTCTTTACACCTAAACATACGCAAGTAATTTTATTCATTTATATACCCCTTTCAATCACTATTTTTAGAACTGAACAAAATACAATTTTACGCTCTCTGCGCCTTCCTTGTAAACTGAAAGCCGCCGAGTTTTTTACATAAATAAAATTTCAATTTTTATAACATTATGTATTCATAATCAAAGTTAACCGTTACAATTCTTTCATCATGCACAATGATTCTGGCATTGAAATATAAGGACCATAATTATTCATTTTATTAAATCCTACTTTTCGATATACATGGCACGATTCTTGTAGCAATTCTCCAGTTTCAAGAATCAATTTCCTATATCCTAGTTCTTTTGCCCATTCGATTAATTCAAGAACCAGCTTGGTTCCTATTCCTTTTCCTTGAAATTCATCTCTGACAAATACTCTTTTCTATTCAGTTGCATTGTCGATATCACCGTACTGATATTCTCTAATTGCTCCAGCACCAGCGGCTTTTCCATCAACATACACAACTACAACCTCTTTTATCTCATCAAGCTGATTATACTGTTTATATTTATCTCTCTTAATAACTCTTCCTACTCGCCTATCTAAATCCATATCTAATAACTGACAGTTCTCGATAAAGTCTTCATTTGTCCCAGAACATCTAATAAATTCAATGTCAGCCATATACAAACACCTCCTAAGTTACGAAAATCGGAAGTTATCGCTTTCCTTCTTTAATGAACATGATCAGTTTTTCTACATCATCAAATTCATCATAATCGCCAACGACACCTTCACGATGATATATAATGCCATTTCTCTCGTTACGCTCTAAGCAATCTAACAGCATTTGCTCCCCATATCTTTTAATAAACAAAGTAAAGCCATACTGTCCTTATATTTTTCCAGATTCAAGAAATTTTTCAAAATCACCATACAACTCACCTGATTCCACTGACGCAGCTTCAAGTTCTAAAAGAAATTTATATGCCGCTGTATGATTCTTGTCTTGTAGTTTACCAATCATATTCATGGAGTTTCCCTCCTGCAACTTCAAATCTGTCATTGTTCTTCATTGTACCATATAACCATGAATTTTCCCACCTGTTTCGCATATGGCTGTCCCTCAAAAATGTTCGCCTTGTAACCATTCTTCTGCGACGCCCAGCGGGTATGGATTCCTTCTCCGCGGCTAGAGTACGGCAGAAAGGGCGATATCATTCCTGTCTTTCATTTATTCAGTTATTATTGGGACGACGAGTGCCGTCCCACCGGTATAAACAAATTTATTCCATTGTTTTGATACGGTCTACAAGCGATTGCTTTTTACAGTAACGGATTGCCAAAAGGGAATATCCCATAGCAACAGCAAAAAGTGCGACGAAAAAAATAATTACCTGAACAATCGGAAATGTATAGTGCAACTTTCCAAAAACGCCAATTTGATCGAACAGCAAGCACAGACAGTATCCCGAAACAGTCCCAACGGTCAAAGTAATTATCATTGTTCCAAAAACATAGTAAAGGCTTTCTATTTGCAACATCTTTGCAAGCTGTTTTCCGGTTAGACCGATAGATTGAAGTACCCCAAACTCCTGCTGCCTTGATATTAAATTTGTCATAAGTGTATTGATAAGATTTATAATACCAAATAGCCCGATAAATATGACAAGACCATAAATCGGTGCTGTATATGCCTTCAGACTTTTTTGTGCAAATGCCAGGACATCGGTATAACTCTCAATTACCAAATCCTGCTTCCCACTTAGCGTATCAAATACAAACTGCTCTGCCAGAGGAAGCTCCTGTAAATCTGTTCTGATGGAAAGCTGTGTATTGAAATTAGTTACTTTACTGCGTAACACTTTTATCAGATCCGTTGGTAGAAAAAACAAATTACCATTATACTCATTTCCAAAGTCCACAGTTCCGGCTATTGTAAAGGTAATCTTTTCTCCCGTATCAGATAAAATTTCTATCTGATCGCCCAGCTTCAAATCGTATCCGTAAAATTTGGCAAGATTATTCTCGTTATCATCTACTAAAATACCATATCCCTCTACCAGAGTATTATAGTCCATTGTTCCGCTCAAAAGGCATGAATTATGATTAGCTATCTGTTCCCTGGATAATGCACCGATCATTTCATCCATGCTGCTCTCGGTACCAGCATTTCCGGGCAGAAAAATAGCAGCATATACGCCTTGTACCTCTTTTATTTCTGTAATTTCTTTACACTTTAGCAGTTCATTGACAAGTTCATCGGATAAAGGATTGTTCTCTTGCAAATGTGTCATCAATGTAACACGAGAAATTTGCTGCGTGCTATTATCATTCGGAGATAATGAAATGGTGATTTCTTTTTCACCGAACATCTGCCGTGCAATTTTATTTTCATTCACAGAGCAAAAATATGTTGCCCCACACATCAAGAGTATTCCGGTAAATCCAAGAGAAATTAAAGTCATAACAACCTTTTTGCGGTTCCTCATAAAATTGAGTTTTGCCAAATTCATAGGGGAAAGATTGCGTACCAGTTTTTTTGTTGTCATTTCTTTTGCTGTGTCTGTTGTAGTAGTAATCCGAATTGCCTCTATAGGGGAAACCGAAGCCGCAATTTTTACGGGTTTGTTAATAGATATCATAACTGCAAGCTCAGTAATTACTGTTACCCCCAGTATGCACATGATACTGTTGGGCCAGTACCAGCCTTTGGGAACAAGGGCATATCCAAGTACACATCCGAGTACACATCCGGCAGGAATGGACAGAAGTGAAAGTTTTCGACTTTCTTTCCATATCATTTTTTTGATTTGCTTTTTTGTCATGCCGATTACCTGAAAACGTCCATATTCTTTAATTTTTCCTATAACTGAGATATAGAACAGGCTATAAATTACCATTGAGCAGGCTATAACAATCAAAACGCTTATGGCCAGCACAATGAGCATATCTCTCGATGAATTATCAACAGTATCAAAATACGAGGAACTAAATGCTATCTGATTTTCTTCTATCCCATAGTTGCCAAGGCAACTACAGATAGTTGTTTTTAACTCCTCCTGGCTGAAATGTTCACTTGCCATAATGCGAAAAATACCCACATACGGGATAGATCCTGCATAGTAGGATTTTAAAAACACATCAGACACCAGAATTTGATAGTTTCGGTTACTGCCATCATCATTGATGATACCGCAAACAATATATTCTGTCTCGCCATTTTTTAATGGCAATACGATTTTCTCATTTAAGGACACACTATACCCGGTATGTTCCAGAAATGAAGAAGAAACCGCAACCTCATTTTCTGTTTCTGGCAGCCGCCCATTCATCTCAATGGAACGGAGATATAAGTCGTTGCTATCCCGATAGTTGATATTCAGAGTATAATCCTCAATACGAAAACTGTCTAAAGCAACTTCCATACCTGCCATTTCAATATTTGCATCATTAGATAGGATTGTTACCATTTGCGGATCAATTCCAATTACTGCCGCCTGATAACGTCCCTGCAAAAATGTTTTCGCTTCATAAGATTTACCAAATGTATATAATGCAAGCGTTGTCATAAGGCAGGCGGCAAGGGCAATCGTCACGATGATAAACACATTACGCCGTTTGTCCGCCTGAATACTCCTGTTCGCCAGCTTCTTGACAATGGTGCTGGTATCATTTTCAAAAGGCCATGTCATAGTCTGCCACCTCCTTATTCCACAATCTTGCCGTCCTCAATGCGGACAATCCGATCTGCAAGGCGGGCAATGTCGTTATTGTGAGTAATCATGACAACGGTCTGGCGGAACTCCGCGCTAGTACGCTTGATAAGCCCTAGCACCTCGGCGCTGGTCTTGCTGTCAAGGTTGCCAGTCGGCTCATCGGCCAGCACGATAGCCGGCTTGGTAATCAGGGCGCGGGCAATCGCCACACGCTGTTGCTGTCCGCCGGAAAGATTGTTTGGCATATTTTTCAGTTTATCTTCCAGCCCCAGCAGGTGAACGATCTCGTCCAAAAACTTCTGATCCACCGTGTCCCCGTCCAGCTCCACCGGCAGGACAATATTCTCATATACATTCAGGATAGGAACAAGATTATAGTTCTGGAAGATAAAACCGATGTTGCGGCGGCGGAAGATGGTAAGCTGTTCATCGTTCTTCTTTGCCAGTTCTTCGCCCCGGACGATCACGGTTCCGCTGGCAGGGGTGTCCAGCCCGCCCATCATGTGAAGCAGGGTGGATTTTCCGCTGCCGGAGGTTCCCACAACGGCCACAAATTCGCCGTCCTCCACGGAGAAGTTCACGCCGTCAAGGGCGCGGGTAATGTTCGGCTCTGTGCCGTAATACTTTTTCAGGTCAATCGTCTGTAAAACGCTCATACTCAAAACTCCTTTCAAGGCTTCCTGCCTGTTGATAAGGGTATTGTAAAACCCAAATGTCCGCGAAATGTTACAGCGGCCAAAAAATTTCATTGAAAATCGGGGTGAAATGTTACATCGCTCGGACATTTCAGCCGAAAACCTGCCACTGGAAGCTTTATCGGCACACTACTGCGAAAAAATTTACGGCGGGCAACCGGGAATGGCCGTCCGCCGCGTTCTATTTTACAGGAAGCATGATGGAAAATTCTGAACCCTGTCCCGGCTCCGAAACCACTTTGATATAGCCGCCCTGCCGTGTTACGATCTCGCGGGCCAAATACAGGCCAATGCCCACGCCCTGCTGGTCGTGTACTTCTTCCTCCCGGTAGAAGCGTCGGAAGATAGCAGCCTGATTGCTTTCGGAAATGCCTTTGCCGGTGTCGCCCACTTTGATTTCCACATACATTTCCCACGGTATCACGGACACCGAAATGTTCCCGCCTGCTGGGGTATACTTCACCGCATTATCCAGCAGGTTAAAGAGTGCTTCGGATGTCCACTTGCTGTCATGGGAGAGGATCAGATCTTCCGGGCAGTTCACGGACACGACGATTTCTTTTTTCTCTGCCGCATACACGATCCCACTCATGGCCTGCGCCACGGTATCAAAGAGGCGACCTGGTTTCTTATCCAACTGGATCACGCCCGTTTCCAGCCGGGAGGTTTTCACAAGAGCCTGAAAGAGAAAGTCCAACTTATCCGTCTGGGTGCGGATTCCCCGGATAAAGTCGGTGCGCTCCGCCTCGATCATAGGCTTTTCCAGCAGGGTGTCCGTTGCCATTTTCAGATTGCTCACCGGCGTTTTTACCTGATGGGAAATATCCGATACAAGGGTCTGCAACTCCTGCCGTTCCTCGTCTACCCGGCGGCGGTTCTCCTGCATGATCTGATAGAGTCTTGCCAGCCGGTGGCCGATTCTGGCGAGCTGGGTTTCGCTGTCCTCCGGGCGTTTTGGTGCTTCATTCCCGGCAATCATGTGGTCTAAAGTCTGGCACAGGTCAGCGGTAAACTGCGACAGCCGCTTTCCAAACGCCTGCGTCAGTACAAAAATCCCCACAAGGGCGCACAGCAGCAGCGCCCCGCCCGTCAGCAGTACCGCCATCTGTTTTGTCGCAAGAAACAGGACTATGGTGATCCCGGACATGGAGAGGACAAGCCCCAGTGCCACCCGACCAAACAGCCGCTTTACCGAGAGGTTCTTAAACTTCATTTTGCCTCGCCTCCCGTCCATTGATAGCCCATGCCGTAAACGGTCTTGATATAGGGTGCGCCGCCATCGGATTCAATCTTGCTGCGAATCCGGCTGATGGAGGTTGTCAGGGTGTGTTCATCCACAAATTTCTCGTCTACATCCCACAGCTTTTCCAAAAGCTGCCCACGGGTCAGCACTTGCCGGGGATTTTTGCGGAACAGGTTCAGCATTTTGTACTCCATCGGGGATAGGGTCAGGGGCTTGCCGTTTAAGGAAGCCGTCTGCTCCGAGAAGTCCAGAAACAGCCGCCCGTCATCGTAAATATCCTTGGCCGGTTTGTGGTGTTCCAGCATGGCGAACATGGCTTTGATTTTCCGCTGCAAGGCTCCGATCACAAAGGGCTTTGTAATGTAGTCTACCGCGCCCACCTCATAGCCCCGTATCTGGTCGCTCTCCTGATCGTTGGCGGTCAGGAAAATTACTATGGTGTCTGGGTGCTGGGGCTTTATCAGCTTGCATAGCTCAAAACCGTTCCCGTCCGGCAGGTTGATATCCAGCAGCACTAAATCGAATTCCCGCTGGCGGATGGTTTCGGCTGCGGTTCTGGAATTTAGGGCAGAAGTCACACCGTAGCCATCTGCGGTCAGGTTATAGGCCAACATCTTATTCAAAAAACTGTCGTCCTCGACAATTAAAATCTGCTTCATATTCTCACTTCCTTTGCTTTTTGCAGATAGTATAACAGGCAAATGTCCGTGAAATGTTACAACAGGAAAATTTCCTCTTTTTCTATGTTAACTCTGATAGAGAGTATATCCAAGTTATATTTCTAAAAAACGCAGAGATAACTCCATAAAGCTATCTCTGTCTCTATTCCCACCCCACAAACCGATATCCGCTGCCAACCACAGTCTCTATATGCCACCCCCGATCTTCCTTCTAATGCTACTCATCACATTTACTACTGCAGCCTGACACTTATCTTCCGGCTTCTTCCAGACCGCTTCGTAGATTGCGGATTGGGAAAGAACCCAGGATGGGTGTGTTTCAAAGACCCTCCGTTTCCTCTTTCGCTATCCTCTCCGTTTCCTCCAACGGAAAATTTGGTATCTCCTCCAGCAGCTTCAATGCTATCTTCTGTTTCAAATCCTCATCCACATAAATTCTCACACTTCCATCCGGCTGCTTCTCCTTCACTGTGGACAGCTCCCTTGATCGTCTCATAATCCAGTAAATTCCGCTGATTGTCCATAGCTCCGTACCTCCGGCTAATTGATTTCTTACAGCATACCATATCTTCATGAAAAAAAAGCACCCGCCAGTCATTATCAATACTGACAGATGCCCTCATCCTTAATACACCTCATCAAAATATCCAATGAATATGGTCATCCGCAACAGCCCGTCCTTAATTGAAAACGTTACATTCTCCGCCCGTTCTGCGATTTCTTTTAGCAGCGTCAGTGCCTCCCTGTCACAGAACTCAAAATGTGACTGATACAAATCAATGGTCGCCTGCCATTTCTGGTAATCCACCTCGCCCCGGATTTTCCCGCCAAATTGCCTGACATAAGCGTCACACTCCCCAAGCAGGTATTCATAATCTTCTTTTTCTTTGGGAACCACACGCTTTGGGATTTTGTCCATTTCTTCTTTATACACCTGAAAGAATCCAACATCCATCAAGGTGTCCAGAAAATCCTTTCCCTTTGCCTTATCGCTTCTCTCCCGGAATTCCTCTCCATAGTCCTTTTCGTATACTTCATTTTCCATGTTTCGCACCCTTTCCTGTAGAACAATTTACCACTACGGGTAGGATGTTACCATAGATTTCTTATTATTCGTTGTCATGAAAGATAACTTTATAGGACTATATTGATAACTTTGTTTGTCTTACCTATGTATCTTAAATCCCGAATCCTTCTGCCCATACTTTCAGTTCTTCCGCACTTGCATCCGCAGAGAATCTCTTTCCTTCCTTTAATTCTGCTCCCGGACAGGAAACCGCCAGCTCCTTGTTTGTGTTCCCCATACCGCTGCTGCCCGAAGTTGCCAGCGGGATAATCGTCTTACCAGTCAGATCGTATTGCTCCAAAAACGTGTTCACAATGGTCGGGGCAACGTACCACCAGATAGGGAAGGCTGTGAAAATCACGGAATACTGCTCCATATTCTCCACTTTATTTGCAACAGCAGGCCGGAATGACTTATCATTCATCTCCACACTGCTGCGGCTCTTTTTATTCATCCAGTCCAGATCAGCATCCGTATATGGAACCTCCGGCTGAATCTCATGTAAATCTGCTCCGATAGCCTCTGCAAGCCGCTTCGCCAGTTTCGCTGTTACGCCGCTGGCACTGAAATACGCTACTAATACCTTACTCATAATCAATACCTCACCTTTCCTGAAAATCATATTTTATCGCTGTGTTTTACCATAGAATATCATAAATCCGAAACAAATGCACCCTATCGTTTTTTGAGTATGGGTAATCGTTAAAAATGCACCCTCAACGCTCAAAGGGTGCATTGTATCAAAGTCACCAACCACCACTTCAAGTGGTGGTTTGCTCTGGCCCCCCCAAGGGACCTTTGTTGCTTGCTCGCCTCAAAGGCGGGTGCTGCAAGCTCTGTTACTGGCTACCGCTACAAAGCGGCTCCTTCACTATCTTCTTTCCTTGATTCTTCCGACTGTTCTCTTACATACTTCTTGATTGCTTCTTCTGTCACATTGCCTATTGTTGCGACATAATACCCTCTTGCCCAGAATGCTTTGTTCCACTTACTCTGCAAATTCGGATGCCTGTCATATATCATTAATGTACTTTTCCCCTTTAAATACCCCATGAAAGTCGAGATACTCATCTTTGGTGGTATACTTACACAAAGGTGTACATGATCTGGGCATACCGCTCCGTCGATTATTTCCACTCCTTTATACCCGCACAGTGTTCGGATGATTTCTCGCACATCGGCGCGTACCTGACCATACAATTGCTTCTTTCTGTATTTGGGAATGAAAACTATATGGTACTGGCATTTCCATGCAGTATGTGATAAACTTTTCTTGTCCATGTGGACGCCTCCTATTCTTTGAGTTTGGCTTGCAACACCTTACTCATTGTATCATAGGAGGCTTTTTTATGACGTCCTCTCCGCTTCCGCTTACTCTATTCTCCCCAGCATAGCTGGGGGATTAGGGTTTTCATTTATGGTACGCAAGCCAGTGAGACGGTATGCCAATAATCATCAATACATAATAGGTTTATTTACTAAAAAAGCCTGGAACCATGCGGTTTTCAATTTACCACATAGCTCCAAGCTTTTTGTCCTGTAAAATTTCTATTGTTTTCTGGTCCTTTTCCCCATGAAAAAACTTTTCCAGCACCTTCTGAAATACTTCACACTCCGGTTTCACCAAAGCAAATAAGGTCATGGAAGATTTCAATTTCAGATCATCTGGCCATCCCATCACAGCGGTCGCGTCATCGGAATCCACATCCAGTAATGCCTGCGAGATTTCAATGAGATTACTACTAAGTGTGTAATCTTCCATATATGCTTTCGCTTCAGCCATATCCTTGATTGCATAATATCGGGCAGTTTCACTGTAACCAAGTCCCGCAATCTGTGGAAAGATAAACCACATCCAATGGCTCCTCTTCCGCCCGGACTTTATCTCCTGCAGGGCAATCCGGTAATAAGTCTGCTGTGCGATCAGAAACCGCTCTAAATCGTTGTTCATTCTCTATTCCACCTCCCGGTCTGTTATCTAAAACTCCATACAACTCTGTATTCAAAAAGAGGCTGTATCACTTAGCAAGTTCTGAAAGCGTGGCACCAGTAATACGGTACACGGTCCAATCAGACATTGGTTCTGCGCCAAGGGACAAATAAAAGTCAATACTCGGCTTATTCCAATCCAGGCACCACCATTCCAATCGTCCGCAGTCGCGCTCAACTGCAATTGCTGCCAGCTTCTTTAATATGGCTTTACCATATCCTTTTCCCCTATACTCTGTCCGTACAAATAAGTCTTCTAAATAGATCCCGGCTCTGCCAAGAAATGTGGAAAAGTTATGGAAGAAAAGAGCAAACCCGATTTCTTTGCCATCTGCAACCGCAAAAATAACCTCCGCTTTTTCTCTGTCAAAAATCCACTCTTCCAGTGTTTTCTCATCAGCAACAACCTCATCCAGCATTTTTTCATAAGCTGCCAGCTCTTTAATAAAACTTAGGATTAATGAAGTATCTTTTCTTTCTGCATATCTAAAGTTAAGTTTTTCACTCATTATTGAAGCACCTCACACCGACCTTAAAATTTTGCATTAGCTCAGGAAATCCTCTACAAGAGTATATGACAACAGCTTAAGCAAACGCTGCGGTACCGGATTTTTCCCGTACTCCCAATCTTCCAGTGTTCTCATTTTTATCTCATACTGCTCGCAGAACTGCGGACGCAGCATTCCCAAATATTCTCGAATATCCCTAATGCCCATATGAGCGGCATCATATATAAACCGCAGCAACAGCACAATGTTATCATCTGGTGTTTTCTTCAGTTCCACATCATCCTCACGGCGTTCTATGAATACATCCACGTTCTCACAACTTTTTGCCTCATCATACAATTCAGAAAACAGCCCAAATTTCATCATCCAACCTCCTTTGCAAACTCTTCCGCCTGCACTTACAAATTACCACGTTCAATGTGGAATGTCAAATCATTTTCCACGTCAAACGTGGATTTTTAAATCTCCATTAGCAGTGATGATGTCAAACCAAAACAGCCAGGATAACAGACGCTCCTACTGATACCCTGACTGTACATTTTTTATCCGTATGCTTTAGCAAAACACTAAACATTTTAGCGAAACTCAAACATTTTAGCGAAACCCATACAATTTAGCGAAACTCCATTTCAGCAAATTATTTTTGAACCCCACCCCGGAAAACAAGCCGTCTTACCAAACATATTTCACAAGAAATACAGCACCGTTTTTTCTTCTATGCGGCAGAACCCTTTGATTTACTGGGCTTTTTTCGTCAGCAGACAGACTGTCTCCACGTGCACACTCATCGGGAACTGATCTACAGCCCGCCACTTCACCAGCTTATATTCCCCACTTCCGCACAAATACTTCAAATCCCGTGCAAGTGTTGCCGAATCGCAGCTCACATACACAACTCGGTCAGGCTCCATATCCACTATTGTCCGCAGCAATGATTCTTCACAGCCTTTCCGCGGCGGATCAACGACAATCACATCCGCATGGGCAGTCTCCCCCGGATGTTCCTTCATATAGTTATCATAATAAGCCGGCAGAACCTCTTCTGCCTTTCCAACGTAAAATTCTACATTCTCAATTCCGTTAATCTTCGCATTCTGCTTTGCATCGTCAATTGCCTGAGGCACAATCTCCACACCATAGACCCAGTCTGCCTGCTGTGCCAGAAAAAGAGAGATGGTTCCAATCCCGCAATACAAGTCCCACACTACCGTTTTTCTGCCTGTCTGCTCATCAGCCTTCTTATCGTTGTCCTTTTCATTCTTCCTGTCTGTCTGCTTCTGCAATCCCGCATATTTCAGCGCCAGTCCATATAACTTCTCTGTCTGCGCCGGATTGACCTGGTAGAATGACAGCGGCGATATTTGATATTTTACCTCTCCGATATAGTCGGTAATATATCCCTTCCCCCAAAGTACCTCATAGGAATCTCCCATGATGACATTATTTCTCTTTGTATTCGGACTTATTGAAATACTTGCCATTCCATCAATTGCACGGAGTCTGTCTATCAGTTCTTCCTGATGGGGAATCCACTCTCTGCATCCTGCCCGTTCGTTCTTCTGTCTCCCGGTCTGGTTTGCATTCTCTTTCTTGTTCTGCTTTCCAATACATACATTATCCTGATTCACTACAAAACACACCATAATTTCTTTTGTCGCAAAGCCAAACCGAATCAGTACATGACGAATCTGCCCCTTCCCTGTTGCCTCATCATAAGATGAAATATGATATTTCTTCATAAATTCAAGCACCAGTTCCAATATCTCCTTATTCACCGGAACTCCCAGCACGCAGTCTGTATTCGCAATAATATCGTGGGTTCTTCCCGCATAAAAACCTGTCACCGGATTTCCTTTTTTGTCAGTTCCAAAGGGGAACTGTGCTTTATTCCGATAATAAAACGGTTCTTCCATCCCTATGATCGGTTCCATAGTCTGCTCCAGATAATCAGCTGAAAATCCTCCGATCCGCTCCAGATTTCCCTTTACCTTATTCTGCTTAAACTCAAGCTGCTTCTCATAAGACATTTCCTGAATCTGGCAGCCGCCGCATTTCCGTGCAAATGCACACTTCGGAGATGTTCTGTATTCTGAGGGCACGATCACCTTCATCAGACGGGCATAGCCGTAATTCTTCTTTGCTTTCACTACCTTGACCTCTGCCAGATCACCAATAACCGCATCCTTAATAAATAGGGTATAGCCATCAACTTTGCCTATACCCTCTCCATTTACTCCAATATCTTCAATTTTTACAATTACCGTTTCATTTTTCTGCATTTACTATATCCTCATTTTATAATTACAACAAGAATCCAGCCCATGATAGGTTCACTTGTAACAGTTCAGCTTTTCGGCTGCACTGTTACTGAATCCGCCCTATTTTAAGTTGCCAAGCATACGACAAAAACGTCCGGTGGACGTTTTTTAGTTCACCTGCGGTGAAAGGGCGGATTCTGTTTTCCCATCACACATTTTTACGGAGTTTGCAACAAGTACAAACTCCTATGCTGAACTGTTACGTCCACTTTCAATGAATGGGCTGGGTTCTTCCTCCACTGCACTAGATTTCACTCGTTCTGCGCAGATTTGACTCGAACAGCCGATTGAATCCCAGCCAGTCCGTTCCTTTTTTATCCTTGAAAATCTCTTTCAATGTCTGCATTTTTGCGTCTGCATTATCTGCCAGATTGAGCGCCGCTGCCTCAACTAATGCCGGTTTTTTCGGGGAACCAAATTCTAGTTCCCCATGATGAGCGATAACACAGTGCTTCCACTCATTTGCCAGTACAACCGGAAAATCTGGAATTGAACGTACTGCCTCGCTGATCATTTCCACGCCGATCACAATATGTCCGATCAACTGACCTTCATCAGTATAATCATTGTCTGGAAAATCAGACAGTTCCCTTGTCTTTCCAATGTCATGGCAGACTGCAGCGGCAATCAATAAATCCTTATTGATAATTTCGTAAGCGCCCGCAAAATATTCGCACAGACGAATTACACTCAATGTATGCTCCAGCAAACCTCCCGCAAATCCATGGTGTACCGTTTTTGCTGCGGAATGCCCTTTAAATGTCTTAACAAACTCTGCGTCATTTACAAAATAATATTCTATGGCACGGCGCAGATAATCATTGGAAATCCCCCGAATATAATCCAGCAGTTCGTTGTACATATTATCCACACTCTTTTCGGAAGTAGGCATATAATCCGCCGGGTTGTAATCCCCCTCAGAAACCTTGCGGAGCTGCTTAATATTAAGCTGTAAGTTATTGTTGTATGTAATGAGTTCTCCAACAACTTCTATAAAATCTTTCTCATCATAATCTGCAATCCCTTGAGAATTCGGATCCCAGATTTTGCCGTCCAGTACACCCGTCTTATCTTGCAGAAGCAAATTGTCATACGGCTTACCATTGCGTGTTTCTGCCGAACGCTTGCCTTTACACAGGTAAATACTTCTAATTGTCTCGCCTTCATGTAAGTCTTTAATATATTTCATAATCTGTCGTATCCTCTTTCCAGTCTCTTAATTTTTATAACCTTAAACTATTCTTTTGAACCCACATTTAATGAAAATGCAGCCTCTACATACTCATCAGAACCTCTCCTCATTCCCTGAACCTTCACACTTTCGCCCGAAGTGCATTTAAGGACCGCTCTTTCAAAGGACGTGATCCCTGTAACATCTTCTCCATTTACAGACTGAATGACATCCCCATTCTGGATTCCGGCTGCCATCGCCGGAGAATCTCCCTCTATCTGCGTCACATACAGTCCTTCTGGTATTCTTTGTTCTTCTGCGACCTCCGCCGTTACTGTGACTCCGTGTATGCCTGCATAAGGCACGCTTTTACCGTTTAACATCAACTCCATTACTGCTTTCAGATCGGAAATCGCCAATGCATTTGCAGTCACCTCCGGTCCCTCTGTCTCACCATGCCTGAGAAGTCCCTGCCGGATCAGACCGATTATCTGTCCTTTCTGGTTAATTAGAATTCCTGTCCCTGACTGTGCCACCGCAATATCTGTAGCAATAATTCCACACTGTCCGTCTGAAAACACTTCTTCATAGGCTACAGAACTTACCACTCCGTAACCAAGACCTTCTTCATATCCAAAAAGATTGCCCAGTCCGATAACAACATCTCCCTGAATCACAAGATTAGAATTTCCCAGTTCCGCCGGCTGAATGCGATTTGCCGTAGTTTCCGGAATCTCTTCTTCATCAATACTGAAAACCGCCAGTCCTCTGTTTTTATCTTGTACCTTTAAAGTTCCTGTAAGACTTTTTCCATCAGTAAATAAAATCTCCCATTCGGAAGCTTTCTCACATACACTGTTATCTGCTACAACCAGCAGTTCCCCGCCATTTTCCGCCATAATGATTCCTGCACTGCTGACCGCAGAAGAATTGGTCTTCTCCAGTTCCTTCGTCCAGTCTTCATCTGACTTCACGCGCACGGTAACAAGACACTTCTTAGCTTCCTGTGCTGTCAGATATAGCTTATCCATCATCTGCCGATAGCTTTGCTCATCCAGTATCAATGGTTCCTTCTCTGTCTCTACAGCCTCTCCTTTCGGTAATTCAACTGTGTCTTTCGGAATGGTCACTTCTTCGGACTCCTCTCCAAATGTCCGTTCTGCCCACGGTTTGAGCGCAAAAAAACCACAGCAGGCAAAAATTCCGATGATCACCCCGTAAATTGCCATTCTGATCAATTGTACAAACAATTTTTTCCTGCTTATTGATTTTGGTTTGATTGTTTCCGTTAAAAAGGAATACTCTTCTTCCGGTTTCGGGTTAGAATTCTGCTCGCTTTGCATAGGCATTTTCTCCTTCAGATTTTAGTATAACCGATTCCCCTGAATTCTTCAATATTATCCTTTTCAATATGAATCAAATAGAGTAAAATAATGATTAGGATTTCGTAAGTATTAGGTGCACAGAAACCCATATTATAATAATAAACATCAAAAAGGATTGTTACAACATTTATGAATCAGAAAACATTAACCAAATTAGAATACAACAAAATAATTTCCATGCTGGAAGAGCAGGCATCTTCTTTCCGTGGAAAACAGCTCTGCCGCAGGTTAAAACCTATGACAGATTTAGAGCGGATCAATACTGCACAGGAACAGACCGCTGCGGCATTTACCCACATTGTCAAAAAAGGCAGGATTTCTTTTAGTGATGCATTTCCTGTGGAAGAATCAATGAAGCGTCTGGAAGTGGGAGGGGCTCTTTTAAGCGGTGAGCTATTGCGTATCTGTAAAGTGCTCAAAACTGCTGCCCGCGCCAAAACATACGGAAGGCACGATACTCAGGATGAACTTGCCGACTGTCTGGATATCCGCTTTGAGCAGTTAGAACCATTGACTTTGTTAAGCAGCGAAATTGAACGCTGTATTATCAGCGAAGAAGAAATCAGCGATGACGCCAGTGCCACACTCAAACATATTCGCCGCAGTATCAGTGGTATCAACGACAAGGTTCATTCTACTTTGAATGCTCTGGTAAACGGGTCTCTCCGTACTTACCTGCAGGACCCGATCATCACCATGCGCGGAGACCGCTATTGTATTCCGGTCAAAGCAGAATACCGGGGACAGGTGCATGGTCTGATTCACGATCAGTCTTCTACAGGCTCTACCTTGTTTATCGAGCCTATGGCTGTTGTGAAACTAAACAATGATCTAAAAGAACTTTATGCGAAGGAACAGGAAGAAATCCAGATCATTCTTGCCCGTTTGAGTGAAGATACTGCAGCCTATATCGAAGAAATCCGGATGAACTACCGTATCCTTACAGATTTGGACTTTATTTTTGCAAGAGGTCAGCTTGCCTTCTCCATGAACGGCAGCCGTCCGGTGCTCAATGCAGAAGGACGTATCAAAATCCGGGATGGCCGTCATCCTCTGTTGGATTCCCGCAAAGTAGTCCCGATTACGATCCGTCTGGGAGAGGATTTCTCTCTTCTAATCGTTACTGGTCCTAATACGGGAGGTAAGACTGTATCTTTGAAGACCGTTGGACTGCTCACCCTGATGGGACAGGCAGGACTCCATATTCCAGCGGCAGACCGCTCAGAGATTGCTGTCTTCAAGCAGATTTATGCAGATATCGGAGACGAACAGAGTATTGAACAGAGTTTGAGTACATTTTCCTCTCATATGACCAATATCGTCTCTTTCTTAAAAGACGTAGACAAAGATTCTCTTGTGCTCTTTGATGAACTAGGAGCGGGAACAGATCCAACTGAGGGAGCCGCGCTGGCAATCTCCATCCTCTCCCACCTGCACAACCAAGGAATCTGTACAATGGCAACAACCCATTACAGTGAATTGAAGGTCTATGCCCTGACAACCGAAGGTGTGGAAAATGCCTGCTGTGAATTCGATGTAGAGAGTCTAAAACCGACTTATCGGCTGTTGATCGGTATTCCGGGAAAGAGCAATGCTTTTGCAATTTCCAGTAAGCTGGGGCTGCCGGATTACATTATCGAAGATGCAAAAGCACGTTTGTCTGAACATGACGTTTCCTTTGAAGATTTGCTGGGAGATCTGGAACACAGCCGCAAGACCATCGAAAAAGAACGGGAAGAGATTCAAAACTACAAAAGAGAAATGGAACGTCTTAAAAACCAGACACACCAGAAACAGGCAAAACTGGAAGAACAGCGGGAACGCATTTTACGTGAAGCAAATGAAAAGGCAAATGCCATTCTCAGAGATGCCAAAGAGGTAGCTGATGAGACTATGAAGAATTTCCGTAAGTTCGGAAAAGAAAACATTTCTGCGGCAGAAATGGAGCGTGAAAGAGAACGTCTGCGGCAGAAGCTCAAAGATACTTCTGCAAAATCTGGCCTCGCACCGCAGAAACCAAAAAAGAATTACAAGCCATCCGATTTCAAGCTGGGAGAATCTGTCAGAGTACTTAGTATGAACCTAACCGGAACCATCAGTTCTCTTCCTGATTCCCGCGGAAATGTTACGGTTCAGATGGGAATCCTGCGTTCTCAGGTCAATATTTCCGACCTCGAGATCATCGAAGAACAGAATCCTTACGCACAAAAGAATACGCGGAGAACCAGCAGCGGGAAAATCAAGATGAGCAAGTCTTTATCCGTCAGCCCCGAAATCAATCTTCTCGGAAAAACCGTAGACGAAGCGATCGCAGAGCTGGACAAATATCTGGATGATGCTCTTCTTTCTCACCTGAACAGTGTGCGGATTGTACATGGTAAGGGAACAGGCGCTTTGAGAAAGGGGATCCACGAGTACCTGCGCCGCCAGAAACATGTGAAATCTTTCCATATTGCAGAATTTGGCGAGGGAGACGCAGGCGTCACAATCGTAAACTTTTCGTAACTATTCAGCCATGCACAGATGAAACATCTACTTATTAACTTAAAAGGAGACATCATGAATAAACAGAAAATCCTAATCGTAGACGATGATGAAAATATTGCAGAGTTGATTTCGCTCTATTTAGTAAAAGAGTGCTTTGATACAAAAATGGTTTATAACGGCGAGGACGCACTAGCTGCTTTCGACACCTATCATCCCAATCTGGTGCTGCTGGACTTAATGCTTCCGGGTATCGATGGTTACCAGGTCTGCCGGGAAATCCGTGCCAAATCTGCAGTCCCTGTGATTATGCTCTCTGCAAAGGGCGAGGTCTTTGACAAAGTGCTGGGATTAGAACTGGGCGCTGACGACTACATTATGAAACCCTTTGATTCCAAAGAAATGGTTGCCAGAATCCGCGCCGTACTGCGTAGATATCAGGCGGTCAAACCTGAGCTCCCTGCCTCAGACAATATTAAATGTGTGACATACGAGGGTCTTGAAATCAATCTGACCAACTACTCCGTTACCTGCGATGGACAAACTGTAGATATGCCGCCAAAAGAACTTGAATTGCTGTACTTTCTGGCTTCATCACCAAATCAGGTATTTACAAGAGAGCAGCTTCTGGATCAAATCTGGGGTTATGAATATATCGGTGACACCCGTACCGTAGACGTTCATATCAAGCGTCTGCGTGAGAAGATTAAGGACCATGCAGCATGGGGCCTGAGCACGGTATGGGGTATCGGTTATAAATTTGAAATAAAATAAAGGATAATTTCCATGAAAAATACATTATATCTGAAATTTATATGGCTGTATATCGCCTTTGGTTTTCTGAGTTTGTTTACCGCTGCAACACTTGGTAAGCAACTCATTTTAAACCAGTTGAAGGACAATGCCTCCCAAAGTCTGTACCGGGAAGCCAACTTGATCGCAGCTAATTATCTGCCCTCCTATTTTGAAGGGAAAACCTCTGCGTGGGCGGTATATTCCCAGCTAGATGCTATGCAGATTTATCTGGAAGCCTCACTCTGGTTTGTAGAACCGGACGGGACGATGATCACTGCTTCTAACACAGGAAGCACACTATCTCCCTCGGTAATTGAAGACTTTAACCCAGCAGAAATTGTGGGAAGCCAGTACATTGCAGGAACTTACCACAATTATTTTTCCGAAGATGTAATGACCATCATGGCACCTGTGATTCAAGGCTTCCATACAGAAGGCTATCTTTTGATCCATAAACCGCTGTCCACCATTGAACAGGATGTAGCACAACTGATGACTTCCGTTTATATAACGCTTGGAGTCGTATATATACTGGCATTTTCGATTCTGGTAGGTTTTCATTTCTTTATCTACCGACCTCTCAAAAAAATCATTGATGCTGCTGCCCAGTATGCTCTGGGCAACCTGGACTATGAGATTCCCGTCTACACTCATGATGAAATTGGCTATCTCTCTGCATCACTGAACTATATGTCCTCTCAATTGAAGGACATGGAAGATTACCAGAAAAATATTGTAGCGAATGTTTCCCACGACTTCCGTTCTCCTCTGACCTCGATCAAAGGCTACGTGGAAGCTATGGCAGACGGAACTATTCCTCCCGAATTACAGGGAAAATATCTAAACATCATTTTATTTGAAACAGAACGACTAACCGATCTGACAAGAGATTTGCTGACGCTCAATGAATTTGATACCAAAGAACTGATGCTGAACAAAACCCGTTTTGACATCCAGGAAACACTTAAAAAGACTGCAGCATCCTTTGAAGGAGTATGTACACCAAAGCATATTTCCATTGAGCTTCTTTTCCTTTCAGAAGCAACCTATGTTTATGCAGATCAGCGCAAAATTCAGCAGGTGCTTTACAATCTGCTGGACAATGCAGTCAAATTCAGTGAAAATGATTCTATTGTCACGATAGAAGTGACCCGCAGAAATGAAAAAGTATTCGTTTCTATCAAAGACAGCGGAATGGGAATCCCCAAGAAAGATCTGAATAAAATCTGGGAGCGGTTCTACAAGTCTGACCTCTCCCGGGGCAAAGATAAAAAGGGAACCGGTCTGGGTCTTGCCATCGTCAAAGAAGCCATTTCAGCACATGATGAACTCATCAACGTTGTAAGTACGGAAGGTGTGGGCACCGAATTCATCTTTTCCCTGACTCGTATAGATTAAATCAAAACCTTTACAGCATTTTATCCATGCACCACTTTGGGTGCTTAAAGCAGAAAAAGATGCTGCTTTGTAACTAAACAGCTAATTACAAAGCAGCATCCTTCTCTCCATTGCATTTTCTTAATGTCTTCCTTATTCCTGATTCTGTTCCCGTAGTTCGTTTCCGAATCTGGTGTACTGCGGCATCCACGCCAGCCGCACCGTTCCGATCGGACCATTTCTCTGCTTGGCGATAATAATCTCCGCAATATTTTTGTCTTCTGTATCTGGAATATAATAATCCTCGCGATAAATAAACATACATACATCCGCATCCTGCTCAATAGCCCCTGACTCACGCAAGTCAGAAAGCATCGGACGCTTATCCGTTCTGGATTCTACCGCACGGCTCAACTGAGAAAGTGCTATAACAGGTACATTCAGTTCTCTTGCCAGTCCCTTCAAAGAACGGGATATCTCCGAAATTTCCTGCTGACGGCTTTCATTGCCTCTTCCACCGCTTCCGCTCATCAACTGTAAATAGTCAATGATGATCAGATCCAGTCCCAGTTCCAGTTTATATTTCCGGCATTTGGAGCGCATTTCTGCTATAGAAATACCGGATGTATCGTCAATGATCATACGGGACTTTCCAATCGTTCCCGCACCTTCGATCAGTTTTTCCCAATCGGTATCTTTTAAATTACCTGTTCTCAGAACCTGTGCATCCACATGAGATTCCAGCGAAAACAATCTGTTCACCAATTGTTCCTTCGACATCTCTAAGCTGAAAATCGCCACCGCCAGATTCTGACGAAACGCAACATGCTGTGCAATATTTAAAACAAATGCTGTCTTACCCATAGACGGTCTTGCCGCGATCAAAATCAAATCAGAGCGCTGTAGTCCCGACAACTTATAATCCAAATCAATAAATCCAGTAGGGATACCTGTTACAGTTCCTTTTGTCTTAGATGCCCGTTCGATCACATCCAGCGCATTGAGTACAACCTGCCTGATCGGCACATATTCCTGAGAATTTCCATGCTCAATCAGTTCAAATACTTGTTTTTCTGTTCTTTCCAGAATCTCTTCCAACGGTTGATTTTCCTGATAACAAGTATTCGCAATCTCTTCGTTAATCTTAATCAGCCTGCGAAGCGTAGACTTCTCTTGTACGATTTGCGCATAATATTTTACATTTGCCGAAGTCTCTACCCCCATCTCAGCAATCAAATCTTTGATAAATTCCAGACTACTGATTTCAGGGGGTACATTCTTTGATTTCAAATGTTCCTGGAGAGTAATCAAATCAATCGGCCGTCCCATATGAAACAGTTCGACCATCGCATCAAAAACAATACCATATGCAGCCTGATAAAAGTCCTCCCCTGTAATCATCTCAGACGTTGTCACCGCCGCTTCCTTGTTCATCAATATGGCGCCGATAACAGCACGCTCCGCCTCCGTGCTATGCGGCATAATCCGCTTTATTACTGCTTCATCCATTAAGCCGTCCCCTTATATCCTCACATGATATTGTGTTGGGGTCAAAAGCCCCCAACTATGATGCCTACAGATTGTTCCGTGCTTTGCACTCCCACAATCCTGCATCATGATATTGTTCTTATACTTCTTCTTTTACAACAACCTTCAGCTCTGCTGTCACTTCTGGGTGAAGCTTCACTGGAACATCATGTGTTCCCAGTGTCTTGATTGCTTCTTTTAACTGTATTTTCTTCTTGTCAATTTCCAGATTCATCTGTTCCCTGACCGCTGTTGCAATCTCTTTACTGGATACAGAGCCGAATGTCTTACCGCCCTCTCCAACTTTAATCGACAGTTCCACCTGCCCGGCTTTCAACTGTTCCCCCAACGACTTTGCCGCTTCCAAATGTTCCTTTGCAATCTTTGCTTCGTTATCCTTCTGAAGCTTCAAATCGTTTAAATTCTTGCTGTTTGCTTCTGCTCCAAGCTTCTTCGGCAAAATAAAATTCCTTGCATATCCATCGTTTACATTGACAATCTCACCCTTTTTTCCGAGGGACTTTACATCTTGCAATAATATCACTTTCATAATCTATAATCTCCTTTTTATAAAACATCTTTTAATCATTCTGCTTTTATGCTTAAATATCTCCATCTTCAATCATCTGATCAATTGTATTTTTCAGCATTTCAACAACCTGTTCCACGTCTGTATGGTCAAACTGCGCCCCGGCCGCATTGATATGACCGCCGCCGCCCAGCCTCTCAGCAATAATCTGTACATTTACCTCATCAATAGAACGGGCACTCAGATAAATTCTCCCCTCATAGACAGTCAGTACAAATGACGCTTTAATTCCACTGATATCCAGAAGTTCATTTGCCGTCTGCGCCCCGAGCACTGTCGGACTATCTATATCACTCGGACATTCCGCAATCGCATATTCTTCACGGTATACTTCTGCCAAACGCACTGCCGCTGCCTTTGCCCGGTAAGACTCCATATCATCACGAAACATCTTCCGCACACGGGTAATGTCCGCACCGCACCTGCGGAGAAACGCTGCTGCTTCAAATGTACGTACGCCTGTCCGATTCATAAAGTTTCTTGTATCAATCATAATTCCCGCATACAGACAGTCTGCCTCTACACTTGGAACACGGATATCTTCTACGATATACTGCAAAATCTCCGCAACCATTTCACAGGTGGAAGAAGAATACGGCTCGATATAAGAAAGAACTGCATTTTCAATTCCTGAACTGCTCTGACGGTGATGATCCAGCACTGCGATCATCTTCGCGCGTTTCAAAAGCTCCGGACACTCTGTCATCTGCGGCTTGCTCGTATCTACAACAACTAACATTGTGTTCTCATTATTGAACCGTTCCAGAGCTTCTTCCGAAGAAAGAAACAAATCTTTTTCATAAGATGAATTTGCAAGAATCTCATCATATAGCGGACGAATGGAATTTACATTCTCATTCATTACCACATGAGCACGCTTATCAAGCGCTTTTACCGCACGGTAAATCCCCATGCAGGCCCCCAGACTGTCTGCATCGGCAAGCCGGTGACCCATAACGATCACCTGATCCTTACCTGCGATAAACTCCCTCAGTGCTTCTGCCTTAACACGCGCTTTAACACGCGTATTTTTAGATGTCTGCTCCTTCTTGCCTCCGAAATATGTAATTCCATGGCTGTCCTTTGCCACCGCCTGATCGCCGCCCCGGGCCAATGCAAGGTCGATCGCTACACGGGCATAGTTATAGCTCTGCGCATAAGTAGACGTATTCAGACCAAGACCAATACTAAGCGACGCAGAGCATGCATTTCCAATATTGACCTGTTTTACCTCTTCCAGCAAAGAAAACCTATTCTCCTCAAACTTACGGTAGCTTTCCTTCTTAATAACAATAAAATACTTGTCCTTTTCCAGTTTTTTGACAATTCCATCTTCATCGCTAATATATTTATTAATCTTCCGGTCGATCAAGGCCACAAGAAGTGACTGCCTGACTTCCTCAACACTCTCCATGACCTCATCATAGTTATCAATGTAAATCAATCCCGCAATCAGCCGCTGGTCTTCATTTTCCCTGATGTAAGAATTCAGCTCTGTGACATCGTTTAAATAGAGAGTAATAAAATATTCCTTGCCTTGCGGCATCCGTACAATTTCCTCTTTGTCATGAAAATCTGCTACAGAAACCTTCTTTAAAATCGCCTGATAATCCCGTCCCTGATATCCTACTTCCAGTTCCACATGATCGATATCACCGCGTGGCAGAACTTTCTGACCCAACTCAGGAATCAACTTATATACGTAGTGTTCCCTTCTCTGCTCTGCAAATATTTCCGTAAATCGTTCATTCTTCCAAAGAATCTGCCCATCTTCCAGCAAAATGGCATACGGTACAGACAATCCCTGAAGCAGCACGTTCTGAAGTCCCTTGTACTGCGTTGAAAATTGTATCATATCTGCCAGAATCATCGAACGGTTATAAAAATATAGTCCTCCCGCCATCACCGCATATATGATAATAAAAACACTCATAACGATTCCTGCTTTGCGGCTTACATGATACATCCAGATGTTCATAGCGATCAACAGTCCGGTCATAATAACCGGCCAATACATATAAATCTTAAGCTGACCTTTCAAACGTATATTGTTATCTTTCATTTGCCCTTCCCTCCGGTGCCATTCAGCAGGCACACCATACTCATGCAGCCCTGTAAATTGCATGCTTGTCTGCTTAGACCGCATATTATGCAACTTATTATATCACTTTTTTATGAGATATTCCATTAACATTTTATACTTTATCATGCGAAGCGTAACAGCGTAAGAATTTCTATTATACTTTAATTTTTATAATCCCGACAATGTTCTCATTACCAAATCCACATCTTTATTTTCAAGTTCCTGTATGATATGCAGATAGGTCTTTTGTGTAGTCGTCATGCTCGCATGTCCCAATCTTCGGGCAACGCTAGCAATAGAAACTCCTGCAAACAGGAATAATGATGCATGGGTATGCCGCAATCCATGTATTGAAATTTCTGATCTAGCGCTTTTCCTTTAATAATTGCCTTTCTTGTCGGATCTCTTGGGATCAAGCCCTCATCAACTGCATCTAGGATTGCGCCTTTTAACTGATGGCGAAAATCTAATGTTGTCTGTCTTTTTTTCTGTTCGCTCATTCAAAACCTCCACTCTATTTCTCTACAATCTACTGAAAGTATAACATATAATGCATCAAGAAACATCTTATTTCAGTGTTTCATATATGTTCTAAATGCACCATTAAAAGAAAATAAAATAAAGCGTGTAAAAGTTATCGAAAAGAAAACTTACACGCTTTATTTTATCCCTTAACTCTATATTTATATCCTTTCCTGTAAAGAAGCATTCACGAATTCCGCCCATGAATACTGCCCCATAAATTCGCCATGATATGCATTAATACCACTGGCAACTCCGCTAAGCCACTGGTAATAATCACATTCCACCTTGTTTAAATTTAAAGCCATCTTTCCCCAGCTTGTCTCGATCGTATCCCCACATCCGTGTTTCTCCAACGTACTAAGAAGATCTTTGCGTAAATCACGGAAATATGATTCATGTGACTCATCTTCCCATATTGCAGCCATAATTTCATTATTTGTACACATTGCACCTCTGCGAAATGTCAAATATGCAAGGATTTCTTTTGTTTTACTATGCCGGAAATGTATCGGATGTTCACCTAAAAAGGCTTCAAAATTTCCAAAACATTGCAATCTCAGGCTTTCTGTCACATGAGTTTCAACAGGGAAACGAAGAATATCTAATTGTTCTCTCACCTGTTTTACCGTGATCGGCTTTAGAAGGTAACCACTTGCATTCAATAAGAATGCATCTGGCATATATTCAGAATATCCTGTAGAAAATATAATATTTGCCCTGGGCTGTATCAATTTTATCTTTTTTGCCAGTGTTACCCCGTCCATTCCCGGCATACTAACATCTAAAAAGAATACATCCACTTTATGAGTTTTTGCAAATTCCAGAACTTCTTTGGATCTTTCAAATACATGCAGTTTTGATTCCGGTTCCGCCTCTTCAATGACCCTTTTCATCTTTTCCAACATTAATACTTCATCATCTACTGCAACGATTTCCATATGCTCTCCTCGCTTTCCCTCTTCAAGTCTGTTACATATCTATGGAATCTGTCTGTTTTTTAATGTCGTCATATGCGTCTGCTTAGGAATTCGTATAATTACGATCGTTCCTAATCCTTTTTCACTTTGTATTGTTAAAGATCCCCTCACCATCACTTCCAGCCGTTCCGTAACATTTTTAATCCCTACATGAAGCTTACCATCATGGTATTCGCTGATCTCGGACAGTTCAAAGCCTATTCCATTATCACTGACTTCTATAATATATTCTTTTTTTGATTCCCTCGTCAGTATCTTAACGATCCCGCCATCCTCTTTTATGCAAATTCCATGTTTAACAGCATTTTCCACTATTGGCTGTACAGATAAAGCGGGAATCTGAAATTTTTCTGTCCGAATATCAAATACCACTTGCAGTTTGTCCCCAAAACGCATTTTTTCCAGCCATATATAAGTCTTTATGTGGTTCAATTCTGTCTGAAACGAGATAGGGGATATATGCTTCATCGACTCCAGATTCATTCGGAGATACTCTGCAAAATGATCTGTTGCATCTCTCGCATGTATTGGATCTATATCACACAATGCACTGATAGACCCTAATGCATTATATAGAAAGTGAGGCTGGATCTGACTCATAGTAATCGCAATGCGGCTTTCCGCAAGAAGTCTGTTCTGTTCTGAACTAATACATACATACCGTGTTAACAATGATAATAGCATTCCGATAAACAATACCTCTGCATCCCATGCATACTGCATAGGAAATGCCAGCAGCGGAAACACCATATACAGCCACATCGTTACAACCGTCCGCCACCCAAGCTGGTTTCGATAATGAAACACCAAAAACATATCAAACATAATAAGTAGCATTGCGGGGCACTGACTCAGGTAATATCCATCATTTGCTACATTTACTGCATTATATGTGATAACATAAAAAAGTCTGTTTTTACAAGAAAATGCCCACAATAGAGACATTACAATAATAATCGGCCATACGATAAGACGCAGCTTTGTATTAATTTCAACATTTTCCTTCATATAATCAATAAAATAATAGTGAAAAAAACCCATACAAATATATGCCATTACATATTCACAGATAAACATCACTGTAAAAAGAAACACACCGTCTATTTTACCGCGAAGGCTCCAGCGCACAACATCGCAGCACAGCATCAGCATATGTGCGATCATCCATCCGATCAAGTATATGTTAATCTGCTTATTTCGCCTTTGCTGTAAAATACACGATGTCAGTAATATAATAATTACAATAATCGCATACAAATCCAAAATCGTATTGTTTGTACGCATATTCATCCCTCTTTTTAAAGTCAGTAAATAAAATCTATTATACCATATTTCACAATTTCAAATAGGCAATCCTAGAATTAGCTAAAAAAATTTGTTACTATTCAGCCTTCCGGTTTCATAGTCACTAAAAAACGTCCACTGGACGTTTTTGTCGTATGCATAGCAACTGAATCCGCCCTATTTTAAATCCACCTACGGTGAAAGGGCGGATTCTATTTCTTCAGCACATGTTTTTACGGAGTTTGCAACAAGTGCAAACTCCTATACTGAACTGTTACCAAAATTCTTCAGACTGCCTATTTTTTTTCATAACAACTTACCTTTGAGTAGAATCGCTCCCCTCATACAAAGGGTGAAATACCTCTGGAACATTTTTATATTCTTGAGGGATTACTGGACTATAACTCATTATCCGGCTTGTAGACATTTTCAGATCCACCAGATCTTCTAACACTTTAACAGCCGATGCAACTGGGTCAAATACAGGAATATTCAGTTTTTCACGCAATCTCATATCAAACCCTGCTAACCCGCAGCACCCCAGGACAATAACCTCTGCGCCATCCTCTTTCACCGCCTTTTTTGCCTCCTCTAACAGATATGTTTCAAGTTTCTCCTGTTGCAGGCATTCTAATTCTTCTACATCTAAACCGATTACCCTGATACTTGCACACGACTGCTTCATTCCCACTGCTTCTAATCCCTCTTCTAACAGCGGTTTCCATCTTGGAGACGGCGTCACAATACTAAACTTTGCCCCTAATTGTTTTGCCAGCAGCATTGGCGGTTCAAATATACCGACAACTGGTTTCTCTGTAATCTGCCGTGCTGCATAAATGGAAAAATGATTACTGAAGCATGCAACTATAAATCCATCATAGTTTTCCTTTTCCCGCTGAACAATTTCTAACACTCCGACAGACGAAATGATCTCATCAAAGTATCCCTCTAATGTTAAGGGTCCGCAAGATGACGATACTGCTTTTACAATTGTATCTTTATTTTTATATACATCAGCCGCTTTTTGTGCAATTGAAGTAAAACCATCAGAAGTATTTGGATTAATCAGTAATAACTTCATAATATACCCTCTTTCTTTCTGCTTCCATTAACTTTTTAGTTTTCTTTTACATAATTTGTTCCTAGATTAGCTGGCATTTTCAAGTTCTTACGGCATATAGTCAATACAATAATTAAAATATATGGTAAAGCGTTAAAAAACTCTGTGGGCAAAAATCCAATCTGCGATGTCTTAGCAAATATCCCCAGCGCATCCGATATCCCAAATGCAACAGCAAATAATAAACCGCTGAATGGTCTCCAGTTTCCTAAGAAGCAAATGCCAAAAGCTATCCATCCTCTTCCAGATATAATTTCTGCAGAGTACATTCCTGCATTACAAATACAGTAATAAGCGCCTGCAATTCCGCCAAGACCTCCGGCTACGGCTACCGACCAGAATCTCACCCGCCTTACATTAATACCAGCCACATCTGCTGCTTCCGGATTCTCTCCGCACGATCTTAATGTCAGACCTAAAGATGTTTTAAATATAATGAATCCTGCTGCAAATACCAAAACATACGTCATATAAGAAATAATATTTTGGGAGAAAAGTATTGGACCGACAATCGGAATATCTGATAACACCGGAATTTTAATAACTCTCAGAGGTTCTATTTTAAGCGGTGTTGTAGGTGTCCCGAAAATAGCCCTGAAAAAGAACTTGCAAAATCCCGTCATTAAAATAGTAATTGCTGTTCCCATAACAATCTGGTGCTGATCCATGTAAACTGTCGTAAGACCATACAGCATTGCAACTGCCAGCCCGCATAACATTGCGGTCAAAAACCCCACTGTATAACTCCCGGTCAGATAAACACCGATAAATCCGCCCCATGCACCAGACAAAAAAATACCTTCAATAGCAGTAACCATCATTCCCGTACGCTCGGCAATGATTTCACCTACCGCACCTAAGATCAAAGGTGTACTCATAAATATTGCTCTAAAAATCAAACTGATAACAACATCCATCCTCAAGCCACCTCCTCATTTTCTGACTTCAGCTTCTTTAACCGGTTTATCTCAATTTTCCTGCGGAAAAAGAAAGACATAAGAACAAACAACATAACAAATCCCTGCATCAACTCAATTACACTTGGCGGGGCTCCAGAAGCATGTCCTAAAGCCGTACCGCCTACTTGTAAAAAGCCAAACAACAATGCCGCAAAAAGGATTCCGATAGGATGTGAGTTTGCAAGAATCGCAATTCCTACTCCAAAAGAGCCAATCTCTGCATCAAAATCCGGCAACATCATATGCTGCATACCATTCACTTCGATCCACCCTGCAAATCCGGCAATTGCACCTGAAATTGCAAAGGAAATCATAAACTGCCTTTCTGGTTTAATCCCTGCCATACCGGCAGCTTCCTTATTAAGACCTGTCATACGGATCCGGTATCCTAATGATGTTTTATATAGAACAAACCATACAAGTACTGCGACCAATATTGAAAATACAATGCCCCAAGATACAGCCGTTCCCGGAATCAACTGTGGTAACCATACGGACTTGTCTAAATAGTCTGTTTTAATATAGTTATGATTTGATTCTTGTAATACAGTACGCATTAAAAACAAATTCAAGTAGGTAAAAACATAGGTAGACATCATACTTACCAAAAATTCATTGGCTCCAAATTTTGCTTTAAAAAAACCAATCATAAAACCAACAAATGCACCTCCCGCAACACTTCCCAATGCTGCCAGTATAATGACAACCAATCCCGGAGCATGTCCCTGCATTTTCAGAGAAATCGCTGCCGCAGTAATACAGCCCACATAAAATTGACCCTGTATTCCAATATTAAAAAGTTTTGCTTTATATGTAAATGCAAAGGCAAGGCCGGTAAGAATAAGCGGAGCAGTTTTTACAAGTATGTTTCCCATTGAGTAACTACTTGAAAATATCTCTGTAATCATGATCTTCATTGCGTCTATTGAACTGATTCCAAACATCGGAAGGAAAGAAAAACTTAATACCAGTCCCACTGCAATTGCTAAAACAGTCCAAATAATGAAATCATAAACATCTCTATTCTTTTTCAGTGTCCTCACCTCCTGTTTTAGCTGAATCAATCTCATATCCCGCCATCAGCAGTCCAATTTCATCAGTTGTTAGTTCTCCATTTTTGTATATTCCCATCATCTTTCCCTTATAGATCACTGCTATGCGGTCTGACAATGCAAATATCTCTGATAATTCTGTAGAAACAAGCAAAATACTTTTTCCCTTTTGCTTTTCATTTAAAATAGTCTTATGTACATAATTAATTGCACCTATATCCAGACCTCTTGTCGGCTGATCAATTATAATGAGATTTTCACCCATATCAACCTCTCTGGCAACGACTACTTTTTGCTGATTTCCTCCAGACAAACTCCCTATTGTTATAGCGTGATCCGGCGCCTTGATTTTATATTGTTTTATTGCATCTTTTGTATAATCATCTAATTTTTTTCGGTCTATCACCCCTTTGTGAACCCATTTATCTAAATAACTAGCTTTCAGCAACATATTCTCCGACAAAGACATATCGCCGATCATACTATATCTGTGGCGGTCTGATGCCAGATATCCGATCCCTCTTGCAATATGGCTGCGCACATCAAGGGTCGTAATTTCCTCGTCATCCAGTATCACTTTTCCTTTTGTAGGTTTCAAATATCCATAAATTGCTTCACAAAGCTCTTGCTGCCCGTTCCCTGACACACCAGCCACACCGAAAATCTCACCTTCATGAATTGCAAAGTTAATATTGGATAATAGAGGAACTTCATTCTTATATTCTACGCTCAGGTTTTCCACGATCAGACGTTCTTTCTTCGGTCGTTGATCGCTGGTATGGTGTGATCTCACCTCTTCCAGATCACATCCTACCATAATTCTTGCCAACTCTCTTTCATCTGTATCTGCTTTTTCGAGGCAGCCTGATACACGTCCATTCCGCATAACTATAATGCGGTCTGATACCTCCATAACTTCTTTCATTTTATGAGTAATAAATACAACTGAATTTCCTTTTTCTGCATAATCCCTCACAAATTTCATAAGAGTTACCGATTCCTGAGGTGTCAGGACTGCCGTTGGCTCATCCATTATCAAAATTTTTGCATTTAAGTACAGTGCCTTAAGAATCTCTACTTTTTGTTGCGCACCTACAGGAAGATCCCGAATATAGTCTGTTGCAGATACATTAAAATCATATCTGTCAGCAAGTTCCTGTATTTCTTTTTCTTTTGTTCCGTAGTCTATGATTCCCTTACAAGTACCCAGAATAATATTTTCTGTCACAGTGTGCGGCGGTACAAGGGAGAAATGCTGTTGAATCATAGATATCCCCAAATTCACTGCATCTTTAGAGGAATCGATTTTTGTCGGCTTCCCTTCAATCAAGATTTCCCCACTTGTAGCATGATACAATCCATATAGAATTTTCATTATCGTACTTTTACCGGCACCGTTTTCACCCAAAAGAGCTACAACCTCTCCTTTATTTATAGTGAAAGAAACATCATCATTTGCAAGAACTTTGGCAAAACGTTTCGTAATGTGTCTTAACTCTACAGCCGGTACGCTGTTTACACTCATATTTGCCCTCCTTATGCTGCAAAGTGAGTCTTTCATTTACTTTGCTTTTTCTGAAAAGAATTCTTCGCACTTAATTGTTCCGTCTGCTATCTCTTTACTTGCTGCCTCCACTGCTGCTTTACATTCGTCGGATACCTGATCTGTCATCTCTATACTGATAACCCCTTCCGAAATCCCGGCTTCTGTATATCCTCTGACACCTTCTATTAATAACGCATTCACAGCCCATGGATATAACTTTGTTAAATCTGCATATGCTGATGCAATTACGCAATCAGCTTCACCATTTTTATTTCCTGCAAATGCAACAAACTTTGCCCCTTTATCCTGACTTGACTGAACCGCACCTGACTGACCTTCATTAGAATAACAGTGCACCACATCTGCTCCATTATCAATCATCTGGTCCGTAGTTGATTTAGTCAGTGCAATATCTGTCCAACTATTAATGTAAGCCCTGGCAGCCTCCGCCCCTTCAATACCTCTCTCTTTTGCAGTCTTAACAGCAGCCGCGTCATAACAGTCAAGACATTTATTCATAGATGCGCTGTCTGCACCGCCCATAGTAGCAAATTTGCCGTTCTCCGTAGCATAACCTGCAATAATTCCGGCAAGGTAACTCGCTTCGTATTCCTTAGGATAAACCGGGCACATATTTTCCGATTCGGAAATTACCCCGTTAATTGCCGTATAAATAGTATCCGGATAATTTGGGGCAATATTTGCAATTGACTGGTCAAACTGACTTCCCGCCGAAATAACCAGATCATATCCTTTTTCACCATATTCTGTAAATGTTGCATCAAAATCTTCCACCGCACAAGATTCGATAACGTCAACTTTCACACCATACTCTTCCTCAACAGCTTTTGCTCCCGCATAATTGGATGCATTCCAGCTCTGATCGTCAATACTTCCGGGAAGGACCAATGCAATCTTCGCATTTTCAATTCCATCACCGCTCTTGTCCCCTGTGTCTGCTGCTTCCTTTGTCTCATTTCCTGAATTTCCGCAGCCCATAAGCATGATAGCAGCCATAAATCCACACATTAATCCAGACAGCACTTTTTTCTTCATAGTTGCACCTCCTATAATTTAGTATTATTTATTATTTATGTTGAATTATACTAATTAAAGTGTCGAAAAAGTGTCGATAATCAGCAAATGGCACAAAAAAACATCGCGATATTTCTAAAATAAAATAAATTTTAACAAAAAGGATACAATTATGTTTAAAATATAGTATAATGTGAATCATAAAAATAATGCGCAGTTTACGCGCATTTCGACTGTGATCAGTAACAAGTGTGAATAACAGTTCAGCCTTCGGCTTCCTGTTACAGGCATCAAGCCATGCAAAACCACTTCGTGGTGGCTTGATGCTTCTCTACCTATACGTTATTTCACAGACTTTGCAGCCAGTGCAAAGTCCTGATCTGAACTGTTACAAGTGTAATCATTTGAAAAAGGAGATACATTGACAGTGAACAGAAAAACTTATGAATTTCGAGCAGTGATAGAGGCTGTCCCAGATAAAGGAGGCGCATATATTCGTTTTCCGTATGATATAAGGAAAGAGTTTGGGAAAGGCAGAGTGAAAGTAAATGTAACCTTTGACGGTGAACCATATTCTGGAAGTATAGTGAATATGGGAGTGAAAAATGCAGACGGTTCTGTCTGCTATATCATTGGAGTACGCAAAGATATCCGCAGTAAAATAGGAAAGCAAGCCGGAGATACCATTTTAGTTACAGTATCGGAAGTACTGGAATAGTTTATAAGGAATCCTATTTTTGTGGTTAATGCAATTTTAACAATGTATAAATTTTGCATCGAACAGAAATAGGATTCCTTATATTTTATTCTTCATCCATCATAATCTTTACAATTTCTTTATCGGTCTGTCTCATCCCGTCTCTGCCGAGACGTCCGATATTTCTGATGGTCGCTTCCACACCGGTATTAACAATACCGTCTCCGCCCTTGAATTCCTGATTGTTCTTATACATATGGTACCCCAGAATTCCAGCCTCTACACTGGATGCAATCTTCGCTGCACAAGAAGGCTTGGCACCATCACAGATAATTCCTGAAACAATCGCCAGCGCATTGACAAGTGTATGTGCTATCTCATTATATCCACCGCCTTGCAGGTATGCGATCCCGCAGCCTGCCGCACATCCTGCGCTGACAGCCCCGCAGTATGCTGAAAGCCTTCCGATTCCTGTCTTTTCATGGACGGCGATAAGATTGGAGACAACCAGTGCACGATACAGCTTTTCTTTGGAAACGAACAGTTCTTTAGCATATTCTATTACCGGAACTGAAACCGTAATGCCCTGATTTCCGCTTCCTGAATTAATAACAACCGGCATTTCACAGCCGCTCATTCTTGCATCAGACCCTGCTGCCGCCTTGGCAATGGCGCGGTTTCTCACATCATGCCCGTAAAATTTTAGAAAAGTTGAACCAATATTTGCGCCGTAATCCCCGATCAGACCCTCTTCTGCAATGAGTGTATTATACTGAATCTGTGTATCCAAAACCGCTTTCACATCTTCAATCTCACAAGTATCCGCAAATTCAATAATATCTTTTATATTTAACAGTGTCTTATCTGCCAGTCCGATTTCTGCATTTGCTTTATCTTCGGAGTTCTCTGGTACATCTGCATCATACAATATTTCACCGTTTTTTTCTACACAGACAATATTCGTATGATACTGGCAAATGCGTACTTTCGCAGACTCGTTCCCACAATATAACTGAATGATAATATCAAAAATCATACCGTTATCGACCGCCTTCACCCTGACAGGCACTTTCTCCAGAAATGTTTTCATTTCTTCTTTCTGTTCTGGAGTCACCTGAGAGATCACCTCCAGAAGCATATCTGCCCTGCCGCCTACAATACCAGCCACTGCTGCCGCCTCGATTCCCTTTAGTCCTCCTGTATTCGGCACAATAACACTTTTTACATTCTTGATAATATTATCGCTGACACCGATCTCCACACAGTCAGGAATACTTCCAAGAACCTCTCTTCCTTTTGCAGCTGCATATGCAATCGCGATCGGTTCCGTACATCCCATAGCCGGCACAAGCTCTTCCCTCAAGATCTGCAAATATGTCTGATATCTTTTATTTGTCTGATTCATCTTTTCATACCCCTTCTTCTCTCTTTATTTTTTTCCTTCCAGAATTTCTACAATTGTTTTTTCCGTACCTGCCATACCGGGTGAAGCAATCAATCCCATATTTTTCATCGTCTCTTCCGGTGTTTTTCCGTTGATTCCGTGAACATTATATATATACACATCTCTGACTGCCATATCCACTGCCGCATAAGCTGCATCCACCGCTACAATACCTTTCATCGTGCATCCCTGGTTTCCGCCGTCACAGATCATTCCTGTAATACTGCTTGCCATGTTGTTGATTACTTTTTCCAGTACTTCCAAATCTCCTCCCCGCAGAAATGCCAGTCCACATGCCATTCCTGTTCCGGCAGCAATCGCACATCCACAGAACGCAGATAACTTCCCCGAATATTCCTTGATATACATACAGACCAAATAACTTAATGCCGTTGCCCGCAGCAGATTTTCCTCTGTGTACCCCTTCACCTTATATGCTGCATAAAGAGGCATGGTTGCAATAATACCATGAGCTCCCGATCCTGTAATACTCATAGCCGGTTTGGAAAGTCCAAGCACTCTTGCCTCAATAGCACCATTGCAGAAAAGAGACGCTGTCTTCCTCTCATCTTCGGAAACCAGGTTTCCGCCGTTTGCATCCAACAGGTAAGGACCATATGTCGTTTTATCACTGGAAAGCCCCTCCATCAGAAGCTCCTCATTCATCGAAAAGGCTTCTTTTATAAAGTCTAACTCTGCCGCTGGTACACTTAATGCATATTCATATATTTGTGCAAAAGTATAACGGTGGATCAGACAGTCTCCATCTGTCTCCCGTTGTTCTTTTTCCTGCTTCTTTTCATATACTGTCTGACTGTTTTCTATAATTTCAACAATATTTGTATGAGCATCACGAATAGTTACCGCAGCAGTCTGTGAATTCTTTCCGAACACAATTGCCTTTATGTAAATACGGCTGGTGATTTCACTCATCTCAACAGTGATTTTTCCCGCCTCCACCATGCCCCGCGCCGCTTCCTTCTGTTCTTCTGTAATTCCATCCAGACATTCCAGACCTTTTTCAGCATCTGCCCCAACAGCCCCCAGAGCTGCCGCATAGTAGTTTCCTACCTCACTGACTCCGGGGATCCCACAAGTAAATGCATTTTTAAATATCCCACTATTCAGACGGAGAATCACCTTTTCAACAGGTCCTTTTATATGACTTCCTGCCGTTGCAACAGCAAAAGCAATTGCCCCCGGCTCTGTGACTCCCAGCGCCGGCTTCATATCCTCTTTTATCAAATTGGTCAGTATATTCACCTTTTATGCCCTCCGAAATCATACTATACTTTTCCATATACCAAATGTTTCCGCCTGCATCGGCGTTATTATCAAAGAACAGAACACCTCTGATATAGACAACCGCCGCAAAAAATATTAACTTTCTATTTCAATATTTCATTGATATCCAGCGTCACCGTGCCATCCTCCAAAACGAAGCATGGCACTCCAAGACGCTCGTTTCCGCGAATCTCAGCATAAACCTCGCTGTTATCTCTCAGCAAAAGATATGACATAAGATCTGCGTGACAGGACAAAATATCTTTAAAACTAACTTCAATTCCTGCTGCTGACAGCTTATTCAGTGCATACAATGTATCCGGGCAAAGATGACTTCCAATTACTGTAATTTTCATAATTATTTTCTCACTTTCTTTATTCTTATTCTATCATATTTTTTGTTCTCTATATTATTTATTTTTTTTAATTTCTTTCATTTCACAAAGAACTGCTTAAGACAATACTCTTACCGCTTCGCAGCAAGCCAGTTCTTTCCTTCTACCAGACGGGTTACAACCATCGAAGCAATCGTATCACCGGAAGAATTCAGGCAGGTAGCCATCGGGTCTGCAAGGAAACCCAATGTTGCAATCAGTGGAAATGCTTCTCCTGGAAATCCAAACAGGCTGACAATCAACATTTCTCCTACAAGACCGCCTCCCGGAGCGCCGGACAAAACGAAAGCGCTCATAACTGCTACTACAATGGACATTGCATATGTACCCACACCTGTATAAGGCATCTGGAATACACCAAACAAAAATGCAATCTTTGTAATACTGGAAAGCACGGAACCATCCATGTGCATGGTAGCTCCCATCGGAAGTACAATATTACTAATGTCACTTGGTACACCGATTTTGCCGCATGCCTCCACATTTGTAGGAAGCGTTGCTACAGAACTCTGCGTTGCAAAAGCCGTTACTGCAGGATTGAGAATATTTTTCACCATTCTCTTTACGCCCTCTTTCCCCCCAGCAAAATAGGCATACAGCGGGAAGAATACAACCCCGTATACAATACACAGAGGATAGTAGATCAACATAGCCCGTCCGTAATCTCCGATAAGCTGAGGTCCAAATTCTCCTACAAGATTTGCAAAATATGCACCGAGTCCGATTGGAGCCAGTTTCATGATCATAGAAACAATCTTCATTATAACCGCATTCATATTGGTAAGCAGACGTCCTACCGAGCTGTCTTCTCCTCCGCAGGCAGATACCGCAACACCTGCCATAATCGAGAATACAATCAACGGGAGCATATTCTGGCGGCTAAGAAGTCCGTCAAAATCATCTACTGTAAGAGTATTTACAATCATTGAGCTGACACTTGCAGCTTCTTCCATTTCTGCACTCTGCATCGTAATTGAAGTATTTGCAGCCGGAGGCCAGATATTTACGACTACTAAAACCAGAATGGCCGCAATAAATCCCGTTACGATAAATACAAGAACCATGCTTCCCAGAATTTTCCCCAAACGCTTCATATTCAGCATACTTCCGACTGCACTTGTAATGGAAACAAATACCATAGGTACTACAATGGTAAACATCAGGTTAATAAAAATATCTCCCAATGGCGCCAAAACTGTTGCTTTCTCTCCAAAAATCAAGCCGATTGCCGAGCCAGCCAAAATGCCTGCCAATAGAAGCAACGGAAATTTATAGCTTTCCCAAATTTTTTTCTTATCCATTGTTTCTCCTCCAATATATCTCTTTTCCTTTTTGTATATTTTACTCTTAACGTTTCTTTAGTTCAAAGCATTCACCGCATCTTCTAACTGTTTTAATGCCTTTTCAAGAACAGAACGCGGGCAAGCTGCATTCAATCTCATAAATCCACATAAACTGCGTCCGAAAGTATATCCCTCATTCAGTCCGATCTTGGCGTCTTGAATCATAAAACGGCGAAGCTCCTCATTATCCATTCCCAACTTGCGGCAGTCCAGCCATACCAGATATGTAGCATCCGGCAGGTTTGGCTTAATCTTAGGAATATTTTTCTCACAATATTCTTTAATAAAGTCAAAGTTACCGGAAACATATTCCAAAAGCTGTTCCAGCCACTCCTCGCCCTCTCTGTAAGCAGCTTCCATAGCTACAGAACTGAATGCGTTGTTTCTATGAACATCCATATTGCCCCAGAACTTATCAAACGCTTTTTTCATCTCCATATTCGGGAAAATGGTTGTAGACGCCTGTAATCCCGCCAAGTTAAATGTCTTTGTCACAGACACACAAGTAATTATCCTTTCTGCTATTTCCTTCGACAAAGTTGCTGTCGGTGTGTGTGTCTTTCCATGAAATATCAAATCGGAATGAATCTCATCGGAAACCAGCAGCACATCATTTGCAATACAAATTTCTGCCATCCTTCTTAACTCTTCCGGTTTCCATACAATTCCCAACGGATTATGAGGATTACACAGAAGGAATATCTTACATTCTTTTACCTTTTCCTCAAAATCTTCAAAATCAATTTCCCAGTTTCCGTCCTTTTCCACAAGCTGGTTTTCTACAACAACCCGGTCCCATGCCTCAGTAATATCATAAAATTCTGAATATACCGGAGTCTGGATCATAATCTTGTCTCCGGTTTTACTGAAAATCTTGATCAAAGATGACATTGCCGGTACAACACCAAGGCTCCAGCTCATAAGCGCCGTATCTGTATCCCAATTATTTCTTTTCTTCTCCCATTCCTGTACTGCCTCAAAATAACTATCTGGTCTGGATGTATAACCCCAAATCCCCTCCTGCGCTTTTTCTACACATGCATCAATGATTGGCTGTGCTGTACGGAAATCCATATCCGCCACCCACAGAGGTATTACATCTTGCGTACCGAACTTTTTCACACACTCATCATATTTGGATGAACGGTTACTGCTGCGGTCAATTACCTCGTCAAAATTGTACTTCATATATAAGTACCTTCCTTTCTCTTCTTTTTACCGTTTCTTGCGGCTTTTACTTATATATAGTGCAATTATCGTGCCAACTTCCGCATAAACAGGAATTTATTTCTAATTTTTTACACAAAAATGATTTTAATACGTTTTTTGCACTAAAAATCGTGTTAAATATTTTATTGCTACTAATCAATTTTAATTTGTATTATGCATTCTATCTCTATTCTCTTAAGAAAATTCATTTTATTGGTCACTATCTGGTTATTATCTGCGTTTTAATGATCTTATTGGTCATTTTTGGTTTCTTACACAAAAAAGTACAGCAACTTTCCCTTTCAGCTGCTGTACTGCTTCAGACCTCTCGGTGTCAATCTGTTCCCGCCTCTTCCGCGTCCTCTTATAATAAGACCGTCTTCTGTCATTTTTGAAAGAAGGTCTCTTATCTTTTTTTGCGATACATGAAATCCTTTTTGCTTTGCTGCCTGCAAAAGAGCCTCCCTGCCAATGCTGCCGCCATTCTGTTCTGCAAGAAATATCTGTTCCATAATGAACTCTTGCAGAGAGCCCTGCTTCGTATGCGTTAAAATCACCAAATCATCTGTGAAGGTATGCCGGGAAAGCTTTTTTGTCATTGTAGGCGGTAAATCCTGTACCTCTATCACCGGCTTGCCTATATAATTAAAATATTCTGCTGCATTATGCAATTCCCGGATATTTCCCGGCCATGAATATGCCAGCAAGAATCTTTTCGTTTCTTCCGCAAGCTCAAAATTCCCGCCGATCTCATTTCTAAAATGATCTAAAAGCATAAAAATATCTTCATCCCGTTCTCTAAGCGGAGGCAACACCACAGTCAAGGCATTCAAACGGTAATATAGATCCCTCCGAAAGCTGCCCGTTTCTACCTTCTCTTCCAAAAACTCATTGGTAGCTGCCACAACCCGTACATCTACCTTTACAATATTGCTCCCTCCTACGCGCATAACCTCTCGCTCCTGTAACACACGCAAAAGCTTCACCTGCATGGAAGCGCTCATTCCCTCCACTTCATCCAGAAACAAGGTTCCCTGATGAGCAAATTCAAAAAGTCCCGGCTTACCTCCTTTTCTTGCTCCGGTAAATGCCCCGTCCGCATAACCAAACAACTCACTTTCCAGAAGGTTTTCCGGCATTGCCGCCACATTAATAGCTATAAACGGACCTTCTGCCCGTGCAGATGCCCGATGAACAGAATGTGCCATCAGTTCCTTTCCCGTACCTGTTTCACCGACAATTAAGATCGGACTCTCTGTTGCCGCCATGCGCTTCAACATTTCCTTCGTCCGACAGATAACAGGTGAATCTCCGATTACATCATCAAAGCTGTACTTAGCATAATGCCCTTTTTTGAGAAGCTGGCTGCGCAGCTCATTCTGTCTCTGCTCCTGTTCATTAAAATACTGTAATGTCGCAAAGGCACCAATACATTCTCCCTTCCTAAGAACCGGTATCACTGCGATAGAAATATTATTGCTATACAGCTTCGTAATTTTTTCTGGTATTTCTATTTTTTCCTTTAACGCTTTATAAAATGAAATATAAGGAAATACATCTTCCCCACGTTTTCCTATCACAAGCTTTTCCGACACCCTGGCAATCTGGCATGCCTTTTTATTACACGCAAAGATTTCTCCTGATTCATTAACTCCCACAAGACCTTCATTGAGTATTTCCATCAAAATGTGAAACTGACTTTCCTGTCTTCGGGCTATACTAAACATTTTATCAAAACTATAATGCTTAGATACGACTGATTTTTCATAATCCAAAAACGACTCTGTTTCCAGCAGATGTTCCAGACCTAGCCGCAAAGCAATTTCAATCATCATACTATAGGAGCAAGGTCTCTGTCCGATGTCAATTACTGGCTTATCTGTCTGTGGTACATACCGCCCTTCTGCCGGAGTCACAATGATATCAACATCCTCTGTCAGCGGCATCCCCTGACGATAAGGAATAAAATGCAGGTGATTAACTCCCAGTGCATTTAACTGCGCAATCGCTTCCCTTGCCATAACCTCAGTAAGATTTACAAACAACACGTTTTTATCCTTCGGAAGCTTCCAGAGCTTTTCCAGTGTTTCCAAATGAAAGGTCACTTCTACAGACATAACCTCACTGTCTATCGGCACATGTCTGGCTACCTCCTCCGCTGAACCATAAGCATCCGTGGATATTACAAAAAGATCTGCACATGGAAGTTTTCCTGTAGCCGAACCATCCCTCACACTGTATCCCCTGACTTCTGCATACTCTCCAAACAGATTCTCTATCTCTTGTTTATAAGAGGCACCCGCCATGGGGTCAAGCGCCACCACCGCAATTGATTTTCTTTTTTCGTTCTGTATCTGTATCATTTTAATTCCTCATTATAGTTTTTCATTGTTATACTCGCATGATAACATTTTGTCTGTTCTTTTTCAATCACAACAGCTCTCTCTTTATTTGCAACTGTATCAATATATTTAAAATAACAATATTACTCAACAGAACCTCAACAAGATCAACCACATTGTATGTGAGATATTTCATAGACTTGCACAGACAAGCGTATTTTTAAAGTACCCTGAATTTTCTTACTTTTCTTTAATGTAAAAAAACAGTACCCTTTCGGATACTGTTCTTCTCTCATCCCACTATTTATATATACCTTCAAAACTGCATACAAAGAATTACATCACTAGTTCCTATCACCGTGCTTTGCGCTTTAATGAAGTTCGATTTACTAAACTCGACAGAACCTCGCTATCTTCTTGAACATTAGCAGTTCAAGAAGCATAAGCTCCATCGAACAAGCATCGTACTAAACTAAGCCTACGCTTTGCTTGTCTTCACTAAGTGCCCTTGCTTTGGTTATGCCCTCGACCTATTAGTAACAGTCAGCTCCATGCATTACTGCACTTCCACCCCTGCCCTATCTACCTCGTCGTCTTCAAGGGGTCTTACTAACTTGACGTTATGGGATATCTCATCTTGAGGGGGGCTT
>NZ_CALPDG010000009.1 GCF_943193195.1 Mediterraneibacter agrestimuris | reverse complement strand
GAAGTGATGACAGCGATATATCCAGCCCCTCGCCGAAGGCGACTTAAAATGGGCTGGATACTGTTACTGGAGCACCCACAGGGTGTGAACAGTAATTTCTTTCACAACCAGCCTTTCCCCGGCAACGGGAGGAGATGTTGATACATCCCCCCTAAGCGTTCCATTCCTTCACCTGTTTACAAATCCAATCGCAAAGCTCATCCACACCTTCACCTGTTTTTGCGGAAATCTGGAAAATCTGAATCTTCGGATTACGCATCTTCGCATACTCAGTTACCTTCTCCACATCAAAATCAAAGTATGGCAGCACGTCAATCTTATTAATAATCAGTATATCGCATACTTCAAACATAAGCGGATATTTCAGCGGTTTGTCATGTCCTTCCGGTACACTTAAAATCACTGCATTTTTCACAGCTCCCGTGTCAAATTCCGCCGGACATACCAGATTCCCGACATTTTCCAGAACAACAAAGTCCAGTTCTTCTGCTCCGAACTCTTTCAATCCCTGACGGGTCATGTCTGCATCCAGATGACACATGCCCCCTGTGTGGAGCTGAATGGACTTCACCCCAGCCTTTTCCATAGTCTCCGCATCCACTTTGGAGTCAATATCTGCCTCCATAACTCCCATCCGAATCTCATCTTTCAGCACATTTGCAATTGCAGTCAGAGTGGTAGTCTTTCCTGATCCCGGCGAGGACATCAGATTCATAAGAAATGTTTTTGATTTTTTCAATTCCTCTCTGAGCAAATCCGCATCCCTGTCATTATCTTCAAATATACTTCTCTTTAATTCGATTACTTTAAAATCCTGCATATCTATTTCCTCCCTGTATCCTGAAAGGCAGCTATTCTGCCTTTCAGCTCCATAGCCGCAAAATCCGCCCGCAGTGAAAGGGCGGATTCTTTTAATATTTCCATTTATCTATCTATATATGCCTCAAATGCCGACGGAATGGAATACTTCTCATTGATTTCCTCCCGCCCCGCAAATATCATCTTTCCGTTACAATTCTTTTCCAGTTCGTCCACCAGCACCTCATAGCCGATCATATGCCATTCCACATGGCTGAAAATGTGTTTCGCCGCCGCCAGCTTTTTCACACGTACCGGTGTAAGTCCGATTGTACTTCCATATTCGATAACTTCTTTCCTTGTCAGATGTCCTTCCACATTTGGAAGCTCATACAGACCTGCCAACAATCCTTTTGCGGAGCGTTTACGAATTGCCACTGTTTCACTGTCACGGAAAATCAAAACAGTCCGTTTCTCAATTCTCCTTGCTTTCGCCTTGGTCTTCACCGGAAGTTTCATCTGAATTTCCTGTGCCTTTGCTTTGCATAAATGCACCGCCGGACAAATGTCACATTTTGGTTCCCCATTTGGCACACAGACAATGGCGCCCAGCTCGATCAGCCCCTGGTTGAAGTCTCCCGCCGCATCCTCGGGAATAATTTCTTCCAGAAGGTGTTCAATTTCTGTCCGCACACTTGCCTTCATAATATCTGCATCACTTGCCAAAAGTCTCGACACGACCCGCAGTACATTGCCGTCTACTGCCGGTTTCGGAATTCCGTATGCGAATGAACTGATCGCTCCCGCCGTATAATTACCGATTCCGGTCAATTTCAAAATCTCATCGTAGGAGTCCGGAAATCGTCCGCCATACTCTGTCATCACCTGCCGGGCTGCCTTCTGCATATTGCGTACACGGTTGTAATACCCCAGACCTTCCCACAGTTTCATCAGCTTGTCTTCCTCTGCATCCGCCAGCGCCTCTACATTTGGAAATGTATTCAAAAACCGTTCATAATATGGCTTCACTGCCTCGACTCTTGTCTGCTGCAGCATAATCTCCGACACCCACACACGATAAGCATCTGGATTCTCCCGCCATGGAAGCTGCCGGTGATTTTCCCGATACCATGTGACCAGCGGTTCCACACTCTCTTTCAGAATCGGGCTTCCCAATACCACAGGTACTTCTTCATTCATTCGTATACTGTCTGTTGTAACAATACAATCATATGCCAGTACATGAACTCCTGCCGCCCTCGCTTTTTTCAATGTCTCGCAAAATACAGGATGCGTATCTATATTCGGTGTGAAGTAGCGTACCCCCTTCATCTGGATCACGAAAAATACATATGCCTCATATCCTTCTTTCACGGCTTTGCAAAGCTCTTCCAGATGTTTCACAGCTCTGTCACTCGGAGCATCCGGAAACCGCGCTACACCATTCTCTTCCAGCGTAACTCCTTTAACCTCTATAAAAATCTTTCTGTTTTCCTCTTTGCCACAATCCTTTCCTGCTTCGACATACAGATCAAATCTTGAATCCCCATAGGTTTTCTCCGGTCTCACCAGACACACCTCTTCAAACAAATGCCCCTCTTCAATCCATTCCTGTACCACCTTATTCGGAATCTGAGAATCCATATTTACAAGCCGTTCCCCTTTCTCCACGCAGATCAGATCCCACTTTGTCTTCCGATCAGGGTTGTCACTTTCCTGTACATATATCGCCGTTCCCGGCTTCAAAAGCTCGGCACATCTGCCTGTATTCTTCACATGGACGATCTCCTGCTTCCCCGTTAACTCTGCATATGCAAGAAACCGGTTTGGTCTCTCCAGAAACTTCCCTTTTATAATTCTTTCATATCTCATATAAAAACTCTGCTTTCCGTTTCACTTTTATCTACATTGTATCACAATCGCTCCCTGTCTTCTACCGGAAAAAAACGCTTGAATATATTGTATTTACAGAAATTCCAGAACTCCATCGTGTTCTCAGACTCTACATCTACAATCTGTTCAAACGTTTTTTCTTTATATTATTTATTTGCTGACTATAAAATCTTTGACAAGAATTCTTTCAATCTCTCATCCTTCGGATTATCGAAGAATTCTTCCGGCGGCGCCTCTTCTTTAATCTGTCCGTCGTCCATAAAGATAACTCTGGATGCCACCTCTCGGGCAAATCCCATCTCATGTGTTACGACCACCATCGTCATACCTTCACTCGCCAGTTCTTTCATCAGTTCCAGTACCTCGCCAACCATTTCTGGATCCAGCGCCGATGTAGGCTCATCAAACAAAATCACGTCCGGATTCATTGCCAGAGAGCGGATAATCGCAACACGCTGTTTCTGCCCGCCGGACAATGTAGACGGATACGCGTCTGCCTTATCATCCAATCCGATCCGTTTCAGCAGATTCAATGCCTGCTGTTTTGCTTCTGCCTTGATCTGCTCCTTTGTTGCTGTGATTTGAATCAGCTCTTCTTTGTTTCCTCGGAACAGGTTCTTGACCTTGGTCATGCGGTTCTTGCTCTTCGCCTGTTTCAAATCCTTACATTTCAGATATGCTGGCGCCATCATCACATTTTGAAGAACAGTCTTATTATTAAACAGGTTAAAATGCTGGAACACCATACCCATATGACGGCGATGTACATTGATGTCTACCTTCATATCCGCAATATCCACACCATTAAAAATAATGCTTCCCTCTGTTGGGTCTTCCATACAGTTCAAACACCGCAGAAATGTACTTTTACCAGAACCTGACGGTCCGAGGACAGCAACGATATCCCCTTTGTTGACGGTGATATTAATTCCCTTTAATATTTCAAGGCTGCCGAAATTTTTCTTAAGATTAATTACGTCTATCACTCTTCTTCAGGCTCCTTTCCAGTACTCTTACAAGCAGTGTAATAATCAGAACAAGTACGATATAGATTAATGCCATCACAAGGTAAGGCACCATGAACTCGTAGCTGTTTGTTCCTATATAGTTAAATGCCATATAAAGGTCTGCAACAGCGATAAAGCTGACGACTGATGTCTCTTTGATCAATGCAATAAACTCATTTCCCAAAGTCGGAAGGATATTCTTTACCGCCTGCGGAATGACGATCTTCATCATACTCGTGCCAAAGCTTAAGCCCACTGCCCGTCCTGCTTCCATCTGTCCGCTGTCTACTGACTGGATACCACTTCGCATAATCTCAGAAATATACGCACCGCTGTTCATTCCAAATACAATCATCGCAACCCGTATACCCGGCAGGTTTACGCCGGTTAACGGTACAAGAACATAGTATCCTACCAGAAGCTGTACTACGATCGGAGTTCCCCTGAAGAGTGCAACATACAAATTACAGACTCCATTTAGTACTCTCGGAAGCATCTTATACTTGGGAAGCACCTTCACCGTTGCAATCACAGTACCAATCAAAATACCGATAATTAAGCCGGCAACTGCAATAAAAACGGTATTCTGCAGTCCCTGCACTACTTTAACATAACCGTTCTGCTCGATAAATATCTCTATAAACTTATCTACTTTCAGACCAAAATTCCCCATTGTTATCCTTCCTCAAATGCGCTAAGAAAGGAAAATACATACTATATCTTCCTTTCCGACTTTTCTTATATGTAATTTTAATATAACAGTTCAGCCGGAAGGCTGAACTGTTACATATTAATATACGTTTTGCTTTTACAGCATTGCATTGATCGCTTCTGAAATCGCCGCTGCCGGAGCCGCATCAATGATAACATAATCAATGTTTCCGTTCAGCATATCCTGTACTGCTAAAGAACCGCTCTTGTACGGGCTGCATGCAGCCGCAAGACCATCAAAACCAAAGTCCTCACTACCCTCTACATAGCTCTGTCCTGTTGTTCCCTGCTGTACTCCTATCTTTGTATCGCTTGTCAGTTCTGCCAGCTTTTCCGCAACCGCGTCCGCGTCTTCCAGTCCGTCAAATGCTGTATCATCACTCGGTACGATCAGACGCTGGGATGCCTGGTAGTAAGAATCGGAAAATGTTACATATTCTTTTCTTTCTTCATTCACTGTCAAACCAGCCATTGCAATATCACATTTCTGCTGTCCAACAGAAAGACACACTGCATCAAAATCCATATTCTGAATAACCAGCTCTTTTCCCAGTTCTTCTGCAAGAAGCGCTGCAAGCTCCATGTCGATTCCCATGTAAGACTCACCCTTAGTATACTCGAACGGTTCAAATGCAGCATTTGTTGCTACAACAAGCTGATCCTTAGACTCATCCAGCTTTGCAGACTCGACTGCAGCCGGCTCTCCGCCACCGAAATATTTATCGCAGATCTCGTCCAGTGTTCCATCCTCTTTAATCTTCTGGATGAACGCATTTACCTGTTCCAGAAGCTCCGGCTGAGATTTGTCAACGCCAAACGCATATTCTTCATCTGTCAGATCTACTTCAATTACCTTTGCTGTTGTCTTAGCGCTTCCCTCATCAGCCTTCTTGTCGTCTCCCTTACTTCCGCACCCTGCTATAAGTCCTGCAACGAGTACTGTACTAAGCATTACTGCTAATAACTTTTTCATATCCTTTTCCTCCATCTATTTCAAGTATTACCTGTGTATTTTTATGCACGGTATTTTTATATATTATCATATTTATGCAAAATTGCAAGTAATTCTATGCAAGATTTTTAAAACAATCGATACTGTATATAATAACAATGTATAAAATACATATAAGATTAAATAAAGTAAAACCCACAACACCTTCCGGCGCATGGGTTTTACATCATCACACAAAATAATTATTTATACTTGTTTCTTTCTAAAATTACTTACCTGTCTTTGGGGAAAGTTTTACACCAGAGTTGTTCTCTGCCTTTGCAGCAGTGTTTTTTCCACTCTCTGTCTTGTTATCCGCCTTATTCTCTGTCTTGGCATCATCGTCTTTGTCTGTTTCATCATCGACTTCATCCTGTGTCGGAGGTATAATCGGCTGTTTATTTTCCCCGTCCTTGTCCATAATAACAGCTTTGCCATCGGACATTACTTTGATGATAGCTATAGGTGAAAGACTGTCGAAATGTGCATCTACAACAACGCCATTTGCATCCTTGCTGCTTACTTTTCCTTCCAGAACTTCCCATGTACCATCATGTTTCTGATGAAGAACATAAACGGTATCACCTTCATTCAGATCATTTGTAAGGTCTCCTGTTACAGGAATAGACAAATCAATTCCACCTTCTGGCATCGCGCCTTCCGGCAGTTCAATATCGCCCACACCTATAACGGTGATATCCCCTTTATCCTCCGGAATGTATCCATTATTTTCCAGAATGTCTCTAACCTGCTCATCATCCTTAAGAATCTCTTTTACTTCTTCTGCCACATCTGCAGCATACTTAACAGTTACACTATTGCCATCCTTGTCTACTGCGGTTCCACCTACGATAGTTACCGGCTTTGATGGCTTGTCAGTCTCATCTGGCTTCTCAGTCTCATCCGGTGTTTCAATCCCATCTGGAATATCTGGATCAATCGGACTTGCTGCAAATACTGCTGTTCCCATGCTCAAAGTGAGCACACATACAGCAGCAATTGCAAGAATTCTCTTCATTCTTTTTGCCACTTTGTTTCTCCTCTCAACTTATTTTGCGTGATTATATTAAAACATCTGTTAAGATGCTTTAACCATATGCATCGACCGCTGTGTATCTCACCTTACTGCTCCTGCCCTGCCAAAGTTGCATTCACAAGCCATCTCTGATCCGGATAGTCTGCGATGCAGGTAGAGAGTGTAACAATGGTACTTTCTTGTGTAACTTCCACATTCGGATTCACATTTCCCTCTATAGAGCTCTTAAGCTCATCCAAATACTTCTGAAAATCATCTATATCTAAAAAATTGTAGTTTCCTAAAATATAGCGGTCGTCAAATGCAACTGCCGCAAATACCTGATATTTCAATGTACGGTCCGGCAGGTAAATATAAAAGTACGGATGACTGTCAAAAAATGTCTTATCGCTGTATTTATGCAAGTCTGTAAACATTGTTCCATCCAGCATATCATGCCCGTATACCACAGTTACCGGATCTGTGAAATACGGAGAATTGTATTTTTCCGTATAGATGGAACCAGGGAGTCCCGTCTTTCCATCTATTGTTGTATTCAGATAGTACTCATCCTCCTCCACAACGGACTGCAGGATCGGATAATCCACATTTGTATCTGGAATCTGAATCCATGCATAAACGTCCTGATTGACCATCTGCAGCTCTTCAAAATCAATCTTACTCTCATAAGGGTCTTCTGCTTTTTTCACAACTGTTTCCTGCATCTTTTGATAGCCTTCTTCCGCTTCTGCGGGATCTGCTATCTTCTCTGCTTCTTTTTTCTCCTGCTGATAGGAGTAATAGAATACTCCTCCGGCTGCGCCGCCCGCCAAAATGAGCGCCGCTAAAACAATGATGATTATTTTCACCGTCTTCTTCATCTCTTTATCTCCCTCTCTATTATCCTGTCTCTTCTGTCTATCCTTCCGAATCCTTCGTTTTTCTGGATATCTGGCTTTTCTGGATTTTTAGTCTTCGATTTTCTCTGGATCCCTGGTTTCTTCTGTCTTTTTCTGATCTGGAACTTCTTCATAGAAATTCTGGATCACAAGTTCTTTGAGTGCATCCGTATCCGCCTGATACTCTTCCGTATCCCCTGCCGGAACGGTTGTCCCCGGCACCATCATGATGTTATCCATAGTCAGGTTCATCTCCAGCACTTCCGGCACAAGATAAGCAATGTCTTCTACTGTTACATTGGTCCGCATATGCTCAGTCAGACCTTGATAAAGTTGTATCGGCAATGTGATATCTGTCTTCAAAGCCGCCTTCGCCTGCTCCATATAACAGGTTACATACTGCTTCTGACGCTCCAGTCTGCCCATACTGCTTCCTGCTTTATATTCATCCCGCTGACGTACATAATCCAGTGCAGACTGCCCAAGCAAGTACATCTCTTGTCCCTCGTAAAAACCCCCTTCATTCCACTCCACAGTTTCCAATGCAGTCAGATGAACGCCTCCAATAGCATCATTGAGCACTGGGAGCGCCTGAAAATTGATAACGCAATATCTCTGAACAGGCAGCTTATACAATAGGTTCGATACCGTCTCACTCATCAATTCACAACTCATCTTTGCACTTCGTCCATACGCATATTGCAGGGTAATCTGTTTATTTTCTGTTTTTACAAAATTCCCTGCTTTATCCAATACCTTCACAGGTACAACCGTTTCTCGCGGAATTGCCAAAATCTTAAACTCATTGCTTTGCACATTAATGCTTACCAGAAGAATTACATCCGCCAGTCCTTCACTTCCTGTTTCTCTTTTCTCTTCTATCGCAAGTTCTTTATCAATTCCAAGACAAAGGAAGTTGATAATGTCTGAATTGTACCGATACTGTTTGCCCTGATATGTAATATAGATTCCCTCTGGAAGTTCTGTCTTACTCTCTGTCACTTCCGGCACTTCTGTTCTAAGATTCTTATCGCCTTTTGTCCTTAAATAAACAAACGCGCCAACTATTCCTGACAGAACCAAAAAAAGAATACCCGCAAAAATCAGACATCCTCTCAAGAATGTCCGCCTCCAGCTTTTTGGCACTACGCCTTTTCTGCTGCTGTACCAGTTTAAATGCTTTGCCGGATTTTCCGGGTCTATTTTGTATTTTTTCTGTTTCATTTTGTCATCCTCGCAGACTTAGCTACTCTATTTTACCCCCCCCCCGTGTTTTTTTGTCAATTGATTGTTTTTACTCAATTTCTCACAAAAACATGATATTTTTTACCATAGCGCATTTTTTAATAAAAAAAGAACAGTCACTGCAAGGAATTGTTGATCCCTAAATACAGTAGCTGTTCTTTTCTTTCTAGTGTAAATACATATATTTTATTGATATACCTGCGGATATTTTATATTTACAATGCAAGCAATGCAGTAATTCCAAAATACAGTAGTACAATAATACCAAGTCCGATTCGGTAGTAACCGAATACCTTGAAATCGTGATTCTTAATATACTGCATCAGGAACTTAATCGCAAATACGGACACGCAAAACGCAACTGCACATCCCAAAAGTAACAGACCAAATTCTTGTCCTGTAAAACCCAGTCCGAATTTAAGCATTTTCAATGCACTCCAGCCAAACATAACCGGAATTGCAAGGAAAAATGTAAACTCTGCCGCAACACCTCTGGACGCGCCGATCAGCAGCCCTCCCAGAATTGTGGCGCCGGAACGGGAAGTTCCCGGAATAATCGCCAGTACCTGAAATCCGCCGATCGCCAGCGCCATTGGAATTGTAAGCTGGGTCAGCTTTGTAACTGCCGGCTTCTTGTTCTCATTCCTTCTCTCCACAATAATATAAAGGATACCATAAACAATCAACATTGCCGCAACTACATATGCATTCATAAAATGTTCATCTACATAGTCATCAAAAAGCAGTCCAAATATCATCGCCGGAATGGTTGCGATCGCCACCTTTACCCACAGCTGAATCGTCAACATCTGCTGTTTCTTAGACTTATCCCTTGCAAATGGGTTCAGCTTGTGAAAATACAGCATGATAACTGCCAGAATCGCACCGAACTGTATCACAATATTGAACATTTCCACAAATTCTTCACTCAGTTTCAGATGAATAAATTCTTCCACCAGAATCAAATGCCCTGTACTGCTGATCGGAAGCCACTCTGTAATTCCCTCTACAATACCCAAAATAATAACTTTCAAAGCCTCTAACATATCCGTCTCCTCTCATACTTCTCTATAGAAGCCATTTTACAAAAGTGCATACCGCTCAATTGCCTTTGCTGCACCATCTTCATCATTTGTTTCTGTTATATAATCTGCCGCTTGCTTCACAGTCTCCTCAGCATTTCCCATAGCTACGCTAAAGCCAACTTCACGAAGCATCGTTACGTCATTGTCGCCGTCTCCGCACGCCATAATTTCTTCCCTGCGGATGCCAAGTAATTCTCCCAGTTTTACAAGACTTTTCCCTTTGTTCACACCTGCGGCATTAATTTCTATATTATACTTTAAAGAGCCAACCAATTCAAGCTTTTCATCCCGCATAAGCTCCTGCCATGCCTGCTCTCTCTCATTCATATCAGCAAATAATCCCTGTACTTTATCCATATCTTCTGCTCTTTGCTTTGCCAGTTCCATGATATCCGGCACTATAACCCTGCTCTTACGTACATACTCCCACATATGCGGATTGTGATGATACTTGTGGATCTGCTCCATCTTCACTTCATCAGCATACCCCTGTCCGTCAAAGTAAATTTCCGGCATGGTATCGTACTTCTGTAATACCTTCAGCGCCCGAACGGCATCTTCTATCGGCAAAAGCTCTTCAATCAGAAGCTCTCCTTTCTCCGTGTCAAGAACACGTGCGCCATTGGAAGTCAGTGCATACCGGATCCCCTGAAAATTCCTCAACTCTTCGGGAATTCCTGTATACGGACGCCCTGTCGCTACAAGAACAATAATCCCTTTATCCAAAGCTCTGCGCAGTATATCTCTGCTGTATTCCGTCAATTCCTTTTTTGTATTCAAAAGGGTGCCATCCAAGTCCAACCCTATCATTTTTATCTGATGCATCATATTCCTCATAATTCCTCAAAATCTTTTGGTATCTCTACTATTCCGCAAGTTGGACTATACGTAAAGTTTTGTCTGCAATAGACTCTCGGATATCCGTACTGCCCTGCTTTCTCTTCAATCTTTTCTGAATTTTCTTTCATGACATTCAGGTAGTATCGGAAGGTATGGTCTTTTTCAATTCTCATCATATTTCCGTTTTCATCTGTCCAGATATACATCTCTTCCGTATCCTGATTATATGTATTTCTCAGCATTTTATATACCTCAGGATACCCCTTTTTCAAATCCATGACATTTAAGCCATATGCACTGAGGGTTTTTCGGAATTCATTATCACTCTCTTCCTCTGCTGATTTATCTCTTAAAGTATTTTTAATGACTGCCTTGTATTTTATACAATTTTTCTCGTCAATTGTATCTTTCCCCTGCTTTGTAATCTTCACCAGAAAATCCTCATCTCTCAGAAAACCATAGGAAATCTGGTCGCTTTTTCCCACTTTCCACTGCGTGCCATACATACTCTCAGCAGCATATCTGTACCACTGATTCTTCGGTATTACTTTCATCTGAACATCTGCCTTATTGTATACCGGAGAAATGCCCTTGGAATAGATATACGGCATATTATCACGATAATCCATAATCTCTGTTCTGTCCCCGCGGCTGATATACAAACGCCGGTGTCCAAAATCGTGAATCAGATTGATGTCCTGTGATCTGTCATGCTTATCCTCTTCTTTTTCTGAATTCAGATCCAGATACACGGATGACTTGCATTCCATACGTTCCGCTGTATTGACAGATTGCAGAACGGAATTTGAAACAGTCTCCATATGCTTTAAATTCTCCTGCTTTTGAATTTTACTATTCAGAACATTATAAAATGCATAGATCAGTCCGCTGGCAAGAAGAATAACAAGCAAAATTTCTAAATAATTCTTACCTTTCGATTTCACATTCATATCCCCCTGGTTTATTGTCATATCTTTTATAAGAATATCATTTTCCTACAACCTTTTCAAGAACAAAAAGGACGAGGTAAAAACCTCGTCCTAAACACAACAATTATACTAACTCAATAAGTACTTCCATTGCTGCGTCACCTTTACGCTGACCAATCTTAACGATTCTTGTATATCCACCATTACGGTTCTCGTATTTCGGAGCTATCTCTGTAAACAGTTTCTCTACAAGATCAACCTCTTTTGTATTCTTCTTCTTTCCTGCTGCGGCAGCCGGAACTTCTTTCACCGGATAAAGAACCTTCAGCATCTCTCTTCTTGCATGAAGTCTGCTCGGCATATCTTTCTTGATCGTCTTCTCTACTTCATCGTAAACAGTAACTTTCTTGCCGTCTACAACTTCTTTCACTCTTTTGCCGTCTGCATCCTTACGTGCAACCTTAGCTTTTACAGTAACCTCTTCAAAGTTATCCTTCTCTCTTACTGCCATAGCAATAAGACCTTCTGCAATTTTACGGATTTCTTTAGCTTTTGCTTCTGTTGTGATCATTCTTCCGTTATTAAGAAGAGCTGTCACCTGATTTCTAAGCAGAGCTTTTCTCTGGCTGGATGTTCTGCCAAGTTTCCTATACTTTGCCATTTTAAATTTCCTCCTGTTAATTCCATATAGTTTAACATGCCAGTCAAAAAACCATGAAGGCATTGTTTTCCTTCCTGTTCATTGCATGATCAAACTATATTACACATCTAATTATGCATCTTCGGGCTTATTAATTAAATGCTTCTGCCACGCTCTTCGGGCTTACTGACAGAAAATTTAAGTATTAAGCAATTTCTTACTCCTCACCTGAATTTAATTCAAGGTTGAGTTCTTTTAATTTTGCAAGTACTTCTTCCAGTGACTTCCGTCCCAGATTACGCACTTTCATCATATCTTCCGGTGTCTTGTTCGTCAGTTCTTCAACAGTGTTGATACCGGCTCTCTTCAGACAGTTATATGAGCGGACGGACAGTTCGAGTTCGTCAATACTCATTTCCAGAACTTTTTCTTTTTCATCATCTTCTTTTTCAATCATAACTTCAGCAGCCTGTGCCACTTCTGAAAGATCAATAAAGAGTTTCAAATGTTCACTGAGTACCTTTGCCGCAAGGCTCACCGCTTCATCAGGAAGCAATGTACCCTTTGTCCATACATCCAGTGTCAGCTTATCGTAATCAGTAATCTGACCTACACGTGTATTCTCAACAGTGAGGTTTACACGCTCTATCGGAGTATAAATGGAGTCAATCGGAATCACACTGATCGGAAGATCCTCAGTTTTATTCTTATCTGCACTTACGTATCCTCTGCCTTTTGTAATGGAAAGCTCCATATACAGCTTGCTGTCCTTACCACCACTTAATGTGGCAATAACCTGCTCAGGATTCATAATCTCAATATCAGAGTCTGTCTGGATGTCGGCGCCTGTTACAGTGCCCTCACCCTCAAATTCGATATATGCAGTCTTTACTTCGTCTGATTCAGATGTGTTCTTAATTGCCAGAGATTTCAAGTTCATGATAATTTCGGTCACATCTTCTTTTACACCCGGAATGGAACTAAATTCGTGCAGAACTCCATCAATCTTTACAGAACTGATCGCAGCTCCCGGAAGAGAAGAAAGCATAATTCTTCTCAGGGAATTGCCAAGTGTTGTTCCGTATCCTCTTTCCAGAGGCTCCACGACAAAACGTCCATATTTTTTATCTTCTGAAATTTCAGTAATTTCAATATTAGGTTTATTAAAATCAAACACTATACAGACCCTCCTTATGGGTTAAAATATGTTGAGGGGATACGATGCTTATACCGTATTCACGGATTATTTGGAATACAACTCGACGATCAGCATCTCATCAACCGGAACATCGATTGCTTCTCTCTTCGGAAGTTCTTTTACTTCACCTTTCAGGTTCTCTGCATCTACTTCCAGCCAGTCAGGAATCATGTTTCCGCCTGTTACTTCCAGAATTTCTTTGTATCTCTGGCTTCCTTTGTGCTTCTCTTTGATTTCAATGACATCTCCTGCCTTTACAAGGTAGGAAGGAATATTCACCTGCTTGCCGTTTACAAGAACATGCTTGTGGTCAACAATCTGTCTTGCTTCTTTTCTTGTTCTTGCGAATCCCATGCGGAACATAACGTTATCCAGTCTGGACTCCAGAAGAATCATCAGGTTCTCACCTGTCATACCTTCCATCTGCTTAGCTTTTGCATAATAATTTCTGAAAGGTTTTTCTAATACGCCATAAATGAATTTTGCTTTCTGTTTTTCACGCAACTGAAGACCATACTCGCTCATCTTTCTGTTTGCTCTTTTAAGCTGTCTGTTAGACTTCTTGTTAATTCCTAAATAGATTGGATCCATTCCAAGGGAACGGCATCTTTTAAGAACCGGAACTCTGTTTATTGCCATTTTTATTTCCTCCTATATATTACAGCGGATATTCGCAATCCACTACGCTACTTGCACTTAATCAACATTCACACCAGCAGATGATCAGACTCTTCTGCGTTTCGGCGGGCGGCATCCGTTGTGCGGTACCGGAGTAACGTCCTTAATACTAACTACATCAATACCACAAGCCTGCAATGCACGGATTGCAGCTTCTCTTCCTGATCCAGGTCCCTTTACGAATACGTCTACAGTCTTCAGACCATGTACCAATGCTGCCTTTGCTGCTGTTTCTGCTGCCATCTGAGCTGCATATGGAGTAGATTTTCTTGAACCTCTAAATCCCAGACCGCCTGCACTTGCCCATGAAAGAGCATTTCCCTGTGCATCTGTTAATGTTACGATTGTATTATTAAAAGATGACTGAATGTGAGCCTGTCCTCGTTCAACGTTTTTCTTGACACGTTTTTTTGTCACTTTTTTTGTAACTTTCTTAGCCATTATAAACTAACCTACTTTCTTCACTTTCTTAAAATTTTCAAATTTTGTCTCATTAAGTCTGTCCGCTAAGCTAAACTTATGTTATTACATCCGCTAAGATTCACGAACGGCTTTGCACTAAATGCAGCTTCATTTTTATTCAGCTGCTTTAAGCCTACTTTTTCTTGTTTGCTACAGTTCTCTTCGGACCTTTACATGTTCTTGCATTGGTCTTTGTCTTCTGACCACGTACCGGAAGTCCTTTTCTATGACGGATTCCACGGTAACAGCCGATTTCTCTAAGTCTCTTAATATTCAGCTGAATCTCTCTTCTCAGATCACCTTCTACCATCTGAGTTGCGTCGATGATCTCGCTGATCTTCTTTACATCTTCCTGAGTTAAATCTCTAACACGAGTATTTGGATCTACTCCAGCCTCTGCTAAGATACGGTTTGAACTTGTTCTTCCAATTCCATAAATATACGTCAAACCAATTTCTACACGTTTGTCTCTTGGTAAGTCTACACCTGCAATACGAGCCATGTGTCTTTCCTCCATTTTCTTTTTTGTCTCTGTTTGCTTTGTTCAGCCAGAATAAGACTGGCTTCTGCCGCCATGCCGGCTTATCATATCTGTTTATCCAAGCCTGCGCATGGTTTGTTATCGTCCTAAAACGAGGCTGCGGATACTGTAACCTTTTGTATCCTACCGGAAACAATATAAAAAGAATTTCTTCCGATATCCCAGCCCAGACATGAAATCTCATGCCCTTTCCCGACAGGTCTGTGAACATCCGTCCATATCGGGTATTTTAAGCAATATACATCTGCATATTAGAAAACTTCTCCTGAATGCAGCAGAACACCGGCTCTACCGGTACCTGTATGATAGATTACGGTGTATCCTTACTGTATATTAAACAGTCTACACACTTCCTGGTGTGTCCGACCGTCAGCCGCCTAAATTATTACACATACATCAAACTCAAATACGTCCGTACGCCTAAATTCATTCTCACTGCGCCCGGTCCCACTAAGTATCCAGTGGCTATCCTTGTCTCTGTTTGTGTTTCGGATTTTCGCAGATTACACGAATACTTCCTTTTCTACGGATAATCTTGCATTTTTCACAGATTGGTTTAACTGATGATCTAACCTTCATGTCAAATCCTCCTTCTATCCTTTGCTAAATCCTTAGGTTACCTGGTATTTCAGGGCACACCTATCCCTAGAAACGACCATTTCATATTGTAACATCAAATTCCATACAAAGTCAACAACTTTTTTATTTATCTCTCCAGACAATACGTCCTTTGCTCAAATCGTAAGGAGACATTTCCAGTGTTACCTTATCTCCCGGTAAAATCTTGATGAAATTCATACGCAGCTTTCCGCTGATGTGTGCCAGAACGATGTGACCGTTCTCCAACTCAACTTTGAACATTGCGTTCGGCAGTTTCTCGACTACAACTCCCTCAATTTCGATTACGTCAGCTTTTGACATACTAAATCCTCCTGTGCTCCTTTGCACTTTTATACTTCCTGTTTATTTCCTTTATCAATGTCAATTGTTTTCTTTTAGAAATTCCTTGACTGTTTTCCTGATAACCGCGTCATCAGTAACAGAGTCACAGTGTGCATATACAATCGGCTGCACGTGTTTTCTGTTCTTTCTCTTTGGACGGCAGACGGGTCTTAGCTTCCCGTCTGCCAGATATACATATTCATCATTGACAGATATTATGACATATATACAATCTTTATCATGACCTGCCTTTGCCCTTGCGAGCATTCCTGCTTCCAAATCCATGTATGATTCCCCTTGAACCGCAACTGTTCAGTACCTTCACAATCACGATGCAAAATCTATATTTACAGGCTAACCCAGAATCTTTACAATCTCACCGAAAACATCTTCGATATCAATTGTTCCGTCTACTTCTCTGAGCACTCCCGCCTCTGTATAATAATCAATCAAAGGCTGTGTCTGTGTATGATATACATCCAGACGTTTCTTTACAGTCTCCGGCTTGTCATCATCACGAAGAATGAGATTTCCGCCACATTTATCGCAGACATCCTCTGCCTTGGTCGGCGCGTATACAATATGATATGTAGCGCCGCAGTCTACGCACGCTCTTCTTCCAGACATACGGTTGATAATGTTCTCATCTGGAACTTCCACATTGACCGCATAATCTACCTTCTGTCCCAATCCTGCTAATGCCTTATCAAGCGCCTCTGCCTGAGGAATTGTTCTCGGAAAACCATCCAGAACATAACCATTTGCACAGTCATCCTGATTTACACGGTCTACTACAAGGTCTACAACCAATTCATCCGGTACAAGCAGGCCCTGATCCATGTAAGTCTTCGCCTTCTGGCCAAGCTCAGTTCCGTTCTTAATGTTGGCACGGAAGATATCTCCTGTGGAAATGTGCGGAATCGCATATTTTTCAGCAATCTTCTTTGCCTGAGTTCCTTTTCCCGCTCCCGGAGCGCCTAACATAATAATTTTCATACTGTATACCTCCTCGTTATGAGCACTTAGCGGCTGTATTTTAGCCGCTTACGTGCGATACATGCCAACGCCGTTAGCAAGGTATTTCCGTGCTTACCAGTCGGCGCGTTATGAGTATTTAGCGGCTGTATTTTAGCCGCTTATTTCTTCTTAATACAACTTTAACTCGTTGCATTTCACCTTAAACAAGGTAAAACACAGCGAGCTAAATTCTTTAATTATCATCCAAGTGTGATTATCTCTTGCTATTCAAAAATCCTGAATAATTGCGGACGAGCATCTGGGATTCTATCTGCTTGATCGTCTCAAGTACAACACCTACGATAATGATGAGTGATGTTCCCCCAAAGGAAACATTTGCTCCAAACACACCATTAAAGAAGAATGGAATAACCTGTACGATGACCAGTCCGCAGGCACCGATAAAGATAATGTAATTCAAAATCTTTGTCAGATACTCTGTGGTCGGTTTGCCCGGACGGATGCCCGGAATAAATCCACCGCTCTTTTTCATATTATTCGCAATTTCCAAAGGATTGAATGTAATCGATGTGTAGAAATATGCAAAGAATATGGTAAGAACAATATAAACAATCAGTCCCCATGAATATATTAAATTTTTCGGATCACACCAGTTGTTGGAGTTCAATCCGCGAAGAATCTGACTTCCGATCCCTGTGCCATTTCCCTTTCCAAGGAAAGAAGCAATAATAATCGGTGTCTGCATCAGTGATGACGCAAAGATTACCGGAATAACTCCTGCGGTATTCACCTTCAGCGGAATGTGTGTTGACTGTCCGCCATATGTCTTTCTTCCCTGTATCTTCTGGGAATATTGTACGGCAATTCGCCTTTCACCGCCTTGCAGAATAATAACAAAGATAACTACCACCAGCAGAATCGCAATAATGATCACTGCCGCAAGAAGTCCTTTTGCCACTGTCTTTCCCTTAACAAACTGTGTATACAGTCTTACCAGATCTTCCGGTACACGGGAAATGATGTTGACCAGCAGTACAATGGAAATACCATTTCCAACACCTTTTTCTGTAATACGTTCACCTATCCACATAAGGAAAGCCGACCCTGCTGTCAGTGTACATACTACGATTGCAACATTTACAAAATTGTATTCAACAAGGAGTCCCTGACGTCCAATTCCAATTGACATAGCAGTTGACTCAATCAATGCTATTCCTACTGTTGTATATCTTGTAATCGCCGCCAGCTTCTTTCTTCCGTCTGCTCCTTCTTTCTGCATTTCCTCAAGCTTTGGAATTGCAATCGTCAAAAGCTGGATAATAATGGAAGAAGTAATATACGGTGTAATACTCAGCGCAAATACTGAGAAATTAGTAAAGGAACCGCCAGTAAATGCGTCAAAGAAATTGAACGCATCACCGGTCTGGTTCTCAAAAAAGTTCTTGATAAAACTGGGGTCCACGCCTGGTGTCGGCAGTTGGGAACCGAATCTTACAACGACAAGCATCAGTAACGTGTAAAATAATTTTTTACGAATATCCTCAATACTAAATGCTCTTCGTACTGTTTGTAGCATTAGATCACCTCTGCTTTTCCACCAAGTGCCTCAATCTTCTCAGCAGCTGATGCGCTGAACGCATTTGCCTGAACTGTAAGCTTCTTGGTTAACTCTCCGTTGCCAAGAATTTTAACGCCGTCTCTCGGATTCTTAACGATTCCTGTCTCAATTAATGTCTCTACAGATACTGTAGCTCCATCTTCAAAAATTTCCAGCGCGCTTAAGTTAATACCTACAATTGTCTTAGAGTTTCTGCATGTGAAACCTCTCTTCGGTATTCTTCTGTATAAAGGCATCTGACCGCCTTCAAAGCCAGGTCTTGTGCCGCCTGAACGAGCTCTCTGACCTTTGTGGCCTTTTCCGGCTGTCTTACCGTTTCCTGAACCATGTCCGCGGCCTCTTCTGAAATTATCACTCTGCTTTGCACCGTCTGCCGGTCTCAAATTTGATAAGTCCATGATATTACCTCCTTATCTTTTATGATTATGCTTCTTCTTCAACTTTCACTAAATGTCTAACCTGCTGTACCATACCTCTTGTTGCTGCATTATCCGGTAATACAACTGTTTTGTTCAGCTTCTTCAGTCCCAAAGCTTCTACAGTCTTTCTGTGCTTTGGTACGGCACCGATGGTAGACTTTACAAGTGTAACTTTTAAATTTGCCATTACAATTACCTCCTATAATTAGCCCACGATCTCTTCCACTGATTTACCACGAAGTTTAGCAACAGCCTCCGGAGTCTTCACATTTTTAAGACCCTCGATTGTAGCAAGTACTACATTCTGCTTGTTGTTAGAACCCAGAGATTTCGTACGGATATTCTTAATTCCTGCCAACTCAATAACCGCACGTGCCGGACCTCCGGCAATTACTCCAGTACCATCCGGGGCTTTCTTCAACAGAACTGAAGCGCTTCCGAACTTACCGATAACATCATGTGTTACGCTGTCATTCTCATCAAGAGAAACTTCAATCAGTTTCTTTGTTGCATCTTCTTTACCTTTACGGATAGCTTCCGGGATTTCAGTAGCTTTTCCCAAACCTGCACCAACATGGCCTTTACCATCGCCAACAACTACTAAAGCTGTGAATCTCATGTTACGACCACCTTTAACGACCTTGGTAACACGCTTGATCGATACCACTTTTTCTTCTAACTCTAACTGGCTAGCATCAATACGTTCCTGTCTCATTATGTGTTCTCCCTTCCTAGAAATTCAACCCAGCTTCTCTTGCTGCGTCTGCTAATGCCTGTATCTTACCCTGATATATAAATCCGCCTCTGTCAAAGACAACATCTGTAATACCTTTTTCCTTTGCCTTCTCAGCAATGACTTTTCCAAGATATGCTGCAGCATCAACGTTATTGGTCTTCTCAAGCTCTGCTTTCACGTCTTTCTGAAGAGTGGAAGCTGCTACAAGAGTGTTCCCAACTGTATCGTCAATAATCTGTGCATACATATGATTATTACTTCTAAACACAGCCAAACGCGGTCTTTCAGCTGTTCCGCTGAAACGGTTACGCAATTTCATGTGTTTTTTTCTGCGAATTTCACTTCTTGATTTCTTACTAACCATTTTCACACCCTCCTTAATTATTTCTTACCAGTCTTACCAACTTTACGTCTGATAACTTCATCAGCATACTTGATACCCTTGCCCTTATATGGCTCCGGTCTTCTCTTGTCTCTGATTTCAGCTGCGTACTGGCCAACTTTTTCTTTATCGATACCCTTAACGGTAATCTTGTTCTGTCCTTCCAGAACTGTCTCAACACCTTCCGGATCGATCATCTCTACCGGATGAGAATATCCAAGGTTCAGTGTCAGTTTATTACCGGATTTAGCTGCTCTGTAACCTACACCGTTTACTTCCAGAACTTTTTCGTATCCGTTTGTAACACCAACAACCATGTTGTTGATCAGTGTTCTTGTCAGACCGTGAAGAGATTTCATTTTCTTTAAGTCGTTCGGTCTTGTAACGATTACTTCTTCGCCTTCCTGCTTAATTTCCATTTCTACCGGAAGCTCTTTTGACAGAGTTCCCTTCGGACCTTTTACGGTCACTACATTATTTTCTGTAATCTCAACAGTAACGCCTGCCGGGATTGTAATTGGCAGTCTTCCAATACGTGACATACCTTTGTCCTCCTAATAACTTAAATTTTCGGAACGGATGCTTTAGTCCGTTCTGTTTTCAGTTCGCATTGAATACTTAGCGAGGTTTTTTCAAACCTGGCGGTCCTCTGTATTCAATAAGTTACTTTTGCGTCCGTGCGCCTAAGCGCAAGCTGCGCCTCTCGGCTTGCTTTCACTAAGTTGCTTTTGCGTCCGTGCGCCTAAGCGCTGGGACAATGAAGTTCTTCTTGCTAAGCTCGCGTGTAGGATACGCTTCACTTTGTTCAGCGTACCTGCTTTCGTACTAGGCTCGACAATACCTCGCCAAGTACTTAATGCATCGCTAAGCGCCAAGAACGACCTCGCACTAAGTTCAAGCTGCGCCTCTCGGCTTGCTTTCACTAAGTTGCTTTCGGTCTACCAGATAAAGCACAGTACCTCTCCGCCTACGCCGAGTTTTCTTGCTTCTTTATCTGTGATAACACCTTTGTTTGTTGATACGATAGCAGTTCCGAGTCCGCCAAGTACCTTCGGCATATCCTCGCTGTTAGCGTATACACGAAGACCTGGTTTGGAAATTCTCTTCAAACCGGAAATAACTTTCTCATTCTTATCAACACCATATTTCAGGGTAATGTGAATTGTCTGGAAGTTTCCGTCTTCTACGATATCGTATTTTGCGATATATCCCTCATCCAAAAGAATGTTTGCGATTGCAATCTTCATTTTAGATGCAGGAACATCAACTGTATCATGTTTAGCAGTATTTGCATTACGGATTCTTGTAAGCATATCTGCAATTGGATCGCTCATAGTCATGTGGATGTATCCTCCTTCTCTATTTATCTATTATACATTTCTGCCTGTGCTGACTAAGGAAGTTCTTTTCACTAAGTTCGTTAATACCTCACTAAGTTCAAAGAACAGCCTCGCACACTAAACTACTTTCGGTTCCGTGTGCCTAAGTTCAAACTTCGCTTTCTAAGGAAGTTCTTTTCGCTAAGTTCGTTAACACCTCACTAAGCTCAAAGAACAACCTCGCACTAGGCTCGACAACACCTCGCCAAGTTGCTTTCGGTTCAGTGCTTACCAGCTTGCCTTCTTTACTCCCGGAATCTGACCTTTGTATGCCAGTTCACGGAAGCAGACACGGCAGATACCATATTTTCTTAAATATGCATGTGGACGACCACAAATTCTACAGCGGCTGTATTCTCTTGTAGAGAATTTAGGCTTGCGCTGCTGTTTGATTTTCATAGATGTCTTTGCCATGATTTCCCTCCTTAATTACTTTGCAAACGGCATATTGAACTGTCTCAGAAGCTCACGTGCTTCTTCGTCAGTCTTGGCAGTTGTAACGAAAATTACATCCATACCTCTTACCTTATCGATTTTATCGTACTCGATTTCCGGGAAAATAAGCTGTTCCTTGATTCCAAGTGCGTAGTTACCTCTTCCGTCAAATGCATTCGGGTTAACACCTCTGAAGTCACGTACACGCGGAAGTGCGAGGTTGATCAAACGGTCAACGAACTCGTACATTCTCTCGCCTCTCAATGTAACCTTACATCCGATTGCCATACCTTCTCTGATCTTGAAGTTAGCTACAGAATTCTTTGCTCTTGTCACAACTGCCTTCTGTCCTGAAATTTTCTCAAGATCGGCAATTGCAGACTCTAATACTTTTGCATTGTCCTTTGCTTCGCCAACACCCATGTTGATAACAACCTTGTCGAGCTTCGGTACTTCCATTTTATTTTTATATCCAAATTTTTTGATCATTGCTTCAACGATCTCATTCTGATATGTTTCTTTCAGTCTACTCAAGTTTAAGAACCTCCTTCCTCAAAATTAGTCTTCGATAACATCGCCTGTTGATTTTGCAACACGAACTTTCTTGTTTCCATCCATCTTGAATCCGATTCTTGTTGCTTTTCCTTTGTGTACATACATAACGTTGGAAATGTCGATCGGTCCTTCCTGATGAACGATACCGCCGTTCTGATTAGCCATGCTCGGTTTTGTATGCTTTGTCAGCATATTAACGCCTTCAACCAGAACCTTTCCGTCCTTTTTATTTACAGCAAGTACTTTGCCTTCTTTGTCTTTGTCTTTTCCAGCGATGACTCTTACAGTATCACCTTTTTTAATCTTCATTGTTGACATTCTTACGCACCTCCCTACAGTACTTCCGGAGCCAGAGAAACGATCTTCATGAAGTGTTTCTCACGAAGCTCACGTGCTACTGGTCCAAAAATACGTGTTCCACGTGGGTTCAAATCATCTTTGATAATGACTGCTGCATTCTCATCGAATCTGATGTAAGAACCATCTTTACGGCGTGCTCCCTTTACAGAACGAACAACTACAGCTTTAACAACATCACCTTTTTTAACAACGCCGCCTGGTGTTGCATCTTTAACAGTTGCAACGATCACATCTCCGATATTGGCATATCTTCTTGTAGAACCGCCAAGTACACGGATACACAGCAACTCTTTTGCGCCTGTGTTGTCGGCTACTTTAAGTCTACTTTCCTGTTGTATCATGCAGGTAAACCTCCTTTAATCTACTCACAAACGTAAAGCAATTATTTTGCTTTCTCTATGATTTCTACAAGTCTCCATCTCTTGTCCTTGGACAGCGGTCTTGTTTCCATAACTTTTACTGTATCCCCAACGTGGCATTCGTTCTGTTCATCGTGAGCTTTCAGCTTATAAGTTCTCTTTACGATTTTCTTATACAACGGATGCTTAACGTGGTCCTCTACTGCAACAACGATTGTCTTGTCCATTTTGTCACTGACAACCTTGCCTGTACGGGTTTTTCTCAAATTTCTTTCTTCCACAGTTGCTACTCCTTTCAAATGTTTTATAAGGTAGTTCTTTTAGCTAAGCTCGATAACACCTCGCTAATCTCAAAGAATGGCTTCGCGCTAGACTCGATAATACCTCGCCAAGTTGCTTTGAGCCTATCGGCCTGCCTCTGTGATCATAGTCTGAATACGAGCGATATTCTTTCTAACTTCCTTAATTCTGCTTGTGTTATCTAACTGATTTGTCGCATTCTGGAATCTCAAGTTGAAAAGCTCTTTCTTAGCAGCTACTAATTCCTGATTCAATTCCTCTACGGATTTTCCTCTTAATTCGTTTACAAATGTATTAATTTTCACTGTTATCACCGCCTTCTAATTCTGCGCGAGAAACGATTTTGCATTTGCAAGGTAATTTGTGCATTGCAAGACGAAGAGCTTCTCTGGCTATTTCTTCAGATACTCCTGCGATCTCAAACATTACACGTCCTGGCTTAACAACTGCTACCCAGTACTCCAATGCACCTTTTCCGCTACCCATTCGAGTTTCTGCTGGTTTTGCTGTTACCGGTTTGTCTGGGAAGATTTTGATCCAAACTTTACCGCCACGCTTGATATAACGTGTCATAGCAACACGGGCTGCCTCAATCTGGTTGGAGCGAATCCAACACGGCTCTGTTGCAATAATACCGTATTCACCATATGAAATCGTGTTACCTCTCAGGGCTTTTCCCTTCATAGTACCACGGAACTGTTTACGACGTTTTACTCTTTTTGGCATTAACATTATTTATCGCTCCCTTCCTTGTTACCTTTAGTCGGAAGAACTTCGCCTTTGTAAATCCAAACCTTTACACCGACTTTTCCGTAAGTTGTGTCAGCTTCTGCGAATCCATAATCAATGTCAGCTCTCAGTGTCTGAAGCGGAATTGTTCCCTCGCTGTAGAACTCTGTACGAGCCATATCAGCTCCGCCAAGACGTCCGGATACAGATGTCTTAACACCAAGCGCTCCAGATTTCATAGTTCTGGACATGCATGATTTCATAGCACGTCTGAAAGAAATACGGTTCTCAAGCTGCTGTGCAATATTTTCTGCTACTAACTGAGCGTCTTTGTCCGGTCTCTTTACTTCCTTGATATCCACGATAAGCTTCTTATCTGTGAACTGTGCAAGTTCAGCCTTGACTTTCTCAATCTCAGCTCCGCCTTTACCGATAACAACACCCGGTTTAGCTGTATAAACAATAATTTTCACACGGTCGGAAGCTCTTTCGATCTCAATCTTGGAAATTCCGGCACTGTATAATCTCTTCTTTAAAAATGTTCTGATTTCGTGGTCTTCTACAAGGTTGTCAGCGAAATCTTTCTCTGCATACCATTTGGAATCCCAGTCTTTGATAACTCCGACTCTTAAGCCATGAGGATTAACTTTCTGTCCCATTATTTTCCTCCTTATCTTTCATTCAGCACGATAGTGATGTGACTCATTCTCTTCTCAATTCTATAAGCTCTACCCTGTGCTCTCGGTCTGATTCTCTTCATTGTCGGTCCTTTATTTGCATAACACTCTTCAATATAAAGGTTCTCGGCGCTCATACCGTTGTTGTTCTCAGCGTTTGCGATTGCTGATTTTAATAACTTCTCGATCACGCTTGACGCATATCTTGGGTTGTAAGCCAGGATACCAAGCGCTGTCTGTACATCTTTGCCTCTGATGGCATCTAATACAAAACAAGCTTTCTGAACAGATACTCTAGCGTAAGAAATCTTAGCTGATGGTCTTGTATCTCTCTGCTGCTCATTTCTTTCTCTCTTGATTTGGGATCTATGTCCTTTAGCCATGGATGAATCCTCCTTTCAAAATGTTGTTTATTATCTAACTTTGGATTTCTTCTCGTCTTTTCCGTGACCTCTGTATGTTCTTGTTGCTACGAACTCACCGAGTTTGTGTCCAACCATATCTTCTGTAACATACACCGGTACGTGTTTTCTTCCGTCATGTACCGCAAATGTATGCCCTACGAATGACGGGAAGATTGTAGAACGACGTGACCATGTCTTAATAACTGATTTATCACCTGCAGCGTTCATAGCGTCTACTTTTTTCAGTAAGCTCTGGTCTGCAAATGGTCCTTTTTTAAGTGAACGAGCCATAGGTTCTAACCTCCTTAAATACTAATTATTTGATTGCTTTACCATCTCTTCTTCTTACGATCAGCTTGTTAGAAGATTTGTTTTTCTTACGTGTCTTAAGACCCAGTGCAGGTTTACCCCACGGAGTACTCGGACCCGGACGTCCGATACCAGTCTTACCTTCACCACCACCATGCGGATGGTCGTTCGGGTTCATAACGGAACCACGTACTGTAGGTCTGATACCCATGTGACGCTTACGTCCTGCCTTACCTATATTAATCAGGTTGTGTTCTCCGTTACCTACAACACCAATGGAAGCTCTGCAAATAATCGGAACCATTCTCATCTCACCGGACGGAAGTCTCAATGTTGCATATTTTCCTTCTTTTGCCATCAACTGAGCGCTGTTTCCCGCGGAACGAACAAGCTGTCCGCCTTTTCCCGGATAAAGCTCAATATTGTGAATCTGTGTACCAACCGGAATCTCGGAAAGCGGCAGGCAGTTACCTACACGAACTTCTGCTTCCGGTCCGTTCATTACTGTCATTCCATCTGTCAGTCCTGCCGGAGCAAGGATGTATGCTTTCTCACCGTCTGCATAGCAGATAAGAGCGATGTTAGCGCTTCTGTTCGGATCGTACTCGATACCGATCACTTTTGCCGGAATTCCGTCTTTCTTTCTCTTAAAGTCTACAATTCTATACTGTTTTTTAGCTCCGCCTCCGCGGTGTCTAACTGTGATTTTACCCTGACTGTTACGACCAGCTTTTCTCTTCTTTGAATCCAACAGAGATTTCTCAGGTGTTGTCTTTGTGATTTCAGAGAAATCAGAACCAGTCATCTGTCTTCTAGAAGGTGTATATGGGTTATATGTTTTAATTCCCATTACTGTCTCTCCTTTCGTCTGCTCAATATTTGTTGTCACGCTTGTATGCGTATAAATTACATCGGATATCTGATTGATATCGGTTCTCGCAATAGATATCAGGTTCGCTCTGCTAAGCTTGCATAGTAGATGCATCGCTAAGCGTTGCGAACGGGTCTCGACTAAAACTCGATCTGCGCCTTCAGCTTGCTCTCGTTAAGTCTACAGACCCTCAAACAATTCGATATCTGCGCTGTCAGCTGTAAGCTGGACAATTGCCTTTTTTGTCTTAGCTGTCTTACCATATTTGTAAGTGCCGCGGACTCTCTTATTCTTGCCGTCCATGTTCATTGTGTTTACATTCTTTACTTTAGTACCGCTGAACATTTTTTCGACAGCTTCTTTAATCTGAGATTTTGTAGCTTCTGTATGAACTAAAAATGTATATTTCTTGTCAGCCATCAGCTCCATGCTCTTCTCTGTAATAACCGGTTTAAGGATTACGTCATAATACTGTACGTTAGCCATTATGCATACACCTCCTCGATTGTTGCAACACAAGCCTTCGTTGTGATTACTGTGTTGTACTTCAGGATATCAAATACATTGATCGTGTTAGTCTTAGCTGTCTTAATTCCGGTGATATTTCTTGCAGAAAACTCTGCATTCTTGTTACCGTCTTCAAGCACAACCAGCGCTTTGTTTACATTCAGGTTGTTCAAAACTTCCTGGAACTTCTTTGTCTTAATCTCATCGAACTTCAGCTCATCGATCACGATAAACTTGTTCTCTGCCACTCTTGAAGTCAGTGCAGACTTCAGAGCTGCTCTCTTCTCTTTCTTGTTCATCTTGAAAGAATAATCTCTTGGCGTCGGAGCAAATACGACTCCACCACCTGTCCACTGCGGAGCTCTTGTGGATCCCTGTCTTGCATGACCTGTTCCTTTTTGTCTCCACGGTTTTCTTCCGCCGCCGGAAACTTCAGAACGTGTCTTAGCTTTCTGTGTTCCCTGACGCTTGTTTGCAAGCTGGCTTACTACTGCCATGTGTACAAGATGTTCGTTTACCTCAACACCAAATACAGCATCGTTCAGATCGATTGTACCAACTTCTTTACCTTCGATATTATAAACAGATACGTTTGCCATCTGTGTGTTCCTCCTTTCCTGATATCAGACTATCTAGCAGCCTTAACGGTTTCTTTGATTGTTACGAGACATTTCTTCGGTCCCGGTACAGAGCCCTTCACCAACAGCAGGTTGTTGTCAGTGTCAACTCTTACAACTTCCAGATTCTGTACTGTAATCTGCTTGTTACCCATCTGACCAGGCATCTTCTTGCCCTTGAATACTTTACTCGGATCGGATGCAGCGCCGTTGGAACCTGCGTGACGGTGGAACTTAGAACCATGAGTCATAGGTCCTCTGCTCTGTCCGTGACGCTTGATAGCTCCCTGGAAACCTTTACCTTTGGAAATTGCTGTTGCATCAATCTTATCTCCTGCTTCAAAGATGTCTGCCTTAATTTCCTGTGCAAGTGTGTATTCTTCAGCATTTTCAAATCTGAACTCTTTTACATATCTTTTACCAGAAACACCGGCTTTGTCAAAGTGACCTTTCTCAGCCTTTGTTACACCGTTTCTGTGTGCGATTTCTTTCTTGCCGCTCTTGTCTTTTGTGACAATCTTTTCTTTCTTGTCAACATATCCAACCTGAACTGCACTGTAACCATCGTTCTCTACTGTCTTAACCTGTGTTACTACACAAGGACCAGCCTGAAGAACTGTTACCGGAATCAATGTTCCGTCTTCGTTGAAGATTTGAGTCATTCCGACTTTTGTCGCTAAAATAGCTTTCTTCATTATAACTACCTCCTGTTATTTACAGCGGAGCGCCGCATGGGTGCTCATCCTAAATGTTAGGAATTACTGTTTCTTAATTAAAATGTTTCTGCCTCGCTAGGTGTTTTACTTATTTTTCATCTTGATGTCGATGAACACACCTGCCGGCATTTCCAGTCTGGACAGTGCGTCTACTGTCTTCTGGGTTGGTGTAATGATATCGATGAGTCTCTTGTGAGTTCTCTGTTCAAACTGCTCTCTGGAGTCTTTGTACTTGTGTACAGCTCTCAGAATTGTAACTACTTCCTTCTTAGTCGGAAGTGGCACCGGACCACTCACCTGTGCTCCGTTCTTTTTTACAGTTTCGATGATTTTCTTTGCGGATGCATCTACCAGCTGGTGATCATACGCCTTCAATGTGATTCTCATTACTTGACTTGCCATAAAAAAAGTCGCCTCCTTTTCGTACTTTTTACTTCAGTACGACAAGCGGTGACTGTACACTCTCCCGTGTGTGTCGTGAGAAACTCACACGTTGTTTCTCGCTAAGAGCACTTAGCAACGGTTTTCGCTGCTTATGTGCGATGCATGCCGATTGTTGATTTCTGTTTTTTAGAAATCTTACTTTTCAGCAATACGTCAGCGAATTACATTGTGATTCGTACAGTGACTTGTCGCCAGTTTCCTAACTTGACATTCGCTCCACGGAAAACCTGCTTTTGTGTATCTTACACTCGGCAGCAACCTCTCGCTTCACAGCTATCATGCCACAGCTCTCTTAGTATAACGAATCACATTTGATTTTTCAAGTAGTTTTTTTTAAAAATTGTATTTTTTTAAGAACAATCCAATTATCAGAGCTGCACTGACTATTGCCGCAGATAATCCGATATATTTTATAATCTTCTTTTTCCGTTCTGACTTTGCACGTTCTGCTTTTTCTGCCGCCTTCCTTGCTGCCTCTTCCATCTCTTTCTGCTTCCGGGCTTCTATTTCTTCATTTAACTTTTCATTGGAAAATGCATCCAGGTCAAGTTCTCCTACGATCAGATCCCGAATCATATCCTGTCCCTCTTGGTTTGGATGAAGTCCGTCTGACTGCGTACACCCTCCGATACCGGAATCAAACAGATCCACAACCCGGTAATCATACTCTTCTGCATGATCATACATTGTTTTATTCATTTTAGAGATTATGGTTTCAATGACCGCATTCAAAGTTCCCGGAAGTTCCATCCGCTCTACCGGATTATAAATGGTCGTCACGACAAGCTGGCTTTGCTCCGGACATTGCTCATCTATCGTTTTCACTGCAGCGATCCACTCTTTCTCAAAAGAAGCATAATCCCAATCTCCCAATGCTCCCGCACACTTTACAAGCAGCAGCGGATTTTCTGAGATTCCTTCCTGCAGCGCCTCCATAGCTTCGTATACATTGTGAAACTTTTTTTCATTATTTAATATCTCACGTGCCACTTTTTTGAATTCATTCATCAGGTCATTAGCACCGACTGTCAGAGTTACAACATCTGCCGTCTCAAGTTCACTTAATACCGCTTCATCCTGAAGTATTGTCTTATTCATCTTTTTAGCACTCAGCCCATTTTTTGTAAACTGTGAAAATTCAACACAGTCTCCGCCCAACTCCTTAAGATCTGCTACAAGCAAATTCGGATAATTTATCATCTCTGGTTCTCCGTCTGCACAATATCCATTCGGAATACTATCTCCCAAAGCCACATACCCGATTTCTCCGTCCTCCAGAGCACATCCTGCTGATACTTCCTCTTCCGTTGAATGTATTTCTTCTATATTATAGTCACTTTTTGATTCCTGATCATAACTGCCCTTTGATTCCTCTGCAGCATATACTGTAACATCAATACTGCTTACCAGCACCACACCTGCAGCTACTATCATCCCTAACTGTTTTTTTCCCAGCCATCTCATTTATCGTCTCGCCTCTTTCCAGTCCTTACATGCAGCTCATTCTCTATTATAATTCTACTATCTAATAAGTAGTATATCCTTCATAATAATAACTATAATCAGATTCTTAAGTGTATCATTTCAAGAATCATCTCCCCCTTTTCAACGCTTCTGCCTTGCAGTACCAATTTCTCAGTAACAGTTCAGCCTTCCGGCTGCACTGTTACTGAATCCGCCCTATTTTAAATTCACCTGCGGTGAAAGGGCGGATTCTATTTCCCTTCACGCATTTTTACGGAGTTTGCAGCAAGTGCAAACTCCTATGCTGAACTGTTACATTTATCACTCCTGTTGTTCATATCTCCATGTTCTCGGTGAAACACCATACACATTTTTAAATGCTCTGGAAAAATGAAGTTGATTCGGATACCCAACCGCATTCCCGATATCTGCAATAGATAAATCTGTGAGCTTTAACAACTCTCCCGCCTTCGTCATGCGATAAGAAATCAAAAATTCCTGCGGAGTCTTACCTATGGCGCTGTGGAATATTTTTCCAAAATAACTCCTGTTCAAATTACAGAACGCTGCGATATCTTCAATCGTAATATCATTCTGAAAATTTTGTTCAATAAAAGTCAGCGCTTCTTTAATATAGAAGTCTCTCATCCTACTGCCAGAATTCTGAAGCTGCCACGCACATGAGTGGGCAAAGTTATCCAGAAACAGATACAAGTGTCCAATCAGATGAAACGGGGATTCCTGGGAATGATTACAAATATACAGCATCTCATCCATCATTTTCTGAGTATAGTCCTTATGTTTTGGACGATAAATGGGGGTATTCACAGAAAAACCAACGGATTCTACCAGTTCTTTTGCCTTTAATCCGTCAAATTCCAGCCATGTATATTCCCACGGAACATCCTTATCCGCCACATAGGTGCAGATCTGGTGAGGAAAAATCATGAACCCCTGTCCTGTCTTTATATGATATGTCAGGGATTCCCCGTGAGAATCCTCGGCAAGCAGCATCCCTGCGCCTGATATTACATAGTGGAACAGAAAGTGATTTCTCGTCGCCGGACCGTAGGAATGGGCGGGATCGCACTGCTCCCATCCATATTGGTACAGTCCGAGATCAACAAAATTCTCACTCGGGAAAATAGAGTATAATATATTGCTCACGATATACCTCCTTTCACATTTTTTATAATACACGGATTGCTCCGTATTTCATGCAAGCATGAAATGCATGTCCTTTCACCCCTGATATCATCATATATCAAAATGCTAGTTGATTTCAATATATCTTACAAAAACAATCATTTTGGTATAAAACTCCAAAAATACCGCTATTCACGGACGCATAATGATATGTTAAAATAAATTCATCAGAAACAAACCCAGAAAGGAGACAAAAAAATGAGAGAAAAAGGGAAAAAATACCTTGGTGCAGCAATTGCTGCCGGTATGGTCAGTGTACTGTTTCTGTCGGGTTGTTCCGGAAACAATGGTTCCGGCGCAAAGACAGAGATAGAGATTTTACAATACAAGCCGGAAGCTGCTACTTATTTTGACAAGATAGAGGAACAATTCAATGCGACACATGACAATATCCATCTGACGATTTCGTCCCCTTATGACGCATCCACCATCATGAGGACGAGATTCATCCGGGAAGATTATCCAGATATCATAGGAATCGGCGGTGATATCAACTATTCTTACTTCACAGACGCAGAGATACTCGCAGACGTATCCGACTATGATGGTTTGGGAGATATTAAAGAAGCCTATGTCGATATCGCAGAAGCGCTGGAGATCATTCCGACAGACGGAACCTATATGGTGCCATATATGGCGAATGCAGCCGGTATTCTATATAATAAGGAAATGTTTGAAGAACACGGCTGGGAAATCCCAACCACATGGGATGAACTTATCCAGCTATGCGAAGAAATTCAGGGTGAAGGAATCCTTCCTTTCTATTTCGGTTTCCGAGATACATGGACATGTCTGGCTCCGTGGAATGGTATTGCAGTCGATCTGGCTCCGGCAGATCTTTGCCGACAGGTCAACAAGGGAACAGCAACATTTACCGAGGGGTACGAAGAAACAGCAGAAAAATATATTAAACTTATTGAATACGGACCAAAAGATCCGATCGCATACGGCTATAATGATGCCTGCACTGCATTTGCAAGAGGTGAATCCGCCATGTACCCAATCGGAAGCTATGCGGTTCCACAGATTCTGTCCGTCAATCCGGAAATGAATATTGATTCCTTTGTAATGCCTGCCAGCAATAAAAAGGACGGCAACACACTGAACTCCGGAATCGACCTCGGTTTCTGTGTGACATCGGCATGTGAAAACAAGGAAGCCGCTTACGAGGTACTTGATTTCCTTCTGGAAAATGAAAACATTCAGGATTATGTAGACGCTCAGAATGCGATTCCTTGTAAAGAAGGAGATTTCGACCTTGCTCCAATGGTAGACGGCATGCGTGAATACATAGATTCAGGAAACATGACAGATTACCAGGACCACTATTATCCATCTGAAATGGCAGTGGACGCCATCCTTCAGACCTATGTACTCAATGAGGATATGGATGCTTTTCTGGCAAGATTCGACAAGGACTGGCAGCGTTACAACCGTGACATCATCCGTAAAGTACAGATGCACGAGGAAGAACACGGCAGTACAAAATAAGAAAGGAGTAGGAAAAAATGAAAAATGATAGAAAACGGACATTTTTATTGATGACAATACCGATTCTGGCATTGTTTATCTGCTTCAATACAATTCCTTTGATCCGAGGCATTATCTACAGCTTTACTAACTTCAAAGGATTTGGTACCTACGACTATGTAGGTTTCAGAAATTACATGGACCTTTTCACAGACACGCGCGTTTGGAACTCTTATCTGTTCACATTTAAGCTGGCAATATGCGCAACTATCGTAACAAATGTCATCAGTCTTTTACTGGCATTGGGATTAAACAGTAAAATCCGCGCCAAAGGATTTTTCCGGGCGGCATACTTCCTTCCGAACGTTCTCGGAGCTCTGGTAGTCGGATATGTTTTCCAGTATTTGTTCACTTACATACTTCCTGCCCTCGGAGATCTCACAGGCAGCGGAGCACTGGGAAAAAGTATGCTTGCAAGTGAAAAAACTGCATGGATCGCTATTATGATCGTATGCTGCTGGCAGAATATCGCTATGAACACCATCATCTACATTTCCGGTCTGCAAACAGTTCCTGAAGATGTGTATGAGGCGGGTTCCCTTGACGGGGCTACAGGCTGGAGAAAATTCCGTCACCTGACCTTCCCGCTCATCATTCCATTTTTTACGATCAATACAGTGCTGTGCGTAAAGAACTTCCTTATGGTATTCGACCAGATCATGGCTATGACACAGGGCGGACCTGCACAAAGTACAGAATCCATCTCTTACCTGATCTACAACAATGGTATGAAAGGCGGAAGCTTTGGATATCAGAGCGCAAACGCAGTCATCTTCTTTATTGTGATTGTTGCGATTTCCGCAGCGCAGATGTCTTTTGCTAATCGAAAGGAGGAGCAGTTATAATGAAAGAAAAAGCAGTTAGAGTAAAAGCAAACTGGCCGGTTATGATTTTGTTGCTGCTTGGCTTAAGCACGATTGCATTCCCACTGTATATGGCAATTGTAATTGCATTCAAACAGCCTTCAGAAATGACCAACACCATCTCCGGAATTCTGTCCCTGCCTTCAAAATGGAGCTTTTCCAACTTCTCCCAGGCAATGGAGGTGACAGATTTCTGGCATTCTCTCAGAAACAGTATCCTGATCACAGTGGTTACAGTGATACTCTCGATCCTGCTTCACTCCCTGCTGGGATATGCCGTAGGACGTAACCGCTCCCACAGCCGTTTTTACAAATTTGTATACCTTTTTGTAGTAAGCGGTATGTTTGTTCCGTTTGCCATTCTGATGATGCCCCTTGCAAAGCAGACAGCATCAATGGGACTGGGTAACTGGGCTGGCGTCATTCTCCTGTATGTGGTATTCTACATGCCGATGAATGTACTCCTTTATTCAGGATATCTTGTAAACATTCCTGTTGCACTAGAAGAAGCAGCCAGAGTAGACGGTGCAAGTACATGGCGCACTTACTGGAAAGTAATTTTCCCGCTGATGACGCCAATGCACGCTACCGTTGCCATTATCACCTCACTTGCCGTGTGGAACGATGTTATGACTCCCCTTGTCATTATGTCAGGCACCGGACAGAATACACTGCCTCTGGCACAGCTTAATTTCCAGACACAATTCGGAACAAATTATAACCTTGCATTTGCTTCTTACCTTCTGGCATTGATACCGATCTTAATCTTCTACATCATCTGCCAGAAACAAATTATCAACGGTGTGGTAAACGGCGCCGTAAAATAGGAGGTAGAAAATGTGTATCAGCTATAACGAAGCCGACAAGACAATCACATTACATACAAAACATACAACTTATCAGATGCAGATTGACAAATACGGATTTCTGCTGCATTTATACTATGGCAGATCCGCGGCAGGATGCATGGATTATCTGTTGACTTATTATGACAGAGGATTTTCCGGTAACCCTTACGAGGCAGGCACCGATAAAACATACTCTATGGATTCTCTGCCGCAGGAATTTCCTTCACTTGGAACGGGGGACTTCAGGTCCCCCGCCTGCATCATCCAAAATACAGACCATACATACTGCAGTGATTTCCGGTATGTATCCCACAGCATCCGTCCGGGCAAGTATAACCTCCCCGGACTGCCGGCTGTTTATGCAAAGGATGAAGACGCACAGACGCTGGAGATCACGTTAAAAGACCCGGCAACAAATATAACCGCACTGCTGCTCTACGGCATACTTCCCGGTTATGACATCATCACCAGAAGTGTGAAAATCATCAACACAGGGGAAGGACAGATTGCCATAAAAAAGCTGGCTCCGGCATGCCTGGACATTTTAAGCGGAGATTATGATTATATTACCTTTTACGGCAGACATGCAATGGAACGGAATATGCAGAGGATGCCTGTCGGACATGGTATCACAAAAATAGGCAGCTTACGCGGTACTTCCAGTCATCAATATAACCCGGCTGTTATTTTAGCTGAACACGATACTACCGAAAAAGCAGGCGGCTGCTACGGAATGACATTTGTCTACAGCGGCGGTTTTCAGAGTGAAGCGGGCATGGACCAATATTCCCAGACAAGACTCCTTATGGGACTGAGCGAAGAGCAGTTTGACTACGCTCTCAAAACAGGAGAAGAATTCCAGTCGCCGGAGGTTATCCTGACCTATTCTTCTAAAGGACTTGAAACACTTTCTCAGAACCTTCACCGTTGTATGCGCACTCATTTATGCAGGGGCATGTATAAAGAAACAAGACGTCCAATCCTGATCAACAGCTGGGAAGCTTCTTACTTTGATTTTACAGGGGAAAGCCTCCTGCGGCTGGCAGAACAGGCGGCAGATCTGGGAATCGAAATGCTGGTCATGGACGACGGCTGGTTCGGAAGCCGGGACAGCGACCTTCTGGGACTTGGCGACTGGGAAGTAAACGAGAAAAAATTAGGCTGCAGTCTCGGAGAGTTAATCCAAAAGGTCAACGGTCTCGGACTGAAATTCGGAATCTGGATCGAGCCTGAAATGGTCAATGAAGACAGCAATCTGTATCGGAAACATCCAGAGTGGGCACTGGTGATCCCCGGACGCACCCCCAACCGTTCCAGACATCAGCTTGTACTTGATTTTTCCCAAAAAGAGGTTGTCGATTATATCTATGAAAAAATATGCGCTGTACTGGATCAAGGTAATGTGGAATATGTCAAATGGGATATGAACCGGAGCATTACCGACGTCTATTCGGCAGCCACAGACAATCAGGGCCGTGTGCTGCATGATTATGTACTGGGACTCTATGATTTTCTCGAGCGCCTTGTAAACCGCTACCCTCATATACTGATTGAAGGATGCAGCGGCGGCGGCGGCCGATTTGACGCAGGCATGCTGTACTATACCCCGCAAATATGGTGCAGCGATAACACCGATCCTGTTGACCGGCTGGAAATACAGTATGGAACCTCTTTCATTTATCCCGCCTCTTCCGTAGGGTCACATGTGTCTGCATCACCAAATCATCAGACAGGGCGCATCACCTCGATGGAGACAAGAGGCGCCGTGGCAATGGCGGGTACATTCGGATACGAACTGAATCTGGAAGAGCTTGGCGCAGAGGAAAAAGCAGAAATCCGGCGCCAGATCAAAGAATACAAACAATACGCATCACTCATACAACAAGGTCTGTATTACCGCCTGACCAATCCCCAGACTGATAATCAGGGAGCCTGGGAATTTGTCTCCGAGGACAAAACCGAAGCGCTGGTACAGACAGTCAGCATCAAAAAACATGCAAATATGACCGTTGATTACATCAAAGTCCGCGGATTAAAGGAAAACACAATATACCGTGACACACACAGCGGAATACGGTATAACAGCACTGTACTCATGGAAGCCGGTATTCCCACTCCGGTACTTCCGGGCGAATACCAGACATACCAGTGGCATTTCGTAAGCGAAGAATAATGTAAAACAGAGGTGACAGGATGGCAAAGAAGAAACATGTAGCAAGCAGACGATCCGCAGCGGCAAAGCAGACGGAAGCCGACCAGATTTTCGCGGAGCGTCTCGGAAAACATCACGATGAGCTTCGCTGGCTGTATATGGAACTATACAATAACGGAGATATGTTCGCAGAACTGTGCAGCCAGATGAAACAGTTTTATGACAAAAGAAACCAACAACTTAAAAAGCTCGACAAAGTGCGGGAAGCCAACGAAAACTGGTACCGGGACAGAAGGATGCTCGGCATGATGCTGTATATCGACTGTTTTGCAGACAATCTGAAAGGCGTCGAAGAAAAGCTTTCTTATATTGAAAAATGTAATGTAAACGTCCTGCACCTCATGCCCTTTCTGGATTCTCCGAAAGGAAGATCTGACGGCGGATATGCCGTGGCAGATTTCCGCAAGATAAAGCCAGAGCTTGGAACAATGGAGGATCTTGCCCGTCTCGCAGAGAAATGTCATGAAAAAGGGATTAGCCTGTGTATGGACTTTGTCATGAATCATACGTCAGAAGAACATGAATGGGCGAAAAAGGCAAAAGACGGCGATGGGGAATATATGAGCCGTTACTATTTCTATTCTGATCCAACCGTACCGCAAAAATATGAAAAAACGGTTCCTCAGGTGTTCCCCACAACTGCCCCCGGCAATTTCACTTATCTTCCGGATATGAACCACTATGTAATGACAACATTTTATCCTTATCAGTGGGATCTGAACTACCATAACCCACGGGTGTTCAATGAAATGATGTACAATTTCCTCTATCTTGCGAATCAGGGAATTGATATTGTCCGCATCGATGCCGTTCCTTATATCTGGAAAACGCTGGGGACTTCCTGCAGGAATCTTCCACAGGTACATTCCCTTGTCCGTATCATGCGGATCATCAGCGAGATCGTCTGCCCGGGTATTGTGCTGCTCGGCGAAGTGGTCATGGAGCCGGATAAGGTAGCGCCGTATTTCGGCACCGTAGAAAAGCCGGAATGCCACATGCTCTACAACGTAACGACCATGGCAACTACATGGAACACCGTAGCGACCAGAGATATCCGCCTGTTGAAAAAACAGATAAATGTTGTGGGCGGTCTTCCAAAAGAATACACATTCCTCAATTATCTGCGCTGTCATGATGATATCGGATGGGGACTGGATTATGAGACATTAAAATACTGGGGAATGAAAGAAATCCCGCACAAGAAATATCTAAACGACTATTTCTGCGGCAAAACAGAAGGAAGTCCAAGCCGCGGAGAACTGTATAATGACGATCCCCTCACGATGGACGCCCGATTCTGCGGAACAACAGCCTCCATGTGCGGAGTCGAAAGCGCAGGCTTCGAGCAAAACCCTGAAAAAATGGAGCTGGCAATCAGAAAGATTCTGACACTGCACGCATGCATGCTCACACAGTCCGGTATCCCAATGCTGTACAGCGGTGATGAAATCGGTCAGGTAAACGACTATACCTATAAGCAGAATCCTGACAAAGCAGCAGATTCCCGTTATCTCCACAGAGGTCCGTTCCGCTGGAATCTCACAGATAACATCTCTGCCCCGGACAGTGTGCAGGGGAAACTATTTGCCGGACTGGGAGCACTTGAGAAAATCCGGTTTGCCGAAGCAGTATTTGCCGCCGAAGCTGATATATACGCAAAAGATTACAATGATACTTCTATCCTCTGGCTCGTCCGTAAGACAGACAGCCAAACGCTTCACGCCGTATTTAATTACAGCGATGAAGAGAAAACAATCTGGATGCCGGAGCGCAGAGTCTATGAGAATCTTGTCTCCGACAAAAAACAGGAGCTTGAGACGGTAACACTTCGGGGATGGGATTTCATATGGCTAAAACAAAGTGAAAATTAAAGTCATGAAATGCTCATGGCTGCATAAAAATGCTGCCCAGCATAAGCTGGGCAGCAAAAAAACATATATTTATTTAATTGACTACTTGACGGGACGCACACCACCAATGTTTCACCCTCTAAAATTTATTATTATACTATTCTGTTACCAAAAAGTACCATCTAAGATTGTCACTTTCATTATCTTCCATTTGCACACATACAGCGCCATTGGATTCAGAAGCATTAGCAATTCCCAAATACAATCCGCTCCAACGATTTTTTATTTTATATTGCCCTTCTGTTGTCGAAACAATTTCCCACATCTGATTCCAACCTCCATTATAATCATATTGAATACACGAAGTTCCTGCAGATGTTGACAAACCATTTATGTCCAGAACTTTTCCACTATTTTTATTGACAATTTTATAATAATTTCCATCGACTTTTTCAAAAATCCATTTCTGGCTATTCCATTTATCGTATGTATACTGTTCAATTACCGCAGAATTTTCAAGGGATCCTCCGGCGACATTCAAAGCCATTCCACTATTATAATTCTGAATTTCAAAACTACATTCATCATCCAAAAATTCCGGCTCCGTCATAAAAGCATCCAATGCTGATGTAAACTTCAATGTTTTCTCACCAACTAATTCAGTAGCACCTAAAGGATATCCATCTGGAAGAAGTGCCGAATTCGCTTCTGGTTCCCAGTAAAAGATACCAATAGCTTTATTATTTGCTACAGTTTTCAAAGCATTCATCTCCTGGCGCATCAGAGTATAAGTTCCTTCTGGATTTGTTTCGTAATCACCCGTTTCACAAATCATGACTTCCTTTCCATATTTTGCAGCCATTTTATTTAAATTATATGTCATATTTTCAATATCATTTGCCCCCATCCAATACGGATAGTAAGACATACCAATAACATCAGTCTTTCCTCCTTGAACAGTCAGAAAATTCCTGAAAAACCATTCAAAATGATCGATACCCGCACCATGCGTTAGATGCGTAACCACTTTGCTATTAGGACTTACAGCTTTAACGGCATCATATCCGCTGTTCAAATAGCGAGTAAGCTGTGTAAAATCGTTGGTTGTATTTGACCCTGTTGGAAACAGAATCCCATGGCTGACCTCATTTCCCACCTGTACCCATTCCGGGTAAATCCCCTCATTTGCCAACCGTGTCATTATATAAACAGTATAATCATATATATACTGTTCTAACTCTGAAGTTGTTGCATCTGCCCATTCACTTGGGACATCTTGAATAGAAGGATCTGCAAAATAATCACTATAATGAAAATCTACTAATATTTTCATATTGAGATTTCTGGCTCTTTGTGCCAAATATAATAGACCAGCTGTATCGGTATATCCAAGTTTACAAACGGTCCCATCTGGTTTTGTCCACTCAAAATCCGAAGATGGTTTTACAAAAACACGAAGTCTTACCGCATTAATCCCTTTATTTTTCAATAAAACAAGAGGATCTGTTGTTACCCCGTCATCATCTACCCAAGTAACTCCTTCATCTTCCATTTGACTCATCCAACCAATATCTGCACCACACACAATATCTTCATTTGCAAACACAATAGACTCGTTCATCGCAAGTGCTGCTGCAATTATTGCCAAAAAAGATATTATTTTTCTCTTCCAAACTTTTCTCTTCATAAAATTTATTCCTTTCTACTTACAAACTTCAATTTCCACACATGTCTCCTTGCATCCTTCTGATGTGAAAATAACTTTTATCTTTCCGGTCTCCATCCCCGACCTGATAACAGCCATTACGTATCCGTCATAAGTATCCCATTCTGTATCATCATAGACGGAAAGAGATTGCGGATCAGCGCTTCCAAATGCTTCTAACCTGCCTGCTCCTTCTACAGAAACTGCTACTTTTTTAGAAGCAAAGAGGTTTTCCGTTCCGTTCTCATCCACCAATTTCACAGTAATAAAAGAAAGATCTTCTCCATCCGCATAAAGTATTTTTTTATCAGCTTCTGCACAGAGTTGTATTTTCTCACTCGCTGTATTCAATGAATACCTTCCGATTTCTTCCCCGGCTTGATAACTGACTGCAGTCAGTTCACCCGGTTCATAACGCAGCTCATAGGTTGCGGTAAATCCATTTTGTTCTCCTGCCGGTTTTCTTCCAAGTGACTGTCCATTCAGGAATAATTCCACTTCTTGTGCATCTGCATAGATATCTACAACAGACGGTCTGCCCTCAAATCCTGGCCAGGTCCAGCTAGATACAGAATCTTTATGCATCCAAGGTGTTTTCGAAAACTTCATGCCATAGCGGTTTACCCTCTCCACTGCGATATACGGTTCTTTCCGAAGTCCATAAACGATTTCCCGGAGATAACTGATCGGACGCCGATATCCAATCAGATCCAGATCGCCGATATAAGCAGCCCTTTCCGGATATACGCTGGAAAAGTTTACATTGCCGTCGTAATGAAATATTCCACATCCTGCTTCTCCAAGATAATCGTACCCGGCCCATGTAAAGTCCCCTAACACATGCGGATATTTCTTTACAATCCCCCATAACCTCACAATGTCTGCCGGATAGGTTTCCGTTCCAAGAACAGTTTTATTCGGATGCAACTCATGTTCAAATACATGTCTTCCGGTGAGATAATTCAGTCCGATAATATCACTTGATGCCGAACAGCCCTCCAGTGCTTCTGTTAGCAGCGGATGTGTAGAAAAATATTCTCCGCGTTCCCCTTCCATCATACTCATAAAGCTGTTAAAGGCATTACTTCCGTCATTGTTTCCCGATCCATCCGCTTCCGGTGTCCCGAATTTTCCCATCACATCGGTCATAATATCCTTCAAACGCCGTCCGGCTGTCATAAGACCGTTCAGACCCATTGTCGTAAATCTTGTGTGATCCAGCTCATGAAACTTATTGCAGATTTTTCGGTTGATCGCCGCCCCTGCATCGGAACCGGCTTCTGTAATTTCATTTCCAGAGGAATACAGTACCACTGACGGATGATTATAATCCGTTGCCACCATCTGTTCCACTACCTGTTCCCAACAATCTTCAAAATGTAATGCGAAATCATAAGGATTTTTATGAAGCGTCCACATATCACTCAGTTCATCCATAACCATGATTCCATAATGGTCGCAAGCCGCCAACATTGCTTTACTGATTGGATGGTGGGAACTCCGGATGCTGTTAAAACCTGCTTCTTTTAGCTGCCTGCAACGTCTCTCTTCTGCCTTTTCCAATGTTGCCGCTCCCAGAATCCCATTGTCATGATGGATGCAGGCTCCACGCATCTTTACCGTCTTTCCATTCATGCGAAGACCATGCACTGAATCCAGCATCAACGTCCGAATTCCAAATGTTTCTATCGTTTCATCCAAAACTCCGCCGGCATCTTCAATCTGAACCTTACACTGATACAGATTCGGAGTATCACAATCCCACAACTCCGGCTCCGTCACACAGATGCTGCATCTTGCAGTTTCCTTTGTTTCCGGATACATTACCACTTTTTGTCTATCCTTGGCAATTATCTCCCCATCTTTTTCCAAACAGACAAGTACAGATATATTTTCTCTTACTTTGCTGATGCTTTGTATCTTTGTTTCTATTTCTACGACTGCCGATTCTTCATCAGCTGCCAGAGTCGTAATCCTGACGCCATCTACGGGGACATGAATCCTGTCCCCGATGATTAATTTTACATTCCGGTAAATTCCGCTGCCTGTGTACCAGCGGCTGTTTGGAACCGTGCTGTTATTTGCGATCACTTTAATCTGATTCTCAGTTCCATAATTCAGCCATGGATTTAACTCTACATAAAAGCCAGAATATCCATATAAATTCCGCTTTGCCAGTGCGCCATTAATATAAATCATCGCAGTCTGATAGATTCCTTCAAATTCCAGAATTACTTTTTTTTCTTTCCATTCTTCCGGTATCATCACAGACTTTTGATATATGTATTCTCCTCCTGGATAAAACCCGGTCTGGGCGCCGCTCTCCACATCAGGAGTGCGTTCCTCATGTATCATTGCGTCATAAGGAAGGTGTACCTTCTTCACCTCTGATGCTCCCATAAATGAAACTGCATCAGCTCCTTTTCCGCCTTTTATTATCTGCCAGTCAGAATTAAAGTTACTACGAATCATGCATTTTCTCCTTCTAAATGTTCTTTATCCAATGCTCTGTTTGCATCTTCTACTTTTAGTAAATAGATCAGGACTGCCATAATCAGGCCAAACACAACCGGTGTTACCGCATACATAAAGAAAATCACATTAACCGCACTTGCAGGCTGCACTGCAGCAGTTCCATCAAATTTTCCCAACGCAAGAAGCCATCCGACAATTGCGCTGCCGATACCTCCGCCGAGTTTTACACCAATGGAAGAACAACTAAACATAACTCCGTCAATTCTCTTCTTCTGCGTTCTCCATGTATAATCGCTGGTTTCTGCAACCAGGGCATTTAACGTTCCGGTAAGCGGACCACCCGCCATATTTCTTAAAAATGCGGATCCCAGCATAAGCGGCAGGTTCTTATTCATTGCTGCTACAATAAAGACAATCCCCATCAATATAGTAATTATACGGGCATACAAATTCATCTTCCGCATCGTACCGATTTTTTTTACCAACACTGGTGTTAACATCAAGATAATCATAACCGGAATCAGGCTGACCAAAGAAAATGTTCCCAATAATGCAGGATCACCCATGTAATAGGTCATAAAATAAATTCCTGCCCCCTGTGTAATTCCACTATAAATATAATTTACCAGATATAATCCAAGTATGATAATATAATATGGATTTTTTAACAATAGTTTTAAAGATTCCTTGAAACTTATGTCCGTTCTGGCTTCATTTTTCTTTTCAGCAGATTCATCAATATTTTCGTCCGGAACTTCTTTCACCATCAGGACAGAGAATGTATTAACGATAAGCCCTATAATTGCAAAAATCAGTGCGACCATACGCCATCCCTGTGTCCCGCCGCCGAATTTTTCTACCAATCCCATTACATTGTAAGAAATAACTAATGTTGTAAATGTTGCAAAGATGAATCTGATAGATCCAAGCTGTACTCTTTCCTGCCCGTTTTTTGTTATTTTTGCTGCCAATGAAGCGTATGCAATACTATTCGCAGTATAAAACACTGCATTATATGCCGTATAGAATACAAAGAAGTAAACATATTGCATGGTTAGACTCATACTTGGAATACAAAAAACCAAAAACAAACTCGCTGAAACACCAATCTGCCCAAACAGCATCCATGGACGCGCCTGACCCATCTTACTTTTCGTCTTATCCATAAGACCACCGAAGAATATATCTGATACACCGTCCAACAATTTTGACACCATCATCAACGTACCAATAATTGCACTATTCAAACCAACAGCATTCGTAAGGTAAAGCATCATAAAGCTTGAAATCAGTGCATAACCGCAGTTTCCTGCCATATCACCAGAACCATACGCCACCTTTTGATACCACTTTAAATACTTTTTCTCATTCATAAACTTACTCTTTTTCTCCTTCACTTTGTTTTGTTTTTTTGTAATGGCCTTTACTTTTTTCGTGATAATGTATATACTTTATCTTAATATAAATAAATTTTAGCAATTTTATACAATTTTCACAATGTCACCGATATCGTTGAGCCGCAAAAACTGTATCATATTCGTGAATATACTTTTCGATTTATCAAAGTAAAAGGAGAGCTTATGAAACATAATCCTACCCATTCCCCCAAAAAAGACAATACCTTAAAAGTATATCATACCCAAAGTACCCTCAGTTCCTTTTATGATATGTCCGCGCCGATACAATTTACCTTAAGTTATTGCAGTGGTCTTTCCGAGAAAGATTTCTTTAATATCATGACGATTTCTCCACTTGATCATTTTTTGTATTCTACACCAATCGTTGAAGATTTTTACAAATTTAATGCCCGGACTCCCCATCAGCATAGTTTTTTTGAATTATTGCTTGTTCTGGAAGGAAATATCACGCAAAAAATAGAAGATAAAGAATATTTGTACCCGGCAGGATCTTGCTGCCTGATCAATCAGAATGTCGTCCACGTAGAAAGATTCACCGGAAAGGCAAAAATACTCTTTCTCGGCATGTCTGCAGATATGATAAAAGAATTACTGGAATCTCATAAAACTGCTTATTTTCCAAAAGAAGAACGGACCATTGAAAATTCAATTTTTCAGTTTATGGCAGAGAACCTTCAATCAGAAAAAGGAAAAAATTATCTGGATTTCTTCCCTGTATTCCAAAACCAGAGCCATCTGGAAAACTTGCACCAGCTTTCTGACCAGTTACTACATGCAATGCTGATTCCCAAATTAGGCTCTACCTTTGCCATAAAATCATTGGTATGTGAATTATTTCAATACCTAGATACCAAAGAATTTTATCATATAAATAACGTCACTTTTAACTCCAGCTCAGACCTGCTCCTGTTTTCGCGTATCAGCCACCTGATGGAAGACACTAACGGCCGGATGTCCAGACGCACCTTGGAAAAAGCGCTGTGTTACAGCGGTAATTACATTAATACTATTGTAAAAAAATATACAGGCATGTGCCTGTATGATTATGGTCTTTCCTTTACCCTTAAAACAGCTGCTTCTCTTTTAACTGAAACCGACCTCTCAATCTCCTCTATTGCGTTGCAGCTTGGTTTTACGAATCGAACTCATTTTTATAAAGTATTCAAGACAAACTATGGAGTTTCTCCGGGAGAGTACAGAAAACTCAACAACACTAAATAGCCGCGGCCACCACTTCAAGTGGTGGTTTGACCCGTATAAGAGCCAGTTATATGTTCTCCGAAAAAGTTACTGTTCGCACGATGCCTTGCACTGCGCCACAAGGTGTCCGACCAATGAAGTGATGACAGCGCTATATCCAGCCCCTCGCCGAAAGCGACTTAAAATGGGCTGGATACTGTTACTGGAACACCCGTAGGGTACGAACAGTAACTAAAGTGTTATGAGTTTTTGAGAAGGATATTGCGTTATCTGTAACATCGGGGGATCTTTTTGAATCCATTCATAATCCGGCATATTATTTGGAATGATTGAAAAAACAAGCCAAATCTCTTTTTTTGTTCCGTTTTGCAGCGAAAATGAATACGAAGGCATATCTGGATTTGCTGCCCCAAACATCTCCGGGGAGGGAATAATCGCATAATTTGTCCCTGTCAGCATGGCTAGTCCCAATGCAACCCCCTGTTCACCTACATATTCATTTCCCTTATTTTGCACTTCGAGATTCACCATATAATAATGTGTTGCCAGCCCCATGTCCACCGCATCATATTTTTCGCAGAATTCTTTTGCTTCCATAACCTTCGTATCCAATACTTTCACATAGTAACCTTCGCAAATATCATTTTCTGAAATATTATAATCTCTTTCATAAGGAACAAGTTCCCCTTTCTGAAATACCTGACGCTCTGGCAGTTTTTTATCTGTATTAACTTCATATATTCTTATCATATATATTCCCATCAGAAAAAAAATAGCCATGATCATCCTTATTTTTTTCTTTTTCACGCTTACGATTCCTCACCTTCACTGATTTCTCACAAGAAAAAATGCTCTGTAACTTTCCCCGCCTCCAGTTTAAATATTTCATCTGAGATTTCCTGCAGTATATCAATATCATGACAGGAAACTATAATAAGAGCGCCCCTTTTCTTTTGCTGCAAAATTAATTTTTTCACAAGCGCCACACCCTTTTCATCAAGTGCATTGGTCGGTTCATCCAGTATAATAATGTCCGGTTCTTCCATAATGGCGGCTGCTATACCAAGACGCTGTTTCATTCCAAGTGAATATTTTCTATACTTTTTCTTGTCCTGCGCATCCAGTCCTACTATTTCAAGCACCTCTTGTATCTGTTCTGCTGAAATTTTATTTTTAATGCCAGCCAGAAGCTTTAAATTTTCCAATCCTGAATACCGTCCGAGAAATGCAGGATTTTCTAAAAGGAATCCGATGCTTTCCGGAAAATCCACATCTTTTCCCAATTCTTTTCCGTCAATTGACACACTTCCCTTTGTAGTTCTGATCAATCCTACAATAATACGCATCAACATTGTTTTTCCAGAACCATTAACGCCCTGAAGACCATATACCTTTCCTGAGTGCATTTCCATTGTAATTGATTCGAGAACTGTATTCCCCCGAATCCGTTTTGTTACATTCTCAATTTTTACTTGAGTCATATTCCTATGTATTCCTTTCCTATTTCCTGAATATCTGATGCTTTTAAATCCCTTATTTTTATCCATTAAATATTTTCCAATATATCATAATAATGAAACCTTATACTGCCAGCCAGCATTGATAGAAGCAGCAAAATGATGGATATAGCATAGCCATACACCACGGAAACTCCATTGTATAACAATACCTTGTCATGCCGGAGAAGCATCGCATAATTTCCAATTCCTACTGGTGATAACAAATATGCAGATATAATAAACACAAGCAAAACAGAAAAGAAGCTATATATTGGTTTGATAAACAAGGATAATGTCATCTGCAGCATATTGACGCTGACAGAAACACATACCGGCAAAAGCACTGCGGATGTCAATAACACAGAAACATCTCTGATTTCTTCCGGCCGGACCCTAAAAGCTGCTTTCACAAAATCTACATGTATTATGTTTGTAACCTCAGCCTGAAAAATTAAGCACAGCGCCAATCCAGTCATTTGTATCATAAAATGGTAAAACAATGTCCCCGCCATATTCCAGAAACATTTTGACAACCACCAATATGTTCGTTTTGTCGAACGAATCAAAATATGCTGACCATTTCCCACCATATCTTTTATAGGATAGTTTAATAAAATAAAAGGCGCAATCAAAAATACAACGCTCCAGACAACCGGAAACATAAAGACTTCCCCGTAATCCGGAATATACTCTGTCATTCCCCCGTATAGATAAAAAAGATAATCGCCAAAGCTGACAAATTGATTTATAATATCAAAAGCTTTATACCGATTTGCTTTAAAAATAAAGTCAATAAATATTACTGTTGCAATCAGTATCGGAGAAATGATAAGGCACAGGTTATAAAAAATCCCCTGTCGGATGTCAAACTTTAAAAATTTAATAAACTTCATGCCTGCGCTCCCATAAAAAGATTAAAAAAGCCGTCACTAAAAATAACACTATTATTTCAATCATAATTACCGTCCAGGATGCACTATAAACGACCTGTACCGGACGCAAAAAAAACAACGGCGATATTTCTTTATATCGTATCATCGGAGACACGTAAACAAACTGTCGGACATAGTGGAATCCCAGTAATAAAAACAGTGGCAGGATTACTGTAACAACGCGATATTTCACGAAGCACGAACAGACATAACTGATGCACGCAATAAGTCCGCCAAATATAAAATCAATACAGAGGTAAATACATACATACAGCAAAGGAGCTGTATAATAGAGCGCAGACATCAAAGAATCATAAAAAATACCATTCGTTGTACAGTAAATCGGCGATGGAAGAACTGCCGGAAAAAACAATGCCGAGACAAGAAAACTGCATAACAGAGGGATCACCATAGCAAGCGCGCCGGATAAAAAAACAGCAATATATTTTGACAGAAAATAATTTCTTTTTCCACATTGAACAAGCATTAACCGCGTATATCCGCTATTTTTTTCTTCACAATAAGACCACCCGTATGGGATGGTAACCAATAAAGGAAACACAAAAAAATAAATGGTAGATCCAAGTGAAAAAGGTTCGCCTCCAATCCAGAGATTGAACAGGCTGGAGGATGCATACATCGGATTCATTGCATCTGCCTGCAATATATAAAGATTGTTTCTGTAAATTCCCAGATCCGTAATAAATGCAAGAAATGCTATCATGCATCCCAAAAGCAGAGATGTATAAAACGATCTATTTTTCAGCGCTTTAGATACTTCTAATCTCACTGTATTTAATAACATCTTCCCCTCCTATAATTTCAGTTCCCAATACGCCTCAAGACTCTCTTCCGAACCGTGGTTCAAGGATAAATAGAGATTCTCTTTTTTGCACTGCTCCATGTCTATCCACCAGCCTACTTTAGCTTCCATGCTCTGTCCAACAGGCAAAAAATAATTGTATCCGTCTGAGTCATCTCGTGCTTCCTCTGGCATGGAAAAATATGCCGGATATCCTGTCCATCCCAGCTTTCCCTCTTCATTCATACGGCAGACCACTCCCAACTCCGTGATATTCGGATATCCTATCCCCGGATTCCGAATCAAAACATCACAAAGCAGAAATGATGTCTGGGAATAATCAGGATCATATGGCACTTCCGTCTCTAAATCATAACAAACCTCTCCGTTTACAAGAACCTGCCCCATATCAATCCCTGCCTCTTCCGGATGTTCATAAAGAGCCGCTGCCTGAAGTGTATATTCCATGCTGGCATACGGATAACCATCAGGTTTATAGCGAAGATTATCAGGAAACATTGTCGAAACCGTTTCTCCTAACTGATAGATCTTATCTGTCTGTAATTGTTCTTCCGGTCGCTCAACCGGTTTACCAACTTTAGCATATTTATCCTGATCAAGAGTCTCATTACAGCCCGCCAGCACACCACACAGAAAACTGCTGCAAAGTAATAAAGAACTTGCTTTTTTTATCAATGAAAACATAAATTTCTTCCTTCCTATGAAACATGTGCGGCAATCATCAAATTGCCGCACATATTATTTCCACTAATTTGCAACCGGATAAGATCCAATCGAGTCCGGACTCCATTTTCCTTTCAAATATCCGCTCACTCCTGAAGTAGCCGACGTAATATTTAAACGACACTCATCTCTAACATATCCATGATCTTCAAAAACAGAATTTGTAATAAACCATTCCCCACCCGGAACAATAGCGCGCAACCCCCGTGTTCGATTATTATAGTACCTATCATACGAAATAACCCATAGATTAAATCCAGAAGTATTCATCACATAATGATATGAATCATTGTCTTTCCATCGCATAGGTGTTTCATGTGCTTGGGTTGTTGAATATCCAATAAAATCTTCTTTAAAATACGAATCCCACGTAGCCCTAGTTTCAGGTTCACCCGCAAATACTGAAGTTCCTAATCCCATGGTAATACACATTGTTAAAAGTCCACATACCGCAGATTTTCTCTTCTTCATCTCCATTTTCCTCCTGTACTTTTCTAAATTTGATTACTACATCCATTAAATCACTTTATTTTTTCTCTTCATTTTCACACCACTTCCTCACTTTTTCCGGCATCTTTTCTTCATATATCCATGGTGGAAAACTTTTTTCCCAGTGTTGTTTTACTGCTTTTTTTGAAACAACTATCAGGAGTTTTGCCAAATACACCCCTGCCCGTTTACGTCCTTTCACTTTCATCCTTTCCCCCATACAGTATTAAAGATATTGCTTCAATTACAGCAGCTGCAATAATTACATTATGCATAGATGTTTTACATATCATAAGGGCTGCAATATACCACATATTGATAATGCAGATTGCTTTTACTTTTTGTTTCCACCGTACCATTGCCCCTTTGTTCTCCGTAAAATCTGCCGGGGCAAAATATACCGCTAACGCAAGCGTTGTTATCCAGAAAAAGAAAAGAACTTTTTCATCGGCTTTCGGATAATTTGACATCCATATGCAAACGCTCAACATGCAGCCCATAGCAAGTGTACACTTAAAGCTGCTGCTCATATGAATACCGCCTGCAAATCTCCTGATACTTCCGAAAACTATAAGCGCCGCTACAACTTCTTTACCATATCCCAAAATACCGCCTAAAAATACAAATAACCAAAACTTACAAAAAGTAAGTATTACAATTCTTATACCATATTCCACAGCCTCCCTTTCCTCTTCATTAACCTGACACCGATTTTGACACCACTGTGCCAAGCATCTGCTGAGTTTTTCATACATACTCTTGCATTCCCTTTCCGCTTCCACTATAATAAGCATACTACCTTATTGTCGTTTTGTGTAAATTTTTCCTAAACGCTTGATTTTCACTCATAAACGCTTTGAGGAATATAACCGGAGGAATTTTTATATGCTTTTAATCCCTTTTTTGACTGTTGGAATTTTATTTGTTTCACTCACTGCTCTTTTACCGCAAACTTTAAAACACTATCAATATATCGTACTTTATATTGTCATACTTGCATGCTATCATCTTATTTCTACTCTTGGGCAGACCAGCACCTACATCGTCCTTTTATGCTCTGTCTTTTTGATTAGCTTATTTAGTAAAGACAAGCTTGCCAATGTCACACTTGCTCTCTTCGGCTATTTATTTAATGTAACTTTGAACCAATTTGTATTAACTGTACTTGCTTATGGATTTGGCATTACTGTTTCCGCACTTGTCGGATATAAAAGCTTGTTTTTTCAAATCTTTTATTTGGCTTTATTGATCGGTTTATTTGGATTTTTACGCAAGAAATTTCACCGCTTTATTCACTTATTTTTACAGAAGGATTACCGTTTTTTCTGTATTGCGCTAGTGGTTGAAGAAATCTTGTATACCGGACTTTATGCTTATTTTATTGTTTATGGAGAAAAACTCGGATATTCTCCTGCGATTATTGTTACAAATGGTCTCCTGTTTTCGCTTTTGTTTTTTTCTGTCATTATTCTGTTATTATGTGTTCACAGATCTCTTGAAAAGGAATTTGCCGCCAAACAAGAATTGGCACATATGCAAGAATTAGAATCCTATACTATGAATTTAGAGAAATTATACAAACTCGTGCAAAGTATGAACCACGATTATAAAAATTTATTTTCGACTGCATGTAGTTTTATTGACACCGGAGATTTCAAAGGACTCCGCACTTTTTATTCACAGACCCTTGCAGCACTGTCCCAAAACATAAATCTTTCAGAAAAGGAAATCGGCAACCTTTCCAATATACAAATAATGGAATTGAAAGGACTTTTATATAACAAGACGCTCACAGCTATTACCTTAAATATTAATTTAAAGCTGCGTATTGACTACATGATAACCTCTGCGGCGATGAACACCACGGATCTGATACGGATTTTGGGAATTTATTTGGATAATGCAATTGAAGCAGCCCAGCAAACAGAAGCAAAAGAACTTTTCATCTATTTTTCCAAAACCAATGAAAACACATGTTGGACTATCTCTAATTCTTTTTCCGATTCTGACCTTCCGCTTTCCCGTATCAATGAATATGGCTTTTCCACAAAAGGCTCTGGACGGGGAGTTGGTTTATATACTGTATCAGAAATTTTAAAACGATATCCTCATATTTTGTCTAATACCAGTATAAATGCATCTGTCTTTTCACAGTCGCTGCAAAATATTTGATTTTTTCAACAGAAGGGAAATATTATGCTGAACATTTACATATGCGATGATGTAAACGAAGAATTACATAATATCGAACAACTTATTTCTAATTTAACACTTTTAAAAGGCTGGGATATCGAAATTGCAGGAGTCTTTTCTTCTCCGGTGCAGCTCTTAAACGCTTTAACTCCTGAAAAAATTCCCGGACTTTATCTTTTAGACATTGAATTGCACGCAGAACTAGATGGTCTCCAGTTAGCTGCAAAAATTCGTGAGAAAGACCCTTCGGGTTTTATTGTATTTATTACAAGCCATGAAGAATGCATAGGAGAGACTTTTAAATATCAACTGGAAACCTTAGATTTTATCACTAAAAGTCCGTGTGTTTCTCTGAAAGAATCGTTATCTGCCGTATTGAACACTGCATACACCCGCTACCGAACCAAAACATTACATAACCCCCATACGATTACTTTTAAATCTGGACAATATCTGCGGTTTTTCCATTCACAGGATATTGTTTACATAGAATCTCTTGCCCGGACACACCAGACAAGACTTCATACTTGTACCGGACAATTCACCGGATATGAACCGATGAAAGAGCTTGCAAAACGGCTGGATCATTCATTTGTATTCTGTCACCGTTCTTACATTGTGAATATCCGGCACATTGTCTCAATCGATACAGCACACAGAACCTTGTTACTTGACACCGGAGCCGTACTCCCAATCTCCCTGCGGAAGCTCTCGCCATTGCTCAAATGTCTGGAAACAGGAACAAAAGATTTACAGAGATAAGCCATCCCCTATTTTGAAAGCTCTCTGCAAATCTTATTTTTCCGGTTTAAACATCAAAAAAGGACAATGCTTTTCAACATCATCCTTTCCCTTTTTAAATCATACATTCATGAAGTGCTTCTTCCTCTATCCCTGCATTTTGCATCAACTCTACAATCTGCCCTCTTTCCTCAAGCGCTGCGCACCATGCCAGCCCGCAGCCCGCAGAGACAGAACGGGGAACCGGAATCAGGCGCCCCGGAACGCTCTTTTCCTTACATGCTTTTTCCATTGCCATTGCATCTGCGGTAGTATGAAACGCTACCACAAGTTTTAGCTCTTTTTTTCTCATTTTTCTATTGCGGCATTAAATCCCAATTTTACCACAATCTCTTACTCAATCACAATCTCGAAGCCTTCTGTTACTTCTGTAGAGGTTGCTTTTCTGCCGCCGTCCTTTGCAAGTTTTTCCACATTCATTTTCTGATGCGGTTCCGTTACAAGGATTTTAACAGGTCCCGTATAATTTTTCAATGCCTCTGCTGTCAACATCAATGGTTCCGGACAGGAAAGTCCTCTTGCGTCTACAATTTTCATTTTCTATTCCTCTTTTCTCCAGACTATTTCTTCCTAAGCTGCTTTTCTCTTGCTTGTAAATGCAATTACAAAACAGGCAATGATACAAATGACAAGTGCAATTTTACCATTCGTTGTAACTGCGCCTGCAACCAGTTCTTTTGTCTCTGGATTCATTGAAGTTCCGCTGGAAGCCAGTCCCAGATTGTGGCACAATGCCGCACCCACAAACATTCCAAGAACAGTAACTGCGGAATCAGACGAACCCTGACCCGCCAGAATCAACTGACGCAGCGGGCATCCGCCTGCCAGAACTGCCGCAAATCCCACTGCATACATTCCAAGGATATTCCACAGATGTTCTGAATGTGCAATCACTCCCGGTGTGTCGAATCCAAGTGTAAATCCTCCTGTTGCCATATTATATATTAGCATAACAATAAACAAACTTCCTACAACCGTAAGCAGATCAAAATTCTTCATCAGGATCACATCACGAACTCCGCCTGCGAAACACATTCTGGATTTCTGTGCCAATGCTCCGAACAACAGACCGCCAATCAGAGATGCGATTACCGGAGCATGCATACTTCCCGGACCGGACGCACTTGCTTTCAGCAGATTTGTTGCTGTCAGAAGAATCAAAATCCCAACTGTAATAATCGGAAGAACTGCACCTGACACTGTATTTGTCACATATGCTCTTCCAAGGCTGAATCCCTTTTTCAAAGCTAATACACCAGTTGCCACGCCGAGGATAAATCCAATCAACGCTACCCATGCATTCAAGTCACCTGCCGACATACGGATCACCATACGCAGCGGGCAGCCCAAAAATACAAGTGAACCGATCATAATGATCATTCCCAGCAGAAAACGGACCATCGGGGCTGAACCAGCCGTAGAACGGTATTCCTTCGTTATTGCAGAAATTAGAAATGCACCGAGAACCAGCCCAATAATTTCCGGACGGGCATACATTACCGCTTCTGCCTGATGCATTCCAAGCGCTCCCGCTGTATCTCGAATGAAGCATGCGATACAGAACGCCATATTTGCAGGATTTCCAAAATAGGCAAGACCGGCTGCCACCAGTCCGCACAGCACTCCTGCAAGCGCCAGTTTTTTCTTTGAGTCTGATAAATTCATTGTGTTCCTCTCCTTTTCTCTTATCCTTTATGTAACAGTTCTGTTTTGCATGCAACTGTATGTTTTCTTATGGTCAGCGCAGTAAATGCGCAGACCTGAGTGAACAGTTGCTTTTCCAGAACATTGCCACATCAGACCTTTTATGTTTAACCGTACACTAAATTTAGCTTTGGTTTAAACAGCCAATTCTCTCACGGCACAAACCGCCGTCTCTACTTCTTCCTCTGTATTGAAATGGGAAAAACTAAATCTAACCGCCCCCTGTTCCACATTTCCCAGAGCCCCGTGCATGAGCGGCGCACAATGTCCGCCTGACCTTGTGGCGATTCCATACTCTGTCAGCAGTTCATCACTGACCTCTGATGAATCCACATTTCCAATGTTCAAAGAAACGATCGGCGCACGTTCTTTTGCAGTAAAGTCTCCATACACTTTCACTCCGGGAATCCCACGAACTCCTTCGTAGAATTGCCGCATCCGGTTCTGCGCCACCGCAGAAATGTATTCCATTCCTGTCTCTTCTATATATATAAGCGCAGCATTCAAGCCTGCGATCCCATGACTGTTCAGCGTTCCCGCTTCCAATGCCGTCGGCATCTGTGCGGGGTGACTCTTATTATATGTTTCGACTCCGCTCCCACCGCTTTTCAACGGCTTTATATTCAATCCAGGACACACATAAATACCGCCTGTTCCCTGTGGTCCGTACAAGCCTTTATGCCCTGTAAAACACAACACGTCAATATGCATCTTCTGCACATCAATGGGAATCAGTCCCGCCGTTTGTGATGCATCCACAACAAACAATAGACCATGTCTTTTTGCGATCCCACCGATTCTCTCTATATCTATCAGATTGCCTGTCAGATTGGAACCGTGTGTACATACAATCGCTTTCGTATTGCTGCGGATTGAACGTTCCATTTCCTCATAGGAAATATTCCCCGCCTCATCACATCCGAGAATTGTAAGACTAACCCCAAACTGTTCCTTTTCATACAACGGACGCAATACCGAATTATGCTCCAGCACAGTACTGATCACATGATTTCCCGGAGAGATCAGACCCTTAATCGCAATGTTCAGGCTTTCTGTTGCATTCGATGTAAATGCAAATTGTTTCGGATTTTCTCCATGAAATAAACGGCATAGCCTCTCTCTTGTATCATAAATCACCCGTGCTGCATCTAAAGACGCATCATTAATTCCTCTTCCAGCATTGCCGAAAGAACTCATCGCTCTCATAACAGCTTCCGCCACACAAGATGGTTTCTGTAATGTGGTGGCTGCATTGTCCATATAAATCATTTTCATCATTCCGTTCTTCTTGATCGTAACAGTTCAGCTTTCCAGCAAATACAAAGTCCTGTGCTGTTCTTTTGATTCTTTGTACAGTATATACTATTGACTGCCATATCGTCTAATTGAAAGACATAATAAAAAGGGCCATCTATAGATATTTTCTATAAATAGCCCTCTCATTGTTCTCCACATATATGGATGTTTTTCTTCATTCTCTTTAAATCTTCATCTGCGGATACATTTTCTTCATGATCTTTAGCACCCGTTCCGCCCCCGGACTCAGATGAAAGCTTTTGTTATATACAACATAAATCTGCCGTTTTCCCAACGTTTCGCTAAAAAGCGTCCACTGGACATTTTTGTCGTATGTCTGGCAGCTCAAATCAGTCCCCCTGGCTGTTTTATCGCATGTCTGGCAGCCAAGTGAAAATCCAAGTACCGCGCCGTTACTCACGGCGTCCCGTGCCGCCAGCGCCGACAAAATGGAAATTCCCATTCCATTGCCCACGGAACGCTTGATCGTCTCTGGATTCTCCACACTGGCAATAATATTCAGTTCATTCAGACTGATTCCCATATTCTGCAAAATCTTCATCGTCTCTTTGCGTGTTCCAGAGCCTTCCTCCCGCATGATCAGCGGTTCACTGCGAATCCAGTCCAGAACGCTGCCGCCATGTTTTCGTTTGTGAAACTGCTCTGTGTTCGGCGTGATAACAATCAGATCATCTTCATAGAAGGGCACAAATTCACAATATTTATTGGGCAGTTCCGTACCTGTAAATCCTATGTCCACATTGCGTAAAGCAACCTGCTCCACTACATCGGCGCTGTCGCTTTCCTGAATATGAAATTGTTCTTTCGGATATTTCTGACGGAATTTCGCCAGTATTTCCGGGAGCAGATATTGCGCCGGAACTGTAGACGCCGCAATAGCAATAAAAGACTGCTCATTTATATCCGGCTCCCGTCCAAAATCCTGTATGATCTGTTCCGTCATTAGTACAATCTGCTTGGCATACTCATACAGCCGTTCTCCCTCTTTTGAAAGCTCTACATCCTTTGTGTTACGAATCAAAAGCCTTGTATTCAGTTCTTTCTCTAATCCGGAAATATGTGCGCTGACTGTTGGCTGGGTCAAAAACAATGTTTTCGCCGCCTTAGAAAAACTTTTCTTCTCAGCCACCTGCACAAATGCTTCCAACTGCTTGAGATTCATCTGTTGTTACTCCTATCTTCCCACATGATTTTCCCCATTACGCTTTCATATTTCCTGTAATATTCTGTCTCTTACACCAGACGGATCCACTTCTCTCCGGCTTCAGTAACTTTTCCGATCACAGACACTGCTGTTTCCAAATGACATTCTTCAAAATCCTGCAAAATAGAGTCCATATACTCCTTTGCCACACTGAACAACAATCCTCCCGAGGTCTGCGGATCATACAGCAGATCCAGTTCAAATTCTTCTGCATTTCCAACCTCCACCATAGCTTCACAATGTTCTCGGTTCCGGTATGCCCCTGCCGGAACAAGTCCCATTTTGGCATAAGAATCCGCATCAGTGATCCATGCAATATCCTTTGGACAAATATCAAGCGTAACCGCACTTGCCGACGCCATTTCTGTACAATGCCCCAGTAATCCAAATCCAGTAACATCCGTACATGCAGACACCGGATAGTTCTGAATCACTTCTTTGGCTGTCTTATTAAGTGACGCCATCACGCGTATCACCTCATCAACCGCTTCGTCAGAAGCCATACCTGCCTTGACTGCAGTGTTCACGATTCCGCTTCCAACCGGCTTGGTCAGTATCAATACTTCCCCCGGCTTACAGCCGTAGTTCTTGAATATCTTATCTGGGTGTACAAAACCGGACACGCTCAGACCATATTTGGGCTCGTTGTCCTGTATCGTATGACCGCCCACAAGGACTGCCCCGGCTTCTTTGACCTTATCCGCACCCCCACGCAGTATCTCGCCCAGAATTTCTGTATCCAGACAATTCGGAAATGCAGCGATATTCAACGCGATCTTCGGCTCTCCGCCCATAGCATACACATCGCTTAATGAGTTGGCAGCGGCAATCTGCCCGAATGTATACGGATCATCCACCACCGGAGTGAAAAAGTCCACCGTCTGAATCATGGCGATTTCGTCTGTTATTTTGTAGACTGCGGCATCATCTGATGTCTCCAGTCCCACCAAGAGATTTTCATCTTGGAATTTTGGCAGCTTACCCAGAACCTGGGCAAGGGTCTCAGGACCGACTTTTGCCGCTCATCCGGCTGTGCTGCTCATTTGTGTCAAGCGGATTTCTTCCCTTGTTTTCATAAAAGTGCTGTCTCCCTTCTGTAATCTCTGTCTTACCAAGCGCCAATCATCACTATTCCCAAGCTCATGTAACAGCTCAGCTTTTCGGCTGCACTGTTACAAGCTTATCAGTCCGTCTTGGCAGATTGACGCATGACTGAATAGTTACAATCAATTTATGGACGGATCACCTTATCTGCCCCACTCATCGTTTCCACGATACTGTACATATTGGTAATACTTCCAATCTGAAGCTTTTCTTTTAACCCATAGTAGTCCAGACACGTTCCACAGGTCATGATCTCCACCCCCTGTTCTTCCAAAATCTTCAAATCCGCAAGCGAATCTGAACCCTCGCAGGTCAGCGCAGCACCACCATTATAGAACAACATCACTCTTGGAAGCTCGTCTAACTGTGTCACCGCAAAAATAAATCCCTTAAGCAGAACTTTCCCCAACTCGTCATTACCTTGTCCCATTCGGTCAGACGCAATGACTACCACTGTTTTTTTACATGTACTGCTTCCCTCCATGCACAACTCCTGTACCACTGCAGCTGCTTCATCTGCTTCACCTACTGTATCTTTTGTATTTGTTCTATGTGTATCAGCAGCAGATATCTTAATTGTCACCTTGTATCCTCCCTCTGACAGTTCCTTGAAACTCACCTCTCCTCCCTCTGCTTCTGCCATCTTGGATACATTTTTCACTGCAATCTCATTATCCACCAGTACTTCAATGGTATCTGCCCCTGCCAGCGTCTGGATTGCTTTTTTTGTCTTAATTACCGGAATTGGGCACGCATCGCCTATTGCATTAACTGTAATCATGATCACTTCCTCCTTATCACTTGTCCGGCATTAGCCTTACTGTAATTGTAAAGCCTTGCTAGACAGTTATAGATATATTCTATCGTGTTGGAGAAGATTTCGCAACTAAAGTTATTATTCAGCAAAAATTAATATGCAGCGGCGACATTCCCTCCAGCAGCTTAATAACCATTTCTTCTTTTTCCCTGCTAACCCCGGCAATTCCTTCCGTCAGATACATCACCTTTTTACCTTGGTCAATCAAATCCATAACACTTGACAGCACACAGCATTCCGCTACTACTCCAGTCACAAAGACACGTTCATACATGTCAATTCGTTTCTTCAATTCTTCATTTTTGCAACAGGAATACTTTGATTTTGTATAGAAATTTTCGTGGGTTATATATGGTTTTAGTTCCTCGATATACTCATTCATCCATCCATTTCTATTGATCTTCTGATTTTGATCATTATATTCTTTCCATACACCGTCTGGATTTCCTGATGGCAGAAATCTTGTAAAACAACATTGATCTTTGGGAAATCTCTCTATCATATACTGTATATATGCTGCCGCCTCCCTGATCCGCTCACATCCCCACGGACTTTCAGGAAGGTAGACATTTTGCATGTCTATGACAAGCAATAAATCTTTTTCTGTGATTTCAAACATGGTTACTCCCTTTTACTCTTTTTAGAAAAAATTTTATTGTGCTAAAACATCTAATTGAAAGTTTTCCCACTTTATAAAGAATTCAACCCTTCTAAAACATATAAAATAGGTACCATAAAAGGGCACGTACAATCTGCACGCACCCTTTTTTCATTTTGTCCTTCTTGACCTGCACATATTATGCCATGATCGGTTTCAAAGCCTCTGCAAACTTATCCTTCTGCGCCTGAGCCTCTGCCAGATCCTTTCCTAATGTCGTATAGTAAATCTTGATCTTCGGCTCTGTTCCTGACGGACGGACAATTACTGTTGCACCGCCTTCCAGCTTATACACAAGTACGTTTGCTGACGGAAGTCCTGTCTCTTCCGGTTTCTGATAATCTATAACCTGCGCTACCTTCAATCCTGCAATCTCGTCAAGCGGATTCTCACGCAGATTCTGCATAATACCCGCCATCTTATCCATTCCGCTCAATCCCGGGAACTCAAAGCTGTCAATCTTATTGAGATAACGACCATACTCTGCATAAATCTCTTCCATTCTTTGTTTCAGTGAACTTCCAATACTTCTATAATAAGCTGCCATCTCACAGATCAGCATAGAACCGATCACTGCATCCTTATCACGTACATACGGTCCCGCCAGATATCCGTAGCTTTCCTCAAATCCGAAGATGAATCTATCTACTTCACCGGCAGCTTCCAACTGTGCGATCTGATCTCCGATCCACTTAAACCCGGTAAGTACATTTCTCAGCTCCACGCCGTAATGCTCTGCAACTGCGTCTGCAAGCGGCGTAGATACAATCGATTTCACTGCAACTGCCCGTTTTGGCATAGTTCCTTTTTCAATGCGTCCTGCACAGATATAGTCCAGAAGCAGCACGCCAACTTCATTACCGCTCACCAGTTCATATGAACCATCCGGACACTTCATCGCAATACCGACACGGTCTGCATCCGGGTCTGTAGCCAGCATCAAATCTGCGCCTACTTCCTTTGCCAGATTCAATCCCTGTTCCAGAGCTTCAAAAATCTCAGGGTTCGGATAACTGCAGGTTGTAAAGTAACCGTTCGGATATTCCTGATCCGGAACAATCGTTATATCTGTAATTCCGATGTCTTTCAAAATCTGTGTAACAGGAACAAGTCCCGCACCATTCAGCGGACTATATACCAGTTTCAGACCGGCAGTCTTACAAAGTCCCGGACGAACCTGACGGGATTCAATGGCATCATAAAGAGCCTTCTTACAGTCATCTCCCACGAAACGGATCAGACCTTTCTCCACGCCTTCTGCAAAGGACATATATTTTGCGCCTGTCAGGACATCAGTCTTCTGAATCTCATCATATACAATAGCAGCCGCATCATCTGTCATCTGGCAGCCGTCGGGTCCATATGCCTTGTAACCATTGTACTTTGCCGGATTATGAGATGCAGTTACCATAATACCTGCGTTACACTCATAATAACGTGTTGCAAAAGAAAGCGCCGGCACCGGCATCAGTGCATCATAGATTCTTACATTAATTCCATTCGCTGCAAGAACCCCTGCCGCTGTCTTGGCAAACACATCACTCTTCAGACGGCTGTCATAGCTGATCGCTACTGTCTGATTGCCGCCCTGTGTCTTTACCCAGTTTGCAAGTCCCTGTGTTGCCTGACGTACAACGTAAATATTCATACGGTTCGTTCCTGCTCCAAGCACACCGCGTAATCCCGCGGTTCCGAACTTCAGCGCTACTGCAAAACGCTCCTTGATTTCCTCATCATTCCCTTCGATTTTCGATAATTCTGGTTTCAGATCTGCATCTTCCAAATCTGCTTCCAGCCAGCGTCTGTACTCATCCTGATACATGTTTACCACTCCCTGTTCTTTTTTGTTTATTGTGTTCATGTGCTTTTGATACTCCATAACAACACTAAAACTATCTATAATATACCATGTTTCATCTCGAATGGCAATGAATCCCGATGAATTAAAATCCACTGTGTGTTCCTTAATTACAGTAACTCCGCAATTCTTCTGCCAGCTGTTGTATCGTTGTATTATCTGCCGATCCAAAGCTTCTTAACGAACGAAGAGGCATATATTTCAGCATTGCCTCCATCATCGTATCCCATTCTGGTCCGCTTGCCTGAGAAAACCCAGCTGCCAACGGTACTATATGTTCTTTTGTATATGCTCTCGTTCTTTCATCCGCCAGCAATTCCCCTATCATGGTATTTTCATCAATTACAAAAGGTTTCTGTACCGTACTGATAATCCGTACTGGTTCCTCCAGCACAATTTCTCTCGAAGATTTTCCGACTGCGACCACATACTCTCCTGTTGCTGCATACCAGTCCTTTTGCTCCACATCGTACCATGCAAAACTACGCTTCTCAAGCTGCATTTCAACTGTTCTTGTCTCTCCCGGTTCCAGTTCTACAACTGCAAAATTCTTCAATTCTTTCTCCGGACGGACTGATACCTTTGTTTTATCCTTAACATATAACTGGATAACTTCTTTTCCTTTGCAGCTTCCGGTATTTGTGACATCTACCGATACATGTAAGATCTCAGTATCTTTCATCTCATTTTTGTCCAGTTTCAAGTTGCTGTAAGAAAATGCCGTATAGCTCAATCCATGTCCAAACGGGAAAAGAACCTCCATTTTCTTTGTGTCATAATAACGGTATCCTACAAAAATCCCCTCTTTATATTCCGCCTTTTTCCCTGTTCCCGGAAAATTCAAATAAGATGGATTATCTTCCAATCTAATTGGAAATGTCTCCGCCAGCTTTCCGCATGGGTTACTCTCCCCAAACAAAATATCAACAATAGCTTCCCCAATTCCTTCTCCGCCAAGATATGCCTCTACAACACCTTTCACCTGATGAATCCAAGGCATCTCGACCGGTGAACCATTGTGCAGTACGACCACTACCCGTTTTTGCACTGCACATATTTTTTCAATCAGATGATTTTGGCAGTCCGGCAGTCTCATATGTGTTCTGTCATAACCTTCGGATTCAAATACATCCGGAAGTCCTGCAAAAATAACCGCACAGTCTGCCTGCTCTGCCACATGCACGGCTTCTGCCTGAAGCGAAGCATCTTCTACATCCCCCACCGTTGTAAATCCTTCTGCATAGGTTACTTCTGTATATTTTCCAACACGCTGCACCGCCGAAACCACTTCATGAGAATTGATATGGGAACTTCCGCCTCCCTGATATCTCGGCGCTTCTGCGAATCCTCCGATAAATGCAATTCTTTCTTCTTGCTTCAGCGGAAGTACCTCCTCATTTTTCAAAAGTACGATGCATTTCTTTGCAATTTCTACTGCTTTTTTGTGGTCTGACTCTCTGTCATACACTTCTTCATGCCGATTTTCTGCATATTGATATATGACTTTTAAAATACGTTCAACAGCTTCATCAAGTACTTCCTCATCAAGGCGCCCCTCTTTTACAGCGCGGACGATCTCTCCGTCATTTACCCCATTGCTCCCCGGCATCTCCAGTTCCAGTCCGGCCGCAATCCCTTTTACACGATCATTCACTGCGCCCCAGTCTGATACAACAAATCCTTCAAATCCCCATTCTTTTTTTAAAATGTCATGCAGCAGCCTTTTGTTTTCCGAAGCAAATACTCCGTTTATTTTGTTATAAGAACACATCACCGTCCACGGCTTTGCTTTTTTAATTGCTGTCTCGAATCCGGCAAGATAAATTTCACGCAAGGTACGTTCATCCACTTCCGAAGAGCCTGTCATTCTTTCATGTTCCTGATTATTTGCAGCAAAGTGCTTGATCGAGGTACCCACATTTTGAGACTGTACACCTTTAATATAACTTGCAGACAGCTCTCCCGCCAAATAGGGATCTTCCGAAACATATTCAAAATTTCTTCCGCATAGCGGCGACCGTTTGATATTCACTGCCGGTCCGAGAAGTACCGATACATTTTCTGCCTGACATTCTTTTCCGAGTGTCACTCCCATGTCATACATAAGCGCTCTGTCAAAACTGCATGCTGTGGCACACGCTGCCGGAAAACAGACTGCATCAATGCTTTCATTCAATCCCAGATGATCTCCTTCCCCCGCCTGTTTGCGCAGCCCGTGAGGACCGTCACTGACCATCACGGACGGAATTTCCAGCCGTTCCACTTTCTTTGTATTCCAGAAATCTTTTCCCGAACACATACCTGCCTTTTCTTCTAGTGTCATCTTTTTTACCAATGCTTTACAATCCATCACTGTTCCCTCCTGTTAAAACATTCTTCTCAAAAGATACGTTGGTGTACAGCTCCATGCATGGCAGTAACTGTTCACCATACTGGATCCATATGGTGATTCCTGCGGATTTTCCGGATTATACAGCTCCCAGAAAGTATCTGCTCCTTGCCGGAGCATGCCTCCCCAATAATATTCCATGTATTCTTTTGCCTTTTCTTTCTCACCACACATCAGAAGTGCCTGTACAAAATGATGATTCATATATGGCGTGACCATTCCCATCTCCGGTTTCATTTTAATGATCCGGTTCAAAAGTGCTTGTGCCTCTTCTCCCTGTATCACTCCTGCAAGCACCATCCATGCCTGGCTTGCATACGAAATCTGCCGGTCATTTCCGCTAACAAATACTTGGATATCCTCGTCCCAGTACCTCTCTAAAACAGCTTTTTTACATGCTTCTCTCTCTGCTTTAAGTTCACTCTCCACAACTTCCTCTCCAAGAATCTGTGCCAGTACAATTGCATCATTTAATGTGTACAGATAGATCGCGCTTGCAGATGCCTGTTTATCAAGCCCTTCTTTCCAATCCACAAAGCACCAGAAGTCACCACTCTCTTCTATGATTCCGGGCGCTTTAAAGCGTGCTCTTGCAAGTTCGATCTGACGATATGCCGTCGGCCACAATTCTCTTGCCACTTCTACATCCTTTGTCTCATCATAATAATCTTTTAAAATTGACACAAAGAACAAGGAATAATCAAAGAAAAATGTATCATCTACGATATACTCCGGTTCAACGAAAAGGCAAGCTCCAACTGCTCCGTCATCTCTGGTAAGCCCTGCAAACAAGTACATACATCGTTTAACGAGATCATAATTTTTAAAGGTTGCATAATTTGCCAATGCCTGCAGCCGCAGATCTCCGATCCAAAGCCTCCGGTCTCTCTTCGGCCCGTCTTCAAATACAGACTGCATGCAATTCTGTAAGGTACGAATACTCACCTTATCCATTTCTTTCAGCAAAGCATCTGTTTCCGCCAGTTTTTCTACCTGGCCCACATCTACTGCCGATACTGTTTTGCAGGTAACCTCCTCGATGACAACCTGAAATTTTAAAGATGTATCAATCGCTTTGATCTCCATATACCGGAATGCATATCGCCTTGGAAGCTCCACAACCTGCGGAAGTACATCCAGATGTAAAAATTCTTCCTGAATCCAGCCGCGGCTGATCCATCCATCATATTCCTCTGAATTCTCAATGATTTCTTTTGAAACCTCGCCAAATTTAAATCTGAGATATACCGGAGCATCCTGCGGACTGCCTACCGTTTTCATCTTCATCTTCACATATCCCACTTGATGGTCGCCAAAGTCCAACACGATGGATTCACCTTTTGCCAATGCAATATCGGACAGCTTTTCTTCCCGAACCGTTACATGTGCCGATTCATCAATTGTCACAAGCCGCGTCGGATGAATGACCTTTTCAATTAACTGAGGCTCTAATTTTTTTGCTTTTTCTACAAATATTTCATTTGTTTTTCTTTTCATATCCAGATCAATACTGATTGCTGCCATTTTTATGCCTCCTTGCCCGCTCTTCTCTCTTCCAGTTCTTTCATAATATCTGGAAGTTTTTTATCCAGATCATAAAACATAAATGTAACGATCGTCAGCACATTTGCTGCAACCGGAATCCAAATATACATTGCACTGATGGCGTTTAATGCCAACTGTGTCTGCTGCGCCGCATTTGCCACATAACCACTGGATGCCAAAAGAGCCGCTGCAGCAGAGCTTGCTACTGCCATGCCTACTTTTCCGATAAATCCGTTCACTGCAGATAATGTTCCCGCTGTGTTGATACCGGATTTCCACTCGCCATAATCAACCGGATCCGGCTGAATCGCAAAATGCATACTTCCTTTCAGCCCATATCCAAGCGCTGCGATCACCACTCCAATCATCACAACCGGCACACTCATACCGCCAAAGAACACAACCAGAAGACCGGTACCATGGAAAACAGAACCGATGATCATCAAATTACGCTTTGTCGTAAGCTTTGCAAGGAAGGGAACACAAAGATTCGTTGCCACCGGAATTAGTGTCGTAATCGTTGCCGCAACACTTGCCAGATTTTTATTGTTCAAATTATATGTAAAGTAATAAATGATCGCTCCTGCCTGAATGACATATCCGCCAAAGAACCAGATAATATTTGCCGCAAACAAAAGCCACGGCTTATTATGAATCAGACAATTCAGCGCTGCCTTTATACTTACCTTTTCTTCCGAACTATCTACCCGTTCTTTTGTATTGAAAAAGCAGAAGAAGAAAATCAAACATCCTAAGATGCCAAATATCATCATCACCACCCGAAAACCAACTGCTTCATTTCCATTTCCGAACTTGTCAACTAATTTCAGCGCAAATGCTGATACAACCGTAGAACCGATATAAGAGAAAAATACTCTGCTCGTCGCCAGATTTGTTCTTTCCTGCGGATCTGCTGTCAATGCCGGCAAAATGGATGCCATCGGAATATTTACAACCGTATATGCAAAAGATAATAACATATAGGTCACATATGCATAAACCAGCATTCCTTGCTGTGAAATACTCGGTACACTGAATGCCAGTACTGCAGTCACTGCAAACGGAACCGCTCCCGCCAAAATCCATGGTCTTGATTTCCCCCATTTTGTATGTGTCTTATCGATCAAAAAACCAACTGCCAAATCTGTAAATCCATCAAATATCTTCGTTACTAAAAACATGATACTGATCTGGCCTGCATTCAGATGCATCACATCTGTATAAAAATATAATAAATACAGTGAGATCACCTGCCAGATCAAGTTACATGCAAAATCAGAAGATCCATAACCAATCCTTTGTCTCCACAATTCTCTTTTTGTCAGTGCTGAAACATTCTCCATTGTTCCCAACCTCTCTTTCATTTGATTCACTTATGTTTGATGAGCCTATTCTAGCACTTCGTTTTTCGTTCTCCTATTGAATAATTTACGTTATTGACTTGATATTTTTTAAGATGCTATAATCAACATATATTCTAATAGTAGGAGGTGTTTTTTCTTGAAACTTTTTAAAAAGGATTTCCCTGAATACCTACAAAAGTATGAAGAGGATGAGCTTTTCTATCGAAATCTTTATCTTGCCGAACAGTTTCATCCCGACACATTCCCCGAATATATCACATCTTTGGACCGTGATTATATTGAACAGCATCAGCTTTATGTTCCTGCGATCCACGGAAGCTGGGTGTCTTATATTCCGGAAAAAGAGATTTTTCATCTTTCTTCCCAGAATATCATTGTTCAAAAACACAACCGGTACTCTCCTGAATTTATACATGAGCATGGATTTTATGAGGTTTTTTACGTTTATTCAGGCAGTTGTTCCAATACCATACAGGGAGTAGAACGAGTCTGTCACGAAGGAGAGCTCTGTATTCTCCCTCCTAAGACAAGTCACAGCATCGGTGTCTTTGATGACAGTATTATCCTGAACCTACTCATCAAATCCTCCGTGTTTCATTCTACTTTTTTTGAAATTTTTCCTGCACAAAATGTGTTATCCATCTTCTTCTCACACATTTTATATGGAAAAACGGAAAACAATTATCTTCTCTTTCACACCGGAAAGGATGAGGTCATCCGCTCACTGCTGGAAGATCTGTTCATAGAATATATCGGACATGACAAGTACTATATCCCACTTCTCAACAGCAGCCTGATGACATTCTGGAGCCTGCTGCTCCGCAGACATGAAGAACATATAGAAAGCTTTATGACAACAAACAAGACTTTGTCTACATTAGATGCACTGAACTATTTTCAGAAAAACTATGCGGATATTACTTTAGAATCTGCCGCAAAACATTTTGGCTTTTCCGTGCCCCATTTCAGCAAATTAATCAAAGACAGTACTGGTCAGAATTTTGTACAATTGATCCGCAATATTAAGCTTGACAAAGCCTGCCGTGCGCTTCAGACCACCAACCTCAGTATTGCAAATATCTGTGAGATCATCGGATATGCAAATCCGGAACATTTTACAAGAGTCTTTAAAAAAGAATTCGGGGTCACTCCGGGTGAATACAGAAAAAAACGGTCGTAGACCGTTTTTTCATGAATGATCTCATACTCTCTGCCAGCGCCCGGAAGCTCCGCAGGGCAGCACCAGTCCGGTATTCTTCACCGGAAGACCGATTTCCTGTGATTCTACATGACCGCCCCATGTTTTCAATTCTGTTGCGATCATATAGGTCAGAACTGCCGGAGCCAGTCCCGTTGTATATGAATTGATCAGGAAGAATAAAGCATCGTCCGACAGAATCTTTGTGCAAAGCTGCACCAGAGGATGAATCATATCTTCAATCTTCCAGATTTCTCCCTTTGGTCCGCGTCCGTAGGACGGCGGATCCATAATGATCGCGTCATATTTATTGCCCCGGCGGATTTCCCGCTCTACAAATTTCACACAATCATCCACCAGCCAGCGGATTGGAGCATCTTTTAACCCTGAAGAAACTGCGTTTTCCTTTGCCCATGCAACCATTCCCTTTGAGGCGTCCACATGGGTCACCTGCGCTCCTGCCGCTGCCGCCGCAAGCGTCGCGCCTCCCGTGTACGCAAACAGGTTCAGCACCTTTACCGGACGGTCAGCCTTACAAATTAAATCTGAAAACCAATCCCAATTCGCCGCCTGCTCCGGGAACAGCCCGGTGTGCTTGAAACTAAACGGCTTCAAATTAAATGTCAATGAGCCATAATGAATCTGCCACTGCTGCGGCAGATCAAAAAATTCCCACTCACCGCCGCCCTTTTTACTGCGGTGATAGTGTCCGTTACAATGCTTCCATCCATAATCTGACTTCGGAGTGTCCCAGATGACCTGGGGATCCGGACGTACAAGAATGTAATCTCCCCAGCGTTCCAGCTTCTCTCCATTTGAACAGTCTATGACCTCATAATCTTTCCAATTATCTGCAATCCACATTAATCTGTCGTTCCTTCCACATTCTACATTTTGTGTATATATAATTCATCGTATTTGGTCGTAAATGCACGGTTTATACGCATTTCGACTGTGAACATTAATGTCAATACTACTACCGCATATATTTTACTGCTGCCAGTGCCGCTACTGCTCCGTCTGCTGCCGCAGTCGTAAGCTGACGGACTTCCTTTGTCCGGCAGTCTCCTGCCGCAAATATTCCCGGACGCGAAGTCGTGCAGTCTTCTCCCGCCGCAATAAATCCGCCTTCATCTAATATCGCCAACTCCGCAAATGCTTCATTCTTCGGAAGGTGTCCGATGGCAACAAACACACCTGCCACATCCAGCATTTTCTCTTCTCCGGTGTTTTTATCTGTAACGATCAGACCTTCTACCATATTTTCCCCAAGAAGTTCTTTCGGCACAGCATTTAACACAAACTCAACATTGTCTTTCTGTTTCAGTACTTCCACATTTTTCGCATCCCCGCGAAATTCATCTCTTCGGTGTACAAGATACACTTTATTACAATAATTTGCGAGAAACTCAGCGTCCTGTAATGCTGTATTTCCTCCGCCGATCACCGCTGTATTTCTTCCCCGGAAGAACATCCCGTCACAGGTTGCACAATAGGAAACGCCTGCACCCGTCAGCTTTTCCTCCTTATCCAGTCCAAGATGCCTGTGGGTTACTCCGGTTGCCAGAATAACAGTCCGGCATGGATACTCCTGCTCTGCCGTCACAATGACAAAACCCTCTTCCATGTCTTTCACTTCCGTTACCGCTTCCCTCTTCATCTCTGCGCCCAGATTTGCCGCCTGTTCCATCAAATTCATAGAATACTGGGCGCCGCTGATACTTGCAATTCCCGGATAGTTCTCTACATTCGGAGAAAATACAATCTGCCCTCCGTAATTAGCGCCTTCAAATACAACCGTCTGCTTTCCGGCACGCTGACCATAGATCGCAGCCGTCAGACCGGCGGTTCCCCCGCCGATAATACCGATATCATACATCTTCAAATCCTCGATCCTTTTTCTTTTACAGATGCTTCCGCATTACAAGCATTTGTTACTGTCCGCAGCCCACCGCTGCGCTCAGTAACAGCATTCCCAATCCTCTGTTACATATTCCGTGACACTTCCGCACATGCTTTCATTGCCTCGATCACCGCGCTGCGGAATCCCTTTGCTTCCAGCACGCGGACCGCTTCAATCGTTGTACCGCCCGGAGAACATACCATGTCTTTCAGCTCTCCCGGGTGTCTGCCTGTTTCCAGTACCATTTTTGCACTTCCCAAAACTGCCTGCGCTGCAAATTTATACGCCTGCGGACGTGCCATTCCGTCTGCCACCGCCGCATCTGCCATTGCTTCGATCATCATATATATATATGCCGGAGAACTTCCGCTTGTAGAAACAACCACGTCCATCAGATGTTCAGAAATAACCTCCGTCTTACCAAATGTGCCAAGAATCTGAAGCACCTCGTCCAGTTCGTCCTTCGTTACATATTCATTGGCACAAACCGCTGTCATACCTTCCCCTACCATTGCCGGGGTATTTGGCATTGTCCGTACAATCTTAACCTGCTTTCCGAACTGCTCCTCCAGCCATTTCAGCGTCTTACCCGGTGCGATCGTAATGATAATTTGCCCCTCCTTGACCAAATCCTTCAGTTCCGCGATCACCGATGCATAATACTGCGGTTTCACAGAAAGAACTACCTTATCCGCAGATTCAATAACCTCTTTGTTGTCTGCCGTCACATGAATTCCATAAGCCTCCTTCACACGTTCACGTCCGGCTTCCGACACATCAGCGCCGATTATTTCATCCGCCTTAATCAACCCCTGCCGGATAATACCTCCCATAATCGCTCCCGCCATATTTCCAGTTCCAATAAATCCTAATTTCATAATATATTCCTCCTAGTTATGAGCACTTAGCGGCTGTACTTTAGCCGCTTACGTGCGATACATACCGACGCCGTTAGCAAGGTCTTTTCGCGCTTACCAGTCGGTACGTTATGAGCACTTAGCGGCTGTACTTTAGCCGCTTACGTGCGATACATACCAACGCCGTTAGCAAGGTCTTTTCGCGCTTACCAGTCGGTACGTTATGAGCACTTAGCGGCTGTATTTTAGCCGCTTACGTGCGATACATGCCAACGCCGTTAGCAAGGTCTTTTCACGCTTACCAGTCGGTACGTTATGAGCACTTAGCGGCTGTATTTTAGCCGCTTACGTGCGATACATGCCGACGCCGTTAGCAAGGTCTTTTCACGCTTACCCACGAACTCTGAAACCCTTTTCCTCTTCTTCCAACGGAATCTCTTTCGTATCCATCCATTCAATTGTAATATAGTGACCATGATTTAATCCCACGAGCAATTTATTGATCAGTGTCTCCCGTCCCTGCACTTCCATTACGACCGTGCCGTCATACTCATTCGCCACCCAGCCTGTCAGTTCCAGCGACTGCGCCAGATATTTTGCCGTATACCGAAAGCCGACTCCCTGTACGCGCCCGTGAAACACAATATGTTTCCTTACCTCTGACATCATACCTCATTTCCTCCTCAAACGCAAAACATTCTTATCATTCCGATCACTAACAGATGCGCCGGATAGAATATATAGAAGAACCACTTAGAAAATGTTCTCCCCCTCACTGCCTGCTGCCCATTATAAAAATAAAGAACCGCCGCTGCCGCCGCCAGAACTCCAAGCTCTGCACATCCCGTCAGCAGCATCGCCTTTTCCACCGAAAACAGCTCACTGTTTGTCATATATGTCGACAGCAAAAATATCGCCGCAGAAATCCCGAACGCCCGTCTCATTTTCCACTGAGAGCCATAAGCGTAGGCAAACAATAATGTATAGACCGACGCCATTGTGGGCCAGTCACAAAAACTGTTGGCAAAAATCAGGAGCGCATACAAAAGAATCTTGACTTTTTCATTGAAGACCTGTACTTTCACTTCCAAAATCAAAAGACAAATAAACAATGTAAACATCATGTTCAGCATTCCCGGAAATTTTTCTCCATGAGAAAGCGCCATATAAAACGGCGCTTGGGAAATCAGCGCAAAGCCAAGAAGCCGTACCGCATATTTCCGCTTTGACCGGGTATAGTGATATCCCTCCACAAGAAAATAGCACATCACCGGCGCGGTAAAATATCCGATATCTAAGAATAGTTCCCCTATAAAAGTACCTTTTTCCAGAAATGCCAATGAAATATGATTAAGAAGCATGGCGAAAACGGCAATGTATTTGATTGTATCTCTGTTTAAAATTCGTAAGTTCTCATTTTCCACGCTTTTCTGTTATTCCTCTTTCACATCTTACGTTTCAATTTCTCGAACATTTCTCCGCATCAATCGCCAGTACAACCATCAGTGCACAGAGCGGATCCTGCGACTCATCTACGTCAATCGTATATGTATCGGTCCAGTTCAGCACCTGCTTTGCCACAACTGCAATGATACTGCCGCCGGCATCTCTGATCTGATAATCCCACTCCAGCCAGTCACCATCTACACTCCAGCCGTTAAAATCAATATTAAATTTGGGTTTGAAAAATGTAAATTCCTTATTGATACAGCCAATATACTGGTTTCCCATATAAATCTCAAACTTCGGCAAAAGAGTAAGCACCCTTTCCTGCACTGTTCCCACTTCTCGTCCAACATTATCATAAATCTTCAGACAGTGCCCCCATGAAAGCTGCCCTTTCACCGTATAAACAACTTCGCCGTACTCGTTGTAGATATCATAACTGTCAAACCATGAAAAAAACCGTTGTTTAAAAAGTAGCTTCATTTTACATCCCCCTGTTTTTCTTCAATTTGAGATACCCTGATTATACCACATACGAACCCCACTTTCACTATATAACCTTCAAGGTATGAATTTTCAACCAGACAGGCACATCAGTATTGTGCATATTTTATGTCCTTTTATTATGTATCATTTTTTACAAGCATTTTGTCTAACTCTATTTTTAGATATTCATTAAATATATTTGACTTTCATAAAATTCCGTGATATATTATTTGCATAAAATAAATTAGAGGAGAATGATATATGAAAAAATATTGGAAAAAAAACATGGGGATTTTAATTCTGACATTACTTCTGGGAACATGTTCTTCTTTATGTTCTACAGGTATTTCACTGGTTCTTCAAGAAGTGATTGATGTTGCTGTTTCCGGTAAAACACAACTGTTTGCAAAACTTTTCATCTTTACCATCGTATATATTCTGTTTTTCTGCATGGTTAATTATCTTAGTTCCTTAGTGTCTAAATATTTAACAGAAAAAATGCTCAAACAATACCGTCAGGACGTATTTCAGGGCATTATAAGCCATCGTCCGGCAGACTATTACAAGGAAACTACTGCTGATTACGTTTCTGCTATGACAAATGATATGAAACTGATTGAAGAAAATTATATTTCGGCACTGTTGAACACTTTTGAATTGATTATTATGTTTGCCGCTACTTTAGGATTACTAATTACCCTCAGTCCCCTTGTTACCGCAATTCTTGTAATTGCACTTTTATTGATGTTCCTTATTCCGGCAGGGATTGGACATATGCTGGAAAAAAGGCAGGATTGTGTTTCAAAACAAATGTCTGTCTTCACAGGAAAACTAAAAGAAATTTTTTCAGGATATGAGGTTTTAAAAAGCTATAACCGTATAGAAAATACGATCCTGCGATTTCAGGTTGAAAATGAAAAAGAAATTCACACAAGATTTAAGGCTGCTCGTTTATTTGCATTGAATGAAGGTCTTTCCGATACCTTGTCTGTCCTATCCACCATCGCTGTTATTTTTGTATCAGCATATCTCGTGCTGATAGGGCATATTACCATGGGAACATTACTTGCATTGGTGCAGCTTAGCAGCTCCTTTATGGCTCCTGTGATCCTGCTCATGCAGAATATCCCTAAAATACAGAGTATGAAACCTGTAATTACACGTCTGAATCAATATACAGAACGTGACAGCACCAAGTCAGAGGACAGAGGAATCCCTGCTTTTGATCACTCCATTGAATTTCAACATGTATCATTTTCCTACAGCCCCGATACAACCTTATTATCCGACATTACCCTTAAGTTGGAAAGAGGTAAAAAATATGCCATCATGGGACAAAGCGGCTGTGGAAAAAGTACCCTGCTCAAATTATTAACAGGATATTTAGATGATTATAAAGGTGCAATCTTATATGACGGGCAGGAATTACATACATTAAATCCCAATATGATTGCCAATCTTTCTGCGGTCATCCATCAAAATGTTTATTTATTTCATGAGTCTATCCGGGAAAATATCCTTCTGCATGAGGAATTTACAGAGCAGGAACTTGTCAGCGCGGTAGAAAAAAGCGGTGTTGCCATGTTCCTCCCTGAAAAAGATGGAGGATTAGAATATGTAGTAGGTGAAAATGGAGGTACACTTTCTGGCGGACAGAAGCAGCGCATTACTCTTGCCAGAGCATTAATTAGACATGCCCCTCTTTTGATTTTAGATGAAGGTACTTCCGCTCTTGATCAAAAAACAGCCTATGAAATCGAAAACTGGCTTCTAAAAAATAGCAGCATTACTCTGCTTACCATTACACACAATCCAAATACAGACTTAATGATGCTATATGATGAAATCTACTATATGGAGAATGGAAAGCTTGAAAAACACTCCCGAACCGTTTATACTGATTAGAAATATGTGATACCGATTATAACCACATCGTATGCACGGAGGCTTATAAAATGGAAAATAAAGATATTAAAAATCTCCATCCTTTTTTGGAGACATTGGGACTTATCTACATGGCAAAAAATTTTGAAGTTGTGAAAGCAGATATGCTGACTTCTTTAAACGAAATGAACATTGATGGAAATCAGTTTTATAAGCAGTATCTTTCTTATTTAGAAAACTATGTGCAAGTATTTGAGGAATCTTATTCTTTGAACGAAGAAGAAACTTTTTTCTTTGGATATAATACAGAATTTTTTCTAACGGTTTTGGCTATAGCAATAGAGCTTTTTGAATCTAAACCAGAGCCAGATTATTTGGAACAGCGGCATATACTTTCTGTAACGACCACTTTCCTAATGGAAGAAAAAACAGAAGCTATTCCAAACTTAACCTCATTAGAGAACTGGTTCCTGCTGCTTCAGTCTTCAGAATATTCTGAAGATACCAAATGGCGGCTTTTGGAGTTGATCAGCAATCCTGTTGAAAAATTCCAAGAGCTGTTTAAGATTTATAAAAAAAATCGTTCTGCCTTTGATATATCCTTTCAGAAAAATAAAGGGCAATTAGAAAAAATGGTTTCTGAAACACCATCAGACATTTCAGATGTCCTGCGCAATCTTGTATCTGAATTCCACCCTGGGACAAAAAAAGTCTATTTGTCAGCAGTGCTTCCACTTATAGAATGGATTACGCCCACCATAATTTTCCAGGGTATTCTGGCAGATAAACTGGATTTGTATCAGAAAAACATGGAAAGCGCAAAAAAAATGCTTCCGCAAATTTTGAAACTTCTGGGTGATAAAAGCAAGTTTGAAATTTTATGCCTGTTAAAATCTCATGGGAGATACAATCTGGAAATTGCAGAGGAACTTCACTTAACACCCGCAACGGCTTCACATCATATGAGTATGCTTCTCACTAACCATATGGTAACAGTTGAGAAAAAAGATGGGCGGGTATACTATCAATTAAATCGAGAAACATTGAGTGAAATTATGAAATGCTTTGAGGAAATTTTTTTATAAAAGAAAGATGATTAAAAGATGATTATATATAGAAATCTATCAGAAAATGAAATTAACAGGGAACTATTCCTTAGTTTTATCCGTCATCAAGCCGTCACAAAATGCTGGCGCAGACACAATGGCAAATGGTTAATTGAGAATGATCCTTTTATAGATGAATGGACGGAAGATGAATATGATGAATTGATTTTAAATTTACAGGAGACGGTTCGTTCTGGCGGATTTGTTTATGCAGCATTTTACGAAAATCAACTCAAAGGAATTGTCTCTGTTGAAAGCAATCTATTTGGTTCCTCACAGCAATATCTTGATTTAACAAATATTTATGTTTCAGAGGATATGCGAAGACATGGCATTGGCAAAGTGCTTTTCAATTCAGCAAAATTTTGGGCGAAAGAACATTCAGCAGAAAAGCTTTACATTTCAGCTCATTCAGCAATAGAGAGTCAGGCATTTTATAAAAATATGGGATGCGTGGAAGCCAAGGAGTACAGCCAGTCGCATGTTGAGAAAGAACCGTATGACTGCCAGATGGAATGTATACTGTAAATTCCAGTAAAAAAATGAAAATTATTTCTTGTAATACTAACCAAATTTTATTTCTAATTTTTGTCTATTATTACGAGATTTTTATTTCTCTGATCAGGATACAGACTTTTTATATATCAAAATGCACATTTCTTTTATTACGCAAGGATTTCTCATTCGTTCAACCTGCCATCTTCTTCCTCCGGTAACCTTGATTTCCACTTATATTTTCAAAATCCATCTGGCTTTTTTCTTTGCTCCATGCTACAATTTTATCTATAAAACGTGCTACTGTTCACAGCAATGCGCAAAAATCCATGCAAAATCGCCTTTGTCGATGGATTTTTGCCTGTAGCTATATATTTTCTTACGGTCAGTGCAGCAAATGCACAGACCTAATTAAACAATAACAAAAACGTTCTGATTACAAAGGGTCTTTTTCTTGCCGGATACCTGCGTAAAAAGGCGCCAAATATCAGATTTGCAGAGGGATTCTTCCCTCTTCTTTGTGATACCCGCGCCGTCAGACGGCAGGGTATTTTTTATTCTTGGAGGAAAATCTTATGGACAAAAGAATCGCGCTTATTGGTATTGTTATAAACCACAGTGGATCTGTTGACGAACTGAACCATATTTTAAGTGAATACGGACAGCACATCATCGGACGTATGGGACTGCCATACCGCGAAAAGGGTATTTCTATCATCAGTATTGCCTTGGACGCGCCTAATGATATCATCAACGCACTTTCCGGGAAGCTGGGAATGCTGCCCGGCGTCAGTACAAAAACAATCTATGCAAAGACACCTACAGATTAATTTCAAACAGAACTAGAAACTAGTCATTTTTTGACTGCTTTTTGTCATTGAACTAATATCTATTATAGAAGGGATTTTTTCTTATGAAAGATTTCATCGACGAGCTGGAGCAAAACCAGACACTCCCCCGGGGCGATTGGATAACATTGATCACAAATTTCACCCCAGAAGACGCACAATATCTATTTGAGCGTGCACGGGTAATTCAAAACCAGCACTATGGCAATCAAGTTTTCATCCGGGGACTGATTGAATTCACCAATTATTGTAAGAACGACTGCTACTACTGTGGGATCCGGCGAAGCAACCGAAATGCTCAGCGATACCGGCTGACAAAGGACAGTATTTTAAACTGCTGCCGGAAAGGTTACAAACTTGGTTTCCGTACCTTTGTGCTTCAGGGAGGAGAAGACGGACATTTTACAGATGCCGCGCTAGTGGAAATTGTTTCTGCCATTCGGCAGGAATTCCCGGACTGCGCCATCACCCTTTCTGTTGGTGAACGTTCCCGTGAAAGCTATGAAGCGCTCTACAGCGCCGGAGCCAACCGCTATCTGCTGCGCCACGAAACCTATGACCACGCGCACTATGCAAGGCTCCATCCTTCTGAATTATCCGCCGCCCACCGTCAGCAGTGTCTCTGGGATTTAAAAGACATTGGCTATCAGGTCGGCACCGGATTCATGGTCGGTTCCCCTTTACAGACGGCAGAAACACTGACTGACGACATGCTCTTTCTCAAAAAATTGAATCCGCAGATGGTTGGAATCGGACCATTTATTCCGCACCATGACACTCCGTTTGCAGACCAGACCCCTGGAACACTAAGTTTGACCTTGTTCCTGTTAGGCGCCATCCGGCTCATGCTGCCAAAAGTATTGCTGCCTGCCACGACAGCCCTCGGCACCATTGCAGAGAACGGACGGGAACACGGCGTTCTTGCCGGAGCAAACGTGGTCATGCCAAATCTGTCGCCTGCAAATGTGCGGGAAAATTATTTACTCTATGACAACAAAATCTGTACCGGAGATGAAGCTGCCGAATCTGTAGAACATTTACAGCAGTCCATGCAGGCGATCGGATATAACATTGTTGTATCAAGAGGTGATTCACTGAATATCTGATTCAGACTATACTTTAACACATTTTTACATATTGCTTTTAATAAAAAAGAGGAGGAACACAAATCATGTATGATGTTTATTCTAAACATGCAGACGATTTTATCAACCACGAGGAAATCCTCGAAACACTTGCTTATGCAGACGAAAATAATAATAATCTGGAACTGATTGATGCCTTGATCAAAAAGGCTGCGTTACGCAAGGGACTTTCCCACAGGGAGGCTTCTGTTCTTCTTGCCTGTCAGGACGAGGAACAAAACCAAAGAATTTACAAGCTGGCAGAACAGATCAAAAAAGACTTCTACGGAAACCGGATCGTTATGTTTGCACCCTTGTATCTGTCCAACTACTGTATCAACGGATGCACATACTGCCCTTATCATATGAAAAACAAACACATTGCCCGGAAGAAGCTGTCTCAGGAAGAAATTCGGAACGAAGTAACCGCGCTTCAAGATATGGGGCACAAACGTCTTGCGCTGGAAGCCGGTGAAGATCCTGTTCACAATACAATGGATTATTATCTGGAAAGTATCAAAACCATATATGATATTAAACACAAAAACGGCGCCATCCGCCGTGTCAACATCAACATCGCAGCAACAACAGTGGATAACTACCGACTGCTTAAGGAAGCCGGAATCGGAACTTACATTTTGTTCCAGGAGACTTATCATAAGGAAAGCTATCTTAAGCTTCATCCAACAGGACCGAAACACGATTACAATTATCATACCGAAGCAATGGACCGCGCAATGGAAGGTGGTATCGATGATGTAGGCCTCGGCGTTTTGTTCGGTCTGGATAAATACCGTTACGAATTTGCAGGACTTTTAATGCACGCAGAACACCTGGAAGCTGCCTTCGGCGTCGGACCACATACCATCAGCGTCCCTCGTCTGAAACAAGCTGACGATATTGACCCGAATCAATTTGATAATGGAATCGACGATGATACATTTGCAAAATTGATTGCATGCATCCGGATTTCCGTACCGTACACAGGTATGATTATTTCCACAAGAGAAAATCAGGAGACCCGGGAACGTGCGCTCCGTCTCGGCATCTCCCAGATCAGCGGCGGCTCCAAAACCAGTGTCGGCGGCTACTATATGCCAGAACCGGAAGATGAAAATTCTGAACAGTTCGATGTCAGCGATACACGAACATTGGACGAAGTAGTAAAATGGCTGATGGAAATGGACTATATTCCCAGCTTCTGCACTGCCTGCTACCGAGAGGGACGTACCGGCGACCGCTTCATGACTCTGCTGAAAAACGGGCAGATTCAAAACTGCTGTCATCCAAATGCACTGATGACACTAAAAGAATATCTGATGGATTATGCGTCGCCCGAAACAAAAGCAATCGGAGATAAATTAATTGCCAGAGAGGCTCTCAATGTACCAAATGAGAAAGCACGCGCCGCTGTACTGGAAAATCTGCGCCTGATCGAACAGAATAACCGGAGAGATTTCCGGTTTTAGCACGCCAAATGCTCATAACGGGCAGGCTGGTAAGTTCGTGATTACCTCACTAACGGCGCCTGCATGTATCGCACGTAAGCGTGCAAATAACGCACGCTAAGTGCTCATAACGAAAGGAATTTATTATGAGTTTGAATAATACCCCATCCGCGGAGCGTCTCCATATCGGTATCTTTGGAAAACGAAATGCCGGAAAATCCAGTATCATCAATGCCATTACCAGACAAGACCTTTCTATCGTATCTGATGTAAAAGGCACAACCACTGACCCGGTCTTCAAAGCAATGGAGCTGCTTCCGCTGGGTCCTGTTGTTCTAATTGATACTCCAGGACTAGATGACGAAGGCGAACTCGGCGAAATGAGAGTCCGAAAAGCCTATCAGATGTTAAATAAAACTGATATCGCTGTACTGGTGATTGATGCCTCTGCCGGAATGACACAAGAAGATCTGAGGATACTTGAACGAATCAAAGAGAAGAGGATTCCATATGTGATTGTATGGAATAAGATGGATCTGCTGACGGAAAAAAAATCTACCAAAAACACTTTCGAGAAACTGCCTGCTCCTGCAAATCCTGATGCTTTCACAGATGAAGCTGCATCTGTTCATCTGTCAGAAAGCCACAGCATCTATGTCAGTACAAAAACAGGAAAAAACATTTATGAGTTAAAGGAATTGGTTGCAAAGCAGATGCCCTCCACAAAAAACGACTGTCATATTATCAGCGACCTGCTTGCCCCAAATGATTTTGTTGTCCTCGTTGTCCCCATTGATTCTTCCGCTCCAAAGGGAAGATTGATTCTTCCCCAGCAGCAGACCATACGGGACATTCTGGATGCGCAGGCTTCCGCTATTGTCGTCAAAGATACGGAGTTGAAAGAAACACTGCAAAAATTGGGAAGCCTGACCAAACTCGTCATTACCGACAGTCAGGTATTTCAACAGGTTTCCGCCGTTGTACCGCCGGAAATCCCCCTAACTTCCTTTTCGATTCTGTTCGCCAGATATAAAGGCAACCTGGAAACCGTTGTAAAAGGAGCAAATGCACTGGATAGATTAAAAGACGGAGATACCATCTTAATTTCCGAAGGCTGCACCCATCATCGTCAGTGCGACGATATCGGTACTGTAAAGCTGCCGAATCTGGTACGAAAACACACCGGAAAGGACATTCGATTTGAATTCACCAGCGGAACCGAATTCCCGGATGATTTAAGTCCATACCGCATGACCATTCACTGCGGCGGCTGTATGCTCAGCGAACGTGAAATGAAATATCGTCTGAAATGCGCTGAAGACCAGAATATTCCGCTTACCAATTACGGAACGGCAATTGCACATATGAATGGAATCCTTAAAAGAAGTCTGGAATTTTTGAGATAAAGAAAAAGAGGGGGCAATCAGGAAAACTTCCTGAAATATGCCCCTCTTTTCTTCTTCGTTTGAATTTCCCACACCACTTCGCTGCCTGTTTAAGATATCACTTCATACATTGCCACTTCGTCTGTCTCCCGGTTTGCCGACACAAGCACATCTTTTCCATTTCGGACAAAATGCCAGACATTTGCCGGACCGCAGTCGTGATCCATCACCTCGCACCGATATGTTTTCTCAGCCTTATCATAAGAGAATTTCAGCAAATCTCTGTTTCCCTTTCGATGTCCCACCACCAGTGCATTTTCTCCGCACAAAGGTCCGCCATATATCGCATGGCAAAATTCTGCCGGTTTTTCATAAGAATAAACACATTCAAATTTCCCATGTCTTTCTTTATAAATAAGAATATGCTCTCCATGAAATGGTGCGACCACTGCCAGTTCTTTTTCGCCGTCACCATCCATGTCCACAAGCACTGCATCGCTTGCAGGTGTGTCAAGCAAAGTTTCTATCGTCCATTCTCCATCCGGTTTTTCCGGCGGGATAAAACGGAACACACCGTTTTCTGCGGAAATCACACTGGTATCATAGTCATCCTCACGAATCCGGTAATATCCATGATTTTTCAGCATCTGATCTTTGATCACCTTCAATTCCAGCGGCTTATCTTCATTCAATGCTTCCATATCTTCTGGTAAAACAGCCGCATATACCTTGCCTGGAGATGTCCAGTCATCCTTATATTCGTGTCCCGACTTCAACGCACATGCGATCAGATAATAAATGCCATTCCGCTCTACAATATCAAACCGGTGAACATGCGGCAGGCGAACCAATGTATGTACATTCCATTCTGCCCCATCCTCTTTCGGCGGTCTGACAAGGACTATTGCCGCCTCCTTGGAATCATTTGGTGAATAGAATCGATGCGTTGCCAGAAAAACGCCGTCTGATCCCGGAACCTGTACCATGCTCATGACTCCGCCGGGCTGTTCCCACACCGTATCTATTTCGTTTCCTTCTAAATCAAATAATATACAACGGTCCGTCTTCTCCGCCGCCACAAGAAAATAATCTTGTTTGCGATAATGAAGCGGCGCAATCGAATAACATTTTGTCAGATTAGAAATTACTTTTTTCTCTGCTCTCACTATTTCCTCCTCTTCCGTTCTATTTTTCCATCACGTATTCTTACGGACTTTGCAGCAAGTGCAAAGCCCTACGCTGAACTGTTACCTGTTCTTCTCTTCTTTACCGCCTACATGCAGGAACGGAACGGTATATTCTGCGGAGCTTCAAAGCAATCTTCAAATCCTCTCCGATGATGATATGCTTTCTTTTCCTTATCGGTCGGATAAACATATTTTCCGCCCACCTCCCAGAAGAATGGATGGAACTGATACTCCAGACGGTCTTTCTTCATCTCATATAATACCTTAATTTCATTAACATCTGCCATAAAATTTGTCCACACATCATAATGTACCGGAATTACCACTTCGCACCGCAGAGCTTCCGCCATTCTGAGAATATCTACTGATGTCATTTTATCCATAATCCCCGGAGGATTTTCGCCGTAAGAACCAAGCGCAATATCAATATCGTAGTCTTTTCCATGCTTTGCATAATAAATAGAGTAATGAGAATCTCCGCTGTGGTAAATATTTCCTCCCGGTGTCTTGATCAGGTAATTTACTGCCTTATCATCCATATCTGTTGGGCAGACTCCGGTCAATTCTTCTCTGTTTTCGTCTGTACGGTCAGTTGTTACAAGGCAGGTACGGTCGAAAGAATCCAGTACTACGATTTCCAGATCTTTGATCCGGATCGTATCTCCCGGCTTCACAACCATACAGCGCTCCTCTGGAACTCCCCATTTCATCCATGTCTCTACCGACTTTTTCGGTCCGATAAATGGAACTGGAATCTCATTTCCATTGTCATCTGCTGTTGTCAGTCCGGCCTTGAGTACATGAGAGGCATATTCCGCACTCATATGGTCCTGATGATAATGTGTTGCCAGCACTGCATCCACTTTTTGAATTGCAAACGGATCCAGCACAAACGGAACCGCCCGAAGATTCGGCTGCATCATCCGTGCTCCGCTCATATTTGCCATCTGATGACCGACTGCCATCTTTCCGTTTCCATGTGTCCGTTTTCCGTTGCCGCACCAAAGATCGATACTGATATTACAGTCCTGCGGGGTTTTGATCCAGATTCCGGTACATCCAAGCCACCACATTGCAACCGTTCCCGGCTTTACCTCTTCTGCTTCAATCTCCTCATTCAGCCATGTCCCCCACTCTGGAAATGTATTCAATATCCAATTTTCTCTCGTAATCTCTTCTATTTTACTCATAGGTCTGCTCCTTTTCATAATATGATTCGTAGTACATTCTCAATTGATCTGCCTTCTGATACAGAACTTCCGTATGTACATCCGGTTCATAACAATTTTCTGCGTTCTTTTTTGCATATCGTTCATAAGCATCCCGGAAGGATTTTACATTGCCGATCGCGGTCTGTGCAGAAATCCACGCTCCTAATCCCGTTGCCTCGCATTCCTCAGGTCTGCATATTTCTTTTTTCAGCATATCCGCAAGAATCTGACAATAAACAGGATTCTTAGTCATTCCCCCTGATACCCGTATATCCGCACTGCCTTTTCCAATTATGGCTTCCACCGCCTTCAAGCATTCACGAAGCTCTGCAGCAATTCCTTCCAAAAGCGCCCGTACCAGATCTCCTCTTGTATTTTCAAAACCAATGCCCATAAATCCGGCGCGTACACGCGGCTCCCACTTAGGCGTTCCCTTTCCTGCAAAGGCAACAGAAGCAATTACACCATTTGCTCCCGGTACAGATTCTTTTAACACTTCCATAAATTCTGTAAAATCACCTCTGCTTTCCGGAAAAAGCTGTTTATTGAGCCATGCGGCTGCTTTTCCAGCGCTCAATACCGCACCCTCTACAATCCATTTCTCCGGAATTGCAGATACATTACAATTCACACTCATCGATGTATCCCAAACCGGCACATCTGAAATCCCGATCACATATGCGCCTGTCCCGGAATTCACCTCCATGTCTCCATGTTCCAGACATCCAAGACCAAGTGCTGCACACTGCTGGTCACCACCTGCTGAGATTACCGGAATGGATTCTGTCTGATTCAGGCATCTCAGTACTTCGGGCGCCGCCTCTCCTACAATACTTCCTACAGGAATCAGTTGACACAGTTTCTTCTCATTCAGTCCGAACATTTCCAACAACTGCGGCGACCATTCTAATTTTTCGATATCTAAAAGCGAGGTTCTGCTGGCAATAGAAAGGTCTGTTGCGAACTTATGTGTGAGATGATAGAGCACATATTCCTGAAACCCGATCAGTTTATCCGCATTTTGGTACAATTCCGGCTCATTTTCTTTTAACCAGACCATCTTCGGCGCCGAAAATACCGGTGAAAGCTTCATCCCGGTAATCCGGTATATGTTCTCCCATTCTTTTTCGTAATTTCGGCAAATGCGTTCTGCCCGACGATCCTGCCATGAAACAGCATCCGAAAGCGCCTTTCCGTTTTGATCCACCGGAATAACCGAGGAACGCTGCCCTGTTACCGAAATAGCCTCTGCCTTTATTTGCTGCTGTCCCATCCACTGTCCGGCTTGTTTTAACATCTCCCAGATCTTTCCCATAATTTCTTCTGGCTTTTGAAGCGCCGTATGCTCATCTGGAGTATATACGGGATAGCTTTCCTGATATTTTTTCTGAATCGTTCCTTGTTGGCCGATCAAGAACACCCGTGTACTGGATGTTCCTATATCAATCACAACTGATAGTTTATTCTCCCGTTCCATCTGAATCATCCCTTCACTGAGCCAGACAACATTCCCGCCTGTACCTTTTCATGGAACATCAGGTAAATGATCGTCAGTGGAAGAACTGCAAGCACAATAGATGCAAAAATCGGACCCATCCGTACTGAAAAATCTCCCTTAAAATACATAAGGCTTCTCGATACAGGATATTTATCCGGCGTGGATAACAAAATAACAGAGAAGATCAACTCACTGTATGCATATACAAAAGATATAATCGATACAGTCGCGATAATCGGCTTGGAAACCGGAAGGATGATCTTAAACAAAATCTGTGTCATACTACAGCCGTCGATTACCGCGGCTTCGTCCAGTTCCCGGCTGACCCCGCGGATATACCCGGTCATCAGGAAGATTGCCTGCGGAAGCTGGAACGTCGTATATACAAGTACCAGCATCCAGTATTTATCGTATCCTCCCAAATTTGCGGCAATTCTTGAAATCGGAATTACCGTTGTATGAATCGGAATCATAACTCCCAGCATAAACAACATAAAACAAGGTGTTAAAAACTTATATTTCATACGTGCAAAAATATACGATGCCAGCATCCCGACAATCACTACAAGAATTGTCGTAGAAATTGCAAGCAGCAAAGAATTTCCGATTGCACGCAGCATATTTGCCGACAGCAATGCATCTTTGTAATTGGCAATCTCCCACTTTTTAGGGATTGCAAACATATTTCCGTAAATCCCGTTATTATCTTTAAATGAGCACAGTACCGTTACAAGCAGAGGATACAGTGTGACAACTGCCCAGAGCCATGCAAAGACACGAAATAGAATATCGGCACCCTTTAATTTTTTCATGGCATTCTCCTCCTTAATCTTCTGATTGCATTGCTTTATTCAATCCGATACTGAGCGCCATTCCCAGCACAAGAATCACAACGCCGATCGCATTTCCACGGCCAAAGTTCTTTGAACTGAACGCCTCCATATACAGCAACGTTGCCGGAACCTCCGATGTATGGTTCGGTCCTCCGCCTGTCATGGCGAACATCAGGTCAAATGTCTTTAAACATCCGCAGATACAAAGAACCGAGAATACCTTGAATGATTCTTTCATAAGCGGAAGTGTAATATAAATCAATGTTTTAAATTTGTCTGCTCCGTCAATTTTCGCCGACTCATAAACATCTTGTGGGATGGATACCAATCCCGCCGCAAAAATCAACATATTAAATCCGGCAAAGATCCATTCGTTAACCAGTACAACTGACACTACATTCAGCGTAGGCGTTCCCAGCCAGTTCAGCGCCCATTCACTTAACCCGATCTTTTCCAACAGAGAATTAACCAGACCCCAGTCCGGCTGAAGCATATATACCCAGATCAGACCGACAGCGGTTACGGGAAGCATAACCGGGAGATAATATGATACTTTAAAAAATTTCACGCCTCGTATTCCCGATGTAATAATTTTCGCAAGCAAGAATGCAAGCGGCATCAAAACCAGAAAACCTCCGATCATAAAAAACAGAGAGTTTCGCATCGACAGCCAGAAATTCGGAGACTGAAACACGGCTTTATAATTTTCCAGTCCGATAAAAACCGGCTTTGCACTTGCGATACCTGTCCATTTATAAAAGGAAAGCTTCACCGCTTCAAATACCGGATACAGCAAAAATACAAACAGCAGACTAAGCGCCGGTAAAATAAATGCAATCGAATAGATACAGTTTTTCCTCTTTTTAACCATTCCTTTTCTCCTTTCAGTATATTTCCTTCAATTCTATTTCCAGTACCGTATCAATTCTATTTTCCAGAAGAAATGTTCCCTGAATTGGTTCTTGAAAATTAATAAAGGTATATTCTGGGAACAACTCTGTCACCCATGGTCTGACAATCAGCACTTCTGATCCATCCGATACTCTCCGGATCTTTTTAATCATATCTGTCGGGATATTCAATGCAATTGGTCCGATTTCCTGCTGAAGCAAATGTGCATACACATACTTTCCGTTTTTGGTATAATATCCCCAGTCTGGTTTTCCAAGACCTGCTTTTTTGCATCCCCAGATAGATTTTCCATAGTCTTCAAACCACTCTGCCATATCCTCCAGCACTTTTACCGCCGGCTTCGGGAATTTTCCTCTTGCATTTGGTCCGATATTTACCAGAAGATTTCCTCCCTTGCTGACACATTCCACCAGCTTCCTGATCAGACATGCGGCATCCTTATAATTGTATGGATTCGGAGTATAGCACCAACTATTATTCATCGTACAGCAAGCTTCCCATGGCAGATCATTTCCCATATCATCCACAATTCCCTCTGGCGGGATAATCTGTTCCGGAGCCACAAAATCCCCTGCATATACAGTCGGATTGGCTGTACTGATACTTCCCTTTGCTGATGCATTACATTCCAGCCGATTATTCAAAACGATATCCGGCTGGAGGCTTCGGATCATATTTACAAGCTCCGTTGCTTTCCATTTTTCCCCGCGCATCTCACCATAGGAATTGTCAAACCAGAGAATATCGATCTTACCGTAATTGGTGCAAAGCTCCCGGATCTGGTTGTGCATATATTCCAAATATCGGTCAAAATCATATTCATAATCCTTGTATGCTTCGTTATCCCGCATCGGATGATACAAATCTCCATAATGATGATAGTCTGGGTGATGCCAGTCAAAAAGCGAATAATAAAATCCGATCCCAAGCCCTTCCGCACGGAATGCTTCTGCAAATTCTCTTGCCAGGTCTCTTCCGCATTTTGTATTCGTAGATTTATAATCGGTATATTCCGAATCAAACAGACAAAAGCCTTCATGATGTTTTACAGTCAGCACCGCGTATCTCATACCGGCAGCCTTTGCCATCCGCGCCCATTCTTTCGGGTTGTAATCCACAGGATCAAATTCCTCAAAATATTGTTCATAATCTTCTATTGTCAGCCGTTCATAAGATCGCTTCCACTCGGTAACTCCATTAATACAGTAAAGTCCCCAGTGAATGAACAAACCAAATCTGGCATCCATCATCCATTGTACATGTTGAAATCTTTTATCCATACTTTTCTCCTTCTTATCTTGCCCATTTTTTTCATCCTGTCATTCTTCCGAAAAAAAGCAAGGAGCTGCTGCAAACCCTTTGCCAATGTGCAACAACTCCCTTCCTTCTGACTGTCCTTCCCGGTCAGTCTGTTTTTACCCTTTATTTTACTTCTTCCTGAGAAATGATTTCTGCTCCGCAGTTCTCTGGTGTTCCATCTAAAAACAGTCCCTGAAGTGCAGTTCTTACTGTATTCAGCATATGTGTTTCCGGATCTACTTCCTGCATATCACCGTGGAAGACTTCAGCTCCCTCTACGATTTCTTTAATCTTCACAGTCATATCATCAATTTCTGTTTCTGGATCAGATTCAAATTTTACCGGATAAATACCACCGTTGCTGGCTTTTTCCAAACCTGCATAGTAATCTTCAGATGTCAGATATTTAACAACCTCAACTGCTGCATCGTTAATTGCTTCATCGCCGCTGTCTGTAACAGAAAATCCTTGTCCAGATCCCCCCTGTACACAGTTCTTATACTCGTCTTTTTCTGCAAAATACGGGAACGCAGTTACATCTGCCTTGCCATCTACTTCAGTTCCTGCGATTTCTCCGACAAACCATGCTCCATCATAACGGAATGCACTTTCCCCTGAAAGGAATGCTGCTTTCTCACCATTGTTGTCCACGCTAAGTGGATTGCTTCCGAAGTATCCCTTCTGGTTCCATCCCTGAATGATAGTATACATATCCAGCATTTCCTTGGAATCATAATTTATCTCTCTGTCAGCCAGCTTAGCTGCAATATCTCCGCCGTAAGCTTTATAGCACAGATTGTTTAACAAATGTCCTGCACGGAAGTTACTGCTTTCGCCCAGCTGGAACGGTGTAATTCCTGCCGCAACAAGTGTATCACATGCTGCTTCCAGATCTTCAATTGTCTTTGGCTCCTCAATTTTGTTTGCACTGAGAATCTCTGTATTATAGTATAACAGAATCTGATAAAGCATTACCGGTACGCCATATGTCGCATCTCCTTCCTGCCAGTTATCAAACAGTGGAAGAAATGCATCTTTCCATCCTTGATCTTCTTCAAAATATGGTTCCAGATCTAAGAGCACTTCACCGTCAATATAATCTTTGATACTTGTTCCGCCGTAGTTGATAAACACATTCGGCTGTGTACCTGCTCCAAACTGAGAACTCAATTTATCAAAGTACTGCTGTTCATCTGTTACATTATCTGCCACAATCGTAATGCCATTGTCCAGTTCATTAAACTCGTCAATCTTCTGGTTAAAATACTGTGAAAGTGTTTCCTCACCGCCCCATCTGGATGAAAGGCGAATCTCAATTGCTTCTTTTTTAGATTCGTTTCCTTTTTCTGAACCATTATCGGCATTTTCGGATGCACCTCCGCCGCATGCTGTCAAAGTAAGAATCATTGCAGCTCCCAATGTACATGCAATCCCTTTTTTTAACGTTTTTCTCATTTTTTTCCTCCTTTTGCTTTGGTCGAAACATTCATTATGAACTTTTCTTTGTTTTTTGTTGATTTAATTGTATCTTTTTACTATCAAATAGTCAATTGTCAGCAGTTACGAATTATTCTTTCTACACACATTCTAATTTTATTATTTTTTCACAATTTAACGTTCTTAATTATATTTTTAGGAACTTTCTACTTTCTTTTGTTAAAATCACCCAAAAATATTCTGGATTTTTTATGCAATTTGATATTCCCCTTTTCTTCATTTCCATGTATACTAATAATAGAAGACATCTTTACAATCATTCATAAAAATCTGTAAAAGTACATTTAATTGAACAGGAGTGGACTCATGAAACAGAGCAAAAAACAAATAGAAGAAAGACGGCGCAGTCTTATCACACTGCTCCAAGAGCATTCCAGCTGCCGTGTCTCCTTTCTTTCCGGCACCTTAGGCGTCTCGGAACTGACAATACGGCGAGATTTGGAGGATTTAGAACAGGAACATCTGATTGAACGTTTTCACGGCGGCGCCCGCATGATCCAGATCGGCAACGAACAGACTGCAGATGCAAAAAAACAGGATTACTCTGTGGAAAAAGACTTAATTGGTAAAGCTGCTGCTGAACTAGTACCAAACAATTCCACGATTTTTCTCGGCTCAGGCACCACCGCATTAAGCATCATCAAACATCTGGGGCATAAGCGTGTCACAGTTGTTACAAACAATGCCCTTGCTCCGGTCTATACAGATAATGAACACGTTACATTAATCTTGTGCGGAGGCGAATGCCGTCTGAAAGCAAAATCACTCATTGGTCCTTTCACTGAACATGTCATCAATTCTATTTTCGTAGATATGGCATTTTTGGGCGCCAATGGCATTGATGCAGTAAATGGTGTAACCACCAATATTTATCAGGAAGCGAAAATCTATGAAAGCATTGCCCGAAACTGCACTGGAAAGATTGTTCTTGTTGCGACCGGACATAAACTCGGAAAAACTTATACATATAAAAGTCTCGATTTGAATGCTATTGACCTGCTGATCACGGATTCAACAGCCAACCGCCGCCCACTCTTCGATTTAAAATCCGAAGGAATGCAGGTTCTGTTTGCAGATCAGGCAATTGAATAGTTGAGTAAAAAACACCTGCCAATGTGCTGGCACATTAGCAGGTGTCTATCCCTGACGTCCGTAATAGGAAAGCGAACACGGAAGTAATCAAGGCTAAGGTATATAAAGTAATTGATGCTTGAAAATATTGCCTACTAAAGTGAATAAAAATAAACGGTGGAGACATTAAAATTACAAAGAATATAATACTTATAACTATTTTTTTAATGTTCTTTGTGTCTGCTGAATCAAATTTAGCTCCACAAGGACATTTGTGTGGTATCATTCCAAATTTAATATTTAATTTAGTACCACAGTTCATGCAATATAATTTCTTCATTTTTTCACGCTTTCTAAATTATACTTTACTCATTTTTTCCATATAACTTCCCGACAATGTGGACACTTTTGTGGAATAAGTAAATTACTTTTTTCACATTGAATTAAAGTTATTTTCTTATCTCTACGATCACAAATATCCTTGACTGTTTTATTTATAAGACTACTGCCTTCTCCACCTAAATATACTAAAGTTGTTTTATACCATGGAAATTTACCTTTACATTTAGGACATTTCCATAGAAACATAAAAATATATTCAAGATAAAAAGATACGAAAAACATTAAAAAACTCACCCCAAATGTTACTAAACAAATAGGTCTAACATAATCCAGTTTATTCCCCTCTAATAAAATATCAATGAACCCTATAACGACCGAAAAACAACATATATATGGCGAGATACGAAATATCTTTTTAATCAATATGCTTAACTTAACAAATAAATCTAAGCTTTTATATATAAGTTTTACTTTTAGTCTTTGCACATCTGCACTCCTAAATTCTAATTATTATTTTAGATGCAATCGGTGTCAGCTATTTTCCTGTTCCTCTGACTCACTCCGCTTCGGCAGCCGGATCACCACCTTAAATAAATCTGCATCCGTTGAAATCTGCAGTGTTCCATACTGTAACTCCGTAAAACTCTTCGCAATCGCCAATCCCAATCCGGAACCTTCTGTATTTCGGGAAGCATCCCCCCGAACGAAGCGGTCTGTTATTTCTTCTGTATTGAAATTCAGCTCCGCCGCCGACACATTTTTCATAGAAATCGAAACATGACTTCCATCATCTATCAACTCAATATACACTCTTGTATGCGGCAATGCGTACTTTGTAATGTTGATAATCAGATTCTCAAATATCCGGTATGTCTTTTGGGAATCCAGAAGCATCACAACCTTCCCCTCCGGCATGCTCCAGCGAAATTCCAAATGAGCCGCCTGAATCTTCTCATCACATTCCAGACCAACTTGTTTCAACAAACCGACAATATCTACCTTCATGAAGTTCATTGTCACATTTTTGCTGGTCGCTTTACTAATTTCAAACAAGTCCTCTATCAGCACTTTCAGCCGCAGCGACTTCTTCTCCAGCACCCCCAGATATTCCTTCCGCTTCTCCGGATCCTCTTCCAATTTCAGCAGATCCACATAAGTGATGATCGCCGTCAGCGGGGTCTTTAGATCATGCGATACATTTGTAATCAACTCGGTCTTCATCCGCTCACTCTTGACTTCTTCCTGAACTGCCTTTTTGAATCCTTTCTGAATCTTCTGAATCTCTGTCTTGATCGGATTAAAAATCCCCAGATCCCCATCGATCGGCACATCCAGATTGCCCTCTGCCAGCAGGTTCGTAGATTCCAGCAGCAATGCATATTTCTGTTTTATATCCTGTGAATATCTCCTCAGGATAAGGAAGAGAATCACAGAATAAATGATCAGCGCAAAGATTCCGTAGAACCAGAAGCATGTGATGATCAGCAAAAGGAAGAAATTGATCACCAGCGCTTTGATGATCAGCTTATTGGAATCCTCTTGTAAATCCATATGCAGAAATTCATTATACACCTTACTAAAGTAACCTTTTATCTTTCTCCAGACCCTCTGGAAAAATCCGGCAGCATCGTCGGCTCCCTGTTTAATCTTATCCCCATACTGTCCGCTTTCTGCCTTACTCCAGCGAAAAAGCCATACACAGAGTGTCCGCTCTTTCAGGTATTCCTTCTTAAGCACAAAGACTTCCGCCATACAGACCATGCCCCATAACACAATCCCAAATACAACTGCCCACATCGCTACATTCAACAGTATCTGCATATCATACGAAATACCAGAAACATAACCATAACGTGCATCTCTGTTAATTACACTCCACACCTGAGCTGCCCGTGTCATATTATTTCCGATTACTACATACAAACATACAGCCAGAACTATTTCCAGCGGCGCACGGAATAGTTTCCACTCATGTACCCGCCATCCCTTATTTACAGCAATCAAAATCCCCATAACTGCAATGACCACAATCAATATCCGTTCATACATCTGATAAAGTTCTCTATAGGAAAGTCTGACTGCGTATTGATACAAAAAATCATCAGAGACGCTCATATATCCGTCAAGCTGCTCCTCAGACATTCCATAAATCACTTTTACTTCCTTTGGCAAGGCACCTTCAAAAGAATGTTCCAGATTATCACTTAGTCCTCCGTCAAATATACGCTGTTCCAACTGATAGGCATTTTTCTCATGAATCGCATTTCCGTCCACTTGAACATCCTGAATCTCGCTGTCTTCATTAATGACAATTGATGTACGGAATGCATAATCTGTCTCTTCTTTGACCAGTTCCTTCACTTTACTGCTGTTATCTTCCCCAAGGAGCGCCTTGCCATCGAAGTCAAAGATTTCATAATCCATATACTTCCGAAGAAGCATAAAACCTTCCATACCATAATAAAAATTCATTTCCGACTGGTCTATATATCCATATGCCTGATTAGAAAGAAAGCAGACTCCATCCTTCAGTTCATCAGACAGCTCCGTCAGTTTTTCCTCCTGTACTTCATCCGCGATTCCCTCTGACAGATTCACTGCAAAAATCGGATAAGCGCTCACCATTACAACTGCGCCCGCAAGCACAGCTACAATCATAAGAAAGATTGCAAATTTACGGTTGTTTTTCAATTTTGTAACCAACACCCCACACCACCTTCAAATATTTTGGATTCTTCGGATCCAATTCAATCTTCTCCCGGATATTCCGGACATGGACCATAATCGTATCCGTGTTGATGGCACGCTCCTGCCATACTCTCTCGTAAATCTCTTCCGCAGAAAATACATGTCCCGGACTTTTCGCCAGCAGCAATAATATTTTGTACTCTATAGGCGTCAGTTTTACCAGGCTGCCGTCTACCGTCACCTGTACTGTATCCTCATTGATCTCCAATCCGCCGATCATATGCACATTTTCCTTTGGTTCCAGCTTCTCCATAAACCGCTTATAACGGCGGAGCTGTGAATTCACCCGCGCCATCAGCTCCATCGGAGTAAAAGGCTTGGTTACATAATCATCGGCGCCGATATTCAAACCCATCACCTTGTCAACCTCTTCTGATTTAGCTGAAAGCATAATAACCGGAAAATCATATTTTTCCCGCAGTTTCATTGTCATATGGATTCCATCCATCCGGGGCATCATAATATCCACGATTGCCAGATGGATTTCCTCCCGTTCTATCACTTCAAGTCCTTCCATTCCATCTGCTGCCTGAAACACCTCGTATCCCTGACTTTTCAGATAAATCTGGACGCCCTCTCTGATTTCTTTATCATCCTCCACCACAAGTACATGATTCATCTCCACGCTTCTCATTCCTCCTGCGATATTTTTATTATGGTTCACGCACAAGAATCAAATGTCACTGCGCACGGCTTGATTCTTTGTGTCCGTGCACATTATATCATTTTTTGATACCGCAGTACATCCCCATTCCACGGCACTGCCCGTACCGGAAGCTGCGGAATTTCTCGTTTGCTGACCTCACCGTAATCCTTTACTGCCACAGTCACTTTAGAGAACGGAAGAGGAACAGCATAATTGTCCCATCTCCAAAACATCCGCAGACATGCAGAATAGTGTAAGCTTATCCCCACAAAATCCTCACCTTTTTGTTCCGACAGATAGAACGCCAGCTTTTTCGGCTCATGCCTGGGTCCCAGCGGACCATCCAGCGCTACCGCCAGCGAACGCGCCTGCTCATAAGAACGCTGCATTAACATCTTTAACGCACCAAAAGCTGCATAACCGTCAGGAACACGAATTACACTTCCGCCGCATTTCTGTATCATATGCTCAATATAATCTCCCCTTGTGTCCGCTGTCACAACCACATCCACCGGCGCTGTCTTTCCCGCCAGATTTTTCAGTACCAGATTCATAAAGAAACTGTCTTCATGCCAGAATCCAAAAATCTGACTGCTGCCGCACAGTTCTTCTTCCTGCCAGTCGATCTTCACTGTCTTCTCAAGAAGTTTTAAATACCCGGAAAACACGTCCTGTAAGATTCTCTGCCCTATCCTCTTCATACTCATATCCCGTTTCCTCCTGTCTGCACGCTTTTGCCGCAATACACTGTCCATATAATAATTCTTCATATACCGCAAGTCTGCCGGAGCGGTATCCTTCCGCTGTAATCTTCGCCTGTTCCTTCATATATTCCTGTTGCTCCAACGCTTCCAGCACCTTGCTGCTCCACACATCCACGTCTTCCGTTGCCTTGTACCCATTTACCCCGTTCTCTACAATATCCTCTACCCCTGACGCATCCACCGCCACAACCGGACAGCCTGCGGCAAATGCTTCGGCAAGTACGATTCCTTGAGTCTCAGACTTAGATGCAAAAAGAAACAGATCACTTGCCTGCAAATAACGGTTTACCTGCCCGTTAGGCACATTTCCAAGAAATTTAACCACATCTGCAATCCCCATTTCTTCTGCTTTTTGCTCCAGCATCTTTCTCATACTTCCGCTCCCAATAAATAGCACTTGAAATGGTTTACTCATTTTCTCTTTCAGTTTTACAATTCCATCCAGCAAAAATCCGGGATTCTTCTCCGCTTCCAGTCTTCCCGTTGTGCAAAACAAGATTCCTCCTTTTGGAAGATATCTTTTCCGGATCGCTGCAGCCTCCTGCGGATATTCCTGATAAAATTCTTCTTTCAGACCCGTCGGAAATACTGCCGTCTGTACGTGAGTTCCATTCTCCCGGATACGATGAAGCATTCCAGCTGTCGGCGCCAGAACCAAATCGCACTGATTGGTAAACCACCGCATATACCCCGGTACAATCACTTTTTTTGCAGCTTTTAGCATCTGCCTTCTTATCCCCGGAAATATTCTATCCTCCCGTAAAAAATCCAAATAATGTAAATAATCCTCATACCTCGTATGATAGGTATAAACCACCGGAATCTGATATTTCCTGCTCAAGTACAGCGCTGTCGGTCCCACAAACATTGGGTGATGGGTATGGATCAGATCAAAAGACTCCATTTCAAAGACATCGGTAATTTCTTTTAAAATAAGTCTCGGATATACCATTCCATTCTCCATACAACTTTTCCCAGTACGAAAACGAATCACTCGGATTCCATTGTCATATTCATATTTCCGCCCCCTTCCATCAGTCCCGCAGTTTACTTTATTCCCCTTCTTTTCTTCTTCCCCGGCAATCTCATATTCCGGGGCAAATACCGTCACTTCATGCCCCAGTTTCACCAGTTCCTCCGCCTGCCGCTCCACAGAAATCGGCACGCCCCCTACAAAAGGCTTATAATTATTCGTCAACATCGCTATCTTCATATCTCTTCTCCTTTGTTATGAGCACTTAGCAGTCGTCTTTTGGCTGCTTACGTGCTCTTAATCTTTTTTATGCCAGCATCTGGATCGCCGCGTCTCCAAAGTAATATCCCGCGCCTACAAATACCAGATTCCAAATAAAGATTCCAAGTACGGAGCTGACTGTATATTTCATAAAATTCATCTGCACCATTCCCGCCGGAATCGAAATGATTGTACGCACCATCGGAAGCAGCTTGCTGACAAAAACACCAATACAGCCCTTTTCCCTAAGCATCGCCATCTTGTCCTCAATCACCGGCTGATGCTTTGGAAACTTCCTAAAATAAACGCCCATGACCTTCGGTCCTCCCACTCTTCCGAGCAGATACAGCGCCCAGCTTCCGACTAAGCCCGCCGCAACCGAAATCATCAGCACCGCCGGAAAACTGATTTCACCTTTTGCCGCCCAGATTCCCGCCAGCGGCATGATCACCCCCGCTGGAAATCCCGGAAGATTCAGGTATTCCAGCAATACGATCAGGAAAATAAAAAAGGCTCCGTATTCAATAAAATAATTTGTTAATGTCTGGATACTCATAAAAAAGTCCCCCTTTAGCTGTTCGTATCATGAAGTCTTTCGACCTTGATATCATGATACTGAACATATCTAAAGGAGGACATTATAAGAAATAAAAGAAATTCTTAAGAAGATTAAAGAATTTATGTATACCTGCGCCTTGCCGCACTACATTGCACTATTCGATGCTACAAACAAAGTGGACAAGTCCAAATTTTCCTTTTTCATATTCCGTTACTTATCATTATTTAACATTTCATACACGATTTTTGATATCTCCTGAATGGCTGCAACCGCTTCATTACTGTCCTCCCACTCTGAGGACATAATACAAAGCACATAATCTTTCTTTGAACCGAACACAATCGCTGCGTCATGGTTGTCTGATTCTGTCTCTCCGGTTTTATTGGCGCACACTACCATTTCATTCTCCTGCAGCCCCGCCGGGATTTTCTCTGTCAATTGCTGATTCAGCAAAAGCTCCATCATTTCTGCAGAGGCTTTCTTTGATACACAATCTCCCTCATAAATCCGTTCCAGCAGAAGACCGCAGTCTTCCACAGATGTATGATTTCGCTCATCTGAAATCCACTCACATTCTGAAAACGATGGATGAAGTGTATGGTACACCCCGGTATCTGTATATCCCTGTGTTTCCAAATATTGATTGATTTCTTCCGCTCCCTCCTCAAAATCCCTGTCCGCATTCTGCAGCTTTACTAATTCATTAAAAGATTCGTTATCAGACACTTCGATCATTCCTTTCAGAAGCGTACTAATATGCTTTGTACTGCACTCCTTATCATCACTGTTCTTCATATCATTCGCCACAAGCTCTTTATAATCTGCAAAACATTTTTCCATCACAAAGAGCTTGACCAGACTTGCGGCATACATTTCTTCATTATGAATCGAAAAGGATACTCTGCTCTTTAAGTCTTTGACATAGATACTCCATGTTCCATCTGTATCTTTCAATAACTTTATAAGTTCTTTTTTCAACTCCCGCATCTGCTCTTTAGATGCAAGCCAGTCCTCATGCACTGGTGCAATCTCTCCTGATCCTTCCAACAATTCCTCTGCCTGCTTCACAGATATCTTATATGTATATTCCCTTCGTTTTAACTCATCGGCATAATCTTTGAACTGGTAATCCTTCTTCGGTGTTTTTTCCGACAAAGACTCTAATAAAATTCCACTGCAGCTTTTGTCTGCCGCCTGAACGGAAATACCTTGATCAAAGATATCCAAACCAAATACAAGAAGACCGCTGCATATTATGGCGGTCATTCTATATATATGTAATTTAATTCCTTTGTAATGCTCTATTTTCATCCTACTGTTCGCGGAATACAATTTCTCCTGTCTCAGCATCCATACTCTCCACAATCGCCAGAGACTCTAATTGGAAGCCCAAATTACGAATGATACGTCCGCCTGCCTGAAAACCTTTCTCAACAGCAATTCCGATTCCCTCTACTGTTGCTCCCGCAGACTGCACGATCTGGATCAGCCCTTGCAGCGCACATCCGTTTGCAAGGAAATCATCTATGATCAATACACGATCCTCCGGTCCGAGGAATTTCTTTGCTACGATCACATGATTGATACACTTATGCGTAAAAGACTCCACCTCTGCTACAAGCATTTCCCCTTCTAAGTTGATACTTTTTGATTTCTTTGCAAATACGACCGGTACTTGAAAATGCTGGGCTGCGATACAGGCAATTCCGATTCCAGAAGCTTCAATTGTCAGAATCTTGTTAATTTGTTTATCTGCAAATCGCTTCTTAAACTCTGCCCCCATCTGGTCGAACAGTCCAATATCCATCTGATGATTCAAAAAACTGTCAACTTTCAATACATTACCTGCCTTTACCATTCCGTCTTTTGCAATTCTTTCCTCTAAAAAGTTCATCGTTCTTTCCTCTCTTATCGTGTTGTATCTTTGATTACATTTTAAAAGCTATGATTTATGCCTCTTTCTTCTCAAAATCAGAAGCCGGATGCTTACACCACGGACAGGTAAAATCATCTGGAAGCACTTCTCCCTCATGCACATATCCGCAGATCTTACATACCCAGCTTGTTTTCTTCACTGGCTGCGGCGCAGGTTTAATATTTTTCTGATAATAACTGTAAGAAACTGCCTCCACATCACTCAACACCTTACCGTCCGTTACATCCGCCAGAAACATCGTATGTGTTCCCAGATCTGTTTCCGCGATCACCTTGCCGGAAATGTATGCGCTTGTCATTTCAGGAATATAAATAATCCCATTCTCTGCACGTGGGTAAGCTCTTCCTTCCGTCTTATCTACGTTTCTTCCGCTCTGGAACCCAAAATGTTTGAATAAATCAAAATCTGCCGCCTCACTGATGCAGGATACATTGAACTCCTTTGTTTTCATAATCATGTCGTGTGTATAATTCTGCTTATTGACTACAATTGTCACTCGATTCGGTGTAGTGGTCACCTGCATAGCTGTGTTGATAATACACCCGTTATCCTTCTCGCCATCCTTCGCAGTCAGCACAAACAATCCATAAGTCAGCTTATACATTGCAGCTTTATCCATACCAAAATCCTCCTTCCCAATCTAATCCCGTAAGAATTTAAACTATGATTTCAGTATAACATATAATTCCTAGTATCACATCTTTTTTCTTAACCTCTTATCTAAAAAAATGTAACAGTTACAAAAAAATATGCTAAGCCGGAATTTTTAACCTGTGGCTTAGCATACTTTTTTAGTCTGATTTATAATTTAAGTATATAGCATTTTCACTTATTTTTCTAATTTGAATTCCTCCCTTTTCACGATTCTTTGATTCCGGCTTCCGCGGAATTCCAACGACAGGTCTTTCTCTGCTTCAATAAACTCCCCATCTACCAGCACATCAATATAAGACAGCATTTCCTTCGTTACTTCCGTATACACCTTACCGGCTTCAATCAAATCTACATCATACAGATAGCCTGTATAACACCAGATATCCTTCTTAGGCAGCCGCTCCCGAATCTTCTTCAGTAAATGTACGAGAATCACCTGATTCTCCGGTTCAAATGGTTCTCCTCCAAGCAGAGTAAACCCCTGTATATAATCCGGTTCAAGGAGACGTAATATCTCTTCCTCTGTCTCCTCCGTATAAGGCTTGCCAAAGTTGAAGTCCCAAGTCTCTGCATTAAAGCACCCCTTGCAGTGATGTCTGCAGCCGGATACAAACAGACTGACCCTGACTCCAGGACCATCTGCAATATCACAGTCTTTTATATTTGCATAATTCATGATACCACCTCTTTACAGGTGAAGTACACGGTCTTTAATCTCTTGTGTACGCCCCTGGTTCCAGAACTGTGTTCCGATATATCCGCAGGTTCTGCGGGCTACTGACATCTTATCCTGGTCACGGTTACCGCAGTTCGGACACTCCCATATCAGCTTACCAGCATCGTCTTCTTTGATCAGAATTTCTCCGTCATATCCACAACGCTCGCAATAATCACTCTTTGTATTCAATTCCGCATACATAATATTATCGTAAATAAACTGCATAACAGACAATACTGCCGGAATATTATTCTGCATATTCGGAACTTCCACATAACTGATCGCACCTCCCGGAGACAATTTCTGGAATTCAGACTCGAATTTCAGTTTATCAAAGGCTTTGATTTCCTCAGATACGTGTACGTGGTAGCTGTTTGTAATATAATTCTTATCTGTTACACCCTCAATGATTCCAAAACGCTTCTGAAGACATTTTGAAAACTTATATGTGGTAGACTCCATCGGCGTACCGTATACGGAATAACTTATATTCTCTGCTGCCTTCCACTCAGCACACTTGTCATTCAAACGCTGCATCACCTTCAATGCAAATTCTCTTGCTTCCGGGTGTGTATGTGATACTCCGTACATTCTCATGCACATCTCATGCAGTCCCGCATATCCGAGAGAAATCGTAGAATATCCGTTATAGAGCAGCTTGTCGATCGTCTCGCCCTTTTTCAAACGTGCCAGCGCACCATTCTGCCAGAGGATCGGAGCCACATCGGACACAGTTCCCAGAAGACGCTCATGTCTGCAGCGCAGACCTCTGTGGCACAATTCCAGACGTTCATCCAGAATCTTCCAGAACTTATCAAAGTCCCCTTCCGAGGAGCATGCCACATCTACTAGATTAATTGTTACAACACCCTGATTAAAACGCCCATAGAACTTGTAGCTTCCGTCCGGGTTTTTCTGGCTTTCCTCTACAGTCAGGAAAGAACGGCATCCCATGCAAGTATATACACAGCCTTTTTTCAGTTCCTTCATCATCTTTGCAGAAATATAATCTGGAACAAGACGCTTCGCAGTACATTTTGCCGCCAGTTCTGTCAGATGCCAGTATGGAGCTTCCTCAGTAATATTATCCTCATCCAATACATAAATCAGTTTCGGGAATGCCGGCGTGATCCACACACCCTTTTCGTTCTTCACTCCCTGCATACGCTGGATCAAAACTTCTTCAATGATCATTGCCAGATCGGTTCTTGTCTGTCCCTCAGGCACTTCATCCAGATACATAAATACTGTAACAAACGGCGCCTGTCCGTTACAAGTCATCAAAGTGATCAACTGATACTGAATGGTCTGAATACCACTCTTAACTTCTTCTCTCAGACGTCTCTCTGTTACCTTAGAAATAATTTCCTCATCCAAAGGCTCTTTGCACGCTGTACGTTCTTCAATCACATTCCTGCGGATCTTTTGTCTGCTGACATCTACAAACGGGGCAAGATGCGCCAGTGTAAAGGACTGTCCTCCATACTGATTACTTGCTACCTGTGCAACAATCTGTGTCGTTACGTTACATGCAGTAAAGAAACTGTGCGGCTTTTCGATCATCGTCTCACTGATGACCGTACCATTCTGCAGCATATCTTCCAAATTAATCAGATCACAGTTATGCTCTTTCTGTGCATAGTAATCTGTATCATGGAAATGAATGATCCCTTCTTCATGTGCCTTTACAATCTCCTCAGGCAAAAGAACACGTTTGGAAAGATCCTTGCTGACCTCACCTGCCATGTAATCTCTCTGCGTAGAATTGATGATCGGATTCTTATTAGAATTCTCCTGCTTCACTTCTTCATTAATGTGCTCCAAAAGAGCAAGGATTCCATTATCAGTTGTGTTAGCCTTACGGGTAATCTCTCTTCTATAACGGTAGCGCACATACTTCTGCGCCACCTCATATCCACGCATCCCCATAATTCCCGTTTCTACCATATCTTGTATGTCCTCGACATTAACCGCATGTGTAGCCCCTTCAACCTCTTGTGCGATCATATCTCCAATCGCCTCTATCTGATACTCATTCAGACGGTGCAGCTTATCGATTTCTCTGTTCGCTTTCCGAATCGCATTCGTAATTTTGGAAACGTCAAAATTAACTTCCTTTCCATTTCGTTTGATGATATTGGTCTTTACTTCCATCTTATTTCATCTCCCCTTTTTTCTTAATATTACTAGTGCTTTTCGCACTTATACCCTGAGTTTTTGCCCTTTTTACAACAAAATATAGTTTTTTACCATTTACAGACACCATATATTGTATCTGTTAGTCTACAATACCATATTCCATTGTAAAATGGAAGAGAAACTTTTTTTAATTTTTCCAGTTATTATCTGATAATTCTAATAACCACAAATAAGGATTGCGCCTTGGTGCATTCTCGTGCCATGTGCGCATCCTCCAGAGGGTTTTTGTGACACAGGAAACGGCATAAACTCATTATGAGCTTATGCCGTAACTTTATTCTCTGTTCATATAAAATGGTATGAAAAAAGCGGGTGATGGGAATCGAACCCACGTATCCAGCTTGGAAGGCTGGTGTTCTACCATTGAACTACACCCGCATCATCTCTGACACGAGTGTTATCATATCATAGGTTCAAACAAAAATCAATAGTTTTTTTAATTTTCTTATTCTTTTCCATCAAAACAATATGTACACAGCTTACACTTCGGCAGCCCGATCGCCTCAACCAGGTCATCCAGCCGATGAAAACGCAATGATGTAAAATTCTGGCGTTTCCGTATCTCCTCTACCATCTCTTCGTATTTTTTACTGCACGGATCTGCATATTCTGCCAGAATCTCCGGCGTCACCTCTTCTTCTCGCTCTGCAATGATCCTTCTCGTTATCAAATCCAGTTCTGACTTAGAACGTGAGAAATTCAAATACTTACACCCGAACAGAAGCGGCGGGCATGCCGGGCGCACATGTACCTCTTCGGCTCCGCTCTGATACAGGAAGTCTGTTGTCTCCTTAAGCTGTGTTCCACGTACGATGGAATCATCTATCAAAAGCAGTTTCTTATCCTCGATCAATGCCTGCACCGGAATCAGCTTCATTCTGGCAACCAACTCACGCTGACTCTGATTGGTCGGCATGAAAGACCGTGCCCATGTCGGCGTATATTTGATAAACGGCCTCGCATACGGAATCCCCGATTCATTGGCATATCCGATTGCATGAGCAATCCCGGAATCCGGCACGCCCGCTACAATATCCGGCGACACATTATCCTCGTCACGCTTCGCCAGCATACTTCCGCATTTGTAACGCATTTCCTCCACATTGACACCTTCATAAGTCGATGTGGGATACCCATAATATACCCACATAAATGAACATATCTTCAGTTCTTCTCCCGGAGGGCTGACTGTTTCCACACTGTCTGCTGTGATATGTACAATCTCCGCAGGTCCTAACTCTTTATAATCGCAAAATCCCAGATTGATATATGCAAAGCTCTCAAAAGATACACAATAACCATCCTCACGCTTTCCGATAAACAGCGGAGTCCGCCCATATTTGTCACGGGCAGCATATAAACCATCTTTTGTCATCAGAAGCATCGCCATAGAACCATCTACAAGCCCCTGTACAAATTTAATACCTTCCACAAGACTGTCCGCCTTACAGATCAAAGAAGCGATCAACTCTGTTGCGTTAATCTTACCGCCGCTCATTTCCTGAAAATGCGTATGTCCGTGTGTATATAATTTCCCTAACAGCTCTTTTTCATTATTAATCTTACCGACCGTCGTAATTGCAAAGCTTCCTAGATGTGACTGAATTAAAAGTGGCTGCGGCTCGTAATCAGAGATGCATCCAATACCCAGATGCCCGTTCATCTCCTCCACATCTTTTTCAAATTTAGTACGGAACGGAGAATTCTCGATATTATGAATCGCTCTCTGAAATCCTGCTTCTCCATACATCGCCATTCCGCCTCGTCTTGTTCCGAGATGTGAATGATAATCTATGCCATGAAACAATTCCAAGGTACAGTTCTTCTTTGATGCTACGCCAAAAAATCCACCCATTTTCTGTCTCCTTTTATTTCTTCAAACATTCTTTTATCTTTTATCCGTTCATAGTTTAACACGAACATTTACGGAAAAAAACCGTTCCGGGCGAATTTTTTATTATTTTAATTTATAAATTATTATAAGCAGTAAAATAATGTACTCTGTTTTTTTAACTTCTCCCGAAAATGTGCTTTGTTCTTATCGGAATGCTCCAGTTCTCTGGAATAGCGGTACACTACCTCTTTTACATCCTCAGCGTCCAGCGTCTTCTCATTCTTAAGCCAGCGTACTGCCAGCAAATCCCATATGACCGATACGCTTGCCGCTGCCATCTGCACATTTACAAAAATTTCTCCATCATAAACTGCCCCGCAGAAATAGGTAAATATAAAATAAACCATCAACTGCTCACTGAAAATGTTCCAATCCCAGTCCTTCTCCTGCTTTCTGCCTTCTGTCTCCTTGGTCTCCGTCTCGCCTGCATCCTCCGACCCACTCTTTCGCTGCTCCTGTTCCCACTGATAAAAGGCTTCTTGAATCTTACCGTATCCATCCGCCCCATATGCAAACAACAGAATTTCTGCCTCATTTAACTGGTATTCCCAATCCTTTCTGAGAAGCTCCAGCTCCCGCAGATTCCCGAACATTTCCCTGGAAAACAGATATCGCTTTTTCATATCTTTACGGTACTTGTCCGCTTTCATTCCCGCAGCAAAAAACCAAGTCTGCTTCCGGTACTTCTCAAAAACTGCTTCACATTCAAATAATTTACCTCCGGCAACTCTGTTTTCCATATCATAGGCAACACCAAGGCTGAGCAGTATTCGGTTTTCCATCGGAAGATTCCGGTTCTGCAAAATCTCGAATAAACATTCTCTTGCGTCTGCAAGCATAGAATATAAAAACGGGTCGTAATCCTCATATTCTTCTGTACCTTCTTTTTCTACCGAATGAAATGTCACCGGCTCCCTTCGTTCGATCAGAAGGTGCGCCGCTTCCGGGCAGGAAATAGACAAAGAAATTTCCCGAATCCCTTCAAACTCTTCTATGTGCCTCGGATAGAGCCGGCAGGTTCTGCACAAACTGTCTGCGCCCAAGTTCCGGTACATATCACAGAGATTGTCCTCACACAAAAACGCACACCTCGCCTCCTTGTCCTGACGAAATACTTTCTGCCTCCAATTAACAGAAGCATGCAGTTTCTTCTTATACGGTCCGTCTTCACAGTGATAACGGCGCAGCGATCTGTCATCCACTACGATCTGCCAGCCTGCACAACAAGTATCCTCACAGGCATCGGCGATACAGTGAAACTCAGAATAATAATCGGGGTATGTATACAACATAAACATCTCACCTTCTTTCTACTATTACTCTGAACCAGTCAGTCGTTAATTCTCCCTGCGCTGTCTGCTGGCTTCAAACATAAGAATTGCCGCAGCAACAGCCGCATTCAGAGATTCTGCCTGTCCCGCCATCGGAATTTGAATCCATGCATCTGCACTGTCTGCGATCTCACGGCGCAGACCATTTCCCTCATTCCCGATCAAAAATGCCGTGCCGCCCCGGTAATCTTCCTGATCATAGGCATTCTTGCCGTCCAGATGCGCCGCATATACGCGGATTCCTGTTTTTTTCAAAGTATCTATTGTCTCTTTCAAGTCCTCTACATACAAAAACGGCATCCGGTAGATCGCTCCCATAGTAGAGCGAATGGTCTTTGGATTATAAATATCCACACAATCTTTACTCATCACAATTCCGGTTACCCCCGCTGCCTCTGCCGTACGGAATATCGTTCCCAGATTCCCCGGATCCTGTAAATTGTCAAGCGTAACGAGATGGGGCGCAGGTCTGTGTGTCCTTGCCGCCTGTTCCGGTACGGCGCCGCCTGTTCCCATCACATTTCCGCCAAGAATTTCCTCCAGACTATATTTTGTCTGTTTCACAATTCCCAGAACTCCCTGTGGGGTCTTCGTATCTGACATATATTCAAATACATTGTCTGATACCAGTTCCGCACAAAAAGGTCTTCCCTCCGTATCTTCCGCCCCCAAATGATTCTGTTTTCCACGGGAATCTCCTATAATCTGTATCCCCAGATCTTCTTTATGTCTTTGATAAAATCCCTCTGTCACATATAGCTTCAAAAGCTGCTCACGCGGAGCTTCCTGAATCATACGAATTCCTTCCACGAGAAATATCCCCGCCTGTGAACGTGCCTTACTCTTCTTCCGAAGCTGCACGACTTCTTTTACATTTTTATTGCTTGTACTTGTAATCATCTTCTTGTCTTCCCCATTATATCCAAATATACCGGATGACTATCGTCCGCTATTTTTACTGATACTGTGATAACCGCCTGCCCTTATGACCAGGCGGTTATATCCTTTAATACTAATATAAATAAACAACGCTTTATTTGCAAGTACAAAACTCTGCAAAGAATCGCTGTCGATAGTTAAGATATCAGCCGCCACAAATACGTTCAAAAACAAAGAGCCTTTAAAGGCAAAGAGCACGGATTCATGGAAACGTTCGATATCCTAATAAGCAGCAGCAAAAATACACCCAGAAAGCTTCCGGATGTATTTATATTCCTTCTCTACATTGTCTGCAGTATCTTTTTAAACTTTAAACCTGTATCCTACCCCCCAGATTGTCTCAATATACTGCGGATGTGAGGTATCATATTCAATCTTCTCACGAATCTTCTTAATATGTACAGTTACAGTTGCGATATCCCCAATGGATTCCATATCCCAGATTTCCCGGAACAGTTCTTCCTTCGTATACACATGATTCGGATGCCCCGCTAAAAATGTGAGCAGGTCAAATTCCTTTGTAGTAAAAGAGCGTTCCTCACCGTTCACCCATACTCGTCTTGCTGTAGTATCAATCTTCAGCCCACGGATTTCGATAATCTCGTTTTCCTCCACCACGCTTCCAATCAGACGTTCATATCTCGCCAGATGTGCCTTCACACGAGCCACCAGTTCACTTGGGCTGAACGGCTTCGTCATATAGTCGTCAGCTCCTAAACCTAAACCTCTGATTTTATCAATATCGTCCTTTTTAGCAGACACCATAATAATCGGTGTATTCTTGCTGCCGCGCACCTGACGGCAAATTTCAAATCCGTCCACCCCCGGAAGCATCAAATCCAGAATGATCAGATCAAAATCACTGTTCATTGCCAGATTCAGACCTGTCTGTCCGTCATTCGCAACCTCCACTTCAAAATTGCTCAATTCCAGATAGTCCTTCTCAAGATCTGCAATACTCTCTTCATCTTCAACAATCAAAATCCGTTTACTCATTCATCGGCACCTCCTGATATTTTCTGACAACAAAATACATTGTTGTTCCTTTCCCTTCTTCACTGACCGCCCAAATTTTGCCGCCATGCTCTTCAACAATCTTCTTCACAATAGACAGTCCGATTCCGCTGCCGCCTTTGGATGAATTTCGTGACGCATCTGTCCGGTAAAAACGGTCAAATATATTCGGTAAATCCTTTGCCGCAATTCCTTTACCGTTATCGCCTAATTCTATCTGAATAAAATCTCCCACATCCCGGACATTCATTGTAATATTCCGCCGCGGCTTATCTGTATATTTCATAGAATTGGAGACAATATTGCTAATCACCCTTCTAAGCTGTTCCGGATCTACAATGACCTTAGAATCTTCCTCTATATAATTGTGATATTCAAAAACTACCCCCTTCGATTCCAGCTCGATATACAAATCCTCTGCACAGTCGGAAAAATAATCTTTCGCCGAAATTGTCGTAAAATTATACGGAATCCTATTCGTGTCAATCTTAGAATAAAGGGTCAGCTCATTGATGAGCAAATCCATCTCATTGGCTTTATTGTATATCGTTTTGATGTATCTGTCCATCTTTTCCGGCGTATCCGCAACACCATCCATAATTCCCTCCACATACCCTTTAATCGCGGTAATAGGAGTCTTCAGATCATGGGAAATGTTACTGATCAATTCTTTATTTTCCCTGTCATATGCAATCTTCTCTTCTGCATTTGCCTTCAGACGAAGACGCATTTCTTCAAAGTCCTGACAAAGCTGTCCAATCTCGTCATCCGCCTCAGCGTGAATCTCAAAATCCAAATTGCCTTCCTTGATATTGCGGACTGCCCGCTGCAGCTTAGCAAGAGGAATCGAAATCGTTCGGTAAATCCAGTAAATTAAAAGTGCCACCGTCACGAAAATAACAATCATGTACATCTGCTGCACATCTCCCATTGCCTCTAACGCAAGCATCCGCACGCCCACCGTAGTCAAAAGCGTAGTAAGAATGACCACTGCCATAAATGAAATAATCAGTTTTGTTCTAAGTTTCATCCTCCGCCTCCACATTGTATAAAACAGATGTTACTGTTCACAGCCTGCTGCTGTGCACAGTAACAAACAGACCACTGTTTCTGTCTCCTGTCATTAACAGTACCATAAATAAAGCGGACACCGCAAGATGTCCGCTGTTAGTTTTATTGAAATTTAATAGAATCGTTACTTTTATTAACCATTTACAAATACTTCTTTAGCTCTTCTGCCTTGTCTAACTGCTCCCAAGGAAGACTTACATCTGTTCTTCCAAAATGTCCGTATGCCGCTGTCTGTTTATAAATCGGACGGCGAAGATCCAGCATCTTGATAATACCCGCCGGACGCAGATCAAAGTTCTCACGGATAATCTCTACCAGTTTGGTATCAGAAACAACACCTGTTCCATAAGTATTAACACGAACAGAAGTGGGATGTGCAACACCAATCGCATAAGCAAGCTGAATCTCACACTTCTTTGCAAGCCCTGCTGCTACGATATTTTTTGCAGCATAACGTGCCGCATAAGCTGCAGAACGATCTACCTTTGTACAGTCCTTTCCGGAAAATGCACCGCCGCCGTGGCTTGCCATACCGCCGTATGTATCCACGATAATCTTTCGTCCTGTCAAACCACTGTCTCCATGAGGTCCGCCAATTACAAAACGTCCTGTCGGATTAATAAAGAACTTTGTATCCTGATCCACCATATCTGCCGGAAGAATCGGTTTAAATACATATTCCTTAATATCCTTATGAATCTGCTCCTGTGTTACTTCCGGGTCATGCTGTGTAGAAAGTACAATCGCTTCCAGACGTTTCGGATTTCCATTCTCATCATATTCTACTGTAACCTGCGTTTTACCGTCCGGACGAAGATAATCAAGCGTTCCATCCTTTCTCACCTTTGTGAGCTGTAATGCCAGCTTGTGTGCCATAGCGATCGGATACGGCATATACTCTTCTGTCTCATCAGATGCATATCCGAACATCATCCCCTGATCTCCTGCACCGATCGCTTCAATAGCATCTTCATCAGACATTTGTTTTTCCTTTGCTTCCAAAGCCTTGTCTACTCCAAGAGCAATGTCTGCTGACTGTTCGTCGATTGCCGTAATAACACCGCAGGTTTCTGCATCAAATCCATATTTTGCTCTTGTATATCCGATTTCACGCACTGTGTCGCGGACAATTTTTTGAATGTCCACATAAGCGTTGGTCGTAATTTCTCCCATCACCATTACAAGACCTGTAGTCGTACATGTCTCGCAGGCAACACGGCTCATCGGATCCTGCTCTACCAAAGCGTCCAGAATAGCATCTGAAATCTGGTCGCACATCTTATCCGGATGTCCTTCTGTTACTGATTCTGAAGTAAATAAAATCTTTTCCATTTGTATTCTCCTTTTTCTTATACTTGCCTTTCTCTTCTCTATTGGCTATTTCTCGAAACTGCGCTTCTTCTGTTTCCTCGCCGCTGTGTCTCGAAACTGCACTTCTTGACTGCGGGCAATCGCCCCATGAATAAGAGGGAGAACCGTTGGAACTTCTGCAAGCAGAATTCTCAACGGTTCTCCCTCTTATTCATCCCGACTCGTTGCTTTTCGCGTAAAAAGCGGACTGTCGTAATTATTATCATAACAATCCCCTTATTGTTCGACTTCATCGCTCAGGCTGGCACCTTCCTTTAAAAGGGGTTGCCGCAGCTTCACAGATCCTTTGTATCTCCACTGCTCTGAATAAGAGAAAGTTGCATTATTCTGTTTCTAGTAAGATTACTTTACACCGTTTCTTTTTAAAAGTCAACCACAAATCGTTACTTTTCACACCTACGGTGCTCAAAGCAACGAATCCGGTCTATTTAAAGTTGCCTTACGGCAAGAAACCGGATTCCAGCCCCGATACTGTACTGGTCCCAGGCCGTGCAGCGTAGTGCACGGCCCGGGTGTGAAAAGTAACATTCCTCATTCCTCAAGTTGCATAAATCTAAAGAATTTTATATAATTAACGGTACAGGCAGATATGAAAAAGGTCCGTATCCATGGAAAAAGAAGACTAGAAATAACTGTATAAGACATAAAAAATGCGGCTGAGGAGTGCTCCACATACCCTTGCCGTATTTTTCTGTTTTTATGAAATTGTCACTCTCCTGTCACTTTCCTCTGTTATATTGAATAATAACGAATCAGCTTACGGGCAGCATCATAGAAAGCAATTTGGTAAATAGTCAAGAGTTATTTTAAAAAGATTTTCAGGGAAAAGGGTAATCTTAATAAACCTACGGCTTGTTTCTCAAAAAAAGACGTAAGTTAGGAATTCGATATGGATTACCTACTCTTTTCCAGAGAGTAGAGTTGGCCCTTGCCCAGCAGACCAAAGAGCAGACGTATAAATTTACGGGAAGTCAACGCGAGTGCTCGTTTATGCTGATGTGTTCTGGTT
>NZ_CALPDG010000008.1 GCF_943193195.1 Mediterraneibacter agrestimuris | reverse complement strand
AAAATGTAAAGCGGTTGAAAACACAGTAACTATACGGGTTTTTCCATAATTGGTACCGCCAGCGTGAATAATTCAGGCTAATCCTGACTTCTCTGAATATTATGATAATGCAATTAGCTTTTTTAATTTTTCCAACGGACATGAAAACTGGTATGAAGAAATAAATAGGGATGGCATTAGCGATATTATTGATTATTATAAAAAGACTGAGGAATGGTTTAAATCTGTTACATAACTTTGCACATTATGAAATGAGCCGGAAATCCTTCTCTTCAATCTCGGCTCTTACTTTCTCATGCAATTCCACCGGGATCTTTCCGCATATGTTTTTCATCTCTGCCATCTGCGATTCCCCTTTCGTTTTGTTATACACAACATACTCCAAAGTTTGAAAGAAATCCATTCACAATACCCACTAAAGAATCCATGTCAAATGTTCCTGAAACCCAAGCATATCCAACAATTCCATATTTTCTGTATCCATAGGCCTCACCCCCTTTACTCCTGTTCCATCTGAAACAAAAAATCTAACATTTGATTCGGAATTTCTTCCCGTTCCTGTGTTGCAGATTGTTCCATTCCGCCACTTTTCAGTTCTTCTCGAACAGTCTCCTGAATCAATTGCCGCAAGGTTTCCCGCTCTTCCTTTTCCAAGATTACATCCACCAGATACTGATTCCTCTGCCCTGCCGGAACATCCATGAGGATCTTCCACGCTTTTTCATGTTCTGGTTTCTTCACATTGGGACGGAAGGAAAAGACTGGGCGGCTCACAGTGTCCTCATCTGCCCCACAATCCGTTCATATCCGGCTACGTTGGCATGGACGTCCGTCAGGTAAATCGGGCGGCACAGGCGGTCCTGTTCGCTGATACGGTGCTGAAAAATAGTCGCACCGCCTCCCATAAAAACGGAAGGAACTGCCCGCAGGTCAAAGCCTGCCTCGGTAATCGCAGACAGAATTTTCTCAATATAAATCCTGCCCTGCTTCTCAATCAAAGACACCACTTCCGCAGGCATACTACAGGGTTTCCCATTTAAGACACGCTCAATCTGTGTCTCTGTCACCGACAGCCCTGCATTTCTCCTTACCTGTTCCATGATCTCATCCATGCACCGAATAATACCCAGTTCCAGACTTCTGCAGGTAGCTGCATTCGGAACAGCATTATCTAACCGCATCAAGTCCACCGTCCAGCCCCCGATATCAACAAGAAGAACAGACGGTTCATCTTTTAAATATTCCGGATAAAGAGCTAGGGCAGAATACCCTTGAGGGAACAGTTTCACATCTTCTATCTGGATTTCATAGCGTTCCCCTTCATAAAGAAAGCGGATCGGCTACTCCTTTCGGAACAGATACTCCTTAAACTTCTGCTTCTCCCTGCCAAACCCGGTAAGAGGAAGCCCGGCTGCAAGAACAACCTTTGCAGTTTTCTCTCCTTTTCGCTTCCTGATCTCCTGTGCCAGTGCCGACAGCGTCAAAAGATAATAATTATCATTGGCAGTCTTGTCCTTTACTAAAGTCTGCCGCCCCGTCCCGCACACATAATAGTTGCCCCCATACTGGAGAACATTCTGCATGGTATAGGGTTCATACGTGTACCGCATCAGCCCCGTTGGGAAACACACCTGTTTTGTTTTTATGGCATAATACCCATGATCGATTCCAATGATCATCACTTACCACTCCCTTCTTTCTTGTTCTGTGAAAATCTCCGGCGAAAGAATCCCGGATCCCAAACAGCGCACCCGCGCACATTTCTTCTTTCCAGCCTGTTATTTCTCTCTGCCTATAATTTCAGAAAAATGCATAGCTGGAAGATAATGCAGATGCCCTTCCAGCACGAGAGCCTGTTTTTGAAAACGCAGGACGCCTTGATTCTGTAAATCAATCAGTTCCAGGTATGCTTCCTTTGTCAAAAAGTAACGATGGTACGCTCCCTTTTCTCCGAACCATTCATTTTCCTCCAATAATAAAAACTCCACCATATGTCTAATATCCGGCAAGAACCGTTTCTCACACAACATGCTATCTCCTTGTACCGCCATCACACCTTCGGATTCCCTGGCTACTGCCAGTAATTCATGAATACTGATACACACGTTTTCTATCACCTCCCTTCGATGCCTTTTCCCTTTTTGATATGTTCATGCTTTCCTTTTCCGTATTTTTCTGCGAAAAAAAGACAGGCGCCTACACGATGTCTGTCTCTGTGGGATCTATCATTCCTTTTTCCTGATACTGCTGTTTTAGAATCCGTTCCAACCGCTTCTGGCTTTTCCTATATATTCATTTCAACATCCACACAATAATTTGTTCTTATTGTATATTTCTTTATTTTATAAATGACTTGAAGAATCCTGCTTTCCAAGTTAACATACAAGCACTTCATATTGAAAGACGAGGGGGTGATAAAATGCGTTCTGCTAAATTATATACTGAGATTTGTCATCTCTTAACTGACTATGATTCTGGCGAACATGATGTTTCTATTGAAGACTTCTATTCTCTCCTTGTAAAAATTCAAAATGACTTGGAATATATAACTGCTTGTGATTATGAAATTTCTTAGACAACGTATGTTTCATCCATACTGCAGCAAGATTTGACACCTGCAAAGATATTAACTGAGACTGTAGATATTTCTTGCAAATATCTCATTGAAGAAAAGAAGAGTCATTTCCGTTCTCGGAACTATGACTCTTCTTTTAGTTTGAATATCATTCTTTCTGTAATTTCGCTACTGATTCCTGAAGTATTAACTACCTGCAACTCGGGACGTACATCTCCAACTTTCTACTTCTATAAAAAAATGGGCGCTTACATAATATCTGCCTCTATAGGATCTATTATTCTGCTATTCGTAATTCTATTCAAATAATCCCTTTAATTTATCGTTGACTTTCACTCTATTCTTAATTCGAAGTTCTCCGCAAAACATATAGCACATTTTTAATATAAACCACCATGTATATAAAGCATTATAAGACTGAAATTGATTATCTGAAAACAAGCCATGGGCAACGCTATTTCTCATATTAAATCCAAATTTAGAACAAAAAATAGTTTTTAACGCTAATAAAAAATCATCATCCAATCTCTCTTTAACGCCCTCTAATTCTAAAATCGCATGCATTGTTTTCAATTCCTCAATTCCATCTTCCTTCAGATTGTAGATCGGCTCACCACATTCTATAGCCAATTCTCTAACTGAATTTTCTACTTGAGGAATTAAAATATATAACGCTGTTAAAAAGTCTCCAGAAAATCCTGACATTATTCCTTTTACATACGCTTCTCTCCGATCCACCGGAACAATAACACTATTTTCAACAATTGTTCGAATATCCGTTTCTTCTACTTTAAACTTTCTCCGAATATAATTTAATGTATTACCTATCATAATCTGAGAAATGCAATTCATATATTCAGCTGTTTCATGCTCTAACTTATTTTGAAGTGCAACTTCATCAATTGCATTATTGCTTTTTTTAATAGATTTACTTTTTGCAATAGTTTTTCCATCATTACCTAAAATTCCTATTGGAAAAAGTTCACTGAACAAATCTTGTGAATTAATTACTGTTTCTTCTCTTCTTTTTTGGCAAAGGTATAAATATAGCAAAATAACAAATAGCTTCTTCTTTGTCCAATATTTCCAATTGTCTAATTAATTGTTGTACTGCTTCACTACTATCTTGCTTTAATTGAATTACAGGCATACCTGCAATTATCCTCTTTTCCAATTCATCTATTTCTTTAAGTAACTCTTTTCTTTCTGACTCTGTACCAGTAATAGTTTTCAATATATTTACAATTTCTTTTAAATGATGAACTCGCCGCATAATATCCGACACATTTGAAGAATTTGTGCAATCTGCAACTCTCATGATGGCTCTAACTTTACGCATACGTATCTCTATCAACTTCGGTTCAGTAATACATTTTTTATTTTTCCACTTATTTTTTTTACAATAAAGAATTTCCAATAAATCACAGAATTTTCCAATAATTGTAAGATCGTAACTGTCGTCTGGGTATGACTCCAACACCTCTTCAGTGCATTTAATCATATAATCTGTTTCAACATTTTCTTTTTCAGCTGTTTTTAATAAAGACAATATTTTCCCATGATCTGTATTATCATATTGCCCTAATATTTTTATGAGTAAACGTTCTCTTGTCGATGAATCTGTCTCTTTGCTATTTATTTTCTTAGATATGTATATCAGTCGATTGATTGCCATAAAATTATGGGCAAATACCTGTGCATTTTCTAAATGTTTCCGATAAGACGCTTCAGCCGCTTTCGCAGCATTATAATCATTTTCTACAACCCATAAAAAATCATTAATTTTTGCTCTATTTATTTCTGCAATCGGATGTTCCAATACTTGTTTAAGCAAAGTCTTATTCCCTTCTACATCTGTTTCTTTCATTTCCCAAATATTTCTAGCAAAACGGAAAGGAATATCTTGTGGGCTATATACCCATCTTTCACAAATAATATCATACAAGTAATTCTCTAATCCAAAACTATCCAAACCATCAACCTCATTTAATTCATCAGCTGCAACCTCAAAATTTTTTTCTTTTAAAATATCCGCAACTTTATCTACTAATGAATTATTCATCGTATCACCTCCTTATCTATTATAAACAATAAAAACTGCTATGGGAACCTCCATTCTCATACCAGCTTTTATTATTTTCTTCCTACTGCATACACGTTATATACACCTATCACATAAGGTTCAGTTTACGTCACACAAAAGCAGACTTGGTGTTGCTGCTATCGCTCTGGCAATGGCAGCTCTCTGCTGCTGTCCGCCGGAAAGAGTTCTAGGAAGCGCCTCCCTTTTCTCTTCTAACTGAAGCACTTCCATAATCTCCTTTACAAATTTCTTATCCACACGTTTCCCATCCAATTCAATAGGAAGTATAATATTTTCATATACGTTCAGATCCTGCACCAGATTATAGCTCTGGAACACAAATCCGATTTTCCGCCGATGGAATATTGCCAGCTGTTCTTTCGTAAGCCCTGCCAGATTCTTGCCTCCCACAATTACTTCTCCGTCTGTAGGCATATCCAGACCCCCGATCATATGTAACAGCGTACTCTTACCGCTTCCCGATTTACCGATGATCGCTACAAACTCCTCTGCTTTTACCCGGAAATCCACTCCATCCAGAGCTTTTACCGTATTCGCTCCCTGCTGATAATATTTTTTCAGATTTTTCGTCTCTACAATCCAAGATTCCATTTTCCTATCCCCTTTCGATACCTCTTACACTTTAGCCAGATGGTATGTTATATAACTTATCATGTACATTTCTAAGCTCATGTTCATCATAGCAAGAAAAAATCACAATCCTGTCACAATCTAACATTGTCACAAAATTGTGATATTCTTTACTGATTCGGAAGAAACATACAAAACTCAGCGCCTTTTCCAATATCGGAACGCACCTCTATATACCCATTCTGTAATTCCAGTATCTTTCGTGTCAGATATAGTCCGATTCCCACTCCGGTCTGCCCATGCACTTCCGGCTCCCGATAAAATCTTGTAAAAATTTCTGCCTGCCGTTCTGGCAGGATTCCTTTCCCGTTATCCTGAACACTGATTTTAGTAAATATCTCCTGTCTCGTTGCTTTCACACGAATTCTTCCACTGGATTCTGTATATTTCACTGCATTGTCCAGCACATTAAAGATTGCCTCTTCTGTCCACTTTCTGTCATGTTCTAACATCAAATCTTCATCACATTCAACATAAAGTTCGATTTCTTTCTGAGCTGCTGCCGGAACGATCTGGCTAACTGCTGTCGTCAACGTCTGATAGAAACTTCTCTTCTCTTTCTTTATCTGAATGATTCCGTTTTCCAATCTTGACATCTTTACCATACTCTGCATGAGAAAATCCAATTTGTCAGTCTGCTCTCCCAGCCGGTTCAAAAACTCCCGTCCTTTTTCCGACAATTCTTCTTCCTGCAAAAATTCCTGATATAGCTTCATATTTGCAAGCGGTGTTTTGGTTTGATGGGAAATATCTGAAATCAGAGTTTTCATCCGCTTTTTCTCACGCAAAGCATCTGTTTCTTTTTGATTCCACCCCTGATACAACTGCCAGAACCGCTCTCCGCACTTTCCCCACAGGCTATCCTCTGTCACTTCCTCGGTTTCTTTCAATTTTTCACCTGACAATATCTGCTTTATCGTTTCTTCTACCTGATTTGCAAACAAATCCACTTCTTGCTTCATTTTCTTTGCTTTCCATACAGCGCCTGCTGCCACAACGATAGAAAGAAGAACGAAAAAACCGCCGGTTCCAGTCACCCAATCCATTGATATCCCATCCCATACACATTTGAAATATATTTATGATCCGCATCCTCCAGCTTACGCCGAAGCCGGTTGATATTCACTGCCAATGTATGCTTATCGACAAACTGACCGTCACAATCCCACAACTGTTCCAGTAAAATATCATAAGTCAGCAGTCTTCCCTGATTTTCCGCCAGTATTTTCAATAAGCGGAATTCCGTAGGCGTTACTGCGCATTCCTTCTGATTTACAGCGATTTTTGCCCGTTCCCAGTCAATTTTCAGATTTCCATCATCATATCCTTTTGTTTGTTCTGGTTGCGTACGTTTTAAAATAAGCTCAATCTTCCGTAGTAATATTTTCATAGAAAAGGGCTTTGTCACATAATCTTCTGCCCCCAAATCATAACCCTTCAGTACATCTTCTTCCAAATCCCTTGCAGTCAGAAAAAGAACAGGAATCTCCTGTTGGTTTTTTATCCACTGACAAAATACAAAGCCTTCTCCATCCGGTAGATTCACGTCCATTATCACAAGCTGTATCGTATCTTTCCCCAGATATTCCTGATATTTCTCCCTTGCTTCCTGTATAGAAAATGCAGCTACTGTCTCATATGCCTGTCTTTTCAGTGCATAACACAGTGCTTCATTTAATTCTCTGTCATCCTCAACAACCAGAATTCTGTACATAATGTTCCGCTCCTCGCCACACGAAAAAAGGTTACAATCCCGTTTTACAGTTATAAAATATGTCCCCACATCATTTCCAGCTATATCGCTTTTGGGTTATACTTCGTTCACCCAGAACCTTATCGCCGCCTCCAGAAATTCCGCACATCCGGCAACTTCCTTATCATAATATAATTTGAACCGCTCATCACTGATATACATATTTCCGATCGCTGTATGCGCTTCCCTCGTATACTGTTTCCAAGTCTTTCCCAGCCATTCTTTATGAAGTATGACAATCCGTTTTCCACATTCACTCTCCGGGTTCTCCCCCGCCAATACTGCCTCTTTCAGCCGGGTTTTGATTTCCTCACCAAGATTCTGAAATCTTTCATACTCCTCTTCTGTCAGATTCAACATCTTCCGGTTCGCGGCATCCATCTCTTCATCTCCATACTTCTCCCTGATTTCTGCCCCGTGTTTTTCTTCATTTTCACGAACAATTCTTTCCTTAAATGCTTGAAATTTCTCTTTATCACTCATTTCATATTCTCCTTTCATTGACCGTATCGTCTGTTCCACTGTCCGGATCAGAGACTCCGTGTGTCTCCTTTTCACTTCTAATTCCTTGAGATGTTCTTGTAAAGCACTCATAATATCAAAATCGTCCTGATATACGATCTTTTGAATCTGCTTCAGATCCAGACCTCTCTCCCGATAAAACAGAATCTGCTGCAACAATGTCAGTTCATATTTTCCGTAATACCGATATCCGGCTCCGCTAACCTCCAGAGGTTTCAAAAGACCGATTTCATCATAATAGCGCAGAGTGCGTGCACTCACTCCGGCAAGTTCTGAAACTTCTCTGATGCTGTACTTCACAATTTTCACCTCCGTCAAAATCTTAAGCTGACAAGCTTTTTATTTTTCTTATCAACTTAAGAGAATCCTATCAATTGACGTTACGTCAAAGTCAAGAGAATTTTTCAAATTTTCCATTTTTCACTTTTTATATCAGTGAAAATGATTTTAGATATTCCGTTATTTCTCCAAAATCAATCGTACATTCCCCACCAAAAATCCCTACCGGTATCATTGAATCCGTACCATAGAGGACAGGATAATTATCATGTTCAAAATCATACACCAGTATCTTCATCTTATCAAAATCTACCATCCAATACTCACGCACTCCGGCATTCATATACTTATTCAGCTTAATAAACATATCCTTCTTCTTTGTTGATTTAGAAAGTACTTCTACAATGAAATCCGGCGCTCCCGTAATCGTATTCCCGGATAATCTGCCTGTATCACACAATACAAGAACATCCGGCTGAACAATGGTCTTATCATCGCAGTCTAACTGTACATCGATAGGAGAATACATCGGCAGACATTTGCCCCTTTTCTTCCGGATATGCTCCCGCAGAACCGCATAAATTTCTCCCCCGACAATCTGGTGAATCCCTGTAGGCACTGCCATATCATACAGAACACCATCGATCAATTCCATTCTCTGATCATCCGGCAGGGCGCGGTAATCCTCTACCGTATATTCCCCTTGCTTCTTCGTACCATAAACCACCGCTTCTCTGACAAATAGCTCTTCCTTCTTCTGAAAAACCTGCTCCAACGCACGCAGCGTATCATAGCGCGGAGACGCAGTTGCTCCACTGAATACCTTCTGTACTGTCCCCAAAGGTACGCCCGAAAGCTCTGCGATCTGCTCGTATGTGTACCCCAGTTCCCGTTTCCGTTCTTTCATCTGCTCAAGATTCATACGACCCTCACCTTTCCAAAATCGTCTTTTGTTTCCTATGAATCCATCCTAGCATATTTTATTTCCATTTTCAATCCTTTCTTTCCACCTTGTTTCTTATTTTCAACCGTTTATGTTATTTTGCAAATTATTGTTTTTCTATTTTCATCCACAAACTCACCTCTCCGCCTCCTGTCTTTGCGGAATTTCGCAATCTCAAGAAACCTCCCTGTGCTTCCACAAACCGCTTCGCAATAGACAGCCCCAGTCCCTGATGGCTTCTGTCATGACGGCTTTCATCCCCACGGTAAAATTCCTCCGTGGCATATCGAAGCTCTTCCTCAGAAAATCCCGGACCGTAATCTGATATCTGCACACACAGATACCAATTTCCGTTTTTTTCTTCCTCGGAAATGTGTACATCGATTCCCTGTTCTTTGTCAGTGTATTCAATTGCATTGCTCAACACATTTCCCCATGCACGCTTTAACTGTTCCAGATTCACCTGCATCGCTCCTTTTGCACCGCGGCACCGAATCATAAGCGGAATATTCTTCGCAGAAGCCATCTGCTCTGCCTGCATTTTCAATTGTTTCTGAAATCCGGTACAGGAGATACCTATTTCTTTATCTGCATCTACAGTCTTTTGATGCTGTAAGATCAAGCGCATTTTATCCAGATACTGCTCAATCTCTCCTACATACTCCAGAATCTGCCGTTGATTACTGTCTATACCGTTCAGTGACCTTATTGCCTTTGTATCTTCCATTTTCTCAGCCGGCTGACTTTTTATTTCTGTACCTCCTGCATGCCCCGTTTCTTCCTCTGTGCCTGATGAAGCTGACATTTCCTTGCACATCATTTCAATATCCTCTGCCGCCAGTTCCGCATTCCCCCTAATAATCGTAAGTGGTGTTTTGATATCATGTACTAAAGCACGCATCTGACGGTTCTGCTCTGTCTCCATATCCCATTGTTTTTTCAAAGAAATCTGCAGCGCTTCCTTCATCTGCCCAAGTGAATAAAACACATCGTTGATTTCTTTAATATCCGATGCCCCTACAGAAAATTCCAAATCATTTTCCGAAATTTTCTGCGTCACATTCTCCAACTGCTCCAATCGTTTTTTCAGATTCTTGGAAAATCTGCCCGCCAGCACAATTGCCTGAATGATAAACAGAACTCCGATTACAAGCGGCAGCAGCATTTCCGGATTGGGCAATAACCTATTTAGTTCCGGGAAAGCATACCGCATACGGAAATAATATTTCACAATACACACATCCCCGTTTTCACGCACAAAAAAGCGATAAAATCCACTTACAGCGGACATATCCTGTTTTTCATAGCCTTCCCATGTCTTTATCCTGTCCTCTTCGGCTATAGTACCGTAGAGCCATTTCCCAACTTTCGTATAAACGCCGTACCTGCTGTCCTCCGGAAACTCCAGATCACTGATATCTTCCAGCGTACGGATCGCAGTTTCATGTTCATTGATCCACTGCTCCGTATAATTTGCCGGAAGAATCTGTGCCATTTCCGATAATGCCACCAAGCCTCCGAAACTAATACCGCATATGATAATTGTATTCACACAGAATATCGCCATATATTGCAGAAACATACTGCGCAGTGTTTTTTCTTTTACTCTGATTTCCATCGATAACCAATCCCCCATACCGTTTCTATCGGTTCCAGTCCCAGATGTTTACACTTTGCACGGATATTCTTCACATGCTCCGTGATCGCCGATGCATCACTTTCCCCGTCAAACCCGTATACCGCTTCATAGATCCGCTCCTTCGAGAACACCTGTCCCCGGTTCACCGCCAGGTACTCACAAATTGCATACTCACTCTTTGTCAGAGGTACTTCAGCATCTTGCCAGGACATTTTCTTAGCCTGCAGACGAAACTGCACTCCGGCCACTTCCACCAGATACTTCCGTTCTCTGCTCTCCCTGCGTAAATGTGCCGCCGCACGGGCACGCAGTTCTCCAATCCCAAAAGGTTTCCTGATATAATCATCACCGCCCACACCAAGCCCTTGCATCAAATCACGTTCTTCGCTCTTTGCCGTGAGGAACAATATGGGACAGTCCACCCTCTCCCTCAGTTCTTTGCACAGGGTAAAGCCATCCATTTCCGGCATCATCACGTCCAGCAGGATTAACTGATACTGCTCTAATTTTTTATTTAAGACTTCCGTAGAATCTGAAATTGTATCTACAAAATAACCCTCATGTTCCAGCGCACGGCGAATCAACTCTAATATTCCCTTATCATCATCTACTGCCAATATATGGATCATTGTCATTCCTTCCTTTCAAAATATGCTCTGGATCTTTGTAAATCCATTATTCACGGTCTGTAAAAGCTACTGTGTCCCCCCACAGATAAAACCATAAGAAAATTATTGCACAGATCCCCATACTGATCAATAAACAGATATAGCCCAGATTTTCCAGAAATATTGTTCCAGACAGGTATCTCCATGTACTCAGATCATATACTGCTCCTTCTGCCATCGCCTTCTCCGAGAATGCAAATGCTTTCATCGTTGTCCATACCAGCCGAATGCTCCACGAACTTGGCACAAACTGCCACAATCCCTCTCCCAGACCGGTGATCAGAAGTCCCGCCATCACAGACTGTGCCACGCCGATTCCCATAGAAACGGATTTTGAGAACCGCATACCAAAGAAAAAATGTATCGGATACAAAACAAGACTTCCCAGCCACAAGGCAGCTGCCGAACTAAAATAAGCAAAGCACGGAATATCGCAATTTCCTAAGAGAACTCTTTCTCCCAGTGCAAAGGAACTAATTCCGATGCTGACTGCTGCCAGTCCAAATAACTGCAAGACTACGCATTTCGCCAGTAAAGAAGGTATCCGCCCCGTATTACCGCCTAAAAATGTCTGGTAATGGTTGCCTTCTTCCAGTTCCACAGAACGGGAAACAATAAAACTTATGAGAACCGGAAACAACAATCCTATGATCTGCGTAAAACCGGAAAGCTGAACCATTCCCGTCCAGTCTCTTCCTTTATAATACAACAGAAATACTGCGCTGCCCAGCAGCGGAATCCCCATATGGATCACGGGGATCATCGTATGCCGCATTTTATACCGCTCCGCACGGCACAACCGTACAAACTTCCTCATACTCTCTCCACCCTTCTTCGATACCATTTTCTTGTAACTCCCCACAACAGCAGCAGCCACAAGGCGGCTGCCAGTATTCCGACCGGAATGCTGGACGGATCGATCAGTCTCGGCGCATATGTCACTTCTCCTGCCTGCGCCGGAAGTCCGTTTGGCATCACTTTTAAAATAACACACATCATCCGCGGCCCAAGTGCCCCCGGAAAAAACATGTATGCCGGTGACAGTGACATAATAACTGCCATCAGACTATAAGCGGTAAAATGAAGAATCAACATGGGAATTCTTCCGATTGTCTGTGCCAAGAATAAACACCACGGAATCTGCCAGCAAAAAGACATCCACAGAAGGACTCCCGCCGCCAACTGCATTGGTACAGAGAGACGGATAATAAAGTCCACATGCATCACTGCTTCCAATAAAAACGATATGATAATTGTTGCTCCGGTGTGTAAAAGCACTGCAGCCCCTGTCATTTTCATTCCATACAATACTTTAGAATCCCAGATCCGTCCCATGTCACAGGGAAGAGACCAGACTGCACGATTTCCGAGTTTCCTGTCCTTTTCACTGATAATCCCACAAAGAAGTGAAATATATCCCGCTGCAAACCCTGTATACCACCAGTTAAAACTGTCTACCGCAAAATATACATGCGTCAGAAATGCCGACATCATAACACAGATTACAGGCATAAGAAGTGTCAGCTTTCCGACTGTTCCATGTTTGTATTTCAATGCCTCTGCATGGAGATAGCCCTGATCTCCTGTCTGCTTCTTACTTCTCATCGGATTCCCTCCCTTCTCTTTTTCCTCACAATATCCATAAATAAAGCTTCCAGGTTCTCACATTCGTGAATGTTTCCTTCAAACTGCACTTCTCCCTCTACAATGATACCGATATGATCCGCAGTATTCTCAATCTCGCTCAAAATATGGCTGGACACAAGCACCGTAATCCCCGCTTTCGGAAACTCCTGTATCAACTCCCGTAACTCCTGAATCCCTATCGGATCCAGACCATTGACCGGTTCATCAAGCACCAGCAGCTTCGGGTGATTTAAAAGTGCAATCGCGATCCCTAACCGTTGTTTCATTCCAAGCGAAAACGCGCCTGATCGTTTCTTATCTGTATTTGCCAGACCGACCAACTCCAGCACTTCCCGAATCCGGCTGTCCGGCACTCCCAGAAGAAGCGCCCGCACCTTCAGATTTTCCCACGCACTTAGATTTTCATAAATAGGAGGCGTCTCCACCAGTGCTCCGATCTCATTTAAATCCTCTCTTGACCACACATGCCCGCCAAACTGGATTTCTCCCTCTGTGGGATTCATCATTCCGGTCAGACACTTCAAAAGTGTAGACTTCCCCGCCCCATTCGGTCCCAAAAGACCGTACACACTGTTTTTCGGTATATGAAGAGATACCTGGTTCAATACTTTCTGTTTACGGAATACTTTGGTGACTTGTTTTATTTCCACCAGATTTGTGTTAGAAATTTCCCTATGTTTTTCCTGCATTGCATTTTCTTGCATTATGTTTTCCTCCTTCTCTTTTCTGATATCAAAGATACAATGAAATAATAAGGAAATTATAAGGAGAAAAAATTTTTATAAAATTTGCAGGAAGGTACAATACCGGAATATCCATATAAAATATCAAAAAAATGTTGGATATGCATAACTACATATCCAACAAAACTCTTAAATAAAGACACGATTTTTACTTAATAACACGATGTGACAGTCATCTCTTATATTTCTTCAATCTTCTGCCATTCCTATCAGATCAAATTTTTCAGTGGAAACGATGATGCTAAACTCCTGTTTTTCTGGCTTTGGACATTTTATCCAAACAGTACGGTCTGACAGATCATAATACCATCCGGCTTCTGCTTCTTCCCAGTTTTCTTTGATAATAAACTGTGGAATCCTCTTTCCGTCTGCCGATACCCAGAATGCACCTTTCTCCTTGCTTACCACCCGAAGAACCAATCTCTTGACAGTCTGTTGATAACTGCCTTCTGTACGAAATGTAATTGCTGTCTGTTCTCCGCTTTCTACTTGAATCTCCGTACGGGCATAGATACCTTCTTTATAATCTTCTGTGTGCCCGTCATCATCATAAAGTGTAAATGACGTGTTTGTTTCCGCTGAAATCAGAAAATCAAGCTGCTCCATTTTATCGCGCAAAATATGTTTTACATCTTCCGTAGTCACATAGACTGCAGAACCACGGAGAAACATCGGAATGGAACCGAGATCCACGGGTATTTCTATTGTCCGCCCGCCTTGATACTCTTTCAAATTATCGTTCATATCATACCATTTGCATCCCGCCGGCAAATAAAGTTTCCTGATTTTTGCACCTTTTTCAACGACACTGGCAACAAGAATGCTTTTTCCGAACATGAACGTCATGTTCGTATCGCTATAACATGCTGTATCCCCCGGAAATTCCATAAACAGCGGGCGCCATACAGGCATTCCGTTTTGGTTTGCCTCGTACATCAGACTATACAGATACGGCAGCATCCGGTATCTTTGGGCATAAGCCTCACGGATATACGGGAGATTTTCCTCATACATCCACGGCTGTGTGACTGTATTATCGTTATTTGCTGAATTCAGGCAAAATCTTGGTTGGAAGATTCCATTCTGGATCCATCTCAGAAGAAGCTCCCCTTCCGGTGCCGAACCTGCAAATCCGCCAATATCACATCCCATGTTTGCACACCCGGACAATCCCATTCCAAGAATAGTAGCAATATTAAACTTCAGTGTACGCCAATCCGTCAGATTATCTCCGCCCCATACCTGTGCATAACGCTGGATTCCGGCAAATCCGGCACGGTTGATAATATACGGACGCTCCCCCGGATAAACTTCCTTCAGTGCCTTTTTTGCAACATAGGCCATCAGGTTGGAATGTAAGATTTTAAGTTCTGCCATGGTGCCTTTTTTGCCTTCAAAATCACATTGTGCATCCCGATCTTCCACACCGTCCATTTCACAGTTATCATTCCATACTGTCTTAGTTCCCATTTTCAGTATGTTTTCTTCTAACAGCTGCTTCCATGTATTACGTCCTGATTCACTTGTAAAATCGATGAATCTACCCGTGCCGCCCCACCAGCGGCCATAGTAATCCCCCTGCCCGTCCGGTGTCTTGATAAAGACATCATTCTTCTCAAACAAATCAAGATACGGATGCCTCTTTAAAATTCCCGGCTTGAGATTTGGGATTACATTGATCCCTCTCCGGTTCATTTCTTCAAAAAATGATTTTGGATCCGGAAACCGTTTTTTATTCCAGTTAAACACATAACGCAGATTATCTTCCTCACCGCTTGAATATCCGGAAGCCAGCCAGAAATTGTCGATCAGAATTTCTTCTTTCTCATGCTTATCTATAACCTTATATATCTCCTGATCACAATTTTTCTCCAATTCCGTGTAGTACATCGTGGAAGCACAATATCCCAGAGACTGCTTTGTTGGCAGAATACTCCGTCCGGTCAGCCAAGTATAATGTTCAAGCACTGCTTTTGTCTTCGGACCGTTCAGCAAAAACAGATCGATATCTCCGCCGTCCGTCTGGTAATAACAATACCTGTCCCAGTAACCTGAAATCTCTTGTCCCATATCAAACACACAATCATAGGAGTTGTGATAAAACAGCCCCAGTGCATGCTTCTGCTCTTCATTGATTCGGATATAAAATGGGATATGCTTATACATCGGATCTCCGACTTCCGGATCATGTCCGATTGCGTCTTTCGGGCTCATGCGCATTCTCCGTCTTTTTTTATCCAGATACCCTGTTTTTTCCCCGAATCCATAAAAATGATCCTGTTCTGTATTGATTTTAGAATAATGGCTCAAGCGTCCCAATTGGTCAATTTCATAGGCTCTTTCCCGTAGATCCTGATAGATGATTTCTCCATCCGCGTTTGTGAGCATAAAGGAAAACGGTTCTTTACACAAGTGCAGACACAGTGTCTTCGTGAAAAAACAAATTTCCTCCTCTGTTTCTTCAAAACGAACCTCCAGCGGGGGAATCCGTTTCCGTTCCCCTGTCAAAAGAGGATCCATCCGGTCTGCCCAAGCTGTGGTAACCAATGTATATGACTCTTCTTCAAATTTACGATCAAAGGATACGCGGATCCGTATTACATCATCACTCATAAAAATCAACATTGCATCTGCTGTATCTCCATGTATCAGATATCCGTTTTCTATTTTTTGAAGAGCTTTATACTCTCTTAGCAACATCCCTTTTTCCTCCTACATACCTATCAAGTCAAAGTCCTCATAGGAAACAATCAAAGTTGTATCCTGTTTCGGATTTGCATATTTTATCAAAACAGCCCGCCTTGTCTGACTGTAATACCAACCGCTTTCTGCTTCTTCAAACTTCCGGCGGTTCAGGTAATGCTCCATCTTCCGTCCACCCAGCTGAATCCAAAACGGGCTTTTATCCCTGCGGATCATTTCAACCTCGATTGTTTCTATATGATCTTCATAAGAACCTTCCGACGTAAAAGCTACCTTAACTACTTCTGTTCCTTCCACATGAATCTTTGTCTTATGGAACACACCGTCACAATATGCATTGCTTACCCCATCGTCATCGTACATTGTATAATCTCGCTCCCCATTCGGCACCAGAATCAAATGTAGTTTCTTCACATGGTCACGCTCCATATTCATCAACTGGTTTTCCGCTATCGGAATCACCGCTCCTTCACGGATGAACATCGGGATGGTGTCGATCTCAACCGGTACTTTGATTGCCTGTCCGCCTTCATAGCAGTAAAAATCATCGTTCCAGTCATACCATTTACAACCAGAAGGCAGGTACACTGTCCGGCTTTTTGCCCCCTTTTCAATAACATTTGCAACCAAAAGATCATGCCCGAACATATAAGTAAAGCTTTCATCATAAACATTTGGATCATTCTGAAACTCATATACAAGCGCACGCATAATCGGTGCTCCTGTCTCCGATGCTTCATGCTCTGCCGAATACAGATAGGGCAGCATCCGATATCTGAACAAAATCGCTTTCCGTATAATATCCGCCGAATTACGGAACATCCAAGGTTCTGTCACCGTATTGTCATTGCTTGCCGAATGAATGGAAAATCTAGGTTGAAAAATCCCCTGCTGCACCCAGCGTACAAACAACTCCTCATCGGGTGCGGGACCCGCAAAGCCTCCGATGTCTCCCCCTTCATTTGGCTGACCGGACAGTCCCATTCCTGTTATGATCGGAATGTTATATTTCAGGCTGTGCCAGCTTGTATAATTATCTCCGCACCATGTCTGTGCATAACGCTGAATCCCTGCACTTCCGCTTCTGCACACCGAATATGGGCGCACATCAGCATGATATTCCTTCACGGCATCATTACTCAGCTTACACATCAAAGTAGACATAATCGGCTTCAATTGTCCGATCGTTCCGCCTTTTCCGTCAAAATCACAAATACAGTCTTTGTCCATCAGACTGTCATATTCACAGTTGTCATTCCAGATGGAATCTGTGCCGACGGCAATTACATTTTCGGTCAGGTATTTTTTCCACACCGTTCTGGCTTCAGGTTTTGTATAATCCCAAAACGCTCCGTCACCGCCCCACCATTTTCCGACTCCATACATATCCGGATTTTTACTGTCCTTTACAAACACATCCTCTGCATCGAATTGATCAAACCATGGATGGCAGAGCAGAATTCCGGGTTTTACATTCGGCACATTCTGCGCACCTTTCTCATTCATTGCCGCAAAATATCCCTCCGGCGATTTGAATCGCTCCGTATTCCACGTAAACACACACCTTTTGTTATCATAACTGGTATATCCGGATGAGAGATGGAAACCGTCAATTGGAAATCCTTCTTCCTTAATGGTATCAATAAACTCCAGAACAGCATCATCACTGTCCTTTTCCAGTTCTGGATAGTACATAGACGAACCCTGATACCCAAGCGCACGTTTCGGTAAAAGCATAGGACGACCTGTCAGAAATGTATAATTATCCAGAATACGCGAAATCAGGTTACCGCCGATTAAAAACAAGTCTACATCCCCGCCGTCTGCCTGCCAATAGGTATATCTGGGCCAGTAGTTACTTTTCTCGCAGCCCATATTGAATACAGACTCATAGAAGTTATGGTAGAACAGACCGACTGCTTTTTGAGAATCCCTGTCAAGACGGATATAAAATGGAATATGCTTGTAGAGCGTGTCCATTTTCTCCGCGTCATAACCGAGAGCATCTGTCGCACGTTCTCTGAGAAACTTCTTATTTTTATTCAGCACACCTGCTTTTTCTCCAAATCCGTAGAAACAATCCTCTTCCTTCATACGGCTGTAAGAAACAACTCTTCCGTTGCTGTCCTTCACAAACGGGCATCCCGGCACACTGCTGTACAATTCTTCTCCCTCTGCATCAAACATCTGTATGCAAAGCGGATCTTTCTTTATAACAAGCTTCAATTCCCTTGTTTCCATTGTCACTGCATTCTCATCTTCCTGTACTTCCGCCAATACCGGAGCCACACGAGTCCGCTCGCCTTCAAATACCCCATCCAGACGATCTTCCCACGCAGTTGTCATCAATACATAAGACTCTTCTGCAAACACCTTATCAAAAGAAGCTCTGATGCGGACAATCTCTTCCGTCACAAAGCAGATTTTTATATCTGCGGCATCCGTATGTGCCACATAAATGCCATTCTCCTGCTTTATGCAGGTCAGTTTTGAACATATATCCATAATCTCTTTTCCTTTTCTTTCAATGATAGCACCGGTATATAAGAGAAATACTTTCCCATACACCGATGCCACTTTATTTATCATATCAGAACTGCAATAATTTCCTGCTTAAATCAAACCGCAGAGCTTTGGTATCAGCAAGGATAACTGCGGGATATATACTACCAGCATCAGGGCAACAACCATTGCACAGAACATTGGTACAATATATTTCGTGACCTTTTCTACCGATACGCCCCCCACATTACAGCCGACGAACAATACTGAACCAACTGGCGGTGTTACAGAACCAATAGCCAGATTCAGAATCAACATAATACCAAAATGTACCGGACTCATTCCGAAGCTGGTGGCAATCGGCAGGAAAATCGGTGTGAAGATCAAAACTGCCGGTGTCAGATCCAAAAACATTCCCAGAACAAGCAGAAATACATTCATGATCAGCAACAGGATATATTTATTATCCGTAATTCCCATCAGCGTACTGCTCAATGCTGCCGGAATACCTGAATAGCTCATTGTATAAGACATAATATTCGATGCTGCGATCAGGAACAGGATAACCGCCGTATCCATCATACAATCACTCATCAGACTCCAGAGCTGTTTTATAGTCAGTTCACGGTAGGCAAATCCAAGAACGATACAATACAGACAGGCTACCACTCCTGCTTCTGTCGCTGTAAACCAACCGAGCAGAATACCGCCCATAACAATAACCATCATGAAGATACTTGGTATCGCATCGATCAGCACTTTTCCGATAGAGTCCTTTTCTTCCACAGTGGAACCTGTATAGCCTTTTTTCTTTGCAAGGAAAATGGCTACTGCCATAACACATACCCCAAGCAATACTCCGGGAATATAACCGGCCATAAACAGTGCGCTGACGGATACACTTCCGGCTGTGATCGAATAGAGAATCAACGGACCTGACGGCGGGATGATAACTCCTGTAGGTGCGGAACATATATTAACGGCTGCAGAATAGGCATCCTCATATCCTTCATCCTTTTCCAATGGTCCCATGATTTTTCCTACAGCGGAAGCCGCTGCAACAGAAGAACCTGAAATTGCCCCGAAGAACATATTTGTCAGAACATTGGTAGCCGCCAGATATCCTGGAATTTTACCCACAAAAAATCTTGCCAGCCGTACAAGCCTCCGGGCAATACCGCCCTTATTCATTATACTTCCTGCCAGCATAAAGAACGGCAGTGCAAGAAGTGCAAAAGAGTCAATTCCTTTAAAGCATCTCTGTGCTACTACATACGCAAGAACTCCCGGCTCGAAGCCTGCGAACAAAACAATGATGGAAGCACATCCGATACTTACGGAAATCGGCACTCCGATAAACATCAATCCAAAGAAAACGAGAAACAACAAAAGTGTTGCCTGCATTATAGTCATGCTTCACTGCCTCCTCTCTCCACCTTTTTCTCTTTATACATCGAAAGATACCGCAATAATTTTGAAAGAATGACAAACACTCCTGAAACCGGAAGACATCCATAGATCAAGCTCATCGGCAAACGCAGTACAGCTGTCAATTGAGTCATGTTTGCACTCATCATCTGCATACCTCCATAGATATACACATAAACAACAAATACAATTACGATAATTTCATCAATTACAGATACTACCATCAGCGGAACACCATGCAGACGGGAAGTCAGCAATGTCAGTTTAACATGTTTATCATGAAAGAAACAATACGCAGCCCCGATCATTCCTGCCCAGATTAACAGATAACGAAGTAATTCCTCTGTAAACGTAGACGGATTATTCAATATCCAACGGGTAAAGATCTGCCATGTACCGAATATAATCAGTACCAGCATAACAGTTGCCATAATCGTGCTCATGGCTACATCTAACGCTTTTTCCAGTTTTTTCAACTTACTGCCTCCTCATTAATATTCGTAGTTTTGAATCTTTTCACATACTGCCCATACATCCGGTTCCTCTGAAGCCAAACGGTCATAGATCGGCTGTACTGCTTCCTGGAATGGTGTCAGATCTGGAGTATAAAATGTAACTCCCATTTCTTCTGCTGCTGCCACAGATTCATCTATAGCCTCGTTCCATGCAACTTTATAAGCTTCTTTAGCGTTGTCTGCTGCTGTCTTTACAGCTTTCTGCTGGTCTTCGGACATGCTGTTCCAAATAGAGGTTGCAATTACGAGAATATCCGGGATCTGTGTATGCATATCGTAGCTGTAGCATTTTGCAATCTCACCATGTCCTCCGGTTGTCAATGCTGTTTCATTGTTCTCTGCCCCGTCAATAACACCGGACTGCATAGCAGTGTACACATCACTGATCGACATTGTTGTTGCAGAACCGCCGAAGCAATCCATCATCTCAAAAGCCAACGGGGAATCCATCGTGCGGATCTTCAGTCCTTTCAGATCCTCCGGTGTATTGATCGGGGTATCCACTGTATAGAAAGAACGTGCTCCAGAATCAAACCATGTCAGTGCAATAAATCCGTCATCAGAAGTAGATTTGTAAACTTCTTCTGCTTCCTCACTGTCCATGAATGCATAGTAATGGTCTTTGTTATCAAAAATATATGGTACGGAAAATGCTTCATATACCGGTGCAAAAGTTTCAAGAGACGCTGCCGATACTTTCGCCATATCCAGTGCACCGATCGGCATCTGCTCCAGATTATCTTTTTCACTTCCAAGAGTTGCATTCGGGTAAATCTCAACGGTAATTGCTCCATCTGTACTTTCTTTTACTTCATCTGCAAACTGCTCCAATGCCGCCTGGATCGGATGCTCCTCAGAGAGTCCATGGCTTAACTTCAATGTAACACCTGATACCCCCTCACCGGAAGCACCTGCACCATTTCCGCCGATCTTTGCGGAACCCGCATCTCCACATGCTGTCAGCATGAGTGCAGACATACCTAATACAGCAGCCAAACGAAAAATTTTATTTGATTTCATCATTTCTTTTTCCTCCATCTCAATTCCATTCTTATCCAATCATCCAGTCCAGTATCTTGTTGATTTCCTTATCCCAATAATCCCAATTGTGCATTGCCCCGGAAGTCTCAGAATATGTAATCTCTGCTCCCATTTTAATCAGCCGCTCTTTTGCATCCAGATTCATCTGATACAGGAAATCCGCAGTTCCACATGCCTGATATAGTTCCGGCACGATTCCCTTTTCTTTACATCGGCGATATAATTCAAAAATATCTTTGTCTGTACCTGCAAGAGAGTTTGGATCAGCAAATGCATCCTTCCACGGAAACGGTCCGTCAATCGTTCCGTCCAGACATCCCTTAGCCAGTCCGTCAATATCCATTGCTGCAGACATTCCGGCAATTTTACTATATCTTTCCGGATGGGAAAGACCCAGATACCATGCACCATATCCGCCCATAGAAAATCCGGCAATATAGGTATCCTCTCTTTTCTTTGAAACCGGGAACAATGTTGTAATATATGACGGCAATTCTTCCGTCATATAGGTAAAATACTGGTTGCCATGCACCATATCCTGATACAGACTGTTTTCAACCGAAGCTGCAACAGCAACAATATTATGTGTCTGGGCATACCGCTCAATATTACTGAAACGAATCCAACTGCTGCAATCTCCGTAAGCACCATGCAGTAAATATACGACAGGCAGTCCTTTTTCATACTCATAACGCTTCCCGGTTCCCTGCTCCGTAATCTGTTCTTTTCCTTCCGGAGTCGGAATTATTACATTGATCTCTGTGTTGTGATTTAAAACTTTACTAAAATAATGACAATTCAATAACATCTTTCTTCTTTCCTTTCTACATATTTATTTTCTGTTCAAAAGTTTCTTTAGTCGCAGCCGTCCACCGTTTTTCCTCCATTTTTTATTCGTTTTTTTCTCCATAAAACTCCGGAAATCATCCAAACGGTTCGGCCGCAATCCTAGTTTCGGCACCATAACCGCCGACTGCCGGTCTTTAAAAATGTAATAATAATCCGTATCCTCTACCAGTTTGTCCACCTCTTGATATGAAAAAATCAACTTGCTGTCTCCATATATCTCCAAATCTGCAAACCTCAAGCTTACATTACTGGAGATGCCGCCACGCTTTTCCAAAACTCCTTCTGCCTGAACCCTGCTCGCAAAATCTCGGCATGTAATCAGCCAGCAGCCTGCAAACAGACATAATACCTTCACCACATCCGGTATTTTCGTAAATACTGCAAGCAAAATCAACACGGCAGCGATGCAAAGCCATGTCAGCCGACGCATAGGTTTATATGTATCATATTCCATACGGAACATCCGGCGAATCGCATCATCATCAAAAACCATAACAGCGCAATAATTTACTTTTGAACTCAATTTCATTCACCTCCTCTTCTTTTTCTTACATATCACATCTTGCATTCTTTTTTTGCACATAAACTTGCACTAGTATTGTGCATATTTGCTAATTTTATTTCATATTTTTTAGCAAATTTGTTCAATATCGCATCGCTTGCTTATATAATACTCATTTTACATTCATTTTTCCTGTCATTTTGCACTGTAAATCTTGCAATTTGTGCTAATTGTGGTACACTTACCTTAAAAATGTATGTGAGGGAATCTTTTATGATAAAAAAATTAGAACATCTTACGGATTTTGTATTGACGCAAGAATATGCCCGGGAACAATTAAACGGGGGGCAGATCGTTGTTACATGGTATACCAATAAAGACTATACCTATTCCGTTGTCCACTCCCATCCCTTTTATGAAATCGTTCTCTCCATCAGCGGTGGTATTGTAACCTACTCTTCCGGCGGAGATTCCTACTCCCTGCATCCAGGCGAAGTGATTATTTTTCCGAAGGAAAACTTCCACTCTGCAAAATACGGGTCCCAGCAAGAGGCTTCTGAGCGCCTCGTCGCACAAATTGACGGTGACTTCTGGTCAACTACAGCGGCAATGCTCGGGATTGGAGATGCCGGTTGGAACCACTCTGTTACAATTCTAAATGCAGATGCAGCAAATGCGTGGAATCTACGCGGTCTGTTAGAGCGAATGAGTTCCAACGCCGCTTTAGAAAAAGAATTTAAGCCTGTTGCATTCCAAAGTAATCTCAGTGAGTTTTTTATGATAATATGTCAGATTGCGGCAAAGAGCAGTGTATATACTCCCACTGCCAGAAATACAATCGTAGAAAAGGCTGTTCAATATATTCAAGATCACTATACAGAGCCTGAATTAAATGTGGCACAGATTCTGGACTACACTTACACAAGCCGCGGTCATCTCTCCCGTATATTTAAAGAATACACTGCCTTAAGCATTCACAGCTACATTACCGACCTGAGAATGCAGCACTGCCGCCGGGCAATCGCCGACGGCAAGTCGATTCTAGAAGCCTGCAATGAAAGTGGGTTTTCAGATTACAGCAGCTTCCTGAAAATGTTTAGAAAACTTTACGGAATCACTCCGTCTAAGTTCCGTGCAAAATGCTCCAAATAATTCAAGATTGATGGTACACATAATTTCAAACTTAAAACAATCCACCGAACTATTTTATCACATTCTTGTCAATAAAAAAGCACCGCAAACCGGTTATTTAAACCAGTCTGCAAGTGCGTCTTTTTAGACATTTCCTAACACAGTGGATATTTCTCTGTCAGCTCTGCTGCCATCATCTTTGCCTTTTCCACATTCTCTTCTCCGGCAATCACAAGCGAAATGATTTCTGCAATCTTCTCCATATCCTCTTCCATCATACCCCGGCTTGTTACCGCAGGTGTGCCAAGTCTGATGCCGCTTGTCACGAACGGAGAGCGTGGATCATTCGGAATGGTATTTTTATTTGCAGTTACATGGGCATCATCCAGACGCTTCTCCAGCTCTTTTCCGCTGATATCTGTTCCGGTCAGATCCACCAACATCAAATGATTATCTGTATCATCAGACACGATCTTAATTCCATGTGCTTTCAAAGCATTGCAAAGCGCCTTTGCATTCTTCACAACTTGCTCCATATAAATTTTGTATTCCGGCTGCAATGCTTCATGAAAACAGACTGCCTTTGCTGCGATCACATGCATCAGAGGTCCTCCCTGGATTCCCGGGAACACTGCCTTATTGAAGTTGAACTTCTGATTCATTTCCTCACTGCACATAATCATACCGCCGCGGGGACCGCGCAGTGTCTTATGTGTTGTTGTAGTTGTCACATGAGCATACGGAATCGGACTTGGGTGAAGTCCTGTTGCTACCAGACCTGCGATATGGGCAATATCCACCATTAAATATGCCCCTACTTCATCTGCAATCTCACGGAATCTCTTGAAATCAATGGTTCTTGCGTAAGCGCTTGCACCTGCAACAATCAACTTCGGCTGATATTCCTTTGCGATTCTCAGAACTTCATCATAATCGATCACACCGTTCTCGTTTACACCATAAAACCGTACCTGAAAATATTTTCCGGACAGATTGACCGGTGAACCATGCGTCAGATGCCCGCCGTGATCTAAGTTCATTCCCATGATCTTGTCGCCCGGCTCCAGCATCGCGAACATTGCCGCCATATTTGCCTGTGCACCTGAATGCGGCTGAACATTGACATACTCGCAGCCAAACAATTTCTTTGCACGCTCACGCGCCAGCTCCTCTACTACATCTACACACTGACAGCCGCCATAATAGCGCTTTCCCGGATATCCTTCCGCATACTTATTAGTCAAAGGGCTTCCCATTGCTGCCATAACCGCCTTGCTTACCCAGTTTTCAGACGCGATCAGCTCAATATGGGAATTCTGACGGTTCATCTCCGCCTGAATCGCCTCTGCCACCTCAGCGTCTACATTCACAATTTCATCAAAATCGTACATTATACCTTACCTCCGTTTCTGATTTCTCACAGACATCTCATATGATTCAAACTATATATTGCATATAGACTGTTTTCAGTCTACCATATGGGCAGTTTAAAGGCAAGTATGCACTTTAACAAATTATCAGTTTAAAGTGTATTAGAAAATATCGATCACAATAACATACTCAATTCATGCATTCAGTATTTCTAATAAATCTTCTTTTGTCAGCTCCGCCGCAGAAATTCCTTCTCCCTCCAGAACCTGACTCGCAAGCTTTTGCTTTTCCTCCTGCATACGTACAATATTTTCTTCAATCGTGTCCTTCACGATCAGTTTAAATACCATTACCTGCTTCTCCTGTCCAATCCGGTGTGCCCTGTCTGTTGCTTGATTCTGCGCTGCTAGATTCCACCATGGATCAAAATGGATTACGATATTTGCCGCTGTAAGATTTAATCCTGTTCCGCCTGCCTTTAATGAAATCAGGAAGACCGGCACATCATTCTGATTGAATTCCTCTGTCATCTGCATACGTTGTTCCTTCGGAGTCTGCCCTGTCAAAATATAATATGATAATTTCATTCGTTTCAGATGTTTTTCCAGAATTGGGAAAACACTTGTAAATTGGGAAAAAATCAAAACCTTATGATTCCCTTCTACTGCCTGATTGATCAATTCCAGACAAGTTTCTACCTTGCATGCATCATACTGATAATCTTCATAGACAAGTTCAGGGGCGCAACATATCTGACGCAGTCTGGTCAGTTCAGCTAAAATCTGCAGTTTTCCTGTCCGAACCTCTTCCTCACTCTGCTGCTTTAGTGTTTCCAGCATTCTGTTTACATGTGCCTGATACAATTTTTTCTGCTCTGTTTCCATCTCAGAATGTACGACCTGCTCAATCTTATCCGGCAGTTCCTTCAACACATCGTTTTTTACCCTGCGAAGAATAAACGGAAGTATCATCTTCTTGAGCTGTTCTGTCTTCTCCCGATCCTGTTCACGCATGATCGGCTGCTCATATTCCTTCCGAAACCGTTCATGGCTTCCGAGAAGTCCCGGCATCAGATAGTCAAAAATACTCCACAGCTCACTCAGCCTGTTTTCGATCGGCGTTCCTGTCAGCGCAAATTTCACCGAAGCCTGAATCTGTTTCACAGCCCGTGCTGCCTGTGTTCCATGGTTTTTGATATTTTGCGCTTCATCAATCACTTCCACATCAAATGTAGTATCCCGATACAACGCAATATCTCTTTTAACCATATCATAAGATGTAATCCAGACATCACCGTTCTGATCCTTTGTAAGCAGCGCTTCTCTCTGCTCTGCATCACCGGCCATCAACTTTACCTGCAGTTCCGGGGCAAATGTTTCCAACTCTTTTTTCCAGTTATACACAAGAGATGCCGGACAGATGATCAGACTTTTTAAAGTTCCCCGTTCTTGTTTTATCGCTAACAAACAAGCTATCGTCTGCAAAGTCTTTCCCAATCCCATATCATCCGCCAGAATTCCGCCGAATCCTAACTTCTCCAATGTCCGAAGCCAGCGATATCCCGTTTTCTGATAACTTCGTAATATAGATTCCAGGCTTCCCGGCACGGCAAAATCACTATCTTCTATATTTTTCATATTTCGGATCATTTCTTTATAATCCGAATTTCTCTTAACTTGGATCTGATCTTTCCTCTGCAAGACCTGGTCGATATATAATGCCCTATATTTCGGCAGTTCGATCGTCTCCTCTAAAATCTTTCCTTTCGCCAGCGCCAGACCATCCAGAAGTTCCGCAGCCGTTTTGGCAGCATCTTCCTCCAAATTCAGAAAATCTCCGCTTTTCAGCCGGTAATATTTCTTTTTCTTACGGTAAGCGTCTAAAATTCCGATCAATTCCTCTCTGGAAAATGTATCCGAATCCACAGACAGTTCCAGCAGTCCGCTGTGCAGCGAAACGCTGACCTGTGTTTTTGAATTTCGGACGATATTCCTCATCTTAATTTTATCTGTTGCAAATACTTCGCCCCACGCTTCCAGCTGCCGGATTCCGGTATTCAGTAATTGATACATGGCATCTTCATCTTTTGATTCAAAATAAAGAATTCCTTCACCGTATTCTTCCTGTTTGAAATATGCCTTCGCTGTACCAATCACGGCCCTTTCCTTTCCCAAATTCCTGCACTGATAAGATGAAAACGGCGTATCCAGTAAATTATTGACTTCCTCTCCATAAACAACTTCGGATTTTAATGTAACATGTCCGGCATCCTCATCCATATAAAAACGAAACTTCGCCTCCTCCGGCTGATACTCATCCAGATTTATCCCTTTTTTATCCACTGCTTTTTCCTGTTCCAACACTTCCAACACTGTACTGCAAAAAGCCGGCATATCTTTCTTGGAAATAATAAGATTCTGTTCCTTTTCCTCCGATGAAAGCTGTGAGATCACATCTGCTGCTTTCTCAAATCCATCTTTACAATAATATACTTTATTCCTGATTTTAATAAACAAATGCGGTCCGCCTTCAATTCTCTCCAAAACCGGAACAGAAAGCTGAAATGAATCCTCCGCTTCTTTTAATTTACACTTGATCGGCGGGTTTTTATCTAAGACTTGAAGCGTTTTATTCCGTTTTCCATTGTACTCGTAATTAATTTCCATTCCAAGGCTTATAAACAGAATACCTGCAAACAAATCCTCATTCAACTCAATTCTTTTTCCCAATCGCTGATAATGTGCATCATAATATGCCGCCGTTCCCATGATATACTGCACATATTTCCACGCCCTCTGCGTAAACGCACTTTTGCAATGCACGAAAGAGAGCTGTTTTCCGTAACTGACCTGACGTTCTTCTGCCACAGCCTCCACAAAGTCTGAAAGATTTTTCAGAACATATTTTCTATCGTTTCCAATACGAAATGACAAATATCTTTTGCGGGGAAAATAATAACCGCCGCTTTCTTCCTGAATCTCCGGAATCAATTCAATAGAACCATCTGCTTCCTGCTCATTCATCCGTTTCTCCCAAGCCAGCATTTCCATCACATCTATGATCGTCTGATCTGTCATGGTTCTTTGTACACCAAGCCGGAATCTATCCTTTTCCTGCGCTGTTTCTTTATGGTCTTCTAAAAACAGCAAGGCTGCTGCCGCACAATGCTTGCACATCCCTTCATAAGATGCATATGCCGGGCATTCACAATAATACTCTTCTATATCATCATTGTCGTCACATTGAATCTGAACTTCATATTCATTCGAATAGGTTCCTTCTGCAACTGCATCAATAACTAATTTCCCCTCTCTGTCACGCCATGCCGATTGAATTTCAACCATACCATATTTTGCAAGTTCTTTTGCTTTTCCATAGGTGGAACTCAATGCACACCACTCTCTGATCTCCTTATTTGTAAACATATTCTGTCTCCTTGCCATTCATATGCAGATTTTCCTGCTTTTCTCTTTTTATCACATGCCCGGTACACCCAAAAACGTCCAAATGACCATATGGCAAGACATCTTTGTTTTTGATATTCATGATTAAAGAGCATACACTTGTTGCAGCTGACCAGTGATTTTTCCTTCTTAAATCTTCCGCCAGCCCTAATGAACATTTAAAAAAGGGAGCTTTTCGCTCCCAAATATGTATTATAATGTACTTCCGAAATCTGTCGCAATGCTCTGTCCGGTAATTGCTCTGGATTCATCACTGGCAAGGAACAATAAGATGTTTGCAACATCATCCGGCATACAAGGCTGTACTTTCAAATCACCATGTTTTGCCATCTGTCCAAACATATCTGCATCCATATTTGCCGGATTCATTCCCGCTACCATCGGTGTTACAATTGTTCCCGGGCAAACAGAGTTACAACGGATATTTGTTCCGGCAAATCGAAGAGCTGTATGTCTGGTAATACCCACAATAGCCGCTTTACTGGATACATATGCAGCTCCGCCGCAGCCCATTAATCCGGCAATAGAAGCTACGTTCACGATAGAGCCATATCCTGTTTTTGCCATTTCAGCACTTACCTCACGGATGCAGTACATAGTACCTTTCTGGTTAATCCCGAGGATCTTGTCCAAATCTTCATCTGTAAAGCGGTCAATCGGCTTCAGACCTTCCTCAAGTACACCGGCATTGTTTACCAAAATATCAATTTTTCCGTATGCTTTCAGTGTTTCTGCAACTACCTTCTTTACATCTTCTACTTTAGAGATGTCTGAAGTCACTCCCAGCACTTCACCGCCTACTTCTTTAATCTTTTCGGCAACTTCAAGAAGCGGTGCTTCTCTACGTGCAGTAATGACTACTTTTGCACCTTCCTTGGCAAACAATACTGCTGTTGCGGCGCCCACCCCAGAATTGCCACCCGTGATGATTGCTACTTTACCATCTAAACGACCCATAATTTCTTACCTCCTACGTTTATGTATTCTTATTGTTTTTATAGTACTATATTACCAGAATTAAATCAATGTAAAATGGACTGAATACTGTTACGCAAAATCAAACAATGACAACTGGTTACTCTGCGGCAGATCTCCAAACATCCCCAAATCCGCCATCAGATCCACCACTGTCTTACTCACCTTCGTCCTCTGGCGGAAATCATCCAACGACAGATACGGTCCATCCTGTGATGCTATCTCTACCGCCTCGGCAGCCTTCTCTCCCATTCCTTCAATACTTGCAAAGGATGGCATCAGCTTCCCGTCGATAATCTGAAACTGCTTTGCTTTGGCTTTGTACAAGTCAATAGGCATAAACTCCAGTCCTCTTGCATACATTTCCTGCACAAGGCGCATATCCTTCAGCGTATCCTGTTCCTTATTCGTCAATGAATCAGCACGCCGCTTATAATCCTTCATATAAAAATTCAGTTTTTCCTTCCCCTGACACATCAGCTCATAGGAAAAGGCATCCGCACGGATACTGAAATATGCTCCATAATAAGCCAGCGGATAATTGATCTTACAGTATGCGATCCGGTATGCCATCATAACATATGCCGCTGCATGTGCTTTCGGGAACATGTAGCTGATCTTCTTACAAGATTCAATGTACCACTCTGGTACGTCTTTCTCCCGCATTGCCGTTTCCCACTCTGGTTTCAAACCTTTTCCCTTACGGACACTTTCCATGATTGTAAAGGACAACGCGCTTTCCACTCCCTGATTGATCAGGTAAATCATAATATCGTCACGGGTACAGATTGCCGTAGAAATGGTTGCCTTCCCCGCTTTGATCAGTTCTTGTGCATTTCCCAGCCACACATTTGTTCCATGGGATAGCCCGGAAATACGGATCAGATCAGACAGAGACTGCGGATTCGCATCCTGTACCATCTGGATAACAAAATCCGTACCAAACTCTGGAATCCCCAGACTTCCCAGCGGGCAGCCGCTGATATCTTCCGGCTTAATTCCCAATGCACTCGTATCGTGGAACAAAGATATTACACTTCGGTCATCCAGCGGAATATTTGTAGCAACAAATGGATTTTCCTCATTAAATTCATTTTCCAGCGCATCGGATGTAATATATTCTTCCAGCATACGGATCATAGTCGGATCATCGTGTCCCAGAATGTCCAGTTTCAACAGATTATGATCTATAGAATGATAGTCAAAATGCGTCGTTGTAATGTCCGTTGTCATATCATTTGCGGGATGCTGTACCGGAGTAAATTCATTGATATTATGACCGTGGGGCAATACAACGATCCCTCCGGGATGCTGCCCCGTACTTCGTTTGATTCCGGTACATCCCATGCTGACACGCTCAATTTCACAGCGGCGCTTCCGCATGCCCCTCTCTTCATAATAATTTTTCACATAACCATAAGCTGTTTTATCCGCCAGTGTTCCAATTGTTCCTGCCTTGAAGGTATGTCCTTCTCCAAACAGTACCTCTGTATATTTATGCGCTTTCGCCTGATAATCTCCCGAAAAGTTTAAGTCAATATCCGGTTCTTTATCTCCTTTAAATCCTAAAAATGTCTCGAAAGGAATATCAAATCCTTCTTTTACCAAAGGTTCACCGCACACCGGACAATTTTTATCCGGCATATCGAAACCGCAGCAGCCTGCATATGTACGCACTTCCTCGGAATCAAAATCGTTATAATGACAATTCCGGCAATAATAATGAGGACTCAGTGGATTTACTTCAGTAATTCCCGCCATGGTCGCTACAAAGGAAGAACCGACTGAACCACGCGAGCCGACTAAGTATCCATCCTCATTGGACTTCCACACTAATCTCTGGGCAATGATATACATCACCGCATATCCATTGGAAATAATAGAGGTCAGCTCCCGCTCCAGCCGCGCCTGCACTGGTTCCGGCAGATTTTCTCCGTAAATCTCATGGGCACGGTTATAACAGATATCCCGAAGCTGCTGATCCGAATTTTCAATGATCGGTGGACATTTGTTCGGATTGACCGGAGAGATCTTCTCGATCATGTCTGCTATCTTATTGGGATTCTCAATGACGATCTCCTGCGCCTTCGCAGACCCCAGATATTCAAACTCCGCCAGCATTTCTTCTGTCGTGCGCAAATACAGCGGCGCCTGATTATCCGCATCACTGAACCCTTTACCTGCCATAATGATTCTTCGGTACACCTCGTCTCCCGGATCCAGAAAATGGACATCGCAGGTGGCAACAACAGGCTTTTTAAATTTTTCTCCCAGACCAATAATCTGCCTGTTAATATTCATCAAATCTTCTTCCGTATTAATATCAGAAAATTTATCGCTTTCCAACATAAACTGGTTATTTCCCAAAGGCTGAATCTCATAATAATCGTAAAAATCCGCCAGTTTGGCAATTGCCTCCGGTGACTTGTGATTCAAAACCGCCTGATACAGCTCTCCTGCCTCACATGCGCTTCCGATGATCAGTCCCTCCCGGTGTTTATTTAGCAGACTCTTCGGAATCCTTGGTCTTCTCGCAAAATAAACCAGATTGGATTCCGAAACAAGCTGGTACAGATTATATCGTCCGATATTGTTTTTTGCCAAAATAATAATGTGGTATGTAGGCAGCTTGCGGATCGCATTCGGATTCATATCACCAAACTGATTCATTTCCTTTAAGGTCGTAATATTCTGGTCTTTCAGCATTTCCACAAATTTAACAAAAATCTCTGCGGTTGCTCCCGCATCATCCACTGCACGGTGATGATTCTCCAGAGAAATTCCCAAAGCCTTTGCCACTACGTTCAGCTTATATTTAGACAACGTAGGAAGCAGCACTCTTGCAAGCGCTACCGTATCCACATAGACAAACTCTGCATCAAGATCCTGATACCGGCAATTCTGCTGAATGAATCCCATGTCAAATCCCGCATTGTGGGCAACCATCACCGCATTTCCTGCAAATTCCAAAAATTGCGGCAGAATCGTCTCGATCGTTGGATAATCCATGACCATCTGATCTGTGATTCCGGTCAACTGCGTGATCTCAAATGGGATCGGACGTTCCGGGTTCACAAAGGTACTGTAAGAATCCACAATCTCTCCATTCACTACCTTCACTGCGCCAATTTCGATAATCTTATCCTTGATAGAACTGAACCCTGTTGTCTCCAAGTCAAACACGATATATGTATCATCCAGATGCTCTGCTCCCGCACCGACTGCAATTTCCGTCAAGTCATCTACTACATAACCCTCTACGCCGTAAATAATTTTAAAAGGATCCGTCTTGTCCAAACGCTCGATGTAATGATTCGCATCTGGAAATGCCTGCGTGATACCATGATCAGTAATAGCAATTGCAGGCATTCCCCAGTCATGTGCCCGGCGTACAATATCCTGTACCTCGGATACACCGTCCATATCACTCATCTTTGTATGACAGTGCAGTTCCACACGTTTTAACGGACTCAAATCCTCTCTCTTCTCAGTAAAGTCTCCAATTTTCTTGATGCCGGTAACAGAGCCGATCGTCAGTTCTCCATCATATTTATCAATGGTCGTAACACCCTTTATTTTTACATAGGCTCCCTTTTTTAAATCTCCCAGAAGCTCCGCAAGCTGGTCGTTTCTTGCAAACATTTTCACCATGATCGTATCGGTAAAATCACTAACTGCAAACATGATGATACTCTTCTCGTTACGGATTTCTCTTGTTTCAAAACTGATGATCTTACCATGAGCAGTAATCTCTCCCATCTCTGTAACAACCTGATCGAGACAGATTGGCTCATCATCAAAATTTCTTCCATATATCAGATTTGGATCGTCTCCCTGTTTTAACGGACGGACAAACTCTTTCTTAAACTCCTTTTTTAATCCTTTCTTGCCGCCCATAGCCGGAGTCTTCTCTTTCGTACTTTCTTTTTTCACCGAACTATCCATACCACGCGCAGGTTCTTTCTCCGTGTTTCCTGCCGCTGCCTCTTCCACATGTACCTCAGCTTCTTCATGAGCCTTTTTATTCCGTGCAAAAATAGCGTCAATCTCTCTCTGTACTCTCTGTTCATCGTATTCTCTTGTCTTACTTTCTTCCTTTTGCTTGTAAATAACGCGGATATCCGTCTGGATTCCAAAACGGTTCTGGTATATATCCTCCAAAAGATTTACAATCTGTTCTTTTCGTCCTGAAGAAACAATCGTGTCTGTCAGCTCCAGACACATCACCGGTCCGTCAAAGGTAATCTCTGCCTGCTGAAACATATTTGCCGCAAGCACACTGATCTTCTTTAATTCCAAAACAATACTGTTTTTATATTCTGCCATCAAAGCTGCTGGCGTGTATTGCTCAGACAGGGCATACCGCTCTATAATACGGATTTTAATATTTGCCGTGCCAAACAACTGCTCTTTCACCTTAAGCTCCATCGCCCACACATGTCTTTTTTGAATTACATGCCTGCTGAAAATATGTATGTGAAGAAAATCTCTTTCTGGATTTGTGGTTACTTTCCTTACTCCCACATCCCCGAACAGCATCTGCATATCCTCATCCACTCTCAGCGTGGGAAAAACATCATAAAATGCTTTCAGTGTTCCTACTTGTTCCAATTTATCAACTCCTGACGAAGTGTCTCTAACAACTCTTCTTCCTTTACTTTTCTTACGATTTCACCCTTTTTAATCAATAATCCTTCTCCGATTCCTCCGGCGATTCCTATATCTGCTTCTCTGGCTTCTCCCGGGCCATTTACAACACATCCCATAACAGCCACTTTGATATCCAGCGGAAATTCCTGTACCATCTGCTCTACCTGGTTGGCAAGCTCGATCAAATTGATTCTCGTTCTGCCGCAAGTCGGACAGGATACCACCTCAATCCCTCCTGTTCTCAGTCCCAGTGTTTTCAAAATCAACTTTGCACTTCGGATTTCCTCCACTGGATCTCCTGTTAGTGATACACGGATTGTATTACCGATTCCTTTATGAAGCATAATCCCCAATCCGACAGATGATTTGATATTTCCAGAATATACCGTTCCAGATTCTGTAATTCCCACATGAAGCGGATACGGACACTGCGGCGCTAACAGTTCATGAGCTTTAATACACATCATAACATCTGAAGATTTGATGCTGACCACCAGCTTATCATAACCAAGCTCTTCAATCATTCTCACCTTATCCAATGCACTTTCCACAATACCTTCTGCAGTCACGCCGCCATACTTCTCTAAGAGCGGCTTCTCCAAAGACCCACTGTTTACTCCTACCCGGATTGGCACGTTGTACTCTCTTGCTTTATCAACTACCGCCTTTACCCGCTCCTTAGAGCCAATGTTTCCCGGATTGATGCGGATTTTATCTGCGCCATTTTCAATAGCTGCAATTGCCATCTTATAATCAAAATGAATATCCGCTACCAGTGGAATATGAATCCGCTTCTTTATCTCCTTCAATGCTTCTGCTGCTTCTATGGTAGGAACAGTACACCGTACGATCTCACAGCCTGCCGCCTCAAGACGAAGAATCTGTTCCACAGTAGCCTCCACATCCTCTGTCTTTGTGTTGGTCATAGACTGAATCGCTACCGGGTGCTTCCCGCCGATTACAACATTCCCAATACGCACTTCCTTCGTTTCATTTCTGAACATACTAATCCCTCACTTTCTTCTTATTATTTATCCTATATCGATTCTGATACTGCTGTGTTATTTCTTTTATTCATATTTTGTAAAAAGAAACAGGGAAAACCTTCCCTGTCTCATTTTACTTCTTCATAAATACCATCTGCTCGCCATATTCCCGCTCTGTCAGCGTCATCTGACGCCGCTCGATATTATAATCATAACTTCCTTCCAAAGATGAGATTACAGAATCAGCTTGTTCGTCAGCTACAACTCCTCCCGATTTTTCAACCGCAGCTTTGACTGCCGCTTCGTCCTTATGCAATGTAAATATCTTTGCATCCTTATTGACATCATACTGCATCTCTATACTCAAATCTGACCCTTCAAATTCATCCGGCCACTGAATTACTGCCGTTCCATTATTTTTTACCTGAATTATCAGATTACTGTCCTCGTATGCCCATTTTCCTTCCATCGGGTTATCAGTAAACAACTTGATAAAGAAAAATGCTGCAATTACAATAATCAGAACTGAAGACACTGATATCGTTGTTCTCCACAGTATACTTCTTTTATGTTCATCGTTTTTTGCCAACATAAATCTATTCCTTTCTAACCGCCTCATACTATTACTGCTCACAGCAACGTACAAAAATTCATGCAAAAACCTTACACTACCTTTATTATAAGAACTTTCTGAAACAGTGTCAATGGATTTTAATCTCTGTAAACAGTAACGCTTAAAAAGTTACTGTTTACACGGCACCTTGCACTGTGCTGCAAGGTGTCCGCCAATGAAGTGATGACAGCAATATATCCAGCCCCTCGCCGAAGGCGATTTAAAATGGGCTGGATACTGTTACTGGAGCACCCATAGGGTGTGAACAGTAACGCTTAAAAAATTGCTCCCAGTACTCCGTAAGACAGCACATTCATCAAAAATGCCGCCAGGAACACACCGATGATAACCGCCGGGAAAGATTTGCGGAAACGGATTCCCAGCAGCGCCGCAATTAGTGAACCTGTCCATGCGCCTGTTCCCGGAAGCGGAATCCCTACAAAAAGTACCAGTCCCCAAAACTCGTACTTTTCAATATTAGCGCTTTTACTGTATGCTTTCTTCTCCAGTTTTTCGACAATCGGTCTTAATTTTTTCGTCCCCTTCATCCAGTCAAAAATCTTTGTGATCAGCAACAGGATAAATGGAATTGGGAGCAGGTTTCCGATAATACAGATAACCGTTGCCTGAAGCTGCGGCAGATTAAACCATGCCGGTCCGGCTGCCAAAAGTCCGCCTCGAAGCTCCAGGATCGGAAACATTGAAATGATAAACACGATCATCTCAGGTCCAACTTTACCTCCCAGATTTTCCGCAAAAAATGAAATTAATGCTTCACTCATAAATTTTAGTTTCTCCTTGTTTCATTTTAAATATGTAATCATTAGCTGCAAATCTTTTCCAACACTGTAAACAGTTTTTCCATCTCTTCCCTTGTTCCTACCGTAATCCGAAGATACTGTGAAATACGCTCGCTGTTCCAGTGTCTCACATATATCTGTTCTTTCTTCAAGGCTTCAAACAATTCCCCTGCATCATATTTCGGATGCTTTGCAAAAATAAAGTTTGCTTTTGCATCAGGAAATTCAAATCCAAGCTGTGCAAGCTTTTGCTTCGCCCACTCTCTTGTCTCGATAATATGCGATGTTGTTTCCTCAAAATATGCCCTGTCTTTCACTGCAGCCACACCGCATACCAAGGAAAGCTGATTGATCGTATAAGAGTTAAAGGAATACTTCACATCATTTAAATACCGGATCAACGCCGGGTTACTGATTGCATAACCAATACGCATGCCCGCCATAGAACGGGATTTGGAAAAGGTCTGCACCACGATCAGATTGTCATATCTATCTATCAATTCTACAGCAGATTTTCCCGCAAAATCGATGTATGCCTCATCTACAATGACAATGACGTCACGGTTATGCGCCAGAATTTCTTCTACAAAAGACACGTCTTCATAGATTGCCGTCGGCGCATTTGGATTCGGGAAGATAATTCCTCCGTTTTCCCGATCATAATCCTCCTTTACAATCCGAAAATCAGAATCCAGCTTGGGACATTCATAAGGAATCCGGTATAACTCTGCCCACACTTTATAGAAGGAATAGGTAATATCCGGAAACAAAATTTGTTTATCCGAATTAAAAAAAGTCAGAAAACACATTGCCAGTACATCATCGGAACCTACACCTACGAAAATCTGATCCTTTCCTACCTGATGCGCTTCTGCCAACACACTTACCAATGTTTCTGCCGCCGGATCCGGATAAAGACGCAGTTTATCTGTATCCACTTCTTTCATCGCCTGTTTTACACCAGGTGCGGGAGGATACGGATTCTCATTTGTATTTAACTTGATCACTTTTGTCTGCGGCTGTTCTCCCGGCACATAGGGTTCCACAGTACGGATATATTTCATAAGTTTCTGATTCAATTCCATCTCTGTCATTTCCTCTCTTTCGATAACTGCGTCATATGACTCTCTATTGTGCATTTTATAAATCTAACACTTCTGCAGTTCCGGATATTCGCCTGCAAGTTCCGCAAACTTCGGAAGAGAGTTCACAACTGTATCATAGGATACACAGTATGCCAGTCTGACATATCCCGGACACGCAAATGAACTCCCCGGTACGATCAGCAGGTTATATTTCTTAGCTGCCGCACAGAATGCCTTCTCATCTGCAACCGGAGATTTCACAAAAAGATAAAATGCCCCTTCCGGCTTAATACACTCGAATCCCAATTTCTTCAATCCGTTATACAATGTCTCTCTGTTTCTATCATAATAAGAAATGTCTGTCTTTTCATTCAGACAGGCTTTCACGATCTTCTGCTGCAGCGTCGGCGCATTGACAAATCCGAGAATTCTTGTTGCAACATTTGCCGCATTGATCAGATTCTCACTGTCTGCCGCTTCGTCCGGAATCACCAGGTATCCGATACGCTCGCCCGGCAGGGACAGCGATTTGCTATAAGAATATCCAATGACTGTATTCGCATAATACTTAGTCAGATACGGAACCTCCGCGCCATCATACACCAATTCTCTGTATGGCTCGTCAGAAATCAGATAAATGTCTGTTCCAAATTCTTTCTGTTTTGCCTCCATGACCGCCGCCATTTTCCGAATCGTTTCCTCAGAATATACAACGCCTGTCGGGTTGTTCGGTGTGTTCACGATCACAGCCTTTGTCTTTGCAGTAATCTTCGCCTCAAACTCATCTAACTTGGGCTGAAAATCAACCGTATTCGGAGAAATCTCCACCAGAACACCGTCATAATTATTCGTATAGCTTCTGTATTCTCCAAAATAAGGAGCAAATGCGATCACTTCGTCTCCCGGATTCAGCAACGCCTTCAAAATCACATTCAGTCCGCCCGCAGCCCCCACCGTCATTGTAATATTTTCATAATGGAACTGTGTGCCGAAACGCTCATTTAGAGAATCCGCTACTGCCTGTCTTACATCCTGATATCCGGCGTTGCTGTTTGTATAACCATGGAGCACTACCGGATCTTCCTCCTCCAGCATATCCATAATTGCCTTCTTAACCGCCCCCGGAGCTGGAACATTTGGGTTGCCCAGACTAAAATCAAATACATTTTCCCGTCCGTAAATCTTTGCCAGACGATTCCCTTCTTCAAACATCGCACGAATCGCCGAACTATTTGCCACCATATTTTCCATTTTCTTTGAAATCATGTTCTCTTCCGCCTTTCTCATATGAATGCCTGTCCTGCGATTGCAGACCATACCGGCACTTATACTTTCTCTGTTACAGTCCCTTTTTCCACAAGAAATGCCGGACGATAGGACAACTTCGCCTTCCGAAGTCCCTCTGCTCCGGTATCTTCTTCCCGATTGACATACTCGTACTCCATACATTCATGCTGTACAAACTGCTGGTTGATCATCGGATAAGCGCCCTCTACATCAGCGAAAGCCTTTTCCACATGAACTACAAAGGTATCCTCACAGACTGCTTCACCGATACAAAATGCTACGATTTCTCCATTGACACGGATGCAGCCTCCAACCATTCCCAGTTCCTTATATAATCGCAGGGAATTGAGTGTAACACACATCTCCGCATTCTTCTGAGTATCTTCCTCACAACCATTTTGACTGCGCCATGCCAGCGCCATCTGAAAGCACTCTTCTACATTGTCATCTGAGAGACTCTCATAACTCCAGTTTTCATAAAGCGCTTTAAACTTGTTGATGTGGTTCCGTTTCCCATGCAGCTTCTTACCGGAAAGTGTAGCCAGCTTCTCTCGCTCGTACACATAATCCGCCTCATCCCGATCGTATTCTACCGTAAACCTTCCCGGATAAAATTCCTCCAACTGTGCAAAATTCTCCTCTGTCACATTGTAGAGCTTAAACGGATTTCCCTTTTCTCTGCTGTATTCCATCAGCCGGTCAAGGGCATTTTTCACAGCTGCAGGCTCTCCCGCCGGGTAAGCATATGCCAGCTCAAATTCATCATCCATAAATACCAGAGCGTTCTCTACAATTGCATATTTTACATGATAATGTCTGGACCAGAGGTATACATTTGCAAAAGTACGCTCACAGCTTCTGCTGGGAGCTTTTGCAAAATAAGTAGAAATAATCTCCTTATCCTCTAACTCCGGTCTTTTAAAAACTATATCTTCCATGAAATAAAACCTTCTCTTTTCTTTCCATTTTCAGAATCTATCGTAAGAATCCAGACACACAAAGAATGACCTGCTTCTCCGAATATACGTTATTGAGTATAACACACAGGCGGCAAATCTGACAACCTTTCAAAGAAAAAAGTCGAAACAGCCATATGGAAAACGCTTTTCCCATACGAACTGTTCCGACTTATCATATTAGTTTATAACAGAGATTTTCCTCCGCAGACATCTTACAAATGGTTACATTCCCTTATGGACGCAGTCCCATTCCGCCTTCCAGTGTGATCGTCTCACCTGTCATATACTTAAAGTCAGGCGATGCAAGCTGAACACAAACACGTCCGATCTCTAATTCCGAATCTCCGTAATGTCCCATAGGCGGCATGTGTACATTAGCCTTAAATGCATCTGGATAAGCTGCCTCAAAGTTCTCCAACTGTGCAGTCCATGCAAGCGGACAGATAATATTAACGTTGATTCCATCCTTGCCCCACTCATTGGCTGCAACTCTTGTCAGCCCGCGGACACCCTCTTTTGCTGCTGCATAAGAGCACTGTCCGAAGTTGCCGAACAATCCTGCGCCGGAAGCAAAGTTAATAACAGAGCCCTTAGATTCTTTCAAATATGGATAGCAGGCTTGCATATAGTAGAAAGTCGCATATAATCCAGAATACATTGCCAAATTGAACTGCTCTGTTGTATGATCTGCCAGTGTCACACCTGACGCAGAAGCCTGGGCGTTGTTGATCAGCACATCAATTCCTCCAAATGCATCCACTGCCTGTTTTACTACATTCTGAACAACCGCCTCGTTGTCTGCACCTGCACTGACATCAGCCTGTACCGGGAGTACCTTTACGCCATACAGACGTTCCAGTTCTTCCTTCGCATCCTCAAGCTTCTTCACGTTACGTCCCGTAATAACGATGTTAGCACCCTCTTTTGCATAAGCTGTTGCAATACCATAACCGATAGAACCACATCTACCGTCTTTGAGAACAGCACGTCCGCCTCCTGTAATGATAACTGTTTTGCCTGTTAAAAATCCCATAACTAAAAATCCTCCTTTGACATATATGTCTAAAATCAAAACCCTAAAATCAATTCTATCAGCAACTTGTACAAACGTCAACACAATTTCCGTCACTTTTCCTACTCTTCCTACTTAATAATAACTGTGTTTCTGTTCACACCCTACGGGTGCTCCAGTAACAGTATCAAGCCCATTTTAAGTCGCCTTCGGCGAGGGGCTTTATATATCGCTAACATCACTTCATTGACCGGACACCTTGCAGCGCAGTGCAAAATGCCGTGTGAACAGTAACATAGCTGTCGCTGCTGTTATAGAATCTGACGCTGACTCCTGCCTTACCGGAATTGCATTTCGTACAATCCAGCATAAATTCCCTGCTGCTTCAGCAGTTCCTGATGGGTTCCTTCCTCTGCAATTCCCGTCTCAGTCAACACAAGAATCCGCTGGGCATTGCGGATTGTAGACAGTCGATGGGCGATCACAAAGGTCGTCCTGTTCTTTGCCAGTTGTTCCATGGACTGCTGTACTACCTGTTCACTCTCGTTATCTAATGCAGAAGTTGCCTCATCAAAAATCAAAATGGGCGGATTCTTTAAAAATACTCTGGCAATAGAAAGACGCTGTTTTTGTCCTCCTGATAATTTTACTCCCCGCTGTCCAATATCGGTATCATATCCATCTGGGAAGCTCATAATAAACTCGTGGGCATTTGCATTTTTTGCCGCGCGCACGACTTCCTCATCAGTTGCATCTGGCTTGCCGTAACGAATATTATCCATAATACTTCCTGAAAATAAGTACACATCCTGCTGTACGATCCCAATCTGTCCACGCAGATCCTCTAACTTGATATCACGGATATCTGTGCCGTCCAGATACACAACTCCTTCCGTCACCTCGTAAAACCGCGGAATGAGACTGCACAGCGTAGTCTTTCCAACTCCTGACGGTCCTACCAATGCCACATAATCCCCGGCATCCACTTTCAAATTGATATGATTCAACACCGGCTGTTCATCATCCTCATAATGGAAAGACACATTCTTGAACTCTACAGCACCCTCTACATCTACCAACCCCTTTGCATCCGGTTTATCTGCAATATCCGGCGCAACAGCGAGAATCTCCAGAAAACGTTCAAAGCCCGTATAGCCGTTCTGGAACTGTTCTGTAAATGTAACCAGCTTCTTCACTGGCTCCGTAAAATTGTTGATATACAGTAAAAAGGTAATCAGATCCGTTACAAGTACTTTGCCCCCAAGCATCATTCCCACACCGGAAATCAGTACGACAACAGTGATCAATGTGCTCATTGCTCCAAGACCCGAATGATAAATTCCCATATATTTATAGCTGGTTTTCTTAGCAGCAACAAAATTGTCATTTCCGGTCTGGAACTTCTTCATTTCCACTTCTTCATTGGCAAAAGATTTCACCACACGGATCCCCGACAGACTGTCTTCAATCTGACTATTGATATCCGCAATCTTCTCCCTGTTCCGCTTAAATGCAGTTTTCATCTTTCCATTATAATAAAAAGCATATGCCCCCATTACAGGAATAAATGCAAAAGCAACCAATGCCAGCTTCACATTGACAGTAAGCAGAATCAAAAAAGAACCGATGATCTTAATAATCGAGATCACCAAATCTTCCGGCCCGTGATGCAAAAGTTCGCTGATATCAAATAAATCGCTTGTAATTCTGGACAGCAGATGCCCCACCTTCTGATTATCATAGAATGCAAAAGTCAGCTTCTGATAATGGCCGAAAATATCCCGGCGCATATCTGCTTCCATCTTCGCTCCCATAATATGACCAAAATAAGCGATATAGAAATTGCAGAACACTTCCAGCAATACCAGTCCAATCATCAGCGCTCCCAACGCTACAATACTTCTGCCCGCCTCATCTGCATCAAAATATACAACCTCATTTGTAATATAACGGACGATCAACGGTATGATCAGGGTAACTGCCGCTCCCAGAACAGCAAAAAGCAAATCGCTGTAAAATAGCTTTTTATACGGTCTGTAATAGGCAAATAATTTCTTCAGTTTCTCTCTCACTTCTCATAAACCTCTCATATTTAATAAATTCTTCTATCCTTTTTGCATTTTATCACTTCCAAAATCATTTGTAAATCTGATTCGGTTCCTGTCTTTGCTTTAGCTTTCTCTCTTCTAGCCATTGCCCTGTAAGACAATGACGTTTCATTACTTTGTGTGGCCGCACACGATTTGGAATACTAGAAATGTTTGGGTAAAAAATGATTTTAGGACAATTCTGCAACATTTGGATGGTATAATACTTTTAAAACAATGGAGAGGACATGAACACATGAAAAAAATCATTATTGTGGAAGATGATACTTTGTTAAATAAAACCCTTGCTTACAATCTTGTATCAGATGGATATGAGGTTGTTTCTGCATACTCGTATTCTATGGCAGTTAGTTTATTAAAGGAAGACTATCATCTTGCTTTGTTAGACATCAACCTGCCTGATGGAAACGGACTTGACTTTTGCAGCAAATTAAAAGAAAAATATCCGGAATGTTACATTATCTTTTTAACCGCCAATGATAAAGAGAGCGATATGCTAAAAGGATATGAAGTCGGTGGAGCTGATTATATAACAAAGCCCTTTTCTGTAGCGGTACTTTGTAAGAAGATAGCCGCTGTATTTGAAACCATAGAACAGCATCGTCCATGCCATGACTTATACGAGGACGGTTTTCTTAAAATTGACTTTTCCGAACAGTGTGCGACACTGGCTGGCACCCCCATAGATTTCACACCGAAGGAATACCGTGCCCTATTTATTTTTACTAAGAATGATAGGTTGATTTTGACGAAAAGGCAGCTTTTGGAAAGACTGTGGGATGTTGACGGCGACTTTGTGGATGAGCACACTCTGACAACAATAATTAGCCGAATCCGTAAAAAAATTGAAGTGGATGGACGCAAATATATTAAAACAACTTACGGTATAGGCTATCAATGGGTTGGTGGTGAAAAGAAATGAAATCAAAAAAGATATCAATCCGAACATTTTTTTGGTTAGTGATAATAGGGCTAATCTCTACTTCAGCATTTTTGCTGTTGATTTTTTATTTATTCACTGGCAACGGCACTCTTGTATTATACGGTTTATTTCTGACAGTTGTTTTTCTGGGATGGGGAATGCTTTTCTTGAAATTCTTTCAAAATAAACTTTCTGAATTTACGGATAACTTATGTCTAACTCTCGATAATATGATAGGCGGAAATGAAAGACCCATTACGGATATGGAAGCAGAAACTGTATTTGCCCGTATTTCATACAGACTGGAACGGCTCTATGATATTATGCAGCAAAGTCGATTAAGAGTAGAAGAAGAAAAAGCAGAAATTCAAGCCCTTGTGTCGGATATTTCTCATCAGACAAAAACACCAATTGCAAATCTCAAAATGATAAACGACACCTTGCTGACGAGAGAAATGTCCAAAGAGAAACAGGCAGATTTTCTACAAGCTATGGGAAGTCAGCTTGATAAATTAGATTTTCTCATACAAGCCATGGTAAAAACTTCTCGACTTGAAACAGGTGTCATTACATTAGGAAAAAAAACAGTTTCTTTCACAGACACTCTTACCGCTGCATTAAATAGTGTTCTTGCACCCCTTGAAAAAAAGCGGATTACTTTATCCGTAGATTGCCCTGATAATCTGACTTTTCCTCATGACAGCCGGTGGACAGCAGAAGCCCTTTATAATATTTTGGATAATGCGGTAAAGTATACCTCTGCGTATGACAGTATCCATGTGGATGTACAGGAATGGGAAATGTATATTAAGATTGATGTTTCAGACACAGGCAGGGGGATTCCAGAAAAGGAGCAGGCATCGATTTTCAGACGTTTTTACCGTGAAGAAGCAGTACATGCCATAGATGGAATAGGCATTGGTCTTTACCTTGCCCGTGAGATTATTACTATGCAAGGCGGCTTCATTAAGGTTGACTCTATCGTTGGAAATGGTTCTACTTTTTCTGTTTTTTTACCAAAAAAGTGAAACATCCTAAAACTGAAACAATTCGAGAAGGAGTTTCGTAGAATTTAGGACATTTCTGTAACATTTGAATCTTATGATATGCTTATCAAATAGCGGCGGCAGCCGCATGAAAGAAAGGCGGTATTCGTATGAGTATCTTACAGACGACAGATTTGAAGAAGTATTATGGTATTGAACCAAACGTCACCTATGCACTTGACGGTGTGACCATTGCAGTAGAGCAGGGAGAATTTGTAGCGGTAGTCGGCACTTCTGGTAGTGGGAAATCTACCCTGTTACACATGATGGGGGGTCTTGATGTTCCAACATCTGGTTCTGTCCGTGTCAGGAACAAGGAACTGGCAGAAATGAATGATGAGCAGCTTACAATCTTCCGCCGTCGCAACATTGGTTTTATCTTTCAAAATTATAACCTTGTTCCTATTCTGAATGTATATGAGAACATTGTTCTTCCAGTGGAATTGGACGGCGATATGGTAGACCAGAAATTCATGGATGAGGTTGTTTCCATGCTGGGATTGGAAGACAAACTTTATAATATGCCAAATAATCTCTCGGGCGGTCAACAGCAGAGAGCAGCCATTGCCCGCGCTCTTGTCACAAAGCCTGCTATCGTATTAGCGGATGAGCCGACTGGAAATCTTGACAGCCGTACCAGTGCTGATGTATTAGGATTACTGAAACGCACAAATACTGAGTTTAATCAAACCATTGTAATGATTACACACAATCAGGAAATAGCACAGCTTACAGACCGAATCATACGAATTGAAGATGGAAAAATTAAGGCATAGGAGGTGGAAAGATGACTTTGCCATTTGAAAATGACACCAGCCGTGTTATAAATAAAATTGTTTCTGCACAATTAAAGAATGATAAATTAAAAAAAGCGCTTACCATTATCGCTATTGCATTGTCAACGTTTCTTATGACGGCAGTATTGATGATTGTTTCAGAGATTATTAACGTAAATCAAAATGGCGGTAATAGTATTACGGGATCCTACCATGCTCTTATCTCTGGCGTGACAAAGGAACAGCATAATAAGATATCCACAGATTCACGCATAGACTTGTCAGGGGTGTCCGCCGCTATAGGGAGTATTAAAGTTGGTGAAAATCGTTTGAATATTTCTTACTCAAATAAAGAAAGTCTTATTTTAAATGGGTTATCTGTTTCAGAGGGGGAAATGCCTAAAGCAGAAAATGAAATCATAATTGAAAAAGAATATCTGCTTAGTCAAAAAATAAATGCCGGGATTGGGGATACTATTTCATTGCTTATTTCTGACAGACAGAAAAAAGTAGATTTTGTCATATCTGGTTATTTAGAAACGGCGGCAAAGGGACTAGAAAGAACTTTATATGCCGCCATCGTTTCGGAAAAGTATTTTGCAGCAATAAATGGATGGGAAAATTTTTCTCCTATAACTATGTTTCGGATAAAGAAAGATGTATTGCAGCGTCATGCGGATATTGAGGGGATTGTAACTCAAATAGCTTCAGACACAGGAATAGAACAGTCGCCATCTGTGAATGAAGCGTATATTAAACTCAGTCAGCCATCCATTTTGATGACTGCTGCAGCAGTTTTCGGGCTTGCAATTATTATTATGGCAAGTATATTAGTTATTTATTGCATCTTTTATATTTCGATTGTCAGCTCAATTAAAAAATACGGTCAATTACGCACGATTGGTATGACAGCGAAACAGATAAGACGACTTGTGTTAAAAGAAGGGGCTTCCCTTACACTGGCTGCAATTCCAATTGGATTAATAACAGGTATTCTTTTATCTTATATTTTAGTTCCGCAAGGATTCAGAATAAATAATCTGGTATGGGTCTGCCCGTTGGCTGCCGTTTTAGTTTATATCACAGTACGCTTATCCATTAAAAAACCTGCAAAAATAGCGTCAACTATTTCACCTATAGATGCTTCTCGCTACGAAGCGGATAACATCTACAAAAACATACGAAAAAAGCGCAGGCTGACCCCATATGCCCTGGCAAAGAACCAAATGCTGCGTTATAAAAAAAAGAATATTCTGACAATAGTTTCTCTTATATTGACAGGGGTTTTACTATTAGGACTGTCATCTGTCCTCTCATCTATAGATGCAAGGGAGATGTCTTTATCTGGGTTTACGAGGGGACAATTCGTTATAGGATTTACAAATCAAGAATTACGGGAAAATGCATTGGAGAATCTTCAAAAAGAAAGCCCGTTTACAGAAGAAACATATCATGTGTTAGCCCATATTTCAGGCATAAAAGAAATTGCAGATGATAAGCATCTGCCTGTGTCCATCGATTTGCAGGCAGCGGAATCGGATGCAGAAATTGTGGGATTTGCATCAGAAGATATGGAGTTAATGCAAAGTTGTGTTTTAAAAGGAGAAATTCCTGATTATCAAGAATTAGCATCCCAAAATGAGCTTATTATCGGCAGACCAAATGATTTTGAGAAAACTTTCGGCGTGCAGCCAGAAGTTGGCGCGTCTGTCACATTAAAAATATTTGATGGAAATCATAGCCGGAATATGCAATTTAAAATAGCGGCAATTCTTGACCAAAGCAAAATAGGAAATTACGGTGACAAGATTGATATGCTATTACTGCCCGTTGATTCTATGAAAAAGTTTTCAGACAGCAATTTAACTTATCAATATGTAATATGTGTTGAAAATGATTTTGAAAAACAGGCGGAAAAGGAAATAGAACAGATTTTAGAAGAAAATCCACATTTAGATGTTATTACCCTCTCGTCTGCTATCGCCCAAAACGAAAATTTTCTGCAGGGGACAAAATTTGCTCTTGCAGCTGCAATCATATTCATAGGTTGTTTTTCAGTAATGAATTTACTGAATACTATTTTGACCGGTATCATAACAAGACGTAAAGAATTTGCCCTTATGCACTCTATAGGAATGTCTAAAAAGCAGATTTCCTCAATGATACATTATGAAGGATTGATTTTGGTATTCACCGGGCTTGTTTTATCGCTTGTTGTTGGAGGAGGTATCGGATACGCTCTTTGTATTTTTTTGAAGAATAGTTTGATGAGTTATTTGAATTATCAATTTCCATTTGGAATTGCCATTCTTTATTGTATAACTGTCATTTTGTGCAGCAGCACTATTACGGAAACAGCATTGAAGTACCAAAATAAATTATCAGTGATAGAATTATTGAGATGATATTTTCTTATTAAGAAAGACAAGATATAGAGATTAAGAGGCAGTCGGAAAATAGACTCCACATACAATATACGGTTATGAGTCTGAATAAACTCCAGTATATATTGTAGTGAATCTGCCTTTTCCCGACAGGACAGCCCCTTTTTTTGAATATGTATTTGACGATTTTAGAGATATTTATGAATTGCTGCAAAACTGAAGCAATTTCACCTGTTTTTAGGTTATCCTTTGAGCGATTAGGATGTTTCTATTACTTTTACAGTTTAACTCCTCATATGATCAACAAACTATGTAATGGAGGCTTTCACTATGGAATTCACATTTTTAATTTGCCGGATTACAATAATCTACGCTGCCGCATTGGCATTTATTGTATCTATAACCCTCCTAATTCCCATCCACATGGTCAAATCAGTGAATATCTCAGCCACACTTCCCCGATCAGTAAATGGTGATTCCTGAAGAACAGAAAGATCTTTCATCATTCCATTATGAACAATATATTCCACTATCTGATTCACAAAGTAAATCTGTCTGCTATCAAGGCTTGTATTTGTCAGGTATTCCGAGAATGCTTCTTTTGCAGCATTCATATCCAATCCTACAATCTCACGGACAAATTCGCCAAGTGGCTTAGTTCCAAATTCATGTTCGTAATCCTGCTTTGTGCCAACTTTATCCCATAGTACTTCTTCTAACGCTGCAACATCTGTTGGTGTCAAAGGTTGATTTGTCTTTAATTTGGCAATTGCAATATTATCCTGATGTTGTCTGATATAATACTCCGCCTTCGCCTTGTAATTCTTAAGTTCATCATTTTCAAGTTCAGATTCTTTCCATTCCGTTGAAAGCAATTCATCTGTAAAATTAGTATCATACCGAACACTTGGATGAGGTAAATATTTCATCAAATCACGAAGTTTTTTTCTAATTTCTTCAAATTCATTAATTCCGGCATTATCAACATAATCTGCATTTAAAATCTTGTTGATCAAATCTGACTGTGCCTGAATTTCAGGGATATTTTCCACACTTGCAATTCCAGCAACTTTTTTGTACAAATCCGTACGAGCTTTTGAATACTTCTTTCCGACTAAGTAAGCTAGTTCAATTCCATACATAAGTGCATCAAACCGAACCGCACTTGCCTCATCTCCATCCGGTAATATCAAAGGTGCAACTTCTTCCCTGACAATTAATGTATCCTCATATGTAAGAGCATTATAATTTGATTCTGAAGAATATAAATCCACATACTTCAGATGCTGACGCACAGCAAAGTTATCCCTTGGTAATTCCTGTACTTTCTCACTCATTTGCTTAACCAATACATTACGATATGCAATCAGTCTGTCAATCTGATATTCGATATCCTGAAGCTTATAAGAAATTTCAAATTTCAAATTAAAAATCGCCCCTTGAGGCGCAATCATATTCGCTGCAGCTTTTCCTTTATTCATTCGGAAAAATTCAAAATTCCCACAAAAATCAAAGATATAAAACTTCTGCTTATTTTCTCCATCAAGTAAACCAGTGCAAAGCCTTGTACCTCGTCCAATCATCTGCCAGAATTTTGCTTTACTCATTACTTTTTTAAAAAATACTAAGTTCAGAACTTCCGGTACATCAATACCCGTATCTAACATGTCTACAGAAATTGCAATCTGTGGCATCTTCTTTGGATCAGAAAACTCATCAATCGCACTCTGTGCATAGGTCATATAATTATCTATTACTTTTGCATAATCCGGAAGATGTGGATACTCCTTGTTAAAAATTTCTAGTATCTTCTCAGCATGACCATGATTCTTTGCAAAAATAATTGTCTTACCAAGTTTCTGGCCATAATCAATCTTAATGCCCTTTGTCATCAATATATTTAAAACTTGTTTTATAGTATCCTCATTGAATATCCATGTGTTAAGAGCTGACGAATCTATTGACTCCGGCAATTCTCCATGTTCATTCTCAAAAGTTTCCTCATATGCCTTTTTATCCTCTTCTGACAATTCATCATATACAATTCCATGCTCTATAAACCTAAGTTTCGATTCCACAGAAACATAGTCAACAAGATACCCATCTTTTACAGCCTGTGCCAAATCATATCCATATGTAGGCACACCGTTCTCTAATTCAAAGACTTCATATGTATTCTTATCAATTTCATCCTTTGGTGTAGCTGTAAGACCAATCAATGGAGCATCAAAATATGAAAAGATGTCTCTGTACTTGTTATAAATGGATCTATGCGCCTCGTCGCATATCATAAGGTCAAAATGACCACATGTAAATAGTTTTCCTTCGTTATCATTTACCGTATCAATACACTTCATCATCGTCTGATAAGTTGAAAAAACACAATGTGCATTATAGTTATCCTTTTCTTCAACAAGATTTGTACACGATAAATTCGGCAACATATTCACAAAACTTCTTTTTGCCTGTGTTACGAGCGAGTTCCTGTCAGCAAGAAAAAGAATATTTTTTACCCAACCAGTTTTCAACAAGCAATCACACAATGCAATTACCGTTCTTGTCTTTCCTGAACCCGTTGCCATAACAAGCAAAGCTTTCCTACGGTTCTTTTCATCTAAACTGTTACATACCGCTTTAATAGCAGATTCCTGATAATATCGCCCGGCAATATTCTTGTCCACTATAATGTGCTTAAGACTTGTTCTCATAGTCAATAAATTGAACCATTTCTCCAAGTCTCTTTTCGAATAAATAACCGAACATTTTCTCTCAGGATATTGTCCATCAATAATATGTGTTTCAAATCCATTTGTAAGAAAAATAACCGGTCTTCTTTTATATTTTTGTTCTAACAAATCAGCATAAAGCTTCGCCTGTTGTCTTCCCCTCGAAACATCTACACATGTTCTCTTAGCTTCAATAACTGCTAATGGGTGATGCATATCATCATAAAGGACATAATCAGCAAAACCAACTCCTGATTTATTGGGCATTCCAGAAAGTTCTACTTCATTCATCCAATCCTTCCCTTCAACCCAGCCTGCATCCATAAGCATAGAATCGATATATAGTTTTCTGGTTTTATACTCTGACAAATCAAGCGGCTTAGGAACATAAGTCTGCTGTTGTTCCTGCCTGCGGACAGATAATTCTTTCTTCAAAGAAGCATTTTCCGCAATTAATTTCTGTAAATCAATCTCTTGTTTCGTAGACTTCTCTTGTTCTTTTGCTAATTGTGCTTTTGTGGCATTAGCTGTCTCTTTTGATTCCCTTGCTTTCTCAATTCGAGAAGTAATGATTGTTTTATCAAAAGAATGTTCTTCATACTGATCTGAATAACAATATGCGATAAAGTCCAAATATATAAACAGATTCTCAAGACAAAGCATTGCCTCGTCTCTTCCCAATTTCTTATTACTGTGAGCTGCATTATTTCCACATCTCCTTATATAATCCATGCGCTTCCACAAATCCATTCCCACAATCTGCCTATATTCCTCTGCATTCATAAGACTTTGCAGATTATCCTGATACGGCATTTCAAGTTCAGAATCCACAGAATACATCCACTTTATCGCAAACTCCATCGCTCGGCGGCTATTGATAATACTAGCTTCTGGATCCATAAGAATAATCTTCTCCGCAGATATAGCAACATCTGCAAATCTCGAAAATTTTGAATCATTTTTTAAGTAATCAAAATTGGTTATCATAGAATGCCTCCCATAAATAATCCTTACAGTTTATCCATCGACATTAATGTACTCTCTTTAGAATATTGATTAATCAAATTATCGTAATTAAAAAACCTGTTTTGTAACATCTATTATCACCTCTATTCATTTAGCAGTATTTAACACAATAATGGCTTATATTCATTACTACAACTTTTGATTTGTCGACTTGTTTGACGAAGTCGGCAAACTGCTCTTGCAATTCTATTGGCGGAATTAATACATCAATATCCTTTAGCAAGAAAATCTTAAACTCAGCAAATGTTGAACCAGAACCAAGCTTTGGATATTCCACCAATGTCTTTACTCTCATAAAATATTCTAAATACTTTGAGTCAAATATCGCTCTGTTTGGTGAAATACATAGCACTCGACCATCCTTATAATAAAATGGCTCATTGGTATCAACCATCCATACTTGTCCTTTATTACAAATAGATGGCATTAATAAATCACCAAGCTGTGGCTTTGTATCATCCTTTGCAAGCCTATTATAATGTTCTTCTGATATATAATATGGCTCTGTCGGTTTTATTCCATTTGCCAACTCACCAATTTCTGTACCTCTATAAAACGGAATACCACTATCAACAAATTCTGTAGTGAAAACTCTATGACTGGAACCCACATCAGCAACATCACCAAGTTTGCGTGTTTCATACTTATAATTACTTGTTGCCACATCCCCAAACAGCTCGACAAATCGTGCTTTGATGAGGTCGTCCAGTTTCTCAAGTTGCTGGTGATGAAGATTAATAATTTGCTCCACACTTTGCAATCTATGCACAATAGCCTGCTGATCTGATAAACATGGTAACTTGATCTCTATCTTCAACAGATCTGATTTCGTCAAACTCGGTATTGTCACAGTTTTATTTAATTGTTGAAAATCATAATGCTTACAAAAATAGTATAAATATCTTGGAAACAATACTTCTCGCTTTGCCTCCAAACCAAACGCAGTATCAACATTCCAAAATGGTTCGTCAACAAAAATAGGTTTGTTGATGCTGCCTTTTCTCCCAATAATTATTGTTTCCGCATTACAAATATAATCCTTTGCATATCCCATTATTCCTCCACTACCATAAATAGGATACCTTCCGTCTGAATCTTCTACTGCTCTCTGATTGCGACCATTTTTTATTTCAAGAACATCATTAAATGTCATTATATCATCCCCCACAAGTCTACGATTTTTAATCTTTTTTTATAAAAATTATTGACATATGGTTTTTCCATCTGTATACTTATTTTCAGAAACGGGTTTTCACCATACTTATTGCTGTGGCTTGCTCGTTTCCTTTTTTATTGCCAAAATATCGTAAAGATATTTCTTACCATTTTCTGCATGATTTATCAGCAACCTTGCATTGAACACATTGTATCTTATCAAAATGCTATTTTCATAAATTGGCAAAGCAAAACGGACGTCATATCTATACCATCCATTTTTTGCATTCTTATTATGCTTTTTCTTGAAGTTTTCTTGAAATTCCTCATTTGTGGCTATCTGAATCAATTCTGGAATTGCAGTTGCAGCATTCGCTTTTGCTTTGGCATTCGCCCCCATTAATGCCTTTCTGCTTTCAGATTCTGTATACTCTTCTGGTAATTCATTTCCTATATACACAATTTCAGCATTTTTTTCAATTTGATAAAAATCACCTACATACCCTTTCAAATATACTTTCACTTCGTCCCAATTAATATTACGCTTTCCTTTAAACACAATATCATTTATCAGAACAAGTTTATCCCCGTCCGCGTCAGTAATAATCTTTATATTCCTTCCGTTAATCAATATTTCATCTTCCTCTCATCCCCACAAACCCGAATTGATTTAAGCAATAAATTTTTGATGAGATGTTTTTACATTTGTCTGGCTTACAATGGCATATTGCATGGTAGTATCTATTTGAGAATGACCTAATATCTTTTGTACTTGTTCGATTGGCATACCTTTATCAATAGCTCTTGTTGCCATTGTTCTACGGAATTTATGTGGATGAATTTTTTCCATATTCAATTTTCTGCCAAGCGTACGAATACGGATCTCTACTCCACTAATCTTCAACCGATCATAAGGTGCATCTAACGATACAAAAAGCGCCGGATTACCGTCATCTCTTTTCTTCAAATAGTCTTGTAAATGAAGCTTTGTCTTGGCATCAAAATATACTTTTCGTTCTTTATCTCCTTTTCCAAAAACAATACATTCCCTAGCTTCAAAATCCACATCTGAAATATTTAAATTCACTAGCTCGCCCACACGTATTCCCGTAGAATACAGCAAATCAATCATAGCCAGATCCCTAATACATTCACAACCATCCCTAAGCAATTCTATTGCTTCATCAGAAATTATTTCTTTCACAGGTTGCTTTGTTTTTATTTTATGAATACGCCTCATCGGACTTTTCAAAATATAATCTTCTTCCTCTAGCCAAGAGAAAAAGCTAGAAATATTTCGCCGAATATTATCAACCGTAACTTTGCTGCAGTTATTGATTTTCTGATAATTAACAAGATATTTTCTGATTTCTTCCGTTGTAATTTTTCTTATCGGCTGTTCTATGTCCTGTAGCATTCGTTCTACTGTAGAACTGTAATATTGAATAGTCCTCTCTGAACATCCTTCAATTTTTTTTGCATCTAAAAACAACTGTAAATAATCATTGTTTGAAGTCTCTTCCTTGGATATTTTATTTTCCGAAAATGTCTGAAGCAGTACTTCCTGCAATTTCTTCATCTGTGAAACATTCAAATAGTCTGCCATTTCGTTAATAATCAATACAATTTTTTCTTCCATGTCGGTACTCCTTTCAATTTGTACCAACATCCTACTCCAAAAACCTTTAAATTAATTTATTTTCCCAATAACATTCCAACAAATATGATGGGTTTTCATAATACATACTGCTGTTATAATCATCAATTTTACTACTTACAAACGAATTATAAACCTTTAATAGCGCATCAATAATTTCTATCTTTTCGCGCTCGGCTACAGCCTTTATCAATCTTTTATATACTTTACCAATATCCCAATACGATGGGATGGCATATTTACATGCTGTTACATTATCATAATTTCCCATTTTAATTCTTGCTTCTCTGATAAAGTCATCACTAACACGCTCTATGTTATCACTATGATAGACATCCGATAAATCATAGATTTTTGCGAGGTTCTTTTTTCCTAATGCGTTTACGACCTCTACCCTTGTATTTTTCGTTTTCCTTGCAATATAATCAATCAAACTGCATGTAAAGAACAGAGCATTATCTTTTGCCGACTCTCTTCCCACACTTTCCATTACAAAACCTCCTCAAATCCTCTATATTCAAGACATTTTAACGCTTCTTTTGTGCAGAAATTAATCTGATGTGTCGGATACTTAAATTTTGCCAATACCCAAAACTGTTCTCTTGTAATAGCCCCATCCATATAATCAGAAACATAATTATAAATTTGATCATCTGCCATTGCTCCAATCACAATATCATATGCATGTTTCTTCCCGCTTCTGCAATCAATAATAAAATCCAGCCATTCATCTGTCATTTCTTTAAATTCTTTTATTTGCAAATCAGATTTCAATCTCACATCATAGATAGACACAATTTGAGTATCATATCGTCTCGCCCATCGTTGCGCCTGCTCTTTGATAATTGTACAATAAAATCCTTTTCCAAAATCCTTTGTATTTTTCCCAACACGAATCTCAGGATTTTCGACTGATGTATAACCACCATGATATACTGTCATTTTCGCCATTTATCATCTACCTTTCTACCCAAAATATTTCTGCATTAAACTGTCAAATAATAACTGCGTCTGTTCCAATGCCTTCTGTACGGCAACTTTTGATTTGTCGACTTGTTGTTTCATTAGAACAAATTGTTTTTGCATTTCCATTGGTGGTAATAAAACTGGCATTGTTTCAATTCTAAAGATTGCCAATTTGGGGACACCAACTGACATTTTTCTTTCATTGATATAATCCTGAATCCCTGGTGAATTAATATAATGAGCCAGAAATACACCGTCAATTACTTTTTCTGTTTTAGGAACTAACTTAACCGCATTTTCTGTTAAATTTGCACCATCATATTTTTCAGGAATAACACCTGCCAGACCAAGATTTACCCCAACATTTGTGAGATAAATATCTCCCCCTTTAACTGTGTACCTCTTGATATGCTCATAAACTTCATCATCAATATAATGAATATTATCATCAAGAATTGTCTCATTCTTCATATCTGTAGCTCTAAGATATGGATGTTTTGTTACTCCTTCAGCATATCCCATTCCCTTTGGAATCCTTTTTCCACCTTTAATCTCATAATAGTCCGAAACTATACCTGATTTCCAACCTTTATCATTAAGTTTAGGATCCCCAAACATCTCGACAAATCGTGCTTTGATGAGGTCATCTAATTTCTGGAGTTCCAACTTTCTTGCTTGAATAATTTCATATATCTTTTCAAGAATATTGGAGTACCCTGATTGTTTTTCCAACGAAATATCCGGAATCAATGTTTCCTCAAGTATTTTGCGCCCAATAGCTTTAAATGTACTGCCTGTTCCTTTACTATTCAATTCTGCATTTTTCCCTTTGAGTAACCAAAAAATAAACTCTGAAGAAACCCTTGCCTTATCAGGTGTTATTGCGGCAAGACCGCGACCTATACAACAATCCTCTTTTGCATAGTTCATTGCGCCAATTGGCGCCCTAACTGAAATAAGTATATCTTCCGGAGAAGCCATCTTTGTCGGAGCTGAACACCATTTTCTTGTAATAGGATACCGTTCCCCGAAGTCTGCATTCCCCTGAAAGAAAGGAACACCTTCTCCATTGTCATTATAACTATTTGAATCGGGTGACTGTCCCATATTGATGGTACAAACGTCCTTTAGCATCACATAATTCATTTTCATCCCCACAAACCCGAATTTGTATTTCCTTTCCTTTTATTCATTTTAACCTAGTACTCTTATAGTAAATCCCCCGAAGTCTTGACATATAATTATGCTATTATTAACAATCGTCAACTTGTGATGAATTAAAGCTGAGGTTCCGAATGGGAGCAGGCACATTAATTGCTTAGAATCCTTTGCTCCTTGGGTTGACTATTTTTTGTCAATTTTTTTCAAAGTGTCAAGTATTGTACTTGGTGCTTTTCTTATTTCCTCATATATAAAATCAATTAATTCTTTCTTATACTGTTCCATATCTCTTAAAACCTTCATATTTATGGGCTTTTTACGCCCTCATTTTCTATTTTTATCCCCTACTACACCATTTTTACACCATTTCATACTCAACTACACCTTTTCTCGAACTTTTCCATTTCCAAGAACAGCGTATCTTCTGTTACGTGGCAATACAAGTCCATTGTCATTTGTAATGTGCCATGTCCCAAAAGTTTCTGCAATGTTTTGGGGTTCATTCCACATTCGATTGCTCTTGTAGCAAAAGTATGCCCTTACGGTATAATAAGGACAAATCGGAAAACCCATTATTACCAAAGTTGCTCAGGTGTTGTAAAGCGCGCATATGGCACTAAATACAGAAACAAAGACACATATAATACTATATATTCTTGTTTTCTGAAAACAAGGAAATCCATGAGCAATTTTAATCAAAGAGGATTTTCGGATTTGCCACCATTCTTTTTCCATTACAATACGCCCTTTGGTGAGGGCAGACTGGGAGGTGATAGGGAACCCTTTCACATAAAGGACAAACGGGCGGCACCCCGGTAATACCGATTTTAATTCCTATCAACCGCACAGTAACTGACGGATGTTCAGCTACTGCGTGACTTTTTTGTTATAGATAACTCTGCCCTGGTGACGTAATGTAGTACCACAAGTTGTACGGACAGCACAAAAAAACCGTGAGTAGGAATATTAATGTATAATTCACATACTCCGGAGCCTCACTGAGTTTGTGCTTGATTTACGCTTCAGATGATTCAAATGTTCCCTCGTGATTGCTCATAATATATTTTCTCACCTTTCTCTATTTCCACAATTACCTAACTTTCAAGGTTCTCAAGCGCATTCTCTGTCATAAGGCTTGTTTCCATATTCAGCTTCCGCAGCTTATGCACCATTTCTTTGGACTCATCCGACCTATTGCGAACCTGTTCAGCCACCTTGGACGTATGAGATGCCGTTTCTGCAAAGAAATGGCTGGTCGTCCGGATTTGTTCATTGATTTGTTGCAATTTGCCGATCACTTCTCCGCTGTGCTTAAGAACCGCATGACACTGTACTTGAATATTGTGAATATTCTGTACAATTTCACCAAACAGCTGGTTGGCGTCAATCACCTTCTGTAGTCCGGTTTCTACCTGCCTCAAACTGACTTCAGATCGCTCAATCATATCAGATGTATCCGCCTTCATCCCCTGTAACAGACCCTCAATATCGGAAACGACCTTCGTTGTTGCTTCCGACAAATCTTTTATATTGGCGGCCACCACGGAAAACTCTTTGCCATGAACACCGGCGTGCGTCACCTCAATGGAAGCATTGTGTGAAAGAGTAGTCGTTTGCAAGGATATATCCTTAATACTTTTTAACATTCCCTCAATCTGCTCACAGTGCAGATTAAGCTGGCTGGCCAGTTCATTATTTTTTTGTGTGGAGAGGAAAGTTTCCTCCATCTTTTGCATCGTTTGATGCATGCTCTGTGCGCCTTCCATGGACAGACCACTTGTTTTTTCCATATTCTGCAAGACAATTTTTATACTGTTATCTGTGTTGCCCACCGAAGTATCAATGATCCGCGTATATTCGTCACAGGTATGCATCAATTGCATCTGTTGTTGCATCTGAGCAGAGAGCACATTCAAATCTCTGATGACGCTTTCCAGGACGATTGAAAAATCCGTAATCTCCCCATTGACCTCACCCGTGGAGTTATTGATTTTCTCAATCACTGTATTCAGTGTATTTTTTAGCAGAGCGGTATTGTCGTCCTTCAGGGCTTCTTTTTGCACCGCCCGCCTGTCCATTAAGCGAATAAACGGCAGATAAATCAGAATGCCTGCAGCAATATTGATGACCTGGAGGACGCTGCCAGACAGGTGTCCGCCGGTTGCCAGATAACCGCTGATCAAGGGCGGCATCGCCCAATGCACTTCGGTTACAACCCGGGCAACCAAACCGAGAGACATCACACTCCATGAAACCAGCGTTATCGTGAGCGGCGTGAGCAAAAAAGGGATCAGCAAAATGGGGTTCAGGATTATAGGAAAGCCGAACAACACAATTTCATTCATGTTGAAGAGTGCGAATACACCGCCCATTTTGGCGATGCTGCGCATATACCGACTCCTGGCAATAATCAACACCGCGATGATGATGCACAGCGATGTGCCCGCTCCCCCCATAAATACAAAAGTATCCAGAAAGCCCTTACTGATAATGTCAAGCTGCTTGTCAAAAGCATCGTGATTCAAGGCATATTGGCTGGTATTATGGATGAGATTCTCGCCGAAGGCACTAACCATGATGCTGTCCATCACATTTCCGCCATGAATACCGAAGAACCAGAAAATATGAATGCCGAATACCAGTAACAAGGTACCGGAAAGTCCTCCTCCATCGGCCGCCGAAAAAAGAAGCGACAGGGCCGTATAAATCCACTCGTCAACCCCTTTGCCGGAGGTCGTCAATATGATGCCGTTTGTGAAGGCAATGCAGAAAACAGACAGCATGACGGGGAAAAGAGCCGCAAACATTTGCCGCACCTCCTCCGCCGTATCCTCCGAAATATTGATTTTAAGATTGGAAAATGCATGGTACAGCTCGGTGGCCATAATCGCGATTAAAATAGCCCCGAAAAGCCCACTGGAACCCAATTGGCTCAGCGAGATGCAGCCATCCGAAGTTCTGACGCAAATGGCCAGATAGGCAGATACGCTTGTGAGGGCCGAGAGCGTACCGTTAAGTTTATAGGTATTACCGAGATAATAGCCCAAAGTCCATGCCATCAAAATCGCCATGATAGCTGTGCTGCCCAGCCAGATTGCGCCATTTACCACTCGGATCACCTGTCCAGCTGGAGTAGACAGACCTGTCTGCACTATGTCAATGGGCATATTATTGATCAGCGATGCTATAGATCCCAGGATGATTATTGGCAACGTGATGATAAACGCTTTTTTTATAGAGATGATATAACGGTTTTGGAATAGCCTGTCGGCTGCCTGCAAGATGCTTTCCATAGTCATTCCTCCTAATAGAATCTCATATATACATTTAATACGAATTGTAACATAAAATGCCTCAAATTACATCAAAAACATTTTCTTTTCTGAATATGCATCTTGAATGTATTACCATGCCGATCATACTGCCTCTTTATTGTAATGCTTGTTATTGGTTTTCCGGGAGTTTACGTTTTCAGGACAGCCCCTCTGGAAGAAAACTTCCGCTTCTTTCTTCCAAATTTATCAAACCGCCTTATCTGCAACGGCGTTGCCGTTGCCCTGCCCTCTACCTGCCGTTTGGTACGTCAGAACGAGGGCAGGAACTTTGACTGCCTACATATTTTTGTTTGCAACAGAAAGGATAGCCCTTCAGCAGAGAGACTGAACCCTCTGATTACATAGAACTCCTGCTTGCAGGAAATCTGGGAAAGGAGGGCTTGACTTATGAGTGATTTTGAAATGCGCTCCATCGTACTAATGATACTTAGTATTGTTGTAACGATTTTGATTGCGTATATAAATCAATCAAAAAAGTAACCGCCCCTCGCCCAAGGAATGCGGTTACTCTTTTGAGTAATTAAATAATTTGGACTAACCAACTATCAGTAGTGCCTTTTTATATTCTTATTCTAACAAATACCTATTCAAATGTCAAATCTGACACTCTTATAATTTTGCTATCAAATTTAATAATTCTTTCCGATTTACTATACCATTTTCATATCAAACTATACCATTTTATGATACAATACACCACTTTACTGTTTTTCAAAATCTTGCAGAACACCAGTAAATACAAGAGTTTGAGAAGTTACATCAATTTATGGAAAAGCATTGTCAGAAAATCAATAATTTGCTATATATTTCAATCGCTAATACAAATGCTTCCTTCGCTTTATCTATTAACTGTTCCTGTACTGTCATTTTATCCTTCCACTATAACTTTAACAGACTTTCCAGCTCATCCATTTCCTTACCAATCTCCATTTCAATCTCACGAATATTAGCCATAATTTCAGATGTTGGCGGATATTCAATAGCTACATACTCAATCTCTTTGTATTTATTAATACTAAGATCATAGCCGTTGTCAACGATATCCTGTTTCGGAACGATAAATGATTTATCTGTACGTTTTCTTTCTGTTTTCTTTCTGTTTCCTTATCTAAATTCTTGAATCTTTCAATAATATCCGGAATATCATTTTCTGCAATTGGAGTTCGTTTATCATCTAAGCTAAAACCATCTGCCGTCATATCATAAAACCATACATGATCCGTTCCGCCATGTTCCGTTTTTGTGAATACAAGAATAGCTGTTGATACTCCTGCATACGGCTTAAACACTCCGGAAGGCATAGAAATAACCGCTTCTAATCTTTGATTCTCAACAAGTTCTCTTCTGATGTCTTTGTGTGCCTTTGATGAACCAAACAGTACACCATCCGGAACGATGCAGGCACATCTCCCCCCTATCTTTAACATACGGAGAAATAGCGCCAGAAATAATAATTCTGTCTTCTTTGTCTTGCAAACTTTAAGCAAATCTCCTGATACCGACTCTGCATCAAGACTTCCCTTAAATGGTGGATTTGCAAGTACTAATGAATACTTATCCTTATCTGGATTCTGATCAGACAAGCTATCTCTATATTCAATAAATGGATTGTCAATTCCATGAGTCATCATGTTCATTGCTCCAATACGAAGCATTGTTCTATCCATATCATATCCATGAAACATGTGATTCATATAATGTTCTTTCTTTTGCTTATCAAAAAAAATTTCTTCTTTCTTTTTTTCTTTCAAGTATTCTCCTGCTGCAACCAAGAATCCCGATGTTCCACAAGCCGGATCACAAATCACCTCATCACTTGAGGGATCCATCATTTCTACCATCATACGAATAATGTGTCTTGGAGTTCTAAACTGTCCATTACGTCCAGACTGTGCAATCTTTGACAAAAGGTACTCATACACATCTCCTCGTACATCCGCAGTCTGAATTTCATTCATCCTCTTGTATATTTCATCTAATGAATCTACTACTTTTGATACAACAAGCGGCGTTGGCAATTTAAAAATTGCATCATCCATATATTTTGAATAAGCACTATTCTTATCACTATGTAATGTTTTTATAAATGGGAATACCCATTCCTGTATTATAGAATACATTCTATCGGCAGGAAAATCATGAAAAACAGACCACTTAAGCTGTGAACCACCTATCGTTCTTTCTCCAATCTTTACTTCATCCGAAAAAATACTCTGATATGGAAGTCCAAGTATTGCACTTTCTTTTGCTCTTGTATTATCCGAATCATCCAAATCATGAATAAACATCAGATAAGTAATCTGCTCAATTACTTCAAGTGGGTTTACCAAGCCTCCAGAAGCGAAAATATCCCATAAACTATCAATTTTATTTTTCAATTCACCTGTAATCATTTAACCCTCCAATTACCTCATTGTTTCTCAATTTAGTCATTAGTGCTTTATATGATGTATATTCATACTTATTCTACTATAATTTAACTTAGCCTTCAATGATTTTAAATTACAAAAGGATCAGTAACGGATTTTCATAAAACCTTAAGATTCTTTCTCCCCAAATCTTCATTTTCATCTGTCAGAATACACATAAACCGTCAGGCTGATATTATCACTGGCATTTACTGAAAGGAGAATTCCCATGTCTAATCTGATCTACACACTTTATCCGCTATCCTGTATTTTTATCCCGTGTATGTTGTATATGTCGATACAACGCTTTGGATTTCACCAAAAAGCATCGGGAATACATATATTATGGGTCTTCATCTTCCTATATTATGTCTATCTTGTTCTGGAAACTACCGGAATCGGAACTATATGGGAAATTGGCATGTATCCGGGCATGACCCTCGAAAAAGAAGTCAATCTGATCCCCTTTGCAGATGGTATTACGATCAGCTTAGTTCTAAATATTATTATGTTTATGCCTCTTGGCTTTTTGCTCCCGCTTCTCTGGGAAGAATATAAAAGCCTTATCAGAACAGCATTTACAGGACTGCTTTTCTCTCTTGGAATTGAATTGTGCCAGTTATGCAACCGGCGTGTCTCTGATGTAGACGACTTGATCATGAATACGCTGGGCGCTGTGATCGGCTGGGGTATCTGGCTGTGTTTCTCACGGCTGTTCAAATTGCGATATGGTAACAGAAACAAAAGCTTCGGCAATCTGGATGCAGCGGCCTATTTGCTTCTCTCTCTTGCCGGACAGTTCTTCCTCTATAACTGGAGATGGATGCTTACGATAACCCAGCCGTAACAATTTCATTACAGTTCAGTTGAAAACTGAACCACCGGTACTAGTTATTGTTCACACCCTACAGGTGCTCCAGTAACAGCATCCAGCACAGTGCAAGGCGCCGTATGAACCAACCACCGTTACGTTACTACACATTTTCTTTTAGAAGTACAATTTCTCCTTGCAACTTTGTACATTTCGCCGTAAAATATAGGAGTGGAATTTTTCCCACATATATACAGTGATGAATCAGTACAGGAGGTACAAACATATGAATCATACAGACCGCATGGTAGGAACTGTTTCCCGCGGCGTACGCGCACCGATCATCCGCGAGGGAGACAACCTTGCCGAAATCGTAGTGGACTGCGTATTAAAGGCTTCTGAAAGTGAGAACTTTGAAATCCGCGACAAAGACGTTATCGCCATTACAGAAGCAGTTGTTGCCAGAGCGCAGGGCAATTACGCGCACATCAATGATATCGCGCAGGACGTTCACGAGAAATTCGGTGACGATACTGTCGGCGTAATGTTCCCGATCACAAGCCGTAACCGCTTCTCCATCTGCCTGAAGGGTATCGCTATGGGATGTAAGAAGATCGTTCTCATGTTAAGTTACCCGTCTGATGAAGTGGGTAATCATCTGATCGACCTTGATTTATTGGATGAAAAGGGTGTAAATCCATGGTCTGACGTACTGACCGAAGAAAAATACAGAGAACTGTTCGGTTATGAGAAGCATGTATTTACAGGCGTAGATTATGTAGAATATTACAAACAGGTAATTCAGGATGCAGGCGCAGAGGTAGAGATTATCTTCGCAAATAATCCGAAAGCCATTCTTTCTTATACAAAGAATGTTCTTACCTGTGATATTCATACGCGAGAAAGATCCAAGAGAATCCTCAAGGCAAATGGTGCAGAAAAGGTATATTCCCTGGATGATATTCTGACAAAGAGTATCAATGGCAGCGGTTACAATGACACATACGGTCTGCTTGGTTCCAACAAAGCAACCGAAGAAACAGTCAAACTCTTCCCGATTAAGTGTGATGAAATTGTAAATGAGATCCATAATGCCATGGTTGAAAAAACAGGCAAAAATGTAGAAGTTATGGTTTATGGAGACGGCGCGTTCAAAGATCCGGTTGGAAAGATCTGGGAACTTGCCGACCCGGTAGTATCTCCCGCTTATACCAAGGGACTGGAAGGAACTCCGAACGAAGTGAAGCTGAAATATCTGGCTGATAATGATTTTGCAGATTTGTCCGGTGACGAATTAAAAGAAGCAATCAAAAATTACATCCATGAGAAAGATGTGAAGGCTGACAGCCTTGTAGGACAGATGGTAACTCAGGGTACAACTCCGAGACGTTTAACCGACTTGCTCGGTTCTCTGGCTGACCTGACATCGGGTTCCGGAGATAAAGGAACACCAATCATCTATATTCAGGGATATTTTGACAACTATACAAAATAGTAACTGCTATTTGTGGCTATGAAACCGAAAGGCTGAATAGTTACAGTTATTTATGTAAGGTACAGTGTAACTCTGTAAAAGGAGTTACGCTGTTTTCTTTTTCTTATAACACTCTGCAAACAATGCTCCGCCTAATATCAGCACTGCTCCAAACACTTGTATCGGCAGCATTTTCTCATGCAGCAGCACCACAGAAAAAATTACCGCCGACAACGGATCTAGATATCCGCAGACTGCCACTGTCTGTACCGGAAGATTTCCAATGGAAGAAAAGTAAAAATAGCATCCGATTCCTGTATTGACAATTCCCAGAATCAATATCCACAGCCAGTCTCCATTTTCTATCCGTACCTCATATCCACTCTGAATCCCCACGATCACTGCCACCGTCAAAAACCCGGATACAAGCTGAATCACCGTATTCCCCATACCTTTGATATACTCCGACTTTTTATTGGTAATTACCATAACAGTATACAATACCGCAGACATTAATCCGCAGAAAATACCAAACAGATTCCCCCTTCCGCCAAATACATTTCCATTGACGCAAACTACACCCGCCAGTACCACAAAAAATCCGGCTACTTTCACTCCTGTCAGCTTTTCACCAAACAACACCGGGGAAAGCGCCATTACCAGTATTGGCGCACAATAATACAGCAAAGATGCAATGCTCACTCCAATCTGGTCATAGGCTTCAAAAAGAAAGATCCAGCTTGCTCCCATAGAAACACCAGATATCACAATATACAGCAAATCTTTTTTATGCTGTATACAATGAAACCCTTGTCTGGACAACAGATAGACGATTATCAGAAAAATGCTTCCGATCAGTGTCCGTAAAAATACAATATAAGAACTGGACAAATGAATTCTGCTTGCTACAATGCCATTTAGTCCAAATAGCAGCAGCGAAACAAAATATTTCAAATAAGATGTCTTCATAATCTCCCTCACTGTCTAATTTGCTTCCTCTTCATAAAGAACTCTGTCAAAAAATCATAAAACCCGATTACATTCCGGTTATCTTTCTTATTCATATTATAACTGATGATAATATCCCGCTGACAGACCGGCTCTTCGATCTCTAACAGTTTGACCCGCTCGTTCTTCACTTCTCCCCAACTGAATTCCGGCCAAAATCCAATGCCCATATTTGCCCCGATCATATTCTTTACCGCAGCCGGATTATCACTTTCAAACACAATATTCGGAGTAAATCCTGCATGCTGGCAAAAGCGGTCACAAATATAACGGAATTCCCGGGATCCCTGCAAACTGATAAATCCCTCCCCGGATACTTCATCCAGACAAACAGAAGTACGATTCCAGTACTTCTCATTATCCGGCACGGCAAGATATATCTTTTCCTCACAAGAAAAGCTGTTCTTCTCATTCACACCCTGATAAAACAGTTTCGTTGTAATTGCCACATCATAAAGCTCATTTTCTGTATTCTGCTGCATCTGAAAATGAATCTCTTCGTGTTCTTTCTGATATTCAATAATCGCTTCCATTACAAGACTTGAGGCTGCCAATACATTCATATGTATTGTTTCACTCTCTAATTTTGCCATCATATTCAACTGCTCCGGTATCTTATCTAACTGTTCAAGAATCGGTTTCAGCTTCTTTTGCAGATATTGTCCGTACTCTGTCAGGACAATATTTCTCCCCTTTGAAGCGAACAATGGTACGCCAAGACCTTCTTCCAGCCGACGAATCGCCTGTGACAATGCCGGCTGACTAATATGCAGATTCTTTGCACTGTTTGTCATATGTTTTGTTTCCGCCACTTCCAAAAAATAACGAATTTGAATTAATTCCACCTTTTTTCTCCCTGTTTTTGTCAAAATACCGATAAAACCGAATTATTTATCGTTTAAAATTTTTATTTTTAGTAATATTCACAATAAATTTTTCTATCTATAACTTCAAAGTTATGGTTTTGATAAATATTATATATTAGACATAATTGAAAGTCAATGATACACTAACTCAGAACTTAAGGAAAGAGAGGAACTTTTAAAATGGCTGAACTACTGGAATCTACAATGTTAATCTGCTTTGGTTTATCCTGGCCGATGAATCTGACCAAAAACATCAAGGCAAAATCCGCAAAAAACATGAGTCTGCAGTTTATTCTGCTGATTATCTTCGGATATGTTGCAGGAATCACTGCAAAAATATACACTCACCGGTTTAACTATGTGCTTGTTGTTTATCTTCTGAATCTGGTTGTCGTATCTGCGAATGTAATTGTATACTTCATCAACCGCCGCTATGACAGACAGACACAAAAAGCAAATACATTACTCTGCAAAGAATTATCCGGAAAGACAGAAAACGAAACACTGTCAGAAACTATTCACACTTCTGCACCGCAGAAACCACACTTAAGTCAGGGGGATGACGAAATGGAAACTTATCGTGAATTAAACAGTATCACAGAAGCAGGCGGCGTTGTACTCTTCGGCTCTAACACATTTGCCAACCTTCCGTTGGGAGAACTGACACAGGCATACCGTATTACAGAACCGATCTACAACCGTAGTATCAAGGACATCCGCATCAATCAGATTGAAAATTATCTGAAAGTATGTCTCTTTGATCTAAACCCAAGAAAAATCTTTGTCAATTTGGGTGATGTAGATATTAAAGACGAGTCACTGGATGTAGAAAATTTCATCAGCAAATATGAATGGCTGCTCTACATGATCCACACAAAAACTCAAGCTGAGATTTATATTGTTTCCATCGTATCTTCCAGTCCTGAGGCAGCTGAAATCAATCAGCGTCTGCAGAAACTGGCAACCCAGACAGGCTGTCATTTTCTAGATGCAACAGGAGCTTTAGAAGCAAAACGACCAACACTTCGTCTGTTTGAACTGATAAAAGTACATATGAGAAATCATCCGATCAACTACGCAGACGCAATGACTGTAGGCCGTCTCAGCAACAGGGAACGCGAACAGGTTCCGAACGACGGACACTCATCACCAGAACCAATGGGAAAACCTGTAAATGTCAGAAACTAATATCCCGTACAGAATACTTTAAATGTTTTACCCACTCCTTTGCCGCGAAATGCAAGGTTGACTGTGAATAAGGTAAAAGCACCGACAATTATACTTTTTCGTAAATCTATGGCAGATTTTGGGCAGTCCGTGATAACCGCTGATGTTATCCTCCCTCTTTCTGTCATAGATTTTCATTTTTACCCTGTGCCATCCTAATAAAAGTGTAAAACAGTTTAAGTACCCACAGCACTTTAGAAATCCAATAAAAATATGCCGTCAAATTCATTTTATGTTTTGCATCAATTCTATTACTTCTCCTCTTGCTTTCTGAAACTCAGCATCCTCTGGGTTCACCAGACATACATAACTGATCTTCCCAAGTAACTTCTGTAAATACTTCTGGCAGAAAATCTCTTGCTCAGAATTTTTCGTTTCATCGAATTCTTTATTTTCATTTCGTTTACCAGTACAATCGACTCTGCCGTCACATTCGGCATATTTTCGTCTCAAGTGGGATTCCACACCAAATTTACGGCAGTAATATAGTTCCTGTCTTAGATTTCTTCGATATTCCCGGCTTACCTGTGGTTTTTCATTGACTACAATTCCAGTTACACTCTGACGCACATTTTGCTTAAGGATTCTGGTCTTTTTGTTGTTTAACTCAAAACCATATGCGTGGAGAAATCCCCGGACTTTTCCAATCAATTCCTTTGCATTCATCTTCTCCCCCGAAAAGGTCAGATCATCGCAATACCTTGAATAACAGACGTCTCTTTCTTTGCACCACTCTCCCATATATTCATCAAAAGGCTTCATTACCAGATTGGAAATCGCCGGAGATGTGGGGGCTCCCTGCGGCAAATAGTCTCTAAAACAGCACAATTCTGTCAGTATTCTACGAATTGGCGGTGGAAAATGCGTTGCAGGAAATGCATGCTGATATGCCAGGGAATAAGAAATGTTTTCAAAAAAGTCTTTGATATCTAGCTTTACGATCTGCTTCGCACCGACATGAGGTCTGGCATTATAAAGTACAGAGGTTTTCTTCTTATATGCTGCCGCATATGCCGAAGGAGAAAATTCACAAAGTACATTACGCAGAATATTCCTCTGAATTGTACATAACAAATCATCTGGCACACAGAGATGGCGCATACCACCTTTTCTTTTCGGTATCTGTACCTGATGATAGTGGTTTTCTGTATGATTGCTCACTGCATACAGATATGCCAGCTCTTTTTCTTTATCCAGAGGGATTCCGGAAAGTAAATCAAAAGAACGCAAAACCGCCTTCACATGCTCTGACGTACAGTATTTCCATAAATCATATTCTGACATGGCTCTCTTCTCTCCTATCACGCTTTCCTTTTCCTTTTTCCTGAAGCAGGGGCAATACAATAAGGAGATTCTGTAAGATGTGAAGATGCACAAGGCTTTGCCGTATGCACACAACGTGTGCTGAAGTGCCTCGAAACATCTGCAAGTTTTATGTCCTCATATACTGTTCCGGACGGCGACTCGCCGCCCGGCCAGTTCTTCATTATATTCATAATAAAATAACCGGATCTGCTATTGCCCCTATTTCACTAGAATAGCATATTTTCTGTTATTTTAAAATATTGATATGAGAACTTTCCTATATCATGAAAAAAACAGTACAGAAATTGCTTTCCATACTGTCTTTTCTTTACAGGAAAATTCCCCCATAATTTTCCGTATTCTTACTTCTAAATCAGCAGAACAATATAATCAACTGTGACGCAAGTACCACCGCAATCAACGCAATTGGATAAGTTGCCGCATATGCAGACGCAATATCCTCTGTTCCAGCCATGTTGATCAATGTTCCAAGCGCCGGCGTACTTGTCATACCTCCGGTAAGAGATCCCAGGTTATTCAAAAGCGGAAGCTTCAGAACATTTCTTGCAATGAAGAATCCAATGATCATCGGAAGAATTGTCATCATTGCTCCATAGAGGAAATATACCGGTTCAAAATATTTGATAAACTGCGCTCCGCCGGAAACTCCCGCTCCGATCAGGAACAGCATCAGTCCCAGCTCTCTTAACATTTTTAAGGTAGAGTTCTTCGGCATAATAGAAATATTTCCAATATGTCCGTAATGACCAAATACAAGCGCTGTCAAAAGGCATCCGCCTGTTGTGGTCAAAGAAAAGTTCTTATAGCTGATGCATCCTACAAGAATACCGATGATCGCTGCCAGAGAGAACGCCGCAAATCCAAATTCATCCAATTCTGTCAGGATACGTGTATTTTTTTTGCGTCCTTCTCCTGCATTTGCAGTGATTTTAGCTACTTCTTCATTCATATTTACTTTCAGTACCTTCGGCATGATCTGCACAAACAAAACGACACCGACAACACCAAATAAATAAGAAATACCGTACCCTACAGATACTAGTGCTTCCAGATCAGCGCCGACTGCTGCTTTTGAAGCGGAAAATGCCGGTGTGCTCGTCAGCGCTCCTGAAAGGATTCCAACCAGAATTGCACGGAATTCTTCATGCGTCAAATCTGTGAAATTAGCGCCAATTAAGATACACGCCACACATGTAACCGCAGCCGCAGCGATGATCACTGCGCCTAACAGCACATAGGATTTGAAATTTCGTTTCAAGTTGCCGAAGAAATTCGGTCCTGCGATAAACCCAACGGAAGTTACAAAGAAAATCAATCCCATATTTTCTACAATTTTTAGTGCCTCTACCGAAAATGATGAGTCTCCCACCGTCAGATGTGCCGCCAGGTTATTATATAAAAAACATCCATACACTAATGCAACAATAAAGACGCCTGCGGTTCCAAGGTTAATTCCCTTCACCGTAATTTTACCTACCGCATATCCGACGGCTGCGATTGCAAAAACCGAGAAAGTAAGAAATACTACAGACTTTACTGCTAATATTCCTCCAAATAACTCCATGATAATAAATCTCCCTTCTACTTGTGCTCTTCCAGATAAGCAGCACGTCCGCTCTCATACAGGTTGTTGCCCTCACTGTCAATGATAACAACCAGCGGCATATCTTCAACGTAAAGTTTTCTCAAAGCCTCTGCACCTAAGTCTTCATAAGCGATCAGCTCTGCTTTTTTGATACATTTCGCAAGAAGGGCGCCTGCTCCTCCGATCGCTCCAAAGTATACGCCTGAATACTTCTTCATCGCATCAATAACTTCCGGGAGACGAGCTCCTTTTCCGATCATTCCACGGGCGCCTACAGACATCATGGTCGGTGCATATGCATCCATACGTCCGCTTGTTGTAGGTCCTGCGGAACCGATTACCTGTCCCGGTTTTGCAGGAGTCGGTCCTACATAGTAAATCGTTGCGTCTGTCGGATCCATCGGAAGCTCTTCGCCTCTCTCCAACGCCTCACACATTCTCTTATGACCTGCGTCACGAGATGTATAGATCGTTCCTGTCACCAGTACACTGTCTCCTGCATGCAGTGTCTTTGCCAGTTCCTCAGTAAGTGGTAATGTAATCTTTCTTGCCGCCATTTAAATCACCTCCGTTTTGTGACGTGTTACATGGCAGTTGATATTGACTGCACATGGCATACCTGCAATATGAGTCGGCAATGTTTCAATATTCAGTCCGATAGCGGTTGTCTTTCCGCCGAATCCCTGTGGTCCGATTCCCAACTCATTGACCTTTTCAAGCATTTCTTTTTCAAGATCTGCGTAGAACGGATCTGCATTCTCGGAATCAACCGGACGCATCAGCGCTTTCTTTGCCAGAAGCGCAGCTTTGTCAAATGTTCCTCCGATTCCAACTCCTACTACCATCGGCGGGCATGGATTCGGCCCCGCTGTCTCTACAACCTCCAGAATGAAATCCTTGATTCCCTGAAGACCATGGGACGGCTTAAACATCCGAATCTGGCTCATGTTCTCACTTCCAAAGCCCTTCGGTCCTACAGTCACTTTGATTTCCTCACCCGGAACGATCTCTGTATAAAGCATTGCCGGTGTATTGTCGCCTGTGTTTCCACGGCGAACCGGATCTTTTACTACAGATTTTCTCAAATATCCCTTGTCATATCCACGGCGCACACCTTCATTGACAGCCTCAGACAGATCTCCGCCTGTCAGATGTACGTCCTGACCGATTTCAAGAAATACACAAGCCATACCTGTATCCTGGCAGATCGGTACACACTCGTTATCTGCAATTTCAAAGTTCTCAATAATGTTGTCAAGCACGCCTTTTGCAATTTTTCCATCTTCACATGCACGGCAATTCTTGATCGCACACTTTACATCCTCCGGAAGATGATTGTTTGCTTCGATACAAAGCTTCTCGACTACATCAATAATCTGCTGAACATCAATCTCACGCATCTTTATCGCTCTCCTTTCCTATCTCTCATGACGTGCATATCTCGGAAGCAGAAGCGGTGATACGTCTCCTGTGTCAACACTTGCTGCATTCAATTCATCTGCATAGGCTTTCAAATGATCCAGGTTCGGTGTGCCAAGCTCTACTTCTTTTGCTTTTGCAGCTGCTTTCTTACCAGCGTTACGTCCAAATACGATAACATCAAGAAGAGAATTGCCCATCAGTCTGTTTCTTCCGTGGATTCCGCCCGCAGCCTCTCCTGCCACAAGCAGGTTCGGGATCGCATTGGTAAATCCGTCTCCGTTGATCTCAAGACCACCATTCTGATAATGCAGTGTCGGGTAAATCAGAATCGGAACTTTTCTCATATCGATTCCATAGTTCATGTACATACGGAACATCGCCGGAATTCTCTTTTCGATGGTACCCTCTCCACCGAGAAGCTCAATCATCGGTGTGTCAAGCCATACGCCCTTCTGTCCGCTCGGCGCCTCTACGCCGCGTCCTTCACTGCACTCACGGATAACACCGGAAGCATTGACGTCACGAGTCTCCAGCGGATGGATGTAAGCTTCTCCTTCCGCATTGACAAGCTGTGCTCCAACAGAACGAACCTTCTCTGTAACAAGCGCTCCCTGAATCTGTACCGGATGAGCAACACCTGTCGGATGATACTGGATAGAATCCTGATACAAAAGCGGCGCTCCTGCTCTGTAACCAAGGATCAGTCCGTCTGCAGTTGCCCCATAGTGGTTAGATGTCGGGAATCCCTGGTAATGCATACGTCCTGCACCGCCCGTTGCAATAACAACTGTCTTTGCTCTTGCAACTGAGTAATCTCCTGTTTCCATATTCACAAGAACCGCTCCTGCTGCCTGTCCTTTTTCATCTTTCAAAAGCTCTACAGCGGAAGTAAATTCGATAACCGGAATTCCAAGGTTTAATACCTCGTCTCTTACTGTACGCATGATTTCAGAACCAGAATAGTCCTTTGCTGCATGCATTCTCTTTCTGGACGTTCCGCCTCCATGTGTGGTGATCATTCTTCCGTCTTCTTCTTTGTCAAACTCAACGCCCAGTTCGTTCAGCCATTTGATCGCATCCGGAGCTTCCATAACAAGACGTTTTACCAGTTCCGGCCTTGCTGCAAAATGTCCGCCTCCGAAGCAGTCTAAGTAGTGCTGTACCGGAGAGTCATTTTCCTTATCAGCTGCCTGAATACCCCCTTCAGCCATCATGGTATTGGCATCACCGATACGAAGCTTTGTAACGATCATAACATTTGCGCCTGCATTATGTGCTTCGATGGCACAGGAAGAACCTGCTCCGCCGCCGCCGATAACAAGTACGTCTACGTCATAATCTACTTTTGTAATGTCGATATCCTCATTTAGGATACGGCTTGTGGAGTGAAGGATGTTTGCCAGCTCAAGCGGCGCCTTCTCTCCTTTGTTCGGACCTACTTTGATCTCTGCAAATGCGTCCGGGTTATAATCCGGGTGGAATTCTTTCAGGAGAGCATCTTTTTCATCAGCAGTCAGACGTCTCGGTTCTGTAGACATACGCTCTGCTCTTGTAGCCTCTACCTTTTTGATGGATTCCATCATATTTTCTGGATATGGTGCATACATGTTTTAAGCCCTCCTTATTTCTCAATCTCTCTTGTATTGTACAGTTCTTTCATCTCTGTGATCGGTTTCTGCATGATCTGCTCGATCAACTCGTCATACTCTCCATGATTCACTTCTTCCACACGTTTCTCAAGATGCTCTGCCTTCGGTGCAATATACTTTCCATTCAGACGTCTTGCAAGAAGACCAACGTGCGGATGAGAAATACCTGCCGGACATCTTACGGAACAGCATCCGCAGCTTACACAGTCAAAGGATTCCTCTGCACACTTTTCAAACTCACCTCTCTGTGCATATGCAATATACTGCATAACATTCAGATCCTGTGTACATGCCTTTGTACAAGCATTACATCCGATACAGCTATAAATCTCCGGATAAAGTTCCATCATAATCTGCTGGTTCGGACGAATGTCATCAATTGTATATGTTCTCTTGTCTGTCGGGAAGAACGGAATACTTGCTACATACATACCTTCTTCTACCTGTGTCTGGCATGCAAGACATGTCTTCAGTTCATTTTTGCCTTTGATCCTGTAAATGGTCGCGCAGGCTCCGCAGAAACCGTGACGGCAGCCGCAGCCGCGTTTCCATGTATAACCGGCATATTCCATAGCCGTCATAATGGTAAGTTCGGCCGGAACACTGTATCTCTTACCGCTAAAATATACATTTACCATATTTTCCATATTGGTATACCAATCCTTTCTCTGACTTTTGCTAAGTTTACCAAGCTTTTAACTAAGTTTTCCTCAGCTTTTGCCAAGCTCGATTCCGCTTTGCTTCATCTCGCTTGAGTTTCATATGCCTATAAAAACGATATCTGTTTCCGCAGTGTGAAATACAATTTGCTTCTCAAATTGTATTTCAGGGCTTCACCTCTGTTCAGCACTGCTTATCCTTTAATATTCGTTTGGCAGTTCTTCGATTTCATCGTAACGGAAGACGGGACCGTCTTTGCACACATATTTTGATCCAATGTTACATCTTCCGCATTTACCGACTCCGCATTTCATACGGAGCTCTAATGTGGTATATACCTGTTCAGAAGTGAATCCGAGTTCGTTCAATCCTGCAAGTACGAATTTGATCATAATCGGAGGTCCGCAGACAAGCGCTGTCTTGTCTGTATCGAATCCCAGTTCTTTTACATAGTTTGGAACAAATCCTACATGTCCGTCCCAGCCTTCCTGCTCTCTGTCAATCGTCAGATAAACATTCACACCCTCTGTCTTCATCCAGACTTCCTGAATCTCCTTTAACTGTACAAGATCATCCATGGAGCGTGACCCGTAAACGATGTCTACTGTTCCATAGTTCTCGCGATTGTCCAGTACATAGTTGATAACAGAACGAAGAGGTGCAAGACCGATACCTCCGGCGATAAACAGAAGATTTTTGCCCTTTAATTCTGTCTCCACCGGGAAATAATTGCCATATGGTCCGCGGACGGTAATCTCATCGCCTACCTCCAGACTGTGAAGATAATCGGTCAGCATACCGCATTTTTTAATACTAAATTCCTGATATTCCTTATTTGTCGGTGAAGAAGTAATGGAAAACATACCTTCACTGACACCCGGCGCACATACCATGGCACACTGTCCCGGCATATGTTCAAAGAGTTTGCCTCCCTCCGGTGCATTGACACGGAATGTCTTTACATCCGGTGTCTCCTGACGGATATCTGTAATAATGCCGACCTGCGGAATCAGAGTATCCAAAGTATAATTCTTATGACAAGTACATTCACTCATTATTTTTCACCTCCCTGATCCTGAAATGCCTTCACAACCTTAACAATATTCAAAGCTGACGGACATTTTTCTACGCAACGGCCGCATCCTACGCAGGAATACATTCCATCGTTGTTTGCAGGATAATATACCAGCTTATGCATGAATCTCTGACGGAATCTCTGCATCTGGCTGTTGCGGTTGTTGCCGTGTGCCATCATGGTAAAGTCAGAGTACATACAGGAATCCCAGCATCTGTAACGGAATACACTCTCTCCTGCTGTGTAATCCTTAATATCATAGCACTGACAAGTCGGACATACAAAAGTACAAGTTCCGCAAGCCAGACATGGTTTGTATAATTCTTCCCAAACCGGAGAATCGAACTTCTCTTTTAAAGCGTCTCCGTTCCATCCCTCCAGAGAAAGATTCATATATGGAAGTTTTTCCACGATTGCATGAACGGCTTCTTTTTCTTCCTCTACCGGCGCCTCGTCAGCGTCAGTCAGCAGCTCTTTGACAGCCTCTGTCAATGCCTCGCCTTTTTCTGTCAGAGCTTTCCAGTATAAATCTTCCCCGATCATCCATGCAGCAACGTCTGATGCCGGCTGTGCCGCATCTATTCCGAATACCTTACAGAAACAGGTTTCCTCCGGCTCATGACAAGCCATTGCCACAATCGTTCCATGCTCTCTTCTTGCTGCATAAAAAGAATCGATAGGATCAGCTAAGAAGACTCTGTCCAGAACTTCCACACCCTTTACATCACAGGCTCTCATACCAAACACAACAAAATCCTGTTCTTTTAAAGCGCCCGGTTCGATATGCATTTTCTTTTCTTTTTTTGTTACATTATAAAGATTTTCACTCTGTGGAAAGAATGCGTCCTTTGCAGATTTTACGGTTTTCAGTGTATCCAGATCCACTTGTGCATCTTTATCCCATGCTGCAAAATTGGTCTGCCCTGCTGCTTTTACCGGCAGATATAACTCCTGTTTCTCCGCGATTAACTGGAATAATGCGGAAAGATTTTCTTTTGCGATCTTAAACATACATTATCCCCTCTTTCCTACAATACTTGGTTCCGCATCGTCAAATGTAAAGTTGGTCAGCGGTGCTTTTGATTCAGTATCTTCTCCTGCCTGATACTCTCCGTACAGCTCGTCAATATCTTTGATGAACTTGCGGTTGAACAGGTGGAGCGGAATGCCCTGCGGGCATACACGGCTGCACTCGCCGCAGTCTGTACATCTTCCTGCCACATGAAATGCACGGATAATGTGGAACATCTTCTCTTCAAATGTATCTACATTTGCCTTCTGTGCACTGTCGAACTTAGTGCTGTCGAATACACATTTGCGGCAGTTGCATGCCGGACATGCATTGCGGCAGGCATTACAGCGGATACATTTGCTCAATTCATTCTGGAAAAATGCAAACTTCTCTTCCGGACTCATTGCTTCAATACGCTCTACCTCTGCGAAAAGCTCTGCATCCTTTGTTTCCTTAGACTCGCCTATCAGCTCGTCATACACCTGATGTTCTTTGCCCTTGCAGACATGACATCTCTCCAGCATTGCGTCTGCGTAAGCCATCTCTTTTTCACCGTAAATGGTCTGGATTTTCAAAGTTTCTGCTGCATCAGAAATCTCTGCGCCTTCGATGCTCTCGATTCCTTTGATGCCTGCTTTTTTGATTTTTTCAATATCCAGCTTTCCTTTACATCCCACACCGATGATGTACGCTTTTTCTCTGTCCACACGGTGCTCTTTGATCAACTGATTGAAACTATATGTATCACATGGTTTTAAGAAAACCAATGTTTTTCCTTCCAGCTTGGAAGCCTCGATCATATATTTACTTAAGTTGGCTCCGCAGAAACCGTTGTATACGAAATCTGACAGTGCCTCAGCATTTTCAAAATAAGCCGGTTCCGGATTATAAGGCAAGTCGCCGGCTTTCCAGCCGAGAACCCGTGCCACTGTTCCGTCAGCCAGCAGTTCTTTTGCACGGTTAATTATCTCTTGCATCTCAAATCCCCCAATCTTACATTTTCACCGAGAGAATAAATCTTCTCTACAAAGCTGTTCATTGTATCTGAGAACTTCACACCCTCTGCTGCGGAAACCCACTCTACACGGGTACGTCCGTTTTCCACACCGATATAATCCAGCATGGAGAACAGCAGTGTCATACGGCGTCTTGCATAATAATTTCCTGTGCTGTAGTGACAGTCTCCCGGATGGCATCCACACATGATAACGCCGTCCGCGCCCTTTTCAAATGCACGGAGAATGAACATCGGATTGACACGGCATGAACATGGCACGCGGATGATCTTAACGTCTGCCGGATAGGTCAGACGGCTGCTTCCTGCTAAGTCCGCTCCTGCATAGCTGCACCAGTTACAGCAGAATGCTACAATTTTCGGTTTAAATTCTTTGTTTTCTATCGACATATTGCATCCACCTCCGCTATAATCTGTCTATTTGAAAATCCCTGCAGATCCATCGCCCCTGACGGACATGCAACGGTACATGCTCCACAACCCTGACACAGTGCATTGTTGACAACTGCAAGACGGCGGACCTCACGTATTCCGTGATCATTTACTTCTTTGTCCTCATATGTAATCGCGCCGTACGGACATACATTTGCACAAGTAGAACATCCGTTACACAGCAGCTCGTCGGATTTAGCCGTACATGGATTGGTCAGAAGTTTATCCTTTGCAAGCAATCCGATCGCCTTCACTGCGGCAGCTCCTGCCTGTGCAACTGTCTCTGGAATATCCTTCGGCCCCTGACATACGCCTGACAGGAAAATTCCCGCAGTCGGTGACTCTACCGGACGCAGTTTCGCATGCGCCTCTGTCAGGAAGTTATTGGTATCGATACTTGCAGTCAGCATTGTTGCGATCTTACGCACATCTGGATTTGGCTCGATAGCAGTTGCAAGCACAACCATATCTGCTTCTTTGAGGATCTGTCTGTTATCCAACAGATCGGCGCCCTGTACAAGCAGCTTGCCATTTGGCTGCAAAATAACCTTGCCTACCTGCCCTTTGATATAATTCACCCCATACTGCTCTACCGCTCTTCTGTAGAACTCGTCAAAGTTCTTACCCGGTGTACGGACATCAATATAGAATACAGTTACGTTCACATCCGGATATTTATCACGGATCAGCATTGCATGTTTTGCTGTGTACATACAGCATATCTTAGAACAATACGGTTTACCTCTGTCATCTGAACAACGGCTTCCTACACACTGGATAAATACGATTTCCTTTGGCGCTTTTCCATCGGAAAGTCTTTCCAGATGTCCGTGTGTCGGTCCCGCTGCGTTCATGACACGCTCTAATTCAAGAGACGTAATTACGTCCGGACTCTGGCTGTATGCATATTCATCGTATTTCTCCAGATTAATTGTATCAAATCCGGTCGCAACAACGATCGCTCCGTATTTCTGTGTTACGATCTCGTCCTGCTGCTCATAATCAATTGCGCCCGCCTGACATACTTTCGCACAGATTCCGCATTTTCCGGTTTTGAACTTAATACAATTGTCACAGTCGATCACCGGTACATTCGGGATTGCCTGTGCAAATGGTGTATAGATCGCACTTCTTTTATTCAGTCCGCGGTTAAACTCGCTGGGAGCTTTTTTAGACGGACATTTTTCCTGACAGACACCGCAGCCCGTACATTTGTCCATATCTACATGTCTTGCTTTCTTGCGGATATCTACAGTAAAGTCGCCTACGAATCCACTGACTTTTTCCACTTCACTATATGTATAAATGTTGATCTTTTCATGAGCGGACGCTTCTACCATCTTCGGCGTCAGAATACATGCAGAACAGTCCAGTGTCGGGAATGTCTTATCAAGCTGAGACATTCTTCCGCCGATACTCGGCGTCTTCTCTACAATGTCTACTTCATATCCTGCATCTGCAATATCCAGGGCTGTCTGAATACCTGCGATACCGCCGCCGATCACCAGCGCTCTCTTTGTAACACGGCTTTCACCCGGCTGCAGCGGTGTATTTAAGTTTACTTTTGCAACAGCAGCTCTCATCAAAATGACAGCCTTCTTTGTTGCTTCTTCCATATCCTTATGAATCCATGAACAGTGCTCGCGGATATTTGCGATTTCTACCATGTATGGGTTCAGTCCCGCACGTTCTGCCGCTTTTCTGAATGTTGCCTCGTGCATACGCGGGGAACAGGAACATACAACGATTCCTGTCAGATTCTTTTCCTTGATCGCCTCTGCGATCTTTGCCTGCCCTGCCTCAGAACACATATACTGATAGTCTTCGGCATGGACAACGCCCGGCTCCATAAGAGCCATTTCTGCTACTTTTGCTACGTCAACTGTGGCGGCGATATTACTTCCGCAATGACATACAAATACTCCAAGTCTCTGCACCCGACTCACCTCCTATATCTTCTGAATGCGCTGACTAATAACTGCTGCGGCAGATCCGGATCCAGAAGCTCCGGAATCTCATTCGGCGACAGATAATCCTGTTCTCTCTGCCGGACAACCATCTGTCTGGCAGCATCGATCAATTTACCCGGTTTTACATCACGGGGACATCTCTCCACACATGCAAAACAGGAAAGACATTTCCACAATGATTTGGAATTGACCAGACTTTCAATATCTTCATTTACTACATAAGATACAAACTGGTGCGGTTTAATATCCATTTCATTGTAAGACGGACAAGATGCAGAACATTTTCCGCATTTCATACATTTGAGCGGGTTCACACCACTGATCTCTTTGATCTGTTCAGCCTGTTTATTTGAACTCATTATGCCTGCACCTCCTCTTTGCATTCCCCGCGTACTCCAAGAGCCTCTGCAAGCAGCTCAGTAAAATAGTATACAGGGAGCTTACCGCTCTTGTTCAGGTTATACATACACAGCGGACATGCTGTGATCAACATTTCTGCTCCAAAACCTTCTGCGCTGTCCATAATTTTATCACACATGGACTCTGCCATTTCTTTCTCTTTCAAAGATATGTAACCTCCGCAGCATTCATTGCGGTATGGGTATATAACCGGTTCCGCTCCAATTGCACGGATAAAGTCCTCAATGATGGTCGGATTCTCTGGATCATCAAACGAAAGCAGCTTGCTCGGACGAAGCAAAAGACAGCCGTAATATGCGCCGATCTTCTTTCCTGTCAGCGGGTTTGTGACTTTCTCTTTCAGTGTATCAAATCCTACCTTGTCACGGAGTACCTCCAGAAAATGAAGAACTTCCGTTTCGCCTGTATATGGTTCATCCAGTTCCATATAGTTGTTCGCTCTGGTGCGGATATCATCCACATTTTTCATATCATCGTTGACCCGTTTGATGACATGATGACATGCAGAACACATCGTTACAAGCGCCTGCCCTTTTTCCTTTGCCGCATTGAGCGCACGGACAGAAGAAAGCTTGCTGCCGATTTCATCGGTTCCCAGCGGATATACCCCGCCGCAGCACTGCCACTCTTCAATTTCTTCCAGTTCAATACCAAGCGCTTTTGCAGAAGCTCTTGCATAAAGATCCAGATCGACTGCCTTTGTTCTCAAAGTGCATCCCGGATAATAACTGTACTTCATAGTCTCGTAGTCCTTTCTTAGTTGTATTTTCAGATAATATAAGCATATTATAATTCAATCTGTGCGATAACGTCTTTCAGTGCGTTTGCACTCTTATGAAGCAGTGCAACCTCTTCATCAGTCAGCTCCATTGGAATCTTACCGTGAACACCGTTCGGTCCTACCAGTGTCAATGTACTAAGACATACATCATCCACTCCATATTCGCCGTGCATCATAGAAGATACCGTTGTAACAGACTCAGATGCTGACAATAGCAGACCGCAGAGCTTGCAGACACCTCTGGAAACCGCATAGAACGTAGCTCCCTTGTTTGCAATGATCTGTCCGCCGGATTTCTGAACATAAGTCAGCATAGCCTCTTTATCGAGTTCTTCAAACTTTTTGCCAAATCCTTCTGCCATCTCAAGATAGTCGTCTACATTCACACCTGAAATACGTGCTGCAGACCATGGAATAAATGATGTGTCGCCGTGCTCACCGAATACATAGGCATGGATATTTCTCTGTGCCACTTCAAAATGATCGGACAGACCACAACGCAAACGTGCGGAATCCAAAATTGTACCAGAGCCAATTACCTGACTCTCCGGCAGTCCGGAAATCTTCGTAAATACATAAGTCATAATGTCAACCGGATTACTCACAATAATATAAAGTGCATTCGGCGCTGCTTTTGTAATCAGTGGTGTGATTTCTTTTAAGATATTTACATTTGTCTGTGTCAGCTCAATTCTTGTCTGTCCCGGCTTACGTGCAATTCCAGATGTAATGATTACAATATCAGAATCCTTAGCGTCCTCATAGTCTCCTGCCTCAACAGAAACCGGATCTCTAAAGCAGGTACCCTGCTCGATATCCATGACTTCTCCTTCCACTTTCTGCTTGTTAATATCGATCAGAACTAATTCAGATGCGATGTCCATTCCTGAAAGTGTGTACGCAATTGTTGATCCTACGCTTCCTGCTCCAATAATTGTGATTTTGCTGCTCATGTTTTCTCTCCTTTTCATTGTTATTTATTTAACAACCCGTTCTGTAAAAAATGGAATCTAATAATAATTTTGTTATTATGATTCAGATTCCACTTAGTATTTAGAATATCACATTATCGATTACATTGTCAACAAATTAACAAGACATTTTTGATAAATATAAAAATAGAATCCGCCCTTTCACCAAAGGTGAACTTAAAATAGGGCGGCTTCATAGTTACTATTCATTCATCTTCGCCAGCTTTGCAGTCTGATCTGCTGCAATCAGGCTGTCAATGACTTCATCCAAATCTCCATTCAGGATGGTATCCAGCTTATGAAGGGTGAGCTTGATCCTGTGATCTGTTACACGGCCCTGCGGGAAATTGTAAGTACGGATCTTTTCGGAACGGTCGCCGGTTCCTACCTGACTCTTTCTTGCCTCTGCCTCTGCATCATGCTGTTTTGCCAGCTCCAGTTCATATAATCTCGCACGCAGTACCTTCAATGCCTTATCCTTATTCTTAAGCTGTGACTTCTCGTCTTGACAGGAAATCACGATTCCTGTCGGAATATGTGTCAGACGGACAGCAGAGTCTGTTGTATTAACACACTGTCCCCCATTACCGGACGCACGGAATACGTCAAACTTACAATCGTTCATATCCAGCTCCACATCCACTTCTTCTGCTTCCGGCATAATTGCAACCGTAATCGTGGACGTATGAATTCTTCCGCCGCTCTCTGTTTCAGGAACCCGCTGCACACGGTGAACACCGCTTTCGTATTTCAGTCTGGAAAATGCTCCCTGTCCTGTGATCATAAATACACATTCCTTGAAACCGCCGATTCCATTCTCATTCAGTGAGATCATCTCTGTTTTCCAACGACGGCTCTCTGCATAATGCTGATACATACGATAAATCTCTGCCGCAAACAACGCCGCTTCGTCTCCGCCTGCACCCGCACGGATTTCCACGATAACGTTCTTCTCATCATTCGGATCCTTCGGCAGAAGCAGAATCTTCAGCTCGTGTTCCAATTCCTCAATACGGGCTTTGGATTCATTCAATTCTTCCTTTGCCATCTCACGCATTTCTTCATCAGACTCTTCTTCCAGCATCAGCAGACTGTCCTCCACATTCTGCTTACACTGCTTATATTCTTTAAATGCCTCGACAAGCGGAGCCAGATCGCTCTGTTCCTTCATAAGCTGCCGGAACCGCGCCGCATCGTTTGCCACATCCGGCTCCTGAAGCTCACCCATAACTTCTTCATATCGAATGACCAAATCTTCTAATCTGTCAAACATTTTCCTATTTCCTTTCTCTTACTGTCTAACAGTTCAGCCTTACGGCTACACTGTTACAGAATCCGCCCCAGCTTAAGTTCACTTGCAGCGAAAGGGCGGATTCTATTTCTCCATCATACGTTCTTACGGACTTCGCAGTAAATGCAAAGTCCTGACTGAACTGTTACCTTACTGTCTAATATCATACACACCGGACACCACCCGGTCAAGTCCCGCCAAATCTTTTTTTATGGTAACTTGTGTATAACCGCACTCTCTCATATAGGCAGAAACTATTTTTCCCTGGTCAGACCCGATTTCAAATATCAAATATCCCCCGGGGTTCAAATATTGTCTTCCCTCTTCCGTGATTCTTCTATAAAAATACAGTCCGTCTTCCTTCCCATCCAATGCCAGTTTAGGGTCATGTTCTCTCACTTCCGGCTGCAATGTCTCGATCACGTCAGACGGAATATACGGAGGATTAGACAATATCATATCATAGTTCCCTTCCACTCTGGTAAACAGATCACTTTCCTGCCATTCTGTTTCGATTCCAAGATTCTCACCATTTTGTCTCGCTACACACAATGCGTCCTCTGAGACATCAACTCCCAGCCCCGTGATCACCGCTTCGCTCTTCTGACCGGCAGACAAACCATATCTGCCTGCTTCCTCTCTTGCGTAAAAAAGTGTACTCAACAAAATACAGCCTGAACCAGTGCACATATCCAATATCCGTACCCGTTCCTCCAGCACTTTTTTATTACGAAACTCTTGAAACTGCCGACTTAATTCCTCCAGCGCCGTTTCCACAAGGATTTCCGTATCCTGCCGAGGAATCAAAACATGCCTGTTTACTTGAAACTCCAGTCCCATAAACTCCTGTACTCCAGTAATATGCTGCAAAGGAATCCTCTCCGCACGGTGCCTGACCACTTCCAGATACATTCCTTTTGCAGTATCCTCCATCTGTTTGCCAGAATCCGCAAGGAAGACTGCCCGGCTGATCCCCGTCACATATTCCAGTAAATACCACGCATCCAATGAAGCTTCCTCAATTCCGGCAGCCGCCAGCTCTTCTGTCCCTATCTTATATGCTTCTCGAAATGTCATAACGCAATTCCTTCTCCCGAGAGCTCTTCTGCAAGAACAGTTTCTGCCTGGCCTCCCTTTGTACGATCACATGAAAAATGAGTTCCAAAATTTTCATTCTCATATGCTCTCCAGTCAAAAACAGCCTCTACCGCTCGAATCGCCACTTCTATCATACTGTCGTCAGGTTCTTTTGTCGTTATATTCTGAATGAAAAGTCCCGGCTTACTGAGCAGATTAATGATCAGATTATCGCTGTTTCCCGCCAGCCGGATAATCTCATAAGAAACTCCAGCGATCAATGGAAGTAGTGCAATTCTCAGTACAACACGCATAACCTGTGATTCCGTGGTAATAAAAAAGCAGAAAATGATACTGACGACCATTACAAAGAACAAGAAACTGGTTCCGCAGCGCTTATGCTGGCGAGAACTTTTTCGTACATTTTCCACATTCAGCTCCAGCCCATGTTCAATACAATTAATACACTTATGCTCTGCGCCGTGATACATAAAGGTCCGCTGAATATCCTCCATTTTCGAAACAAGCGCAATATATCCAAGAAAAATCAGCACACGGATGATCCCTTCGATAACCGTAACTACCCATCTGGACGTAATAAAGTTCTTCACAATATTACTCAGGAAATACGGCAATACCATAAAGATTCCTATGGCGATCACAAACGAGACTACCATGGTCAGATTCATCAACACTTTCTCTTTCTTCTCCTGACGCGCTATTTCCTGCGCTGTCATCTCCACTGCTTCTTCCTCCTCTTCAAAGAAAGCTGCCGAAAACATCAGTGTTTTGATTCCCAGCACAAGGGAATCCACAAACCCAAAAATTCCACGGATAAACGGAAGCTTCGTGACTGCCTTCCAAGGACAAACGCTGTGATATTCCTGCACATCCACTAAGATCTCTTGATCCGGTTTTCTCACTGCAACCGCGTACCTGTCGCCATTCTTCATCATGATTCCTTCCAGAACGGCCTGTCCGCCTATATTTGATGACTTCATATATTTCTCCCTTGTAATATCCTGTGAATTAAGAACAGGCTGAGATTTTCGTCTCAGCCTGCAACGTTTACTTTTTACTATTTCATACCATACTTCTTATTGAACTTATCAACACGTCCACGAGCCTGTGCAGCTTTCTGCTGACCCGTATAGAACGGGTGGCACTTGGAGCAGATTTCTACGTGAATGTTCTCGTTTGTAGAACCTGTTACGAATGTATTGCCGCAGTTGCAAGTTACAGTTGCCTGATGGTACTCTGGATGGATACCTTCTCTCATGATTTTCACCTCTCTATTTTAAAATATAGTTATTCTAATCTCTAAACAGCTTTGTTATTGTATCATATCTATTGTTGATTTGCAAGTTTTTTTTAGATAAACTTTTGTCTGATTACCATTTTGACAAGTTCAGAATTATCCTTCGTTTTGGAAAACATATTCAACAGATTGTCGACTGCTTCATCTGCTTTCAGACCGTTCATTGCACGGCGGATAATATAAACCGCATCCTGCTCTTCCTTGCTTAACAGCAAATCTTCTCTTCTTGTACCAGATTTCGGAATATCAATTGCCGGGAACACTCTCTTTTCCTGTAATTTTCTATCTAATACAAGCTCCATGTTACCGGTTCCCTTGAACTCCTCATAGATAACATCGTCCATCTTACTTCCCGTTTCTACCAGAGCTGTTGCGAGAATCGTAAGACTTCCGCCCTCACGCATATTTCTCGCCGCTCCAAAGAACCGCTTCGGCATATGCAGCGCCGCCGGGTCAAGACCACCGGAAAGAGTTCTTCCTGAAGGTGGCACAACCAAGTTGTAGGCACGTGCCAGTCTTGTAATGCTGTCCAGAAGGATCATAACATCCTTGCCATGCTCTACAAGACGTTTCGCACGCTCGATCACCATTTCCGCAACCCGTCTATGGTGCTCCGGGAGTTCATCGAATGTAGAATGAATCACCTCAACATTAGGTCCCTCGATTGCTTCTTTAATATCTGTTACTTCCTCGGGGCGCTCATCGATCAAAAGAATCAGAAGATGCATATTCGGCTCCGTACGCTGTACAGATAGAGCTACTTCCTTTAGCAAGGTTGTCTTACCTGCTTTCGGCGGAGATACGATCATACCGCGCTGTCCTTTTCCAATCGGGGAGAGAAGATCCATGATCCGCATTGCCGTGGAACTCTTTTCATTCTCTAATCGAAGTCTCTGATCCGGAAAAATCGGTGTCAGATTCTCAAAATTCTGACGCTTCGCCGCCTCTGCCGGGCGCATTCCGTTAATCGTTGTTACATATAATAATGCACTGAACTTCTCAGACTGTGTTTTAATTCTGATATTTCCTGTCAGGATGTCACCTGTCTTTAAGTTAAACCGGCGGATCTGAGACGGAGATACATATATATCATTTTCTCCCGGAAGATAATTCGCACACCGGATAAACCCAAATCCATCTGGAAGCACTTCCAGAATACCATTTGCCACCTTGCCGCTGTCAAGCTGTTCAAGATCCGTTTCCTCTCTTTTTTCCTTCATCACTTCTTTTACTTCTTCTTTCGCTTCTGTCCGGGCTTCTTCCTGTTCTTCCTGTTCATCAAGTACAAGCATTGCGTCAATCAGGTCACTTTTTTTCATCGTTGAAATCCCTTTCATCCTTCTTGCTTTTGCAAGTTCCTTCAACGTAGTCAAAGGTAATGATTCATACTTTTCTCTTGTCATAGAACCTGTCCTTTCTTTTCCTGTAAACTGCTGTCAGTTACTTTTCTATATCAAATATTATTTCTTTCTATATTCTGTTCTAGCTCTTACATCTATTTTATCATAAATTCGGGAACTTTGGTCTGAAACGACATAAACGAACTAAATATCTCGAAATCCTATACGTATAAAATCTTTTTTCAGTATACACTATCTTTTTCAAAAAAGAAAGTCTTTTTTCTGCGAATTCTTGCGTTGCTCCTGCAACAGTGTTATTATGTAACTGAATAGTTACGTTATGATATTGCAATAATCAAAATATATTTACAGAGGAATTTTACTGATATGCATGACTGTTCCAACCGCCGCTGGGGCGAAAAGCGTTATCATTCCATGGATTATGATTTAAAACAGATATATGGAGAAAAAGTTTACAAAATCACATTGAACGGCGGTATGAGCTGCCCCAACCGGGACGGCACGCTAGGGACCGGAGGCTGTATCTTCTGCAGCGCACAAGGCTCCGGCGACTTTGCCGGCTGCGCTCATTTTTCAATCACAGAACAGCTTCAGGCAGGGAAAGCCAGCTTGGCAGGTAAGCGTCCTATCCATTCTTACATTGCCTATTTTCAGGCATTTACCAATACATACGCACCTGTAGGTTATCTGGAGCGTATTTATATGGAAGCGGTTCAGGATCCTGATGTAAAGATTCTTTCCATCGCCACCCGCCCGGATTGTCTGGGGAAAGATGTACTGAATCTTCTTGATAAAATCAACCAGATCAAGCCCGTCTGGATAGAGCTTGGTTTACAGACTATCCACCCTTCAACCGCCGCTTATATCCGAAGAGGCTATGAACTTCCTGTATTTGAACGGGCGGTAAACGAACTTCGCAGACGCGGGATTGAAGTAATTGTCCACACGATCCTATGTCTTCCCGGCGAAACCATGGATATGATTCTGGACACACTGAACTATCTGAACAGGCAGGATATTCAGGGCATAAAGCTGCAGCTGCTTCATGTATTAAAAGGGACAGACCTTGCAGCCGACTACAAAGCCAGCCCGTTTTACATCCCATCCATGGAAGAATATATTGAACTTCTGGCTCGCTGCATTGCAAGGATCCGGCCCGATATAACAATTCACAGACTGACCGGAGACGGACCAAAAGAACTTCTGGTCATGCCTCTGTGGACCAGTAACAAACGAACCGTATTAAACGCACTGCACAGTTACCTGAAAAGGATGGATATCTGGCAGGGAAAGGACTATTATGACTGAATCATTTACCTTATACAAACTGATCATCTTATACATGCTGAATAAAGTGGACTTTCCGCTGACAACATCCCAAATTTCCGAATTTATTCTTGATCAGGGATATACCAACTATTTCAAATTACAGGAAGCTCTCTCCAATATGGTAGACTCTGATCTGATCCGTTCAGAGAACACCCACAACCGTACCCTCTATCACCTGACTGAAAATGGAAAAGAGACCATTCATTATTTCCGAAATAAAATTTCTGCTGAAATTCAAAACGATATTGATTCTTTTCTGAAAGCAAAACAGTTTGATCTGAAAGAAGAAGTATCTGTTAAAACCGACTACTACCTGACCACCGCCCACGAATACGAAGTACGGTGTCAGATTGTAGAAGACAGTTCAAATCTTATCGATTTAAAGCTGACTGTTCCAACCGAAACGGAGGCTGAAACCATCGTCAACAACTGGATGAAACAGAATCAGGAATTATATGCCTTACTCCTGTCGAAGCTTCTGTAACCATTCTTTGATTTCTTTTTCTTTGCCAAGACCGCCGGGTTCATAGAACCTGGCGTCTTTGATTTCATCCGGCAGATACTGCTGGTGCGCATAATGATTCGGATAATCATGGGCATACTGATATCCGATGCCATGCCCCAGCTTTGCCGAGCCTTTGTAATGTGCATCTTGTAAATGTGACGGCACTGTTGTCTTCGTCCGGCGCACGCTTTCATTTGCCGCAGAAATCGCCTTGACCGCCGAATTGCTCTTCGGTGCGCTGGCCACATAAAGAACCGCCTGAGACAAAATGATCTGCGATTCCGGCATACCGATCCGCTCCACTGCCTGCGCTGCTGATACCGCTACTGTAAGCGCCATCGGATCCGCATTTCCCACATCCTCTGATGCACAGATCATGATCCGTCTTGCAATAAACTTCACATCTTCACCTGCGTATAACATTTTCGCCAGATAATACACCGCCGCATCCGGATCAGACCCACGCATACTCTTAATAAATGCCGAGATTGTATCATAGTGATTATCTCCGCCCTTATCATAGCGCACCACCCGCTTCTGGATACACTCAGATGCCACATCAAGGGTAATGTGGATCAGTCCATCTTCACTCCGCTCTGTAGTCAGGATTCCAAGTTCAATCGCATTCAGTGCATTTCTCGCATCTCCACCTGCAATGTCCGCCAAAAAATCTAATGCCTCTTCATCAATCTCTGCCTTGAAAGAACCCATTCCCTTCTCTTTATCATAAACGGCACGTTTCAGAAGGATTTTGATATCGTCCTTTTCCAATGCCTTTAATTCAAATACACTGGAACGTGACAAAAGCGCTCCGTTTACCTCAAAATAAGGATTCTCAGTAGTTGCTCCGATCAATGTGATCGTACCATCCTCTACAAAAGGCAGAAGATAGTCCTGCTGCCCCTTATTAAAACGATGAATCTCATCGATAAACAATATCGTCTTCTTCTGGTACATTCCCAGCCGGTCCTTCGCCTCCTTGACCACAGCCTCCATATCCTTCTTCCCGGCAATCGTCGCATTGATCTGCTCGAACTCTGAACTGGTCGTATTGGCGATCACCTTGGCAAGGGTTGTCTTGCCTGTCCCCGGTGGTCCATAAAAAATAATAGATCCCAGCTTGTCTGCTTTAATGGCGCGATGCAACAGCTTATCCCGTCCGATAATGTGCTGCTGCCCCACTACTTCCTCCAGTGTGGTGGGACGCATCCGGGATGCCAGCGGTGATTCCTTCTCTGATTGTGTCTCTCTCATATAATCAAATAAATCCATAATTAAAATCTTCTTTCTCTGCTTACTGAATTTTCCTTCACTGCAATACCAATTTCCTGCTTTTCCTATCACATCATATCCGCTAAGTTTGCAAAAATACCCCGCCTGATATTCATCTGATACCGCTGATATCCCGAATCACTTCCCCAGCGATCAGAAGCCCCGCCACCGGCGGCACAAAAGAAATACTTCCCGGAATCGTCCGGCGTCTTCCCTTCTCTTCTTCTGTCTTCCGTTCCGAAATGTCCACCGGCTTTTCCTTTGAATACAGCACCTTCAAATGTGTAATTCCCCGCGCTTTCAATTCCTTTCGCATCACTTTACAAAGTGGGCATACACTTGTCTTCGGCAAATCTGTAATCTCAAATAGCTCTCCATGCAGCTTATTCCCGGTCCCCATGCTGCTGATGATGGGAATCTCCAGCTTCTGTGCCAGTTCCACAAGCGCTATCTTTGCCGTCACGGTATCAATGGCATCAATAATATAATCCGGTTTTTCTGCAAATAACGATTCTATATTATCCGGCAGCACAAACATTTCATGGGTTTCTACCATCGTTTCCGGGCAGATATCCGCAATCCGCTCCTTCATTACCTTTGTCTTATACCGCCCCTTTGTACTGTGATACGCAATCGACTGTCTGTTAATATTTGTAAGCGACACTGTATCATTGTCGATCAGTATCAGCTTACCTACACCGCATCTGGCAAGCGCCTCGATACAATGAGAGCCCACACCGCCGACTCCAAACACCATTACCGCAGCATGTCTGATCCGATCCAGAGCCTCTGCTCCAAGCAGAAGTTCCGTCCTTGAAAATTCATTTACCATATCCTGTCCCTCTCCTAACCGCTGTCTCAATTCACAAGCAGTTCATCTACCGTTACAAACTCATATCCTTCCGCCTGCAGCAGATCTACGATCCGAAGCGCTGCTTTCACAGAACTGTCATAACAGTCATGTAACAAGATAATATCATTTTCTTCCACTTCCGTCACTACCTTATTGACAATTTCATCTGGATTTTCTGTTGCCCAGTCCAAAGGGTCCACAGTCCACATAACTGGAAGCACATGAATCTTTTTTTCCAGGGCTTTCTGCCACGCGCCAAAAGGCGGTCGCATAAATTCCACGGTTTCTCCTGTAATCCCCTCTATGACTTCATTCGTCCTTTTTAGTTCCTGATAAGCGCTTTCATCATCTAGTTTCGTAATCTCCACATGATTGTATGTATGATTCCCGATCAGATGTCCCTCATCCTGTTCCCGTTTGACAATTTCCGCATTTCCACCTGTTTCAATATTCTTTCCAATCAGAAAAAAGGTCGCCTTTACCCCTCGCTTCTCCAGTCCGTCCAACAACACCGGTGTATAAACCGCACTCGGTCCGTCATCAAAGGTCAGGGCAATTTTCGGTTTTTCCTTTCCCCTTGTTTCTGTCTCCTGTTCCTCTTTCTCTCTTTGCCCCACTGTTTGTTTCCCATCAATTCGTTTTATTGTGCTTTGAACCTCATCTCCATTTCGTATCATTCTCCACCCCGGAACACAGATTGTAAGCAATAATAAAGTATATACGACTCCAAGACCCTGCATCCATCTCTTTATTTGCATCGCCTTTCGCCCTTTTCCACAATTCTTCCATTCAGTATATGCAAAAACAGGGATGTATTAGTATATTAAAAACTTATCCATTGTACATATAAATTTATTTGTGCTATAATATGCGCGGACACAAAGAATCAAGCGGCACGAAGTGACATTTGAGTTACAGTTCACACGGCACCTTGCACTACGCTGCTGATTCTTGGGCGCGAACCATGATGCAGATATAACTCGCGCGGACATAAAAGGAGGATTATTATTTATATGGAAAAAGTAACAAAAGAAAATAAAATGGGTGTAATGCCTATTCCGAAACTTATAGTCACAATGTCTCTGCCAATAGTAATTTCTATGCTGGTACAGGCGCTTTACAACATCATAGACAGTATTTTTGTCGCTCAGATCAATGAGAATGCTTTGACTGCGGTTTCTCTTGTCTTTCCGGTTCAGAATCTGATGATCGCCATTGCCGTAGGAACCGGAGTCGGTATTAACGCACTTCTCTCCCGCAACTTAGGTGAGAAGAATTTTGAAGATGCTAATCTGGCAGCAAGAAACGGACTCTTCCTTGCACTGATCAACAGTGTGTTTATGGCATTGATCGGCATCCTTGCTTCTAAGACATTCTTTACCATGCAGACACAGGAACAGCAGATTATACAATACGGAACACAATACATGACTATCATTACGGTACTGTCTATTGGTATTTTCATGGGAATCACACTGGAACGGCTCTTGCAGGCAACAGGTAGGACCTTTTATACCATGCTTACCCAGGGACTGGGCGCGATCATCAATATCATTCTGGACCCGATCATGATCTTTGGGCTGCTCGGCTTCCCGCGGATGGGAGTTGCCGGAGCTGCCTTAGCAACAGTAACAGGCCAGTTTATCGCCTTGTTTTTGTCTCTGTACTTTAATATAAGGAAAAACCCTGACATCAATATCAATATGAAAGGTTTCCGCCCGAGCAAGAGGGTCATCGGCTCCATTTATCAAGTTGGTGTTCCTGCCATTATCATGCAGGCTATCGGCTCTGTCATGGTATTTGGCATGAACAAGATCCTCCTGATGTTCTCTTCGACAGCAACGGCTGTCTTTGGAGTTTATTTCAAACTGCAGAGTTTTATCTTCATGCCTATATTCGGACTGAACAACGGAATCATTCCCATTATCGCTTACAACTACGGAGCACGTAATAAAAAACGCATTCTGTCCTCTGTAAACCTTGGTATCACCATTTCCGTATCGATTATGTTTCTCGGCGTTTTGTTGTTCCAACTGTTTCCGGCTCAGCTTCTGGGCTTTTTCGATGCCTCAGAGCATATGCTGGAAATCGGTGTTCCGGCGCTGCGTATCATCAGTCTGTGTTTTATACCTGCCGGCTACAGCATCCTCGTCGGTTCTGTTTTCCAATCGCTTGGAAACGGCACATACAGCCTGTTTATCTCAGTAGCTCGTCAGCTTCTGGTCATTCTTCCGGTTGCCTTTTTCCTTGCAAAGGTATTCGGACTGCATATGGTATGGTGGGCTATTCCAAGTGCTGAAATTGTCTCCTTTACCATGTCAGTTCTATTGTACAGACGTATCAGACGGTTAAAAATCAATCCTTTACAGGATTAGCATCTGCTTGTAACAGCTCAGCATAAGACTTTGCATTTACTGCAAAGTCTGTAAGAACGTGTGATGGTTCCCTCTTCTGAGTTGTGACAGAACTGACATTTTGTATATCCATTTGTTTTTTTCTGTACTCAGAGGGACTCATATTCATACGGCTTTTAAACGCCTTTGAAAAATAAAGATTATTTTCAAATCCAACTGAATATGCAATTGCAGCGACTGACAGACCCGTCTCCCGTAATAGGTGACGGGCCTTTTTTATGCGGAAATCCGTCAGATACTCTTTGGGAGACTGCTGCTGATACATTTGAAACGAGCGGAACAAATGGCTGCGGCTGATACCCACATAAGATGCCACATCTTCAATTGTAATCGGATACGAATAATTTGTATTGATATAGGCGCATGCTTTCTCCACATACACCATATGACTGTCTTTCACAGTTTCTTTCTGCACCGCATAGTGCATAAATACGGACATCAGTGTATATAAAGCGCCTGTCATCGCAACCGCCGACTCATAGTCATTTCCTTTCAGATCATAAATCGTTTCCAGCTGCTTTTGTATCATCCTCTTGGGCAGAATCCCCTTGAGGATCAAAGGATACTTTTTAGAAAAATCAGTTGCACGAATCAGCGAATCTGCATCTGTACCAAAAAAACCAACCCACGCATATTCCCATGGATTTTCCATATCTGCATAATATTTTACCTCTGTATCAGGATAAAGAATAAAGGTATCCCCTGCCGTCAGATGATATATCTCTTCATTTACCTCATAATATCCACTCCCAGAAATAATATGATGTATACAATAATGGTTTCTGACACCTGGTCCCCACTGATATCCGGCTTCACACTTCTGATGCCCTACATTATATACAGACAGGGCATTTGGTAAATTTTCTCCCGCCTTATAGGAATGCTTATAAGTTCCTTCCATGTGCTTTTGTCCTTTCTCCATCACATTTTCTTAAAAACTTTGCAGCAAATGCAAACTCTTATGCTGCACTGTCACATCAATATATTTCTTATAAGTATAAATCCTCTTGCTCATTCATGCAACATAATTACATATCTTTGCACGGATTTTGTATAGACTTTCCTTTTATAGCATTCTATAATAAAGGTAAATGTTATGTCCATTTCATTAAAGTGTTTAGAGCACTAACTAACAGAATGCATTGTTACAATTTAAAACAAAATATCTGGGAAAGTGAGGTTTCATCACATTATGAAGGAAAAATTATTTACAAAATTCGCAGATCTTTTCGGTGATTCCGAAGGTGCGGGATTTTACTTTTCTCCGGGACGTGTCAATCTGATCGGAGAACATACGGATTATAACGGAGGACATGTATTTCCATGCGCACTGACCATTGGTACATATGGTGCAGCTCGTAAGCGTGACGACAGGAAAATTCATTTCTATTCCATGAATCTGGACAGCTGCGGAGTTGTGGAAGCCTCTCTTGATGAGTTGGTCAATAAAAAAGAATACAACTGGGCGAACTATCCGCTCGGTGTAGTATGGGCATTCACAGAAAAAGGACATTCCCTCGACTCTGGTTTTGACATGGTGATCTGGGGCAATATCCCGAATGGTTCCGGTCTCTCCTCTTCTGCTTCTTTGGAGGTTCTGACGGGAGTGATCTTAAAGGATCTGTTCCATATCGATCATATCACCATGGTGGATATCGCCTTGTACGGACAGTATTCTGAAAATAATTTCAACGGCTGCAACTGCGGTATCATGGATCAGTTTGCCGTTGCCATGGGCAAGAAAGACAATGCCATCTTCCTTGATACCGCTACACTGAACTATGAGTATGCTCCGGTTGTCCTTGAGGATGCCAAAATTGTCATCACCAACAGCAAAGTAAAGCACAGCCTTGTAGATTCTGCTTACAACCAGCGTCGTCAGGAATGTACAGATGCCCTTGCAGAATTACAGACTGTTGTAGATATCAAAACGCTGGGCGATTTGGATGAAGAGACTTTCAACAAATATAAAGAAGCAATCCAAGATCCAATCCGTCTGAAACGTGCAAAACACGCAGTTCTGGAAAATCAGCGTACCATCCGTGCCGTAGCTGCTCTTCGCGCAGGCGATACCGCACTCTTCGGTGAGTTGATGAATCAGTCTCATATTTCTCTGCGGGATGATTATGAAGTATCCTGTGAAGAAGTGGACATTTTAGTTGACCTTGCCTGGCAGATTCCCGGAGTGATCGGCTCCCGCATTACCGGCGGCGGATTCGGCGGCTGTACTGTAAGCATTGTTAAAAATGATGCTGTCGATACATTTACCTCAACAATCGGCAAGGCTTATCTTGAAAAGGTCGGACATGAAGCAGAATTCTACATTGTAGATATCGGAGAAGGCGCAGGAAGAGTATCATAAGAAATGTAGCGGAGGAATACATATATGAAATTATATGAAAATATTAAAAAGCTTGTAGAATACGGTATTCAGTCAGGTCTTACACCAGAATGTGAACGCACCTACACCACCAATCTTTTGCTGGACTTATTACACGAAGATTCCTATGAAGATGTGGAAATTGACACATCCGATATTACTCTGGAAACTGTTTTAAACGAACTGCTTGACGAGGCATGCAGCCGGGGCATTATCGAAGACAGTATTACATACCGAGATTTATTTGATACCAGGCTCATGAACTGTCTGCTGCCCCGTCCGGCACAGGTTCAGAAAGCATTCTGGGACCACTATGCTGCTTCTCCCGAGAAAGCAACTGCATATTACTACAAACTCAGTCAAGACAGCGACTATATCCGCCGCTACCGTATTAAAAAAGATATGAAGTGGACAGTCGATACTGATTACGGTACACTGGATATAACCATTAATCTGTCTAAACCAGAAAAAGACCCGAAAGCAATTGCCGCTGCAAGAAATGCCGCTGCTGCCAGCTACCCCAAGTGTCTGCTTTGCGTAGAAAATGAAGGATATGCAGGCCGCGCCAATCATCCGGCACGTGAAAACCACCGTATTATCCCGATTACAATCAACGACAGTGCATGGGGCTTCCAGTATTCCCCATATGTATATTATAACGAGCACTGTATCGTATTTAACGGCGAGCATACCCCAATGAAAATTGAACGCAATGCATTCATCAAGCTATTTGATTTTGTAAAACAATTTCCGCACTATTTCCTCGGCTCCAATGCAGACCTTCCGATCGTGGGCGGCTCTATCTTAAGCCATGACCATTTCCAGGGCGGACATTATACTTTTGCTATGGCAAAAGCCCCGTTTATTGAAAACTTTACCGTAGCAGGCTACGAAGACGTCACTGCCGGAATCGTCAAATGGCCGCTGTCCGTTATCCGTTTACAATGCAAGGACGAAAAACGTATCATCGAGCTGGCTGATCATATTTTAAAGGCATGGAGAGGCTATACAGATAAAGATGCCTTTATCTTTGCTGAGACAGACGGCGTACCGCACAATACCATCACTCCGATTGCCCGTAAGCGCGGAGAATTATTTGAAATGGATCTGACACTGCGCAATAACATTGCAACCGACGAACACCCCCTTGGTGTTTATCACCCGCACGCACACCTTCATCACATTAAAAAAGAGAACATCGGTCTGATCGAGGTTATGGGTCTTGCCGTACTTCCTGCTCGTTTGAAGAACGAACTGGAACTACTGGAAGAATATATTCTGGAAGGCAAGGATATCCGCTCCAATGAAACGATTGAAAAGCATGCAGACTGGGTAGATGAATTCTTACCGAAGTATGAAAATGTCAATGCTGATAATGTGAAGGAAATTCTTCAGAAGGAAGTCGGGAAGGTATTCTGCGAGGTTCTGGAAGACGCAGGTGTATACAAGTGTACAGAGGAAGGTCTGAAAGCGTTCCGCAGATTTATTGAAATATTATAAAACAAGAAGTTTACCTTGTAAAAAAGACCTGTCAGTGCGGTAGGTCTTTTTTAAGTCTATCTATATGGGAATTTTATAAAAATTCTTTACATAGCTGCTTCTGAGTATGTGCAGGAAATTGAAGTTGGTTTCATTCTACCTTTTTCTGCGTTTTGTCTTACCTGTTTCTTTCTTCACACTGTATCCAAAAGTACCTAATTTCTTACCCAATCCCAGATATTCTCCATGGGAATATGCCAGCAGTCCCGTTTTGTTCAATTCAAACTTACTCTTCTCATTCATATATGCTTCATCTGCATGAACTGCTGTCACTTCTGCAAGGAACATATGATGGCTTCCCAATTCTTTTACTTCACTCACTTTACACTCGATATTAACCGGAGATTCGGCTATCAGCGGTGCATACTGTAGTGTAGAAGCCTGCTCCTGATGCAGATTCATTTCTTTCCACTTGTCTACATCCCGTCCGGATCTGACGCCGCAGTAATCCGTTGCATACGCCAGCTTTTCTGTTGTCAGATTAAGAACAAATTCCTCCGTGTCCCGTATCATGCGGTAGGAATACCGTTCTGGTCTGACAGATATGTATACCATTGCCGGGTTTGTACAAATAGTTCCCGTCCATGCAACCGTTATGATATTGGTATTGCCCTCTTTATCCCCGGCACTCACCATCACTGCAGGAAGCGGATAAAGCATATTTCCCGGTTTCCAGATTTGTTTACTCATAAATTTCTCTACCTCATATTTTACATTTATAGATTTAACCATTACACTTACTGCTGCAGCGCTTCTACCAAAGCCGGTACAAGCTGTTTCTTTCTGGAGACAACTCCCTTCAGATGCAAGTCTTCCATCTCCATACGCAGGTCAAATGCACTGATGACTTTCTCCCTTGACTCTGGTCCAGCGCAGATTAATTCGGAAGATTCTGTGAGAATATTGGTCAGCATAAAGAAAATCATATTCAAGCCATGGCTCTTCCGTGCTTTTTCTAAATGAGGAAGCAACTTCTTCTTAATCTCTTTTAGCTCATCCCCACTCATAGAATTCACCTGACCCACCCCAAACACGGTATCATTCACTGTAAACTGTTTGAAGTCAAGGAAACAGATCTCTTCTGCTGACTTGCCCTTTAAATTACTTCCCGCACGAAACATTGCCTGCGCCAGCATTTCGATATCCACCTCCGCGATTTCCGCAAGCTGCCTTGCAGACGCTTCATCTAATGGTGTACATGTCGGTGAACGGAACATCAGTGTGTCGGAAATAATAGCGGAACACAGAAGTCCTGCTATTGTTTTCGGTACCTTCACCTGATTCTCCTGATACATCTGATAGACGATCGTGGCTGTACACCCCACCGGCTGGTTTCGGAAATACACCGGTCCCATCGTCTCAATACTACTCAGTCGATGATGGTCGATAATTTCCAACACATCTGCCTGCTCAATACCGTCTACTGCCTGGTTCTTCTCGTTATGATCCACCAGAATCACCTGTTTCTTCCGGCAGTTCAAAAGGCGTCTTCTGGAAATGAAGCCGAGGAAATTCCCCTTATTGTCTACCACCGGGAAATCACGGTAACGTACCCTCTGCATCACCTCTTTGACATCATCCACATAATCACGCATCCTAAATACAATCAGCTTCTCACGTTTGGTCATAAAATGCCTTACCGGAATACTCTGGTTGATCAGCCTTGCCACTGTAAATGAATCATGCGGGCTCTTGATAATTACAATCTCTTTTTCCCTCGCCTGCTCCAGAATTACCTCTGAAACTTCTGTATCGTTCCCCAGCACCATACAGCCCACATTCAAATCTATGGCAAGCTGCTGTGCCTCAGTCCGGTTACTGAGAATTACAAGATCATTTTCCTCTATAAATTCTGCCACTTGTTTGCGGCTGGAAGACATGATTCCAACCTTTCCTTTTAACAGATAACTATGTTCATTTCCATTTATTATTTCTCCGTCAATCGTACTTGCAATATTACGATACTGAGTTCTCGCTACGGAAAGGATACTGCTGTCATACACATCCATATAAGAAGTCGCAATATCTCCAATGGTAATTAAACCTTCCAGTTTGTCATTCCTTGTAATCGGAAGTGTCTTGATACTCTCTTCCTTCATTTTCGCCCATGCCGTCTTAATGGATACTGACCCTTTCACCCCTTCCAGTTCACGGAGCGCTACATCTTTCACCTGCACTCGTAAATCTGTCAGAAGAGCCGGGGCCTTCACATCAAAATAATCTAGAACATACTGTGTTTCCTCATTTAAATGTCCCGCACGCCTGGCATTATGCGCCTTTCCCGTAACCTTTGTCCGCAGATCTGCATATGCAATTGCAGAACAGATAGAATCTGTGTCTGGATTTTTATGCCCCACCACATATATTTTATTATTGATCACACCTTTTTCCATTGCCGCTAATCTCTCCTTTAAAGTAGAGCAGTTTTCATATATTTTCCTACCTATTTAGATTGCCATTTTTTTGTATATTCGTCAACCCCACAGTTGTATTTTTCTTGCCATGTATGGTATAATGTACACGGTTACTAAGAATTAAGTAACACTAATACGTACACAATTAATAAAATAAGAATAAATGTGAGGTACGAACATGAGCGAAGATTTAAGAACTGAAGAAATGACAACAGAAACAACTGCAGAAATGACTGCCGCAGAACAGCCTGCTGAGACAATGGCTGACTATGAGGAGCACTTTGACGACGCTAATCCATGGAACCGTGTTATTGACTACATGGAAAAAAAGACTATTCTTCCGGTCAAGGTAGAAGGTGTTGTAAATGGCGGTGTGATCGCTATGGTAGAGGGACTGCGCGGATTTATTCCGGCTTCCAAACTGTCTCTTTCCTATATTGAAGATTTGGAGACCTATTTGTTGAAAGATATCGAGGTCAGGGTTGTTGACGTAGATCAGGCAAATAACCGTCTCGTCCTTTCTGCACGTGAGATTCTCAAAGAGCAGGAGAAAAAGGCTCTTGAAGAGAAGATTGCCAATGTTAAAATTGGATCTGTTATGAACGGAACTGTAGAGACATTGCAGAACTACGGCGCATTTGTAAAGCTGGAAAATGGACTTTCCGGACTGGTTCATGTTTCCCAGATTTCCAACAAGCGCGTTAAGATGCCGTCTGATGTATTGAATACAGGCGACACTGTTCAGGTTAAAATTATTGGACTAAAAGATGGTAAGATCAGCCTGAGTATGAAGGCTCTTGAGAAAGTGGAAGAAGAAGTTGTTGAGAAAGTAGAGATTCCGAAGTCTGAGAATATTGGAACCAGCCTTGGAGATTTATTCAAAAATATCAAATTAGATTAAATACAACGCATTATAAGAAATGAGGTAACATCTATGCATACAAACGAATCGGCGGAAAATTACCTGGAGACTATTTTAATCTTAAGCAAGTGCCGCCCGGTCGTCCGTTCCGTGGATATTGCAAATGAACTGAATTTTAAAAAGTCAAGCGTCAGTGTTGCAATGAAAAAGCTCCGTGAGGGCGGATACATTACCGTCACCCCCGAAGGATTTATCTATCTGACCGAGATGGGCAATGCTCTGGCGGAAAAGATTTATGAAAGACATCTTATGCTCTCTTCCTGGTTAGAACAACTTGGTGTCACACCAGAAATTGCTTCTGCAGACGCATGCCGGATTGAACATATCATCAGCTCCGAGAGTTTTGAGGCGATTAAGAAATATCTGGAATCAAACTCAAAATAGACCGCTGATTTGCTTTCTCCCATGCATGGTAACTAACTAAAAAACGTCCACTGGACGTTTTTGTCGTATGCTTGGCAACAACAAAGAGAGAAGAAATCTCCATATCAGAGTTCCTCTCTCTTTTTCTTTATAGGAGTCATCTATATACTGATATACTACACGTTTCTCCTATTACTTTTTTCTGTATCCTTTATTTTATTTCCAAAACTATTTCTCATCCGCTTTCCGCTTTTGGATCACCCGATCCAGCATCTGATAGAACTTATCCACTTCTACAGGTTTGGACAGATGCCCGTTCATACCGCACTCCACAGACTTTTTCAGATCATCATCGAAAGCGTTAGCTGACATGGCTACGATAGGTATGGTGCGGCAATCCTCCCGTTCCATTGCACGGATTGCACGAGTTGCATCCAGACCATCCATTACCGGCATCATAATATCCATCAAAATCACATCATAGGTTGCCGGTTCTGTGCTCTTGATGCGCTCTACAGCCTGCGCACCGTCATATACGCAGTCCACAAGAAATCCCCGTTCCTCCAAAAAGCACTGGGCAATCTCGGAATTGAGCTCATTATCCTCTACCACCAGCACACGGCAGCCTTCAAAAGAAACCTCATCCTGCTGATCTGTACATTCTGTATTTTCCCCCAGTCTGAACGGAATACAAAAACTAAAGGTACTGCCCTTTCCTGGCTCACTCTCGAGTTGGATGCGGTTTCCCATCATCTGGATTAAGCGGCTGCTAATGGAAAGCCCCAGTCCGGTTCCCTGCTGCTTGGACGGATCCCTACCTGACGCCTGTTCAAAGGAATAGAATACTTTTTCCTGATCCTCCTTCGCAATTCCTATGCCCGTATCTTTCACCGCAAAATAGATGTAGATATTTTCTCCCACAGTCTTTTCTTCCTGCACTATCAGAGTAATCCTTCCCTTTGCAGGAGTAAACTTTACTGCGTTGCCCAGCAAGTTGATGAGAACCTGACTGATCCGCATACGGTCCGCCAGAAACCAATCATGATTGAGACTGACCTTCTGTATAAAATCAATCTCCTTGGCTGTCACCTGAGGAGCCACCAGCTCTCTGATCGTATCCAGCATATCCTGCATATTGAAATTACAGGGTTCCAGTTTCATCTTGCCACTCTCGATCTTTGACATATCCAGAATATCATTGATCAGTCCGAGAAGATAATTGGATGAGGACTGAATCTTCTGCAGACAATCCGTAACACTTTCCTTTCTCTCGTTCTGCTGCAGGGCAATGGCTGTCATTCCGATAATTCCATTCATAGGCGTACGAATCTCATGGCTCATGCGAGAAAGGAATTCCGACTTAGCCTTGCTTGCTATGTCATGCTGCCGCTGATTTAACTTGCCCTGAATCACCTGTCCCAGCTCAGACAGTTCCTGAATGGCATCCGGCTCTTCCAAAAGCGGGGACGGTATACCGCAGATACAGATATTTCCCATATAGTTTCCGTTGTCATACATAGGGAGGACTACCCCCTGCTTTCCCTGTATAATCCCAAGAAAGCACCGGATCACCTTTTGCCTGCTGTCCTTTTCCGAAAACTTGCGGACATCATCTTGTCCCATCCATTCAAAGAAAGTTTCCTTTTCTTCCTCACTATATCTTCTCACACTTTCTTCTACATTTCTGCCATTTCTGTGCCACTGGTATTCCAAATAGTTTGTGTTAAAATCCGCCCGCAACATAGATACCAGCACATCATCTGCCTGATAAAACCTGCCAATTTTTCGGATTATCAGCATCATCTGTGCCGCAAAATCAGCTCCCCGGTCAAACAGATTAAGGGCAAGAGATGATAGACTCACATCTTCCCCATACCCCGGCGAGACAATATCATTCCCTTGCAGCGCAGGCAAAACCTTTCGCTTACTTTCGAGAATATCTTCATAAAAAGTGCACTGCTTTCCATTGTTGGCATCCACCATGCTGCCTGCCAGTTTCGCCATACGGATAAGCTGTACCGAAGGTACTTTCTTTCCCCCCAGCGCCAGACCAGCATGTATATGAACATTAAAGGACTCCTCGTCAAAAGCCTGCCCAATTTTTTCAAGCAGATCTTCCACAAACGCTGCCGCCTGCTCCTGAAAGCTCCCCTCCAGCCACAGCACAATTTCATCCCTGTTAAGCCGCATGGCTGTCACATGCCTGCCGGTAGTCTGAACAAACTCCTTGCAACAGTTGCCCGTCAGCATTCCAAGTTCCTCAAGAATCATATCCCCAAACATGATGCCGTTCTTCTCATTACTCTCCTTGAGTTTATCCAAAAACAGGCTGACCATCACGCCTTCCGGCTGGCTGTCCCGCAATTTTCCGATCTGCTCCATTCCTGCGCTGAAAACAGCAAGTCCGGTCACACTATCGGTGGAATTCTTCCTGAGCTGCTCTTCTTCACGCCGCTTCTGCTCCTCAATATCTCGGATACTTCCCACCATCTTCCATCGCACGCCATCCGTATCATAGACTGCTTTCCCTGAAAGCGCCTTCCAAAGATACTCCCCTTCCATGGGCCACTTTATCCTGAATTCTGCATAAAGGGTATCTTTTCTGCTCTGTAGTTCACGAATGGCTTCCTCTCGATCAGGTTCATAAATACATTCCGGATCAATAAAACCGCTGGCAAATTCTTCACACTGCCACTGTCCGCTCATGGTCTCATGATTGACTATATCCAGTATATGCTTTCTGATATCATAGGAAAAAAAGATATCTCTGGAGGATTCCAGCGCTACCCGGTATCGTTCCTTTTCCTCCAGCAAGATGTTCTCTGCTTCTTTCTGCTGGTCTGTCAGCTCCTTCACCACCTCAAAGAGAGAATCCACCTCCAGAATATTGGATGATTCAAATTCCTTAAGCCCCGTGTTTCCTTTGCTGATGCAGTTCATAAGACGCTGTACCGGTCTGGTCAGATGCTTTACCAGAATATAAAGACCCGCCACACCAAACATCAGACCTGCCAGAACAGCAAGCAGCATCCAGAAATAGAGCTGACGGCTCATACCAAAAAGCTCCTCCTCCGTGTTCAGACCCAGAAGAAGCCACCTTGTGTCTTCATAAGGCACATTGTTGCTATAAAGCTTCAAAGGACAAGCTACCGCAAATAGCTTTTGTCCCTCCATTCGGATGTCCTGAACTTGCAGAAGAACATCATAATCCGTCTGCTTAAGCGAAAAACTGTCGCCCGTGGAACAAACCATATTATAGAGAAGTCCCCGTCCTGTCAACGGAATATAATTGCTATCACTTTTCGCAAGAGCAAGCATATATCCCGACTGGCTTAATGCATTTAGTTCTTCCACAGGAAAATAATCATGCAGATTACTTTCGGAAATCTCTACTCCCAGCACTCCGTATACCTCCCCATCATACCGCAGAGGCAAGGAATAGGTAATCATCCGGTGCGAATCTTCTCCACTCTTATCTGAAGAATCCTTTCCCAGTGAAAAAGGCGGAGACCAGTAGCCCAGATCCTTGATATCCGCATCCATATATACTTCCCCCGCCCGCCAAGGTTCATAGAAAAAGTTCTCAGAAGTGTTCTTTCCTTGTCCTTCCATATGAAAATGAGTAGTCCAGCTGGTATCCAGAGGGATATTCCACTCTCTGGAAAGATTCTTACTCCCCCTCTCCAGAAGAAGATCCGTACGGTTGGCAGGATTGGTCATAGGATCGGAATCTCTTAAGAAAAATCCGTCATAATCTCCTGATGACTTTCCCTCATCCCCGGTCAGGATCATAAATATCCCTGTAGTAGAGTTATTCTGCAACAGATTCAGGCATTGTGGAAAGAATAGCTCTAACAATTCATCCTTCTTCTCATCTGACGCAAGTACCTCCAAAATACCCGCATCCTCGGCATCCAAAAACCCTCTTAATGTTTCATTCATCAGTGTTTCCTGCTCATGAATGGATGCCCAGCGCTGATTCATATCATTTTGCAGGATCACTTTTCTGTTTTCTACCAACCGTCCCATCATGTTTGCGGAATACTCTTCCAACATCCCGCCCGCCTTTCTGATGACCAGCGTGCCGACGGTAATGATACTCTGCACTAACATGATCAGGATCAGAGGAACCAGAAAAATCTTAAATATAGTCGGTTTTTTTCTTTTCCTGCGCTTTCCTTCCATTGTAATACACATGCCCCTTCCATACCATCGTCTTAGAAACTATTCAGCCTTCCGGCTTCATAGTCACTCAAAACAGTCCACCGGACTGTTTTATCACATGCTTGGCAACTGAATCCGCCCTATTTTAAATTCACCTGCGGTGAGAGGGCGGATTCTTTTCTTCCTTCACGCATTTTTATGGAGTTTGCAGCATGTGCAAACTCCTATGCTGAACTGTTACTCGTCCTACTCTTTACTCATTAACTGCCTTGTCCAATGCATCGCAAAAAGATTGATACCATCCTTCAAAAGCTTCCTCTGTCACAAAATTGTCCACTGCCTCTTCAAGGCTCTTTCCCTGCGCCAGCAGTACCTCCACTTCCTTACGGTCTGCCGCCGCCTGATCCGCCAGATGATATTCCAGCACCTTTCTGGCCGCAGAGCCGTTTTTGAAGCTCTTATTCGTATACAGATTCATACTTTCCATTTCTTTAAAAATAGTTGTCAGACAATCATAGGTCTTAGGCGCCACTGACAATTCCTTCTGCTCAATCACTTGGTCCAGCTTTTCTTCACTGTTGGCCTCCTTAAGCACCGGCAGATAACCGGACACACTTCCAAACTGCAGATTATTTTCCGTCTCGGTAAACCACTTTAAAAACTCCACAGAGGCATACTCATGCTTTATATCAGACTTGCTGACTACCATGCCGGCGCCCTGCTGTACTGCCACATGCTCCCCTCCTTCAAATACTGGGGCTTCCATCACGATATACTCGATAGCGTAGTTGTCATCGGAAAGTTCCACCTGATCAGGAAAATACATAGCGGAAGTAGTAGAGCCAGTATAAGCCAAAAGATCTCCCGTTTTCACATCATCGGAACGGAAGGAACCATATGCGCCAAAATACCCATTTACCATTGGAACATAATAATTTTCCCACAAACGGTGCAATTCCTCCTTCGGTGTATTTAAAGTGAGCTGACCGTTCTCCACTTGAAAAATCTCCGTGCCAAGCTGCTGCATCCCGATGATAAAATAGTTTGCCAGAGCATCCCTCCCATAAAAGGCCCGGCCGTCATATGCCACATCGGGTGTCTGTGAATCTGTCCACTCATAATATGCCTTAGCCGTAGCCGCCACTCCTTCCAGAGTCTTCAGATCCTCTAAAGAAGCTCCTGTGGCCTTTGCAAAGTTGTCCCAATCCGTCTTATTAATCATCATAATCTCCGTGGATTTGGCTGTGGGGAAAATTCGCAGAGTTCCGTCCGATGCAATACGGCCTTCTTCTATATAAGAGTCTACATATTTTTTTAAATCCTCCGCATCCAGATAATCCGACAAATTAGCAAGCGCCCCCGACTGTTCCACCTCATAGGCAGTATCCGCATAGGAAGAAAAGATATCCGGCATCTCATCCGCCCCTACCTTTCCATTGATGGAATCCCGTACCGCCGTCTCCAGATCTGCAACAGATCCCTGGCTGTAACCCTGCACAAAGATTCCCTTTTCCCTTCCTATACTTCCATTAAACTCCTCCACCAAGGCATCAAAGGCTGCCTGTTGGGAGCCGTTATAGTAGTGCCACACTGTCAGCGAAACCGGATCCTTAGGATCCAGGGGACTTTTATTCCCACAGCCTGACAGGCTGCCAGCCAGCGCCGTCATCAGAAGCGCTGCTGTAAACCACCTGCCTATACTTATCTTGTTTTTTCTATGTACTCTTTTCATATCCTATTTTCTCCCGTCTTTGTTTTTGATATTGTGGTTATTCTAGCATATATTTCTTCCCTTTTCAATATCCCGAAGGCAAGGGGCTGGATATATCGCTGTCATCTCTTCATTGATCGGACACCTTGCAGCGTGGTGCAATGTGCCGTGTGAACAGTAACAACAGTTCAGCCTTTCTGCTGCACTGTTACTGAATCCGCCCTATTTTAAATTCACCTGCGGTGAAAGTGCGGATTTTTTTCCCATCACGCATTTTTACCAGGGTGTTTCAACAAAATGGAAATATAATAATCTTCGTGGTGTTTTGGAACGCTTACAGAAAAAGGAAAGTTTTCCAGAGCGTATTTTGGTTCCAAGCCAGTTTCATGATATAGGGGAGTACCTAGATTCAATTTTTAAACAAAATGGAGGAATAGTTTAATGAATGATTTATTAGATTTATTTGAACTTCTTGAGGATGATAAAGAGGTAAGAGGTGAGAAGAAAGATACAACTAAGAAGAAAGGGAAAAACTCTAAGAAAACAAAAAAGTATTTGCTGCCTATTTACTTGGGGGCGGGGCATCTTCGATATCTTTTTTCAGATGAAGGGGAAGAAGAGTGGTCCGAAGATATGTTAAGAATAAAGCTCGGTAAGGTTTTTGATGAATTGAATAATCTGTCTTATGAGATAGGTATAGTAGAAGGAGAACTGAACCAGGAGCTTTTTAGTGAAAATGTCAACACTTTTATTACCATATATGCGAATTATACTGAGCTGTTGAATGTAGATGAAGTACAGTTTCCAGCAGAAATACGACTTGGTGAAATTGACATTTCTGTGAATAGTGCAGAGAGTATAGAGGATATTCGTGAAGTTCTCATATCAGAGTATCCAGAATACAATGACTGTAAGTTTCATTATCTCAAAGAAGAGAGATATCTATTACCTTTTATGAAGGCAAATGCTCCGCAAGGAAAGGTGTATCCATTACCTGTGACAGTTGGATATATGGATTTACAAGAAACATATACGGAAGACACATTTGAGGCAGAGGATATTACGGTTACTGAGGATGTGCTTAGAAAATTGTTCATCAAGTCCTATCCGGAATATAAAGATTGTGCATTTGCCTATCAGGAAGAAAGTAATCTTCTTTTCCCAATTTTATCAAAAAAGAGCAGTGAAAAAACAAATCAGATATCACTTCCAGTTCTTGTGCGTGCCGGAGGATTTCAGTTAAGCATTGAGCCGAGTGATATAAAAGGACGTTCATCTGCTACCTTAGACGAAATACGGAAGGTTCTAGAAAGAATTTATCCAGAATATTCCAAAGAACGTACAGAAATGATATATGATGAGCAGCATTTTATTATACCTGTTCTTAAAAGTTCTAGGAAAGGAGTGAAGCTCCAGTCTATAAAACCTGGTTGGGAACATGATATCTATACCGATAAATATGGAGAACAGTGGCGAAAAGAGACTACGCCATTTGGTGTTTTTTCAGCAAATCTATCCCAAAAAGGAGATACTCAATTCGAGTTTCGGATTTCCAAGATACCATATCATTTTTTGAAACAAATAGTAGAAATTTTTGAGGCTGAACCGTATAAGGAATGTGCGGTTCAGATTTTTTATAATCTGAAAGATCTAGAATACGAATTACACATTCCAGAACAGCACTGTACTGCTTCGTCAGTCATATTTTATCGAAACGCAGAGCAGGAATTGGAGAAAATCTTAATCATGGATGTTCATAGCCATGGACGATATCCAGCATTCTTTTCGCGGATAGATGATGATGATGAAAAAGGGATTCGTTTGTATATGGTTATAGGAAATATGGACAAAAAGGAACACACATATAAAATAAGAGCCGGAATGGCTGGAATATTCGGTATATTGGAATTGGACGAAATATTTGAGAAAGAAGGGTAAATATATGTATCAAATTATTGTAGTTGGCTGTGGAGGAATAGGCGGAAACTATGTGAAAGAATTAGGGAGGTTTCTATATCAAAACAGTTTAGCGTGTAGATGCAAGATTGTTATTGCAGATGGTGATTTGGTTGAAAAAAGTAATATTTCAAGGCAGCCATTTCTTCAAGAAGATATTGGTCGCAATAAAGCGGAAGTCATGGCAGAAATCTTAACTAATACATTTTGTATAGACTGTGGATTTTTTCCTGATTTTATTAATAACCACTGCCAGTTAATGCAGATGGAACAGAAAAACATGTGTACGGTATTAGTTGGAGCGGTTGATAATCATGCTTGTCGTAAAGTAATGCATAAATATTTTAGAGAAACAGATACAATATATTACTTTGATGCGGCAAATGAATATTCTGCAGGCGAGGTTGTTGTTGGAGCTAGGATATCTGGGAATGAATTTTATCCCGACCGGGCACAGTATTTTCCTGAAATATTAGAGGATACTTCTGTACCCAAAAGTGAGGAGAACTGTGAAGCAGTTAATATATCACAACCTCAGCACATACTTACAAATCTTGTTACAGCAAATCTTCTGCTAAAGTGCACAATAGACATTTTAAAAGATGATTTTTGTGAAGGAGGTATCTATTATTTTGATGCGTTTAAAGGTTATTCTCAATTTAGGGAGAAGAATATATGGTAAATTATAAGAATATGCGTATACTATTTATACCACAAAAAATTTTTAATCAAGTAACATTTAATGTGAAGAAAAATTATATTTATATTCAAATGATGGGGCTGTCGCACTAAATAATTAGTGCGTAGCCTCTTTTCTTTGCAAAAAAATTACAGCCAGACTTCGAAAAGTCTGGCTGTTAGTGTAAAATATAAGTATACGAAAACCTATATATTTACATCAAGATTATACTTTGAATGGGGAAGGATATCAACTAAAACTTCCTTTAAATTTAGAAACGATTATTCCGGTAGATGATTCTGTGCGATTGCTCAGTCAGTTCGTGGAGGCTATGGATATAACTGACTTATATTCTACTTATGAAAGAATAAATACAGTTTCGCCGAGAACTCTCTTGAAGATTGTTTTATACTCTTACATGAATGGTGACTATTCCTCTCGTTCTATGGAACTGAACTGTAAACGGGATATTAACTTCATGTATCTTCTAGAAGGGAAACCTGTTCCTGACCATGCCACTTTTGCACGTTTCCGCAGTATTCATTTTGCTCCATGTGCGAAACGGATTCTCGCTGAAATGTCTGCTCTCCTTTATGAGCTTGGAGAAGTTTCAGGAGAAACGATTTTTATAGACGGCACAAAAATTGAGGCCTGCGCCAATAAATATACCTTTGTATGGAAAAAAGCAGTCACAAAAAACCATGAAAAGTTACTAATAAAAATCGCCGCCCTCATTGCAGAATGCGAGCAGCTTTACGGCATTCGGATCGTCCATGGTGATACAGTAAAAATGAAACATGTAAAACGGTTACGCAAAAAACTGTATGCTTTGAAACAGGAAGAAAACATTGAATTTGTGCACGGAATTGGGAAGAGGAAATCTCCCTTACAAAAGAGTATCGAAACATTAGAAGGGTATCTGGAACGTCTGAAAGGATACACAAAGAAACTGCACATCTGTGGGAAAAGAAACAGTTATTCCAAAACAGATCCAGATGCAACTTTCATGCGGATGAAAGAAGATGCAATGGGAAATGGGCAGTTAAAGCCAGCATTTAATTTACAGCATGGAGTTGATTCCGAATACATTGTATGGCTGACGACCGGACCTCAGCCTGCAGATGCCACCACCCTGATTCCATTCTTAAAGGAAACAGAAGAATATCTGGCGTTCAAGTATCAAAAAATCATTGCAGATGCCGGATATGAAAGCGAAGAGAATTATGTATTTCTGGATCAAAATCAGCAGCTGGCATTCATCAAACCATCGAATTATGAAATATCAAAAAAG
>NZ_CALPDG010000007.1 GCF_943193195.1 Mediterraneibacter agrestimuris | reverse complement strand
TCGTGGTGGCTTGATGCATCCCTACCTATACGTTATTTCACGGACTTTGCAGCCAGTGCAAAGTCCTGGGCTGAACTGTTACGCACAAATATCTAAGATTTCCTCATCCACTCTTCAAAGCTGTTACAAAACTGCCTTATCGTACACATGACAACAAAAAACCGGACGGCAAAACTAAAAACGTTTTGCCGTCCGGGGGATATAAACCTCTTTCCATATTCACAACATCATTCACATTTGTTTCATCTTCTCATAGTCTTCAAACCAGTTTATATTTTCAAAAACTGCTTCCGGTACATCACTTTCACTGACATCATATCCAATCTTCTCTAGAAAACAAAACACACGCCCTTTTCCCTCTACAATTTCTGTTTCTATTGCATCTGCCAGATTCGTCTGATAAATTCCAAGCAACGGTTCTATTCTCTCCCCATGCTTCAAAACACATGCCGCCTTTCCGCGCCCTTCCATCCATGCCCTCCGAAACCCCCGAATCAATGTTCTTAGTACCTCTACTGTTACCAGCGGAACATCCACTGTCATCACCAGACAATATGGCGTATTCACTTCCCTGAATGTTGCTTCCAGACCGCCTAATGGTCCTTTCTGCAGATAACGGTCTTTTACAATTCGCTCTGTACACATCCTCCCCTGATAACCGGATACGAAAACATCTGCAATTCCCAAAGCCTTCCCTTTATCAATCTGTCTCTGGAGAAATGTCTGCCCTTCATACAATAAGTCTGACTTGTCTTTTCCCATCCGGCTGCTCTTGCCGCCTGCGAGAACCATCATAGACAGACTGGTCACAATAAACCAGTAATCCAGAATAAATTCTGCGACCGCATCCGGATCATTTAGATCCAGTAATGGAACTGCTTTGTTCTGGCTTTGTTTTACATCAAAATCTGATACTACCGCAATTAAGCCATGATTATGACAAACCGGCGCCTCCGCGTTGTCCTTGCGTACCAATTCAAGCTTCGGATAGTCACTGTATTTAAACCCTTCCAAAAGGATAATATCCGCCTCCGGAAAAGATTCCGCCAATTCCTGTTCTGATGCTGTTTCCTCTTGTTTTACGATCATATACTTCGTTTTTGAAAAAACTGCTGTTCCGTATGCGCCTGCCTGCATATGGGCATAGGTATCCGTTCCCGGCACATCCGTCTCAAAGTCGTGCCCGTCATGTTTGATTGTTGCCACACGAAGCCCATACTTTCTGAATATTGGAATCAACTTTGTGATCAAAGTTGTCTTTCCCGAATTTTTCACTCCGCTGACTGCAAATAGAAATGGCTGCTTTATCATAATAAAAACCCTTTCAACACGGTGCCGGCACTTAAGGGTCCGCTTCCTGCCGGAACGATCGCCAGTACATCACATCCGATGGCGCTGCTGATCACAACATTTCCCTGTTTTTGTGACATATGCATTTTAACCGTGCCCTCACTCAAATCCATTCTGCCTCTCAGCAGACGCGTGCACCGGCTCTTTTTGGGAAAATCATCTGCCAGTGTCACCATAATTTCCTGCGGAATGAAGTCTTTCCGTCCTGTCATCTTCCGCAGAACCGGCATTGCAACCGCATAGAACCCTGTCAGTGCAGATGCCGGATTACCTGACAATCCGTAAACCGTCTTGCCATCTTTCTCCCCATAAGCGCATGCCATACCCGGTTTCATGCCGACTCCGCGTACAAGAATATGAACGCCCGCCCGTTCCATCGCAGCCGGTGTCAGGTCATAATCTCCGACAGAAACCCCGCCTGTCAGCAGCAGCGCATCACATGTTTCCAATCCTTTTTCTATCAGATCTGCTATCTCCTCTATCGCATCTCCTGCCTGTCCAATGTAGACTGGCTCACATCCATTCCTCAAAACTTCTGCCGCCAATGTGTAGCGGTTCGTATTTCTGATTTTCCCTTCCGGCACCTCACCATCCGACTCCACCACTTCATTCCCGGTGGTAATCAGACCGATTCGCGGTCTGCGGTACACCTGCGGATAAGTTTCTCCCTGAGATGACAACGTACCGGCTATACCGCAGTCAATCCGGCTTCCTTTTTCTGCCAGTAATTCTCCCTGCAAAATATCCTCCCCTGCCCGGACAATATTATCACCGCTGCATACCGGTTCTGTTAAACTCACTTCTGTTTCTGTAAATTTCGTCTTCTCATACATTACAACTGCATCTGCCCCCCGTGGGATCGGCGCCCCGGTGAGTATCTTTATGGCAGTTCCTTCCGTAACATCCTGCTTTGGAACATCTCCCGCCGCAACCTCCTCCAGCACATGCAGAATAACCGGGTCCGCCTCAGAAGCACACGCCGAATCCACTGCCCGGAATGCATACCCGTCATATGGCGAACGGTCAAATGCCGGCACACTTTCCCGCGCGACTACATCCTGCGCCAGAATGCGTCCTGCACATTCTTCCAGGGAAACCCGCTCTATACTGACAGGTTCTGCATAATCAAGCATTAAATCTCTGGCCTGTTCAAATCCAATATTCCTTACCATTGTTTTCATCTCCATTTTCTTTTGCACTTTGACATTTCAGCCTGTCATGAATGATTCCTGACTTAATCCGCCCTGTTATCCTAGTTTACATGAGTAAATTTAAAACTGTCAATATCCATTTGCTGCATCACCTGCACATTTGGACTGTAAACAATGCCGGTGTGTTACTGTGCACAGTAACACACCGGCATCTTTCTCCCCCTTGCCTATAATCATAGAGGGCAAAAATATTATATCCTTTTATAATACATCTAATAATTTTTGAATAGAGCGTCCGGCTTTTGCTTCTTTATACTCATCCTCGGTATATACCTTCAAAGCCCCTGTCGGACATACCCGCACACATGCCGGTTCCATTCCATGCAGTTGTCTTTCTGCACAGCCGTCACATTTCTGCATTTTTCCCATCTTATTAAAAGAAGGGATTCCAAATGGACAAGCCATTGCACAGCTATGGCATCCGATACAGTTCGTATTATCATAAAGTGTCAGTCCTGTATCTTCATCCTTTGTCAGACATCCCACCGGACATCCTGTTACACACGGCGCGTCCGCACAGTGCATGCAGGCGATAGATGCATATACAGCCTCTTTGCCGTCCTTCCCCTTTTTGTCTACTGCAAATACATTACGGAAAGGTGTTTCACTCTGTGTATCAATGTCATTCTGATCCATACATGCAACAGCACATGCGCCACAGGCAGAACATTTTTCCAAATCTAAATCTATATACAGTTTCATTCCAATCCTCCTAACATTACACGATCAATGTACTTTTCTGATATTACATCCGATGCTCTTATATGCCGGATATCCACTGTACGGGTCCGTCCAGTCTGCCGGAAGCAGCGCATTTGCATTTGCCTCCTCATATCCGTGGTACAGGTGAACAGTACCTTTTAAAACAGTAGAAGAAATATTTGCTTTTACGGTAACGCTGCCCTGTATGGTCTCAATACAGATATCGTCTCCCTGACTGATCCCCAGGCGTGCTGCATCCTCATCATTGATATCTGCCATTGGATCCGGTCTCATACTTCTTGCCCACGGCACCTTGTGTAGTCTTGAATGAATCGCATTCGGAAGACGGACTCCTGTCGAAAGAATAAATTCCCTTCCTGCACGGATATCATCAAACTCTTCTCTGTATGTCGGAAGTGAATCCAAACCATACTCTGCCGGAATGCTCTTGATCAACTCAGAATCAAATTCAAACTTGCCGGACGGAGTATGGCATCCATGTTCTCTTGTTCCTCCGATTACCGGCGGTTTCGACTCCGGCACACGGATCGGCAGCTCACTTGCTTTCATATCCGCTACATTGACACTTAAATCATCAAAACAGTAATCTACAAATGCTTCATAACCTGCACACAACAGTTCATCCTCTGGTACCAGATGCTGCGCCAGTTCCTGAAGAATCACAACATCACTCTTGCTTTCATAAAGCGGTTCAATAACTGGTTTAGTAAATGCTGCATATCCACCGCCATAGAGACGGCACTCTCCACGTTCAAAAGAACTGCATGCCGGCAGAACAATATCTGCAAGCTTTGTAGCCGGTGTTTCAAATAAATCTACTGCAACAAAGAAATCAAGTTTCTTCAATGCTTCTGCCATCTTACCCGGATCTGGGAACATATCTACGTTCATTCCCTGCCCAAACAGTGCTTTTACCGGATATGGATCTTCTTCCAGCACCTGTCTGGAGAAATCACTCATCTGCATCTCATCCACACATTTTCCCCAAAGAGGATAAGTAACTTCACCTACACGCGGTTTTGTCTGTTTCGGACGTACTGCATCATAATATTCACCCTCTTTTGTTTTGAAGCCTCCCATCTGATACACAAAATCAAACGGATATAACGGAAAGTTTCCGCCCGGGCAGTCATAATTGCCTGTCAGTCCCAGCAGTGCATTCATCGCACGATAATTCTGCAATCCATTTATGTGCTGGGTGATCGGGGATGCACTCTGATGAATGCTTGCCGGTTTCTCCGCAGCAAATAATCTGGCTGCTTCATATACCTTCTCCTTATCTGCCCCTGTAATTTTATGTACCCTCTCCAGATCAAATTCTTTTACATACTCTGCAAATGCTTCATAGCCATGTGTATGATTTTCCACGTATTCTTTGTCGATCCAGTCATTTTCAATGATGATTTTCGCCATGCCGAGAGCCAGCGCCCCATCTGTTCCCGGACGAATCTGTATAAAGATATCTGCAAATTTTTTCGCTGCAAGTGTTTTCTTTACATCGACAATAATCAGTTTGCCGCCTCTGTTCTTATATCCTTCCAGCCCGGCAATACCAAGATGGTTAGAATAATAAGGATTCAGTCCCCAGCCGAGATGCACCTTGCTTCTTGCCATATCAGGCACAGAAAAGCCGTCTGCCATCGTCTCCCATGCCACATCACTTGCATGCCAGCAGACACTGGACTCTGTTCCATAGTTACTGCTTCCGAAGGAAAATGCCAGACGTTTCAGCATAGGACGATACCATTTGGAATATCCGCAGAAAAATGAAACCGCATCTGCCCCGTCACTCTCTTTGATTACATTAAACTTCTTTGTAATCTCTGTATATGCCTCCTCCCATGTGATTGGTTCAAACTTACCTTCACCCTTTTCACCAACACGCTTTAACGGAGTCTTTAATCTGTCCTCTCTGTATATATACTGCCGGCTTGAGGCTCCTTTCGGACAAAGCAGGCCATGACTTCCCGGATGCTCCTTTGTACCTTCAACTTTGATAACTTTTCCATCTTTTACATAAGCGTCAATTCCGCAGTGAAAATTCGGTGCACAGATATCACAAAGAGTTTTCTTTACTTCAATCCCGGTTTCTGCACACGGAATCTTTGCTTTAAGAAGTTTGTTTACATCATTACTCATTCTTTTACTCCTCCAAGTATTTTTATAAATGCAGAATCAAATCCCTGCTGTCTTAGCTTCTCTTCCATAAAGGTATCAAATGAAGTACTATTTCCTCTCATACGCTTCATCATCATATTTTTAATGATACCTGTATTTTCATAGCTTCCAAGGATGTTCACGCAGATGAGTCCTTCTTCGCCTACTTTGGCAGCTGTCATTAATTCCGGATTCGGATTGTTGTATACAACGGTCTCTCCCGGCAGATTCTTATCACCAAAACTAATAAAGTCCATATCCATAAAATGTGTGATATTATGCACGATATTTCCTTCATAAGTATCTGAAAAACCTGCCATATTGCGTCCCGCGCATCTTCCCTGCGAAGCCGCGTTTGCCCACAGTCCGATTATCTGACTTGCTCCTGTCTGAATGTTCTTACCCTCTGCACAATCTCCGGCAGCATAAATCCCTTTCACATTCGTCTGCATTCTTTCATCAATCAGAATTCCTTTGTTAATCTCGATCTTTTCATCCAGTATTCCGGTCACAGCTCTTGTTCCGATGCAAAGTACAACCAGATCACATGGATAAGAGGATCCATCTGTCAGCTCCACGATAAGACCGCCGCCATCCTCAGTCACACAGCTGATTCCTGCCCCGAAAGCCAGTTCCACTCCGCGTGCCTGAACCCGTCTTTCAATTTCCTCTGCGATCGGATCCAACGCTGCCAGTGAAAAAATATGCGGGGCAAAATCATTTAACACGCAGTGAACCCCTTTGTTCAGCAAGACCTCTGCCACTTTGATTCCTGTCATGGAAGCTCCCACAACAACTGCCTTTCTGATATTTCCATTTTCCAGAAATTCTTTCAATCTGAGGCTGTCTTTCAGTGTTCGCATGACAAGCACATTTTCATTATCCCCGCCTTCCATATTGGGAACAAATGCATCCGCTCCAGCAGCGATCAGAATTTTTTCAAAGGAAAACCTTTGTCCGTCCGCCATCTCAACTTCTTTTTGCTCTGTATGAAGCTTCTCCACTCTTCCTTCATGTACCGTCAGATTGAGCGCCTCCGCTGCTTCCCCCAGATTTCCAAAAGGAAACGAAGCAGCTTCATCCAGCCTGCCGCCCGCCACATAAGTCGTCAGCATCGGATTAAAAAGCGCCTCGTTCTCCCCTGTAAATACATGGATTTCGCCTGTATATCCCGAATCTCTCAGCGCTTTTGCGCCATGATACCCTGCACAGCCGAAGCCTACAATTCCGTAGCACTCCATAAATCCACTTCCTTTCTATCTCATATTGCATTTATTGTAGCATTCGTGCTAAAATATTACCAATATAAGAAGGATTAAATCTTCTCAAAACTTATACTATTCAGAACACGCAAAAGAATCAGGGGGAAATCCACCGTGAAAAAAGAATTCAACTCTCCACTGGCACCAATTGACTTTTTAAGAGCATCCAAATTACTTCGGGTTTTAATTTCCTCTGACATTTATCCCTCGCAGCCCTTTGATTTCCGTGCCCACCGTGAATGTGAAATCTGTATTGTCCAGAAAGGTCATTTTATTATAAATGTTGCAGGAACTGATCTTCAAATGAATGAAAATGATTTCTTGTTTATACTGCCTTATGTCAGTCACGCCTTTTCAACAGCAGATTCAGAACCATGCCATGTATATTCCATCCACTTTAATCTGGATTTCCTGAGCAATCCTCTGTATCAGCTTCCGCAGATCCTGAAAATCGATCTTCGCCGTCACTTTATGCTGTATACACAGAAGTATCTGTTTGGCGCCGCTGACCAGCAGCTGAAGTTCTGTATTAAGAATATTGCCGCTGAATATGAATCCTGGAAGAACAATGACCTGTCCATGATGAATTTCTATATTTTAGAATTGGTTTTGCTTTTGAGCAGGAATATACACAGTCAATATCCTGCCGACACTGACTTTCACAATCCGTATGTAGAACAGGCGCTTTCCTATATCCACGAACACTATATGGACAAAATCACGGTTCCAGAGATTGCATCTGCTTTAAAAATATCTGACCGGTACTTGAGCAAGATATTCTATCAGTGTACCCACTCAACAGTTATGGACTATGTTCACTCTTACAGGATCAATCAATCTGTCCTGCTGATGACAAAAGGCTGTTCTCTGACTGATATTGCGGTCAATGTAGGATATAGCAGTCCTCCGCATTATACAAAAACCTTCAAAAAATATATGGGGCAGACCCCCAGAGAATATCTCAATACTTTAACAAAAAGCTGAATCTGCCGCATAAGCAGCAGATTCAGCTTTTTGTTAAATACCATATCTGTATCTTTTCACTAATATATTTCTTTTTCTATGACACAATAATTTTTCAATTCTCCAACTAATGTCTGCAGCGCTTCGATCACATGGGGACGGATGTCCCCTCCGATCAGCACGAGCATGATATCATCGCCTACTTCCAGACGCCCTTCGTTTAACCACGCCCGGACATAGCCAATTCCCGGCATCTGACGTGCTTTGCTTACTGCTGCTTCAACCTTCTCTGTATCATAGCCAAACTCCATGCCCGTTACATCAGAGACAGTTTCATCTCCCTGACGCACCTTAGCTTTTGCGCTTCTGCGCACGATCCCATTATGAAAGAGATACATTCCGCATTCAAAAGCGCTTGCATCTGCCTTAGCCTCCCGCATCCATTCGTCCATAGACGGCGCCGTCTTTTTTATCTGTTCCATAGAATCCCCCTGTTTCTTATATTTTCCCCATTTATGCATCGGGCATAATAACTGCCGCGATAAAATACGCCAGCAGACCTGTTCCGAAACTGCATACCGTAAGTAATACCCACCCAAGCCGAATCAATGTAGGATCCACATTAAAATACTCGGCAACACCTCCGCATACACCACAAACCTTTCTGTCTACTGTTGAACGTAATAATCTTTTCATAATCTAATACCTCTTTTCCATTTTATTTTTATATTGTGTTGAAATCACTTTCTAGTCGTAACTGTCCCGTTACTGTTCACAGCCTGCTGCTGTGAACAGTAACACTGTCCCACATTCTGGCTGCACTGTTACTTGTCAAAGGTTATATTCACTTCGCCGATTCCACACTCAATCTCCATCAGAGGACCGCCATTCATGATCTTCTTGCTATTGGCAAGTCCACTGTAGTCCTCGTTCCCAATAGAAACCACTCCTGCGCCCACTTCCAGATCATAGCTGTAATCCTTCTGACTTCCTACAGCCTGATAATTCACCTTACCGATTCCACATTCAATGATTGCCTCAGCAGCCGCAGTTCCGGTAAGATCAGCCTCTCCTGCGCCGACCTTCACTTCCAGGGAGTTCACGGTGAACTGATGAATATTCGCCTCCCCGGCGCCGACTCCTATCTCTAGTTCACTGACCCGTATATCGTCTGCTTCCAGTATACCTGCGCCAATATACAATGCCATAGAACGCAGACTATGGTTTTTTGGTATCTGAATGGTAAGAGTTGCAAGCTCTCCCCGGCTGTTCATTACTCTTCTCCATTTTTTTTCGTTCCGAATATAAACTTCCAGCTCATCACCCTCCTGCTGCAGCACGAGTTCATCTTCTACTTCCTCCGGAATATTATCTGTCAAAAATACAATCTCATCATTCACGCTTTCCTGAATCTCTACCAGAAGATAACTAACTTCCACATCCAGTTCACCGATGCCCGCCAAACTTGCTCTGGAATTATCTGTCACCGTTGAAGCATTTCCCGAAAGCCCCTCATCCCATACGGCTTCAGTTTCATTCTCCTCTGCCTCTTCAAAATACTCGTCTTCATATTCTTCTTCCAGCATTTCAATCTTTTGCACAACATGAGTTTCATATCTCCACAGACTGTGCTCTATCCCGGCAAATGTTGCTCCAGCCACCCAGCCGCCGATACAAAATACGATTCCCAGTCCTGTAAGACAGGCGCATACGATCCAGAAAACCTTCCATCCCTTTTTCATAATTTAAGCCACCGCCTTTCCTCTGTGAAATGGCTTTCTGCAAATGTTTACAAGAATTCTGCACATTGCAGGATACATCACCATACACAGCTTCACAGTTACAACTGTTCCGATCAATCCAACCACAAACGTCAGCAGCCCGGTTCCCATAGCCAGCATTGCGGAAGGGACCGCTGTTGCCAGAAGTGTAATTCCCGCAATAATAATAACTACTCCGGCTATCATCACGCCGATGGCGCCAATAACCAGACCCGCGAAGAATGCAAATGCGGCGATCATAAATCCCAGCACCATACATACCACGCCAAATGCAATCGGAATGACAATGGGCGCCCCTACAAGTACGATCAGTATAATAAGCGCGATCTTTAATCCCGTACTTGTTCGGGGTGATTCCTGTGTTGTCTGATCCCCTGCATAGCCGTACGTGTTCGTATTGTCCTGATCAAAAGTACCGTTTTCATACCTTGAACTATCTGTTCTCTGTGCCGGAGTTTCCTTCCTCTCAAAACGTTCGTCCCTGTAACCCCGTTCAGTAAATTCTCCTGCTTCTCCACCATTATCATATTTCAAATCTGCCTTGATCGTCGCCGCAACCCGTTGTGGACTGCCAAGCTCACGGATAACATCTGCCTCATTCTCCGCGCCTGCATCTTCAAAATAATCGTGATAATACTGGAGGGCCTCTTCCCTTTCTTCGGAAGAAATATCGGCCAGCAGCGCTTCTAGTCTTGTCATAAATTCATTCCGATTCATATAGCCTCACCTCCCTCAAATAGTTCCTGAATCTTCTTTGAATAATTCTTCCATTCTACTTTGTATAAATTCAACTGTGCCATCCCTTTTTCTGTTGTTTTATAGTATCTCCTGTTTCTCCCGTCAAATTGTCTGTCATATACTTCCAGACATTCATCTTTTTGCAGTCTCCTGAGGACAGGATACAGTGTGGACTCAGATACGTCGATCGCCTTTCTCACATCTTGCGTGATCTTGTATCCGTATGTTCCTTCTGCCTCGTGTGAAACAACTGCAAGAACGATTGCGTCCAGAAGCGCAGCGCCGGTATTAAATACCATATGATCACCTCGTTTTTGCTTTTTGTAATATTATGCTTTTATTAATATTATGTTTGTGTCTATATTATATTCTGTATAATATTATTTGTCAATAAGAAAATTTAGAAAAATTTCTGTAACAGTTCGGCGCAGGACTTTGCACTTGCTGCAAAGTCCGTAAGACTGCGTGATGGAAAAAAGAATCCGCCCTTTCACCGTAGGTGATCTTAAAATAGGGCGGATTTTGTAACTATGAAGCCGATAGGCTGAATAGTTACGAATTTCTTAAGAATTATGTAAGACAAAAAGAAAAAACAAAACCAATAATTGCATTATCAAAAACATCGGCACTCCAATGCGAAATTTCCGTTTACGGGTCTTGTGATGAAATGTTTTCATTCCAATCAGGGCGCCAAAGGCGCCCCCAAAGAATGCAAAAAGTAAAAGAGTCCGTTCCGGAATACGGTATTTATTCTGTCTGGCTCTTTTTTTATCTTCACCAAACAATAAAAAAGTAATAACATTGATCAATATAATACAGCTTTCCAAAAACATAACTTTTCACCCTTTCACTTTTTATACTGAAATCTCTTCTCCCAATGTAAATGAATATATAATTTTTTCTTTGACTCTTTTCTGAAGCAGCTGTTCCAATGCCTGAGCATAATAATCAAGCTGGGCATGATATTTCTCTTTTAATTGCTCTGCGGTACGGACGTTATCCGTTTTATAGTCCAATACTACCAGTTCTCCCTCTTCTTCAAAATATACGTCAATGATTCCCTGTACCAGAATGGTTTCATCGCTTGTGATATCGGGATAGATTTCTTCCGCATGAACTCCCAGCACGAACGGCTGCTCTTTGAACAGCTTCGACTGCACCGCTGCCTTTTGCATACGGACTCCCGCGCCGCAGTGCAGAAACTCCAGAATATCCGTTATCCGAATGCAGTCTGCCATCTCATCTGACAATTTTTTCTCTTCTTTTAACTTTGTAACGGCATCTGCAAGGGATCTTTCCTCATATTCCTTCCTAAAATCCAGCAGTTCCAGCAGTTTATGGTAGGCGCTTCCCCTCGATGCTCCGGTCAGTTCCTCTTCTTCCCGCAGAAACTGTGGGATCAAAGGAACTACTTCGGGTTCTTCATACAGAAGTTCCCCACTCTCTTCCTTCAAATATACCCGTTTCTTCAATTCAGATACGGTAAATTTCAGTTTTAATTTCTGTTCATCTGCATAAGGATACAGATACGCAGACTGCTGCTCCAAATGTTTCCTCAGCTCCCCGTCATATACCGCTCCCCGGTTCCAATGTTCCAGCACATCTCTCGCAAGTACATCACCCAGATCTTCCTCCTTTTCTGCCAGTTCGATTTCCTGTCTGCCCATCACACCGATAGCCACAGGCGCATCTTCCCAAAGCAGCGCCGGAAGTACCCAGTCCAGATAACTCTTTGCCCCGGCAAGCTGATGAAACGGAAAACTTTCACCTTCCGGCTCCTGACTAGCTCTTGGCTGCGTCCCGTCCCCGGATCCGATCACCTGCATAAGCTGCTTTTCTCCCGCCTGCCCGATCATAATTAATTTTTCTTTTGCACGGGTCAGGGCGACATAAAGCACCCGCAGCTCTTCCCCAAGATTTTCCAGCTTTACTTCCTGTTGGATCACTTTTTTCAAAATGGTCGGTATCTTCGTTCTCCGTTCCAGATCCACTGCATCCAGCCCAACGCCCAGCTCCGGATGAATAATCATACTTCCTGTCACATCACGCGTGTTAAACTGTTTTCCCATCCCGGCTGCAAATACGATTGGAAATTCCAATCCCTTACTCTTATGAATACTCATGATCCGTACGGTATTTGCCTGTTCATCGGCAAGATTCGCTTCTCCGTAATCCACATCATATTTCTGCAATTGCTCAATATACCTTACAAAATTGAACAAACCCTTATAACTGGTTCCTTCAAAAGCAGACGCCTTTTCCACCAGCATATCCAGATTCGCCAGACGCTGCTCTCCGCCCGGCATCGCCGCAATATACAATCCATATCCGGTTTCTTCCGTCAGCTTCCGCAATAATTCGTGGATTGCTGTGTAAGGAACGATTTCCCGAAACTGTGTAAGCTGTTTATAAAATCGTCTTAATTTTTTACAGATGCTCTGCGCATGCGTACCGCTTTCTGCCGTCTGACTGCATTGTGCCAGCCTTTCTGCCGCTTCGTAAAAGGAGCCGTCCTTTGCCGCCAGCCGGATCTCAGCCAGCTCCTGTGCGCTTAAGCCTACAAAAGGTGAGGTCAGAACTGCTGCCAGAGGCAGATCCTGCCTCTGGTTATCCAAGAGCTGTAAATAGTCCAGAAGAATACTGACTTCATACGTCTCAAAATACCCCTCCTTGCTTCCGGCATACGCAGGTACGCCTTCCTCCGCAAGAACTGCTGAAAATACATCTGCCCAGCCTTTGATACTCCGTGTCAGGATAACAATATCCCTGTACTCCGCGCGGCGGAGCTTCCCTGTTTTTTTATCTGTCACATTTGCTGTGCGTACCATTTCCCTAATTCTTCGGGCGATGATCCTTGCTTCCAGCCTTCTGGCAGTCTCTTCGATTTCCTCGCCTCTTCCACGTTCCTCTGCCGCCCCTTTTTCCAAAACTGCGCCTTGTTCTCCCACATCGCCGCCGTCCCCGGCTTCTTTCTGCCAATCTGGATTCACCAAGATCAGTTCCATCTTCTGACGGGATGCCCCTTCTTCGTCCATATCCGGCTCAAACTCTGCGCCCGGATTCAGTGCCACCTTATCATCGTACTGAATTCCGCCCAGATCCTTGCACATGATCTGCCGGAAAATATAATTGACTCCATCCAGCACCTCACTCCGGCTCCGGAAATTCTTGTGAAGATCGATCCTCTGCTTTTCCCCGTCTTCTGTAGAATACAAATCATATTTCTCCATAAACAGTTCTGGTCTGGACAGACGGAAACGGTAGATACTCTGTTTCACATCTCCTACCATGAAAATGTTGTTTTTCCCCTGACTCACTGTAGACACACTTGTCAGAATTGCCTCCTGTATCAGATTGCTGTCCTGATATTCGTCGATCATGACCTCATAAAACTGCTCCTGATATTCCCTTGCCGTAACCGATGGAACCAGCGCCCCATCCTGTTCCACAGTCAATATCCGAAGAGCAAACTGCTCCATATCTCCAAAATCAATCAGATTTTTTCTCTGCTTTTCCTCTGCAAATGCTTTTGCAAACTGATTCACCAGTTTTGCAAGTACATCCATGGTCCGACCGGCATCTGCCATATCCTGAAACAGTTCCTGCGGCTCTTCATAAAAATAGGCAGATATCAAATCTTTCGTCATTTTTTTTACAGAATCCCTCAGCGTTTTTACCGCTTCTCTTTTTTCTGCCGATACAGACTCGTCCTTTTTTCGAGAAAGGGCTTTCCACTTCAAAGCTGCCATATGCTCATACATACTTTCAAAATGCTCCGCCTGTATGACCTTCTCAATCTGCGCCTGATCAGATTCCAGCATTTCTGCATACATATAAGGTCCGTCCGGTTCCTCGCATACTTTCCTTCCAGTGTCCAAAACCCTTTGCATATCCTGCAGATACTGGTGTATCCGTTCTTCTGCTTTTCCCATAAATGCTTTACATTGTACATACTGTTCCACGCACTCTCTAAGCCACTTTTCCGGCTGGGGATAGCTGCGGGAATATTCGTATAGTTGTAAAATCAACTCCTCCAGCTTCTTATCCGTTCTCCCGTCTCCCAATTTCTCCACCAGTTCCAGAAATTCCTCTGTTCCACCGGCATAACATTCCTCCAGCAGATTCTCCAGTACATCTCGCTTTAGCAGTTTTAACTCTCCTTCTTCTGCAATACGAAATCCCGGATCTATATCGATCACATGAAAATGTTCCCGGATCACCGACAGGCAGAAACTGTGAATGGTCGTAATCTGCGCACTATGAATCAATGTTGCCTGCCGCTGCAAATGCACATTTCCCGGATTCTGTTCCAACGCCACTTCAATTGCCCCTCGGATACGCTCCTTCATTTCTGCTGCTGCCGCTTCGGTAAATGTCACGATAAGCAGGCGGTCCACATCCACCGGAGCAGTTTCATCTGTCAACATCCGGATAATACGCTCTACAAGTACGGCGGTCTTACCGGAACCTGCCGCCGCGGACACAAGGATATTCCTGTTCCTTAATTCTATTACTTTCTGTTGTTCTGTTGTCCATTGCACACCCATCAAACCGCTCCTTCTATCTGTGTAACCCTTTCTCAGTAACAGTTCAGCCTTCGGCTTCCTGTTACAGGCATCAAGCCATGCAAAACCACTTCGTGGTGGCTTGATGCTTCTCTACCTGTACGTTATTTCACGGACTTTGCAGCCAGTGCAAAGTCTTGGGCTGAACTGTTACCTTTCTCATCTATATTTTCTGCATGATCGCCGCTCTTTTCGTTTCCCAGCGCACTCCGGATCTTTGCCATTACCTCCTCTGAGGAATATTTTTCCAGTGTACGGTAATTACAACCCTCGATCCGTATATCAAATCCACAGATGTCCCTGTAGGCACAGTAATCACATCCGGTGCCATCCCCCAGTTCATATGGTTCCGCCCCTGCCGCGCCGTCTGCCATCTCTGCCTTCAATTCGGATTCTTTCTGCTTCGTATATTCCAGAAATTCCAGAAAGTCTTCCTCTGAAAGCACCTTAGAGTTTGCTTTCAGACTTCCATCGTTATTGCGTCCAATAGGATTCAGGTAAGAAAATCCTCTCAGATCCCTTTCTAAGTGCTGAAGCACTGCTTCTTTTGCATTGACCAGTCCGTCCAGCTTTAATTCTCTTAAAAGTTTTTCTTCCAGCACCGTATCATTCTTCTCTTTCTCTACGATCGGATCCTTCATGCGATAATAAAAGATTCCCGCCGGAACAATATTTTCACCATGGTGTTTCTTTTGCTCAAGTTCCATAGCCGCATTCAGATACACCGGAAGCTGCATCTGTAATCCGTAATAAAATGCCGTAATATCAAACGCCTTCGTCCCCGTCTTGTAATCCGTCACCTTCACATAAACTGTTCCGTCATCCTCACAAGTATCAATCCGGTCAATCTTACCGCTTCCGAACTTCAGCTCATATCCGCTCGGACGGAAATCTCCTTTCTCCATCTGCTTTGTCAACGCCCATACAGAGCGGCGGATCAACCGCTTGATCCGGGTGATCATATACTCATTACGCGCCGTACTGTAAAGCACCGTATTCCCATAATCTACAATACTTTCCTCCACACTTTCTTCAATCAGACCACTTTGCGCCTCATCGGACATTTCTGTCCAGTCCAGCTGCCTTTCATCTGCCTTTCTTGCAAAACGCTCCATAGACTGATGTGCAATATTTCCCAGATCCATAGGCTCAAACTGATACCGCTCCCGTTCAGACAGATGCAGTCCGTATGTCAAAAAATGTGCATAGGCACAAGACGCAAACCGCTCCAGCCGGGTCACGCTCACACGGGTTAAATCGCCAAACAATTCCTGAGCAGTGTCTTTCGATAACTGCTCTGCCCTTTTATGGTAAAAAGCCGCATCCAGCAAACGATGAATTTTTATCTTTTCAGCCATCACAAGGTCATCGGTCGTTTCCTCCCGCTTTCGTTCCTCGTCTGTGTACCATGTATACAGCTCTTTCCACTCATCACTGAATCCCAGATGCCTGTTCCGCAGTCCCGCGGCAAGCTCTTTCATGCCGCCGCTCCAAGTCAGTTCCCGTACAGACAGTTTCTTATTTTCCTCTTCTGTCACACTGATTTCCGGGAACATCCGCAGCAGATCCTGTACCAGATATGCAGGACGCAGCGCTTTCCCTTCCGCAGATGCCTTTGCATAGGAAATCACAAGCTGTTTTGAAGGCTTGGTCAGATTCATATATAAATAGAATTTCTGAATATATGTTTTCTCTTTTATTCCCGGAGAAAGCGGCAGTTTCTGTCCGGCAAATTTCTCCCTGTCACGCTCAGACAGCAGACCTCCCTGCCCCAGGTTGCCCGGAAGAAACATATCATTTGCCCCTACAAAGAACAATACTTTCAAATTATTCAAACGTGTCCGTTCCATATCTCCGATCACGACCTGATCCAGACCTGGCGGTATCACTCCTACCTTTGCCTCTTCCAGTCCCGCGTCCAGAAGCTCGCAGTAATCCCTGAGCGAAATCCTTTCTTCTCCCAAAAGCTCTACAAACTTATCGAATAAATCAATCACGATCCGATAAATCTGAGAGTACTCCTTCGCAAGAGCCAATTCACCTTCTGCCTGAAATCTCAGTTCCATTGCCTGAATCTGTTCCTGTATCTGCTCCCGGCGTAAGAATTCATAGACTGCCAGAGTCACATCTCGGATCGTTTTGCCGCGCTTTTTTAAAATACCCGTCAGACCGTCTGTCATTTCTACAAACCGCACCCGCAGATGATTGAGTTCTGCCAGCTCTTCTTCTCCTACACCGGAGGTTCTTCGTACCCACGCGCCCTGCCATTTCTTATAACCGCGCAGACCAAGGGCAATGACATAGTTCTCCAGCTTGTCCACTTCTTCACGGGTAAATCCGGTCATGTCAGTTCGTAAAAACCGAAATACACTCTCATATGAAAAGTTCTGCTCCTCCATTGCCAGAAGACTCCGCACATACTCCACAAATGCATTGAGGAGTATGCTTTTCTTATGATCCATAAAAATCGGTACGCCATAAGCGCAGCACTGCGCCTCTAACTGATCTGCATAGGCATTCATATCACTGGCGATAATCGCTATATCCCGGTAACGACAGCACTTTTCCCGCACAAGACACCGTATTTTGGCAGCCACAAATTCTGCTTCTTCCCGAGGATTTCTCGTGGCATGAATGGAAATCGCCAGAGATGCATTCTCTGTCTTTCTGCTGTCTTCCCCTACAATATATTTTCGTCCCGAATACCGGAACAACTCTTCCTCCAGAAATCCCAGCATGGGATTCTCTTTAAATCTGACCACCGGCTTTTCATACAGACAGACCGGTTCCTCCACCGCCGTCTTACATTTCCCTGCTATTGCTGCAAGCGAAGTCACCATCTGCTTACTGATCGCAAACAACTGATAGGGATGACGATAGGTAAAAGCATCTTCTCTTTCATCTATCACCACCGTTACGATCACCTGACGGCACACCTTCAGAAGTTCTCCCAGCAGACGGTTCTGTACCGGGGTAAATCCGGTAAATCCATCCAGTACTACGACACTGTTTTTTAAAAGCGCAGATTCCGGCACTGCATCGCTCAATACATCTAATAATTCTTCCTTCGTAATATATTTATCAGAAAGGTAGTCTTCAAACCCCTCATATACCTTACGGATGTCTCTCAATTTATATGCCAGATAGCTCTCCGGCTCCAATGACTCCAGAAATGTATCCAATTCTTCAAATCCGATCCCATACTGGGTAAACTCAGATATCACCGACTTTACTTCACTGATATAACCCTGTTTTTTCAAGTTGCCCTTCAGCACCTTCAATTCGTCTTCATATTGCCCGGCGATTTTCCGCAAGATCAGATTCTTCCCCTCATCATCCAGAATCCGCTTCGTCCCTCGTCCTGTTTCTTCAAATACACGGTGCGAAAGGCGCACAAAACTAAGCACATCGATATTCATGATCCCATGTCTTTGATGTGTCATACACAAGTCCTTCTGCGTCTGCATAGTGAACTGCTCCGGAACAAGAACCAGATAGTTCAATTCCGGATGCGCCATGGACTCCTGCACAATATAATTGTATAAAAAGTGGGATTTTCCCGCTCCCGAATTACCAAAAATAAACTGCAATGACATAAAGAACCTCCCCATTATTGTAAGATTTATATATTACTGAATTGTAACAGAATTTAAAGAAATAAGTCAGTCAGAAAATAGCAATTTCCCGGCTGACTCATTTATATCTCCTGTCTGTTTTATCGCATGCTTGGCAACTCAAATCTCACCTTTATATACGCTTTGATCTCCTCCACGCATTTCTCAAATCCTAGTTTTCCGCTGTTTAAACAGAGGTCATAATTTCTTGCGTCGGACCACTCTCTTCCCGTATAATGCTTGTAATAATCTGCACGGTACTTGTCTGTCACTGCAATGAATTTCTTCATTTCCTCTGTTGTCATACTATTGCGCTCCATCGCCCTGTCCAGATTGAATTCCGGCGATGCATGTACAAATACGCTGACTACGTTCGGATAATCTTTCAGCACAAAATCGGCTGCACGTCCTACGATAACACATGTCTCTGTTTTCGCCAGACGCTTGATGACTTCTGCCTGATAATTAAACAGATTCTTGGCTGATACAAAATCCTTGCTTCCCGGCGGAATCACCTTCCCATCATATATGTCTGTTGTCATGCGAAGCAACGGACTGTTGCGAAGCTTCTCATCCAACTGATTAAACAACAACTGGTTGATCCCGCTTTCCTCAGACGCCATCTGGAGCAGATTCCGTCCGTAGCACGGAATCCCCAGTTCCTTTGCATACATTTCTCCGATCGTTTTACCGCCGCTTCCATACTGTCTTGCAATCGTTACTACAATATTTTCCATGATACGAATCCCCCTATTCTCCGAGATATGCTTTCTTAATAGAATCATCGTTCATCAATTCGTTCGCATCGCCTTCCAGCACAATCTTGCCCGTTTCAAGCACATATGCACGGTCCGCAATGGATAACGCTTTCTTCGCATTCTGCTCTACCAGAAGAACTGTCGTTCCACTGGCGCTGACTTCCTTGATAATGTCAAAAATCTCGTTGACCAGTATCGGAGAAAGCCCCATTGAAGGTTCATCCATCACGATGATCTTCGGTTTGGACATAAGGGCACGTCCCATTGCCAGCATCTGCTGTTCTCCGCCGCTTAATGTTCCTGCAAGCTGATTCTTTCTCTCTTCCAGACGCGGGAAACGCTTATAGACCATCTGTAATGACTCCTCAATCTCCGTCTTGTCTTTTCTTGTATAAGCTCCCATTTTCAGGTTCTCGTATACAGACAGTTCTGCAAATACACGGCGTCCCTCTGGTACATGTGCCATTCCCAGCGATACAATCTTGTGTGCCGGAACCTTGGTGATATCCTGCCCTTCAAATAAAACGGAACCTTTCTTTGGGGACAGCAGTCCTGTAATCGTATGCAGTGTCGTTGTCTTACCCGCACCGTTGGCGCCGATCAGGGCAATGACCTCTCCTTCATTGACTTCAAAGGAAATGCCCTTGATCGCCTGAATCACACCGTAATATACTTCAATATCTTTTACCTCAAGCATTGCCATGACGTCACCCCCTATTCACCCAAATATGCCTTGACTACTTCCGGATTGTTCAGCACATCGCTGGTTTTCCCCTCTGCCAGTACCTGTCCAAAATTCAGCACAGTCAGATTCTCGCAGATACCAGATACCAGTTTCATATCATGTTCAATCAAAAGAATTGTCATATCAAATGTATCACGTACAAAACGGATTGTTTCCATCAGTTCCTTTGTTTCGTTCGGATTCATACCTGCCGCAGGCTCATCCAAAAGCAAAAGCTTAGGTTCTGTCGCCAGCGCCCGTGTGATCTCAAGCTTTCTCTGCTTTCCGTAAGGAAGATTGGATGCCAGCGTCTGAGCCTCCCCGTCCAGATCAAAGACCTTCAAAAGCTCCATTGCTTTTTCATCCATTGCTTTTTCCATTCTTCGATAATTTGGAAGACGCAGGATTCCTTCAATTGTAGAATATTTATAATGATTATGAAGTCCTGCTTTTACATTATCCAGCACTGTCAGTTCCTTAAACAGACGGATATTCTGAAATGTTCTGGCAACTCCCGCTTTGTTAATCTCAATGGTGCTCTTGCCGACTATATTGTCACCGTCCAGCTTAATGATCCCGGTATCCGGCTTATACACACCGGTCAAAAGATTGAACACGGTCGTTTTACCTGCGCCGTTTGGTCCGATCAGACCATACATACAGCCTTTTTCAATATTTAAGTGGAACTCGTTGACAGCACGAAGTCCGCCGAAGGAAATTCCCAGATTCGTTACTTCTAATAATGCCATCACTCTTAAACCTCCTCTTCCACTTTAAACTTTAAGAAATATAAATATTTCTTTCTCCACTGAATTGCTTTCGGGCTCCAGTTATAAAGCATCATAACAATCAGCACAATTGCATAGATCAACATCCGGTAATCGCTTAATCCGCGCAGCAATTCCGGCAGCAGTGTCAGCACAATTGCCGCAATGATAGAACCACGGATATTTCCGATTCCGCCTAATACAACGAATACCAGTATCATAATAGACATATTATAACCGAAATTCTTCGGCTGCGCCGTCAATGTCGCCAGATTATGCGCATAAATGACACCTGCCACACCAGCCAGCGCTGCTGATACAGAAAATGCCATCATTTTATACTTTGTTACATTGATTCCCACAGATTCTGCCGCAATCCGGTTGTCGCGGATTGCCATAATTGCACGTCCGCTTCTGGAATGAATCAAATTCAGCACAATAAAAAGCGTAATCAGTATCAAAATCACTCCGATTGTAAATGTTGAATCTTTCGGAGTCCCCGTAATTCCCTGCGGGCCATTGACAATAATCACTCCATCAGGTTCCATGCCAAGAGAAACCGCATCCTTTGTGGAGAAATGAAATCCATTTGCATCCTTTCCGATAAACATGATATTTACGATATTTTTAATGATCTCACCAAAAGCCAGTGTGACGATCGCAAGGTAATCACCTTTCAGACGGAGAACCGGAATTCCGATCAGAATACCGAAGACCCCCGCCGTCACTGCACCGATCAGCAATGCAAAGAAGAACCTGAGCCCCGCGCTCGGAATCACATCTACCATACATTTTGAAAAAAATGCACTGGAAAATGCTCCCACACACATAAATCCCGCATGTCCCAGACTCAGCTCTCCAAGAATACCCACTGTGAGATTCAGCGAAACTGCCAGAATCACATAAGCACAAAGAGGTACAAGAAGTCCCTGCATCAGACTTGACATACTTCCTGACATCACAAGCGTCTGCACCACGATATATATCACGATTACCAGAAGATAGGTAATGAAATTGGTTTTTGTTGTTTTGTTCATAGCTTTCATTTTCATCATCCCCACCTACACTTTCTCCTGAATATTCTTACCAAAAATTCCGGCAGGTCTGACAAGCAGTACCACGATCAGAACACCGAATACAATCGCATCTGCCATCTGAGAAGATATGTATGCTTTTCCGAAAATCTCTATGATGCCAAGCAAGATGCCGCCCACCATCGCACCCGGAATCGAACCGATACCGCCGAACACTGCCGCAACGAATGCCTTGATACCCGGCATTGCGCCTGTATACGGAGTCAGTGTCGGATATGCCGAACATAAAAGTACTCCTGCGATCGCTGCCAGCGCAGATCCGATCGCAAATGTCAGGGCAATCGTTCCATTTACATTGATCCCCATTAACTGAGCCGCACCCTTATCCTCGGAAACAGCCAGCATAGCCTGTCCTGCTTTTGTTTTCTTAACAAACAATGTCAGTCCGATCATAATAATAATACATGCGGCAATCGTCATAATCGTCTCTCCTGAGATTGTCAGTTCTCCGCCGGCAAGTGTCAGCGGCGGAATCGGTACGACCGATGCAAATGTCTTTGTGTTTGCGCCAAAAAACAGAAGTGCCGTATTCTGCAGAAGATAGCTTACGCCGATTGCAGTGATCAGAACTGCCAGCGGTGAAGCCGCATTTCTCAGAGGTTTGTATGCTACACGCTCGATCAGCATTCCGAGCGCGGTACAAAATACAACCGCTGCCAGAACCGCCGCTGCCGGCGGAAGTCCCATTCCGGTCATGGAGGTCAGCGCCACATACGCACCGATCATGATGACATCACCATGCGCAAAGTTCAACATCTTAGCGATACCATATACCATTGTATAGCCCAGGGCAATAATTGCATACACGCTTCCAAGGCTGATACCGTTGATTAAATAAGATATAAAGCTCATATCCACCCACCTGTCTCTCATTTATTATAACTGTTCATAATACAGAACAATTATCTTCTCCTATTGTGACATTTTTTCACACTAAAGTCAAAAGAATTTTTATGTGATAAAAGAAGGTTACCCCGAAAGATAACCTTCTTATTTTTATCTTGAAGCTGCCTTCAGGATTTCTTGTATTAGATTTTTATCTACTCTACTACTGCATAATCTCCGTCAGCAATCTTAACAACCATAGGTTCCTTACTCGGCTCGCCGCTTGCTTCCCATGTCAGTCCCTTTGCTGTTACACCGTCAATTGTAATTTCTGTCATAGCAGTCTTCATTGCCTCACAAATGTCAGAAGCACTCATGTCCGGTGTTACTTCTGCTTTCTCCATAGCTGCCTTAATTGCATATATTCCATCGTAAGCATCTGCTGCAAACTGATTCGGTGTTCCGCTATAAGCTGCCTCAAAATCTGTAACAAACTTTACAATTGTTTCGTCATCAGAGGTCGGTGTAAACGGGCTTAAGAACATCAGATCCTGTGCATTCTCTGCTTTAAATCCTTCAACACCAAGAATTCCGTCCATTCCATCGCATCCAAAGAAGATCGGTGCATAGTTCATACCTGCTGCCTGCTGAAGTACCAAAGCCGCTTCTGAATAGTAGAATGGCAGGAATACCAGTTCTGCTCCCGCATCCTTTGCCTTCTGAAGCTGTACAGAGAAGTCTGTCTTGCTCTCTGCTGTAAATGCTTCTGCCGCCACAATTTCAATACCAGTATTTTTTGCTTCTGCTGCAAATGAATTATAAATACCTGTTGAATATACATCGGAGCTGTCATAAATAACTGCTACCTTTGATGCCAGCTTGTTATCGCTGATATACTTTGCAGACTCAACACCCTGCATCGGATCTGAAAAGCATACACGGAACGCATTTTCGCCCTGTACACACTCTACTGCTGTTCCTGACGGAGTCAGAAGAAACATATTGTCATTCATCGCTTCAGAACCAACTGCAACACACGGTGCAGAAGTAACAGTTCCAAGCAGTGCCTGCATTCCCCAGTCTTTCAATGTATTATAAGCGTTAACTGCCTTCTCCGGATCGTTCTCATCATCCTGAAAATTTAATTCAATCTGAACACCGTTGATCCCGCCTGCTTCGTTGATTTCCTTCACTGCCAGTTCTGCGCCATTCTTAACGGCTTCGCCGTAAATAGCTGCTCCTCCGGTCACCGGTCCGATTGAACCGATCTTGAATACCGCTTCGCCGCTCTCAGAGTTTCCAGAACTTCCAGAGCTTCCTTCATTCTTATCATTGCCGCCACATCCTGCAAGCATACCTACTGTCATTGCGGTAACCATAGCCGCTGACATCACTTTTTTCCACTGTTTCATAATATCATTCCCTCCAGACTTTAAATAACAGAGTGCACTCTGTATTTTGCTTTTTTGAAATAATACCGTGTATTTTTAATTTTGTCAAGAGGTTTCTAAAATTTTATTGAATTACTTGTAACACTACTTGTAACACTGCAGCCGAAAGGCTGAACTGTTTTATCCTATCGGCTCAAAATCAGCAACTCCATGTTTACACAGCGGACAGATATAATCATCTGGAAGTGTCTCCCCTTCATAGATATATCCGCACACCTTGCAGACAAATCCTTTTTTGCCTTCTGTCTGCGGTTTCGGTTTTACATTGTTCTGATAGTAAGTATAAGTCATGGTCTCCTTGTCGCTCATTACACGTGCCTCTGTCACGGTACAGATGAACATACCGTGTGTATCCAGATCCACATACTGCTCAACCTTCAAAGACATAAATGCATTGATATATTTCGGAAGGAATACAAGACCATTATCGGAACGAAGTACTTCCTTACCTGCAAACTTGTCCACCTGACGTCCGCTCTGGAAACCAAATCTCTCAAACACACTAAACGGCGCTTCTACAGACAAACAGTTTACATTCAGCACACCGGTCTGTTTAATAACATGGTGAGAATAATTTGCCTTATTAATATTAACAGCCACACGGTTCGGAGTATCTGTCAGTTGGGTGACAGTATTGACAATCAGTCCGTTGTCTCTTGTACCATCATTGGAAGTCACCACATACAGGCCATATCCAATCTTAAACAGGGCAGTCATATCACTCTTATTCGCAGTCTCACCGGACTGTGCTACATATTCTTTACACAGCTCTTCTGCCATGCCTTCCATCTGCTCCATGTTTTCCTCACTGACAGAAGAGAGAATCTTCACTTCATTGTTAAGCCATGTAATTCCCTTACTCTTTTCAAACATTCCCTTCATTGTACGGATTGCCATCGGCGCCCAGGAACCGTTCTCGATCAGCCCGATCGTACGTTTCTGATAACCGCGTTCTGTCAGATGATCAATAAATGTCTTCATAAACGGGAAAATATCTGCATTGTAAGTTGTTGTAGCCAGTACCAGTTTCCCATAGCGGAATGCGTCTTCTACAGCCTCAGCCATATCCTCACGCGCGAGATCACATACAACTACCTTCGGGCATCCCTTTGCTTTCAGCTTGTCTGCCAGAATTTCAACTGCCTTCTTTGTATTACCATAAACAGATGTATAAGCGATCATCACGCCCTCACTCTCTACAGAATACGAAGACCAGATATTATATTTTTCAAGATAATGTCCCAGATTCTCAGTAAGTACCGGTCCGTGAAGCGGGCAGATAATCTGGATATCGAGTCCTGACGCCGCTTTCAGAAGGTTCTGGACCTGTGCTCCGTACTTGCCCACAATTCCAATATAGTAGCGGCGTGCCTCACAGTCCCAGTCCTCTTCTACATCCAAAGCACCAAACTTGCCAAATCCATCTGCCGAAAAGAGCACCTTGTCTGTACTGTCATAAGTTACCATAACTTCCGGCCAGTGTACCATCGGTGCAAATACAAAAGTCAGTTCGTGTTTACCAAGTGACAATGTCTCTCCATTTTTCACTTCTACTTTTCTGCCTTCCAGCTCCATCTTGCGGAAGAAGTTCTGCATCATAGTAAATGTTTTCACATTTGCCACAATTTTGGTATCTGGATACACCTTCATAAAATTCTCGATATTCGCAGAATGATCCGGCTCCATGTGCTGCACGATCAGATAATCCGGCTTTGTTCCATTTAATGCCTGTCCGACATTGTCCAGCCACTCATGTGTAAATTTCGCATCCACGGTGTCCACAACTGCCGTCTTTTCATCTTTTATTACATAAGAATTATATGCCATACCATTTGGCACAATGTACTGCCCCTCAAACAAGTCAACGTCATGGTCGTTCACTCCTACATAAATAATGTCGTTTGTAATCTGCATGATTATTACCTTCTTTCTTTTCCTATTTGCTATCCTATAAAATCTTCCAGTGTATTCTATTATGCAAAGTGCTTACAGCATGTAACAGTTACTACTGCATTTCTGCTTTCTTTTCCAGAATTGCTTCTACAGCCGCGCATGCCGGACAGTCACAGTAGACTGCGCCTGCATCTTTAATCTCTTTTCCATGGGCTGCCACAACTTTCGCATGGTCTGCCCCGAAAATCTTTGCGCCCATCTCAGACTCCGCAAGCGCAATCAGAGCATCAACCGTTACAATATCTTCTTCCAGCTCTGTGATGTACTTCTTTGTCTCTTCTGCCTCATCTGCTGTTCCGACAGCATCAAGCCAGCTTTGAGCAGCATCCCTTGCTTCCTGGCTGCAAGTCGGCGCCCCCATCAGTTCATGCGTTTTCTCAACTACAAAATCCAACACGTCCTTTGTCATGCTGCTTGTCCTCCTTTTATTGTCTTAGTTAAAAACACTGCACGGATTGTTCCGTGCGGTAACTCCCACAATCCTGTCTATCGTTTTATAAAATATTCTTCATACCATACAAGGAATGTGTAGATTGTCCACACTTTTCTCCAGTTGTCGGAGTTGCCTCCCACATACTCATTGAAGATTGCCTGAATCTCCTCCTGCTTAAAAAACTTCGCTGCATAATCACTGCGGAATTTCGCCTGCACGTCCTGATTGTAACGTTCATCCGCCATCCAGATACGAATCGGCACAATAAATCCCAGCTTTTTACGGAAAGCAATCTCCTCCGGAAGCACCTTTGCTGCAGCAGTACGAAGCGCAATCTTATTCTGCTCTTCTGTTACTTTATGCTTCGACGGCATTCTGGATGCAATGTCAAAGATTCTGCGGTCAGTCAGCGGCATACGAACTTCCAAACCAGCCGCATAACTCATCTTATCCACATTCAGATAAATGTCTCCCTCCAGCCAGATCTGAATATCCACATCCGACATCTTTGTCAACGGGTCTAAACCTTCCGTCTCCTCATAAATCGGAGCGGCAATCTCAATCGGAAGTACATCGGGATCATAATGCCGCAGAATCCTCTTTTTCTCATCTTCCTTCATAATATTCGTATTGCCTACATAGAATGTCTTTAAATTCTCTCCATAACGCTCTGCATTGCGGTACATATTATAGCCACCGAAGAACTCGTCAGACCCTTCGCCGGAATAGCAGATCTTCGTATGCTTCGCAGTTTCCTTACATCCAAGAGCAAATGCGATCGCAGAAGCATCTCCAAGCGGCTGTTCCATATTATACATCACCCACGGCACAATTTCAAAATATTCTTCCGGTGTGATCCGGCATCTTCTGTTGCCTCTCCCGAGCAAATCTGCGGTTTCCTTTGCCATACCGGACTCATCGAAGCGTTCTTCATCATAACCACAGGAATCTGTCATCTCCACGTCAGACATTGCCAGTACATAGGAAGAATCCACACCGCCTGACAAAAACGACTCTGCATACTCATCCTCTGCTTTTACTTCCGGCATAATCTCCTGCACGGTCGTATGGATTTCTTCTGCCCATTCTTCCAAAGACCGACTTTCATCCGGGTGAAACTCAGGCTTCCAGTAACGTACAATCTCCAGTTTTCCATTCTGCCACACCAGATATCGACCCGGCAGAAGCTTTTTCAGTCCACGGAAAAATGTATTCTCTCCCGCTCCATAAGTCAGACTCAAATAAATCTGAAGCATTTCTTCATTGAGTTGCTTTACAAAGCCAGGCTGCTCTATAATCTGACGAATCGTTGTGCCGTACAGCAGATCTCCATCCTCTGTTTCATAATAATAAAACGGTTTTGTTCCAAACTGGTCTCTCAGACAGAACAACTTCTTCTCATCCTCATCCCACAGCGCAAACGCAAACATACCATGCATATGATCCGCCATCTCACGGTCCCATGTCTCATATGCCCTGATCAGAATCGCTTCTTCGCGTTCTTCTCTTGGCAGATCCAATGCAACTCCAAGCCGCTCACAAAGTGCCTCCCAGTTACGGATGTGCCCTCTGTATTCCTGAATTTTTATCATCTGTTTATCCTCTTCTGTTAATAAATGCTTTCTTTAGTTCCTTTCTTTTTGTTATAATAATCACAAAAGACTCTTTCGTCATTATAAAACAATTCTGCTTTGCTAGCAAGAGTTTTGAAAAACTGTTATTACATGAGTTGGGGTCAAAAGCCCCCAACTATGATGCTCATATCGGGGCGGGTTCCAAGGTCTTTCACCCACTTATGAGCAAGTTCATGTGGGTTTAGGCCTTTTGACCCTGGCATCATTACATTATCTTATAAAATTAGTCCGGCTTGTGCGCTTGGTATCTGGCAGTGCAACGCCACTTTGTCTGCCAGCCTCAAAACACTTCATCATCCATGCCATATTTCTTGCCAGATTCCGCATCGTCTGCAGACCTTCCGCATCCTCACACGCTTCACCCTTTCTCGCCCCATGAATAATATTCCAATAAGTTGATCCGGCAACCGGCATCTGTGAAATTCCGAAATATTTATTCAGCACATCAAAAGATGCTGTTGTCCCGCCGCGTCTTGCCACCGCAACCGCTGCCCCCGGCTTAAAAGCAAACGCCTTGCTGCTGCTGTAAAATACACGGTCTAAGAAGGACTGGATCCGTCCGCTTGGATGTGCATAATACACCGGGGTTCCAAATACCATTCCATCTGCTTCCTTTGCCTTTGCAATAAATTCATTGACTTTGTCATCAGTAAATACACATCCTTGCTCAGAGCATTGTCCGCAGCCGATACAGTCTCTGATCGGATCTGCGCCTAATTGAAATATCTCATATTCAATTCCTTCCTTCTCCAGCTGCTTTCCGATTTCTTCAAGAGCAGTGTATGTATTTCCATTCAGTCTCGCACTGCCGTTTAACATTAATACTTTCATATATTTTTCATCCTTTCTTTTTTATTTACTTTCTGCCAAATATTATGCTATTTTTAATTCATATATTCACCCAGTTCTTTTTATTATATATACATCCTCCTTCGATTACAATATTTCTGCAGCATCTTATAAAGAAAACCCGGAACACCATCCTGAATCTTTCCAGTCCGATGTCCGGGTTTCTCTATTCACTATCTTATCCTAGTCCTCGCCTTCACATACCTTCGCGATCCATTGTCCGACTTACCAACCGCTATGCATGCCATGCAAGACGCACACTTGCTGTATGATGTGCTCCTGTCAGCCAGTCTACATCATTAGTGATCCAGTCCATGATCTCAAGCTGCCGTGTCTCCCACTCAACCGTAAACTTTTTGTCCTCTTCTGTAGGCTCTGTTTCCATTGTGGTATCAATCTCATTATAACCGAAAATATAACCTCCTGCATTCCAAATACTGAAATTACTGTCCGGTCCCTGTGTCACTGCACCTCTGCGCTTTTCAACCAGTCTGTCATGTCTGCGCTTATACTCTTCTTCACAGCCTGGCTTCAATTTCGTCATAAACATTCTATGGCGGATCAATTCCTTATTTTCTCTTACCACACCAAAATCCTGATACATCAGCCGCATCGGCTCCCCCGGTGTGGAAATCCATTCAAAAGTATCCTCAATCTTCGCTGTCAGTGCTTCTTTTACTGTATTTTCCTCTGCTGAAAGAACGGCACCGTCCACTGTCTCACAATACCCAAAAATCAGATTCTCTGCATTCCAGATACTAAAATTCCTCACCTGGTTTCTGTCCAGAAAAGCTGTCAGTTCCGGCCAGATCATCCCCAACTGCTTACGGTATGTATTCATCTGTCCATCCTTTACCTTCATTGCAAATGTGTGTCTCTTCATGTCTTTGTCCTCCTGATTTTATTTATCATATTGTTTCTATATTAATTGCTCAATGACATACAGAACTCCATCCTCATCATTGGAACGGGTAATCGGCTAAAACCATTATAACCATAACAACAATAGAATACAATTATATTATAAAAAACAGAACTGATTTTATAGTTTTCAAACGACTGCGTAATGCCACAGATATTAACTCAAATATCGAGCAGCCTACCCTGTCACGGTAAGCTGCTCGATACTTCTTCCCTTTGCTGCCTGAGCACAATATGAATTTGTACATTTCTGATATTCTTCAAACTGTCTTCTTGCTTTCTGCTCATTTCCGTATACTTTCCAATATCCGGTGCATTTACATCCTTCTCCCGGGTTATTGATAAATCCACAGACATCCTCGAAAGGATAACTTAAGAACAACCCGATTTCATGCGGAAATGTATCCGAACTGTATATTCTCTGACTCAGCTCTGCCACACATTTCCCCGGCTTATCCACAGAATAACCATATTCTTCCAACATCCCGGCAATCTTTTGCTCCGCAAAATCCTGTTCCAGACGGCTTGGCCTATAAATATATAAAAGAACCTTATTATTCCCCAATAGTTTCATCGGAACCACCCGCACACCTTTCGGCGCAAGCCTCCGATTCAGAGAGCGTAAGGACAGAAGAAGTTCTTCCTTCCCCGAATAAGGACAGTTGAACAGATTTCCTGTTTTCAGCCCCGCAAGCGTCGGAGAACTATGGCGGATAATAAATTCATCTGACATAGACACCTCCCATATGGCATAATTCTCTTCTAACGGCACGGGTTCTTACCTATTTTGTGTATGTATATCATATCTTATACATGTATCTTGCCTGCAATGCTTACCTTCCGGCAGATGAAAATTCCAACTAACAATAAAACCGGAAATATACTTCCTGCCAGAATCCCCATTTTCAGGTCATCATTCAACAATCCCGCTGCAAATCCGACCAAAGCCGGACCACTTGAGCAGCCTACATCACCGCCCAATGCCAGTAATGCAAACATAGCAGTTCCTCCTTTTGGCAATACTGCTGAAGCCTTGCTGAATGTTCCCGGCCACATAATCCCTACTGACAATCCACATATTGCACAGGCAGCAAGACTAAACTGGGGAACCGATAGCAATGATATTCCAATGTAGGATGCGATACACAAGATACTGCTCCAAACCATAAACCGGTCTAATTGTATCTTGTCTCCATATTTTCCATAAAATGTTCTGGCTGCTCCCATCAAAACCGCAAATGCCATTGGTCCTGCCAAATCTCCTGCCGTTTTTGAAATCCCCAGTCCTTGCTCGGCAAATGTAGATGCCCACTGGCTCACCGCCTGCTCACTGGCTCCCGCACAGATCATCATCACCAAAAGCAGCCAAAATACTTTATTGTGAAGCAGCTCCTTCAAGCTTAATCCGGACTCTCCTTCTTCCATTAAGGAAGCAATCGGCACCTTCATAAACGCAAACATATTGCAAAGAGGAATCAATGCCCAGACAACTGCCAGTACCTTCCAGTTTCCGATTCCAGCCGCTTTAAAAAACAGAGTGGACAGAAGGACGACACCCACATGCCCCCAACAGTAAAAAGAATGCAGCATACTCATTGCTTTTTCCTTATTATCAGACGGACATGCTTCCACCACCGGGCTGACCAAAACCTCCAACAATCCGCCGCCAACAGCATACACCATGACCGACAGCAGGATCCCGCCGAATGCAGACGGTAATACTTCCGGCAATATGGTAAGTAAGATCAGTCCCGCTGCTGAAAAAACATGCGCCATGATCATACACAGACGATATCCCAGTTTGTCCACAAACCCGACAGACAGCAAGTCTGTCAAAAGTTGTACTCCAAAGTTAAACGTAACCAATATTGTGATCTGTGACAGTGGTATCCCATAGCTCCGTTGAAACGTTAAAAATAGAAGCGGCACGAAATTATTTACAATCGCCTGTACAATGTACCCCGTAAAACAGGCAATGATCGTTTTGTTGTACTGATTTTGCATAATTGATCCTTCTTCTCCCAAGTATTTTTCTCATTGAAGTTTTTCTTGTTGTATGAAATCTGTACGATTTAAAAACAAGTCGTTTTCAATTATACTTCTTTTCTTCCTGCCCTGCAACACCTCAATATTCCTTATGGATGTCAATCTACTGTTGTGACATACCTAATGCAGCGTCACAGCCAGTATTTCTAACGCATTCGATTCTTCCACATCCAAAACCACCTCATATGTTCCGGCCGGAATTTCTGTTTTGCCCCAAGCTGTCTGTATCTTTCTTTCTGGTTCCTTTGTTCCGCCCTCCGCAGAGCATATGACTTCTCCCGCCTCAATCCGGCAGCCGGCATTCTCCTTCTTTTCTTTTTGAGTTCTTACATCTGTTTGAGGTGTCACACGCACACGGATTTTTCCGGAGCCTGTATACGTAATTTCTGTTTCTGACCACGAAGCACTATTCTTTACATACCGAAATACCATTTCATCTCCCACAGAAAGATTCATCAGCTTTTCTTCGTATCCGTTCTTTTTCTCTTCTTCTGTACTCAGGCCGATATAAACCGATCCCTTCATTTGACACGCCTGATATCCCATCATCGGTTCATGCGGTGCAAACGGCTCCCCGACTCCCTGAGATGTCATCTTCACTTCATCGATCGTTCCGTCCTCATGAATCGTGATCGGTTCGATACACAATCGCCTATGCTGCTGCACACCGCGGCTGCATCGATGATAGAACACATACCACTGGCCATTCACATTTTCAATAGAACCATGATTATTCCAGCTTTCCGGATCACAGCCATCATTGTCGATGATGATTCCCTGATATGCAAATGGTCCCAGCGGAGATTTTCCCGTAGAATATCCAAGTGATGTCGGCTTTCCCCGTTCCATATCTGCATATACATAATAATACATATCTCCTATTTTCCGCATTGACGATCCTTCGTGAAAGAAGTGTTCCTCCTCCGTCACCAGATCGTCTACAATATTTTCCGGATCAAAGGAAATCATATCTTCATTGAGTTTTACCCCATGCGAAAACAATTGGCCCCAGTAATAATATGCTTGTCCGTCATCATCAATAAAAATTGCCGGATCGATCCCGCCGCACGGAAGTTGGGTCGGATTTGTAAACGGTCCTTCCGGTTTTTCAGATACCGCTACTCCCTCACTATCATCTGACATACAAAAATACAAATAATATTTTCCGTCTTTCTCAATACAATCCGGTGCGAAAAGTAATGCCGGTTTTTCACCCTCATTTTTTTCAAATTTCTCTTTCATATCCTCTTCGCCGTCCGCCATAGCCGCAAGCATTTTCTGAATAAACGGAGTCGGATGACTCCAGTCGATCCCGGGATATTTCGGCGCATCCGGATTGTAAAACCATGGAATCTGCTGTCCTGTAAGGGAAATATCATGAATCGTCCAATTTTCCATATCCGGTGTTGAAACAACATGATATTTTTCACTGCAGTACACATCTTCCCTATCATCAAAGCTTCCGTAAATATAAAGCTTTCCATCCGGCATCATATGCCCCTCGCTGTCCGGAATGTGATATTCCAACGGAAGGATTGGATTGCGGGTATTTTTAAACATTTTCATTTTCATAATCTCCTGTCTCAGTACTATTTCCACTGCATTTTCTACTGTCTATTCTGTATCACTGCCTATATCATACGCTCTGATCCTGAGTCTGCATATGATAAAATCTGACATTCACCCTTGAAATGACGACATATTGACACTTGATTCTTTGAACTTTATACTTTTAATTAAATCCTGCACTTTTTGATTAAAAGAATTTGTACTGAAAATCTGATCCTATTTCGATCACTTACCTTTTTCATCATGCTTTTTTGCCCAAAGGAGGTTACTGCCATGAAATTTATCGAACAATATACACGTGAAATCAATACAAACCTACGTCCTTTAGAGATTACTCTAAAAAAACTGTACAAACAAAACCAAAATCGTGACCTTGAACTTCCCCATAAGATCGAGGACTGTAAAGATATCCTGACAAAAGCAAGCTTGATGAGCGAAAATCTGTTTCCTCAGATTTTATCGAATACATTGGAGGAAGACTTATTTTTCCATGAAAACCTGGACTGTGAAATCTACATGCATCTGCGTTATCTCCCATGCAACTGGCACTCCCATTCTTTTCTGGAAATTGTATGCGTCATGAAAGGCTCTTGTATCAATTATATTCTGGAACAGAAAATCGAGATGAAAGCCGGAGATATCTGTATCATTGCCCCTGATACCAGACATGCCATAAGCGCTTTTTCCGATGACAGTGTGATTTTCAATTTAATTCTACGAACCAGTACGTTTGAAACCGCCTTTTTCGGAACTCTTTCTGAAAATGACGTTCTATCGGATTTTTTTATGCGGAGTCTTTACAATTCCAAAACACACCCTTATCTTTTATTCCGCACAGGCGGCGATTCGGAAACTTTTAATTATGTAGGTTTTGCATATGAAGAATATTCCGGAAACCGACAGTATAAAAACCGGATGCTGAATTCCATCATCAACGCTTTCTTTATTATACTACTGAGAAATCACGGAAACAAAGTGATCGTCCCTGAACTGGGAGACGGCGATAAAGAACAGAATCTGATCTACATCCTGAAATATATGCAGGAACACTTCTGCACCGTAACGCTCAAAGAATTGTCTGTGTTTTTTAATTACAGTGAACGGCAGATCCAGCGGATCATCAAGACAAGCACAGGCATGAGTTTCAGCGAAAATATCCAAAAACTGAAAATGAACCGTGCAGCCCGCCTGCTTGCCAATCCGGATTTATCCGTCACAGCGATCGCGGAAGAACTTGGATATGCCGATGCAGGAAACTTCCGATATATATTCAAGAAATATTATAGCATCACCCCTGTAGAATTCAGATCAAAGATATCATGATGTCGTAAATTCTCCCCCCAGTGTCACCTCACCCTCTATCCGAAATCCTTTTGCCTTGTTATGCTGTATTTATCTTAAGAAACAGTTTCTAAAGGAAAGAACTTTTAACAGGTAAAATGAACGGAGGTAATTACAAATGAATGAGAAAAAAGAAATGTCTTTTTCACAAAAGCTTTTTTGGGCGCTGGGGCAATCTACGGGACGTCAGTTTATCACCGCATTAGTTTCCACTTATATTCTGGTATTTTTGACTGATATATTCGGTGTGGCGGCAGGCGCTGCCGGTGTGATCATGACTGCGGCAACCATCTGGGATGCGATCAATGATCCGATCATCGGAAATATTGCCGACAGGACAAAATCCCACTGGGGAAGCTACAGGCCATATTTATTATTTGTACCGCTGCCGCTGGCAGTTGCCGCAGTACTTTTGTTTGCCGCACCGCATCTGTCACCGGCCGGGAAGGTTGTCTATGCAGCTGTTCTGTATGTTTGTTACGGAATGCTTCTGACTGCACTTGAGATTCCGTATACAGCGATCCTTCCTACATTGTCAAAAAACGATATGGAAAAAAATGATGTGATTTCGATCGCAACCTTTATTTCTTCTGTCATGATTTTGATCGTTTCTTCCTTTACAACCAATCTGGTCGCTGTGCTCGGCGGTGATGATCCGGAAAAAGGATATATGATCCTTGTTGCAATCGGCGCTGTACTGATGTGCATTACAAGCTGGTGTGCATTTGCAAAATGTAAAGAGAAATACGTGACAGATACTACAAAGAAGGAGCCCGTCGGCAAAAGTCTGAAAAAATTGTTTAAAGTAAAAGAAATGTACCCGATGCTTTTATTCTGGTGCACAGGATGTATTTTGTTCCAGCTGATCATGACATCTTCCGTATTTTACTGCATGTATTATCTGATGAATCCTGCATTGATCGCAACCTATATGCTTGTGATCTCTGTAAGCGGTATGGTCGGTGTCATGGCATTGATGCCGGTCATCTTACGGCTGCTCAAGGGAAACCTGAAAAAAGCTGTTACTTATACACAGGCAATCTGTATCGTGTGCAACCTGATCCTGTTCTTTGTCGGCGGAAAATCTCTCCCGGCTTTGTATATTCTGACTGCCATCTGCAGTGCATTTGCAACTATGACAAATGCGTTCCGCCCGATGACCGTTGTCGGAATGACAGAATATGTGGCAAAAACAACCGGAGAACAGCTAAACGGAACAATTTCAGCGATCGGTGGATTTTCTTATAAATGTGGTACTGCAATTTCAAGCGCAATTCTGGCAGGCGTTCTGGCAGCGACAGGTTATATTGCCGGCGCGATCGGCCAACAGCCGGAAGCTGTTCTGACAGGAATAAATGCAGTCAGATTTTTAGCGCCCATGGCTGCAACTATCTTATATATTATTTTCATTCAATTCTATCCGGAAAAGAGTCCGGAGAATATCTGAAATGATCTGACAGATCAAAGATATCCGATGAAAGTAATAGGAAACGGAGATGAAGTGAAAATACTATGAAGAATCATTTAGGAAAATGGATTACCGGAGAAACGGCAGCACCGTTTTATGCGCGGAAAAAAATTAAGATACTGAAAGCCGTCAAAAAGGCGACTGTAAATGTCTGTGGCCTGGGGCAGTTTCATTTTTACATAAACGGAAAAAAAGTCGAGGATCACGAATTAGATCCGGGATGGACCGATTATCGCAAGTTAGTAGAATATGTAACATTTGATGTAACGAAATATCTGACGCCGGGAGAAAATGTACTTGGCGCAGAAGTCGGAAACGGCTGGTATATCAAAATGGATGAACATTACACATTTCATTTTCCGGAATTCATGCCGCCCAACCCCAACCCCTACCAACCCTTCGGAAAACATCTGGTGCTGGCGTTGAAACTCGTCATTGACTATGAAGACGGTTCCTCCGAGATCATCACGGCAGATGACACATTTCAGACGCAAAAGCATCCTGTCGTGATGAGCAATGTGTATGGTTCTGAGACAATAGACGGCAGGATCCGTGCAGAAAAAAACGTAAAAGGGCAGCCGCTTTCACAGTGGTGCAATGCAGATTATGATGCCTCCGGCTGGCGGCATGCAGTGATCGTAGACAGCGAAGATGCCCCCAAAGGCTTGCCAAAGGAACAGATCCAGCCGCCGGTCAAAGTCATCCAATCTTATGAAGGAAAATATCTTCGGGATGTAAATAACAGAGCAATCTATGATTTTGGGCAAAATATGTCCGGAATCCTGGAATTTGACGCAAAAGGAAACACAGGAGATACGATTTCCATCTATCCGGCAGAAAAGCTGTCGGAAGATGGAGATGTGGATCAGATTGCAAAAAACTGGACGAATGTAGACTCCTGTATCACATATATCATTGGCGAGGATCATGTGTGGGAAACATGCCGAATGAAATTCACTTATTTTGCGGGACGATATGCAGCTGTTGCAAAAAAGGCAAATATGGACGGCAGTAATGAACCGGTCCAGATCCGTAACCTGACCGCCCATGCGGTCACCAGCGCCCATGTCACACACGGTATGTTTACCTGTGATGAGAAACGTTATGAACAAATTTATCATCTTGTGGAAAAATCCGTAGAAGCAAATATGCTTAGTGTCCACACCGATTGTCCGACTATTGAGCGTTTTGCATGGCAGGAACCAAATCATCTGATGGCGCCTTCTATCATGTATATGAAAGACGGACGAAAGCTTTGGGAAAAATTTTTACTGGACATGCGGACTGCCCAACATAAAGACGGAGATTATTTTCTGAATATGGACGGCAGCAAATACGATATGCCTGAAGGTCTGATGCCTTCTCAATGTCCATGTTATATTCCAAATGTACTCCCGGTACCGGGTCTGGGTGATTTTTACGATATCATCCCCTGGGGAAGTACCTGTATTCTGGGAACATACTGGCATTATGTATTCTACGGCGACAAAAAAATCATTGAAGAAAACTACGATGCCGGAATGCGCTATCTGAAGCATTTAAAAACAAAAGTAAATGCCGGCGGCTTTCTCAATCATGGTCTGGGCGACTGGGGAAATCCGAAAAATGAACTGGTACGCGAAAATGTAGAAACCGCGTTTCTATACGCAGACACCATAACACTGGCTTATTTTGCAGAGATTCTCGGAAACAATGCCGATCAAAAAGAACTGGAAGATTATGCACAAGATATCAAACAGAATTATAATGAAAAACTGCTTGTATGGAATGAAGAGAAAGGGTTTTGGTGTTATCGCGCATGGGAAAAACCAGATGAGATTTTCATGACTCAGGCGGCTGAAGCACTTCCCCTTTACTGGGGACTGGCGCCAAAAGAAAAAGAAGCAGATATCGTAAAAGCCTTTCGATACACATTGGAACAGGAGCAGGCATTTGTCAGCGGAGAAGTCGGACTGCCCTATGTGATCCAGACTGCCCGAAAATATGATATGAACGATCTGATCTGCCGGTTTATTCTTCGCAAAAAGCATCCCAGCTACTATGCATTTGTACTGGACGGCGAAACGACACTCGGAGAATACTGGGAAACCAACCCAAGAAGCCATTGCCATGACATGATGGGACATATCATAGAATGGTATTATAACGGCATCGCCGGGATCCAACCGGAAAAGCCGGGATTTGAAAAAGTAACCATCTGCCCCTATCTGCCGCCCGAAATGCAGGAATTTCGCTGCAGCTATGAATCTGTAAAAGGAAAATTCACAGTCCATGTAAAAGCAGACCAGACACAGGTTCTTTTAGAAACAGCGATCCCACAGGGTGTAGAATATCGGATCGATACGAAAAATCTAGAACTTCGGGGAAAAGCGGTTATTGTAAATAAGATTTAATTGTTTATGGGGGCTCCCTCCTGACAAATATCAGGTGAGAGTCCCCATATTCTCTAATGGAGACAGTACCTTTTTACAAATTCTCCCCATTGCTTTTTATTACATTTTGATACCAATAGAAAGACTTTTTCTTTTTTCTTTCCAATGTACCATTTCCTGCATCATCTCTGTCCACATAAATAAATCCATATCTTTTCTTCATTTCACCGGTAGTAAAAGAAACACAGTCAATGCATCCCCATGGGGTATATCCTATCAACTCCACACCATCTTCTGAAACCGCCTTTTCCAATTCCAGAATATGTGATCTCAGATACTCGATTCTGTTATCATCCTCAATCTTTCCATCCAGTTGGAGTTCATCAATTGCGCCGAAGCCATTTTCCACAATGAAAAGCGGTCTCTGATATCTCTCATATAATACATTCAAGGAGTATCTTAATCCTACCGGATCGATCTGCCATCCCCAGTCACTTTTTTTCACATATGGATTGCTTATACTTCCCGGAAATCCATCAACTCCATTTCCTTCCATAACAGCATTTGCTTTTACGGCATTGGACATATAATAACTAAAGCCAACATAATCAACCGTACCGGCTTTTAATATTCGTTTATCTTCCTCTGTAATCTGTATATGAAAGCCTTTACGTTCCCATTCTTTATAAATATAAGACGGATACTCTCCTCTCACATGCACGTCTCCGAACAAATATCTGTCATGCATGGAAAGTGTCGTAAACATAATATCCTCCGGATGACAGGAATATGAATACAGAGGCACAAAAGCCATCATACATCCAATCTGAAAGCCCGGATTAATCTCATGCCCTTTTTCTACTACAAGCGCGCTTGCTACCAGCTCATGGTGCACGGTCTGGTACATACATTCTTCCGGATTTGACTCTTTCGGGAAGATCACTCCTGAACAAGTATAGCCAAACAATGGATATTTATAGTTTTTTTGATTATTGATCTCATTAAATGTCATCCAATATTTCACTTTATTCTTATAACGTTCCATCACTGTCACAGCATATTTCACAAAAAAATCGATCACTTTTCTATTTTTCCAACCGCCATACTCTTTGACAAGATGATATGGCATCTCAAAATGAGAGAGCGTTACAACCGGTTGAATATCATATTTCAACAGTTCATCAAACAGATCATCATAAAACCGAAGACCCTCTTCATTCGGCATTTCCTCATCACCTTTTGGGAAAATGCGAGTCCATGCAATGGAAGTCCGAAAACATTTAAAACCCATTTCTGCAAACAATCTGATGTCTTCTTTATAACGATGATAAAAATCAATTCCATCATGGTTTGGATAATAACAGTCATCCTTTATTCCATCTGTAATTCTACGGTCAACCCCATGCGCCCCTGCTGTAAGTACATCCACTACGCTGATTCCTTTTCCGTCTTCATTCCACGCACCTTCCACCTGATGGGCCGCAACGGCTCCTCCCCATAAAAAATTTTCCGGTAATCTGCTCATATGATAGCCTTCTTTCTACTATTTTAATTCGATAACTTTTTCCTCTACCTGCACATCTTTCCTTGTAAAAGACTTGATATCCTTTTTGTTTCCCATGTCTGTAACTATGAATATCACTGTACTGTCATATCCCTGTGCTTCAATAAAGTCTTTATCAAATGACACCAGCAAATCTCCTTGCTTTACAGTATCTCCCTGCTTTACATGTGTTTCAAATCCTTTTCCATCCAGTTCTACCGTATCAATTCCGATATGAATCAATACATCTACACCATTTACAGAAATACCTAACGCATGTCCGGTAGGAAATACCACAGATGCTGTACCATCACAAGGCGCATACACCTTTCCGTCGATAGGGATAATTCCCACACCATCCCCCATTGCCTTTGACGCAAATGCTTCATCATTCACTTCCTCTATTGCCACAACACAGCCATTTACCGGACTAAATAAAATCAGTTCTCGATCTTCATCTTTCGTATTTTTATTCAGTTCTGGCATTTCCCGGATATTTATAGTCTCCTGCGTTTCCTCTTCTGCTTCTTCAAACCCTACGATCCATGCCAGCACCGTACCCAAAATAAAGGATACTAAAATAGAAATCAAAAATCCAAGAAATTCGCTCATATGTCCGGCTTTAAAATATGCTGGGATCGTAGCAATCCCCGGCATATTATAGCCCCAGGATACAGCATGAAATCCACCGGCGACCGCACCGCCGAGTGCACCGGCAATACATCCACAGATCATTGGTTTTTTCAATCTAAGATTTACGCCGTAAATCGCAGGCTCTGTAATACCGAAGAGCCCCGTTATCGCTGCGGAAGATGATACTCCCTTCATATCACGGTCTTTTGTTTTTAAGAACACCCCAAAAGCAGCTCCAGCCTGTGCAAATACTGCTGATGCCTGCAGACCTGTAAAGGTATCATATCCAAGAGCAGCATAATTTCCGACTGTTACAGGAGTAATTCCCCAATGTACACCAAAGATTACCAGAACCTCCCATAAACCACCTACAACAATTCCTGCTACAATCGGGCTTAATCCATAAAGATAATTGTAAACGCCTCCGATTGCGCCTCCGATCGTATTACCTATGGGACCGAATGCCAGCAGAGTTACAGGTACCATAAGCGTAATTGTAAACATCGGAGAAAACAAATTTCTAACCACGATCGGTAAATGCTTATCAAAAAACTTCTGAACATAGGATGCCATCCAGATCGTCAAAATAATCGGAATAACAGAGGAAGTATAACTTAACAGCTGTACCCGCATGCCAAAAAAATAAACTGCTTCGCCCGCATTCACCATATTAATATAATCTGGACATACCAGTGCACATGCAATTACGATCGCTGCGTAAATGTTCATTCCGAACTTTTTCGCCGCTGTTACAGAAATCAATACCGGAAGGAACGTAAACGCTGTCCATGAAATAAAATTCAAGATCTGGTAAGTACCGCCTGCCGTATCGATTGCTCCAAGCGCTACAAAGATTCCCAAAATCCCCTGCAGAATACCACATGCTGCAAGCGTATATAAAAACGGAGCGAAAATGCTGGAAATCACATCGATGATCCTGCTGAAAATTCCTACTTTATTTCCTCCATTTCCTGAAGACTGATTTTCATCAACAGTAACCAATTCCATAACAAAATCATACGCATCTTTTACATGATTACCAATTACAACCTGGTACTGACCGCTTGCCTGAACAGATGTAATGACACCGGGGATTTTTTTCACCTTATTTGAATCCACCTTCGATTCATCTTTCAAGATAAATCTCAACCTTGTTGCACAATGGGAAACATTTGTAATGTTCTCATTTCCTCCCAATTCATTTACAAGCTCTTTTGCTGTAGCTTTGTAATCTATAGCCATAACTGCTACTCCTTTCTTCTATTTCAGCACCGGTCGCTTTATGGCTTTATTATACGATAATCATAAAAAAATACTATAGTTTCACTTTTCTCAGACATATGTTACAACCATAAAAAACATGTATCTTTCAAAAAACACCTTGTTTTTTATATCAATCGTCTGCCGATTGTTTCCAGCAGATAAATAACCGGCACCTGTGTTGTAATATTATACTCTTCATGAACCATATGATGTCTGACAAAGTAATCCAAATGGAAATCAGATATTTTTGCCAAAGTATTGCTATTTCCATTCGTAATACTCAAAATCTTTGCATGGTGCCGTTTAAAACGTTCTGACATCTGTATGATCTGCTGAGTCTCCCCTGATTCCGACAGCACGATCACAATCGTATCATCCAGATCCTCATGTATCGGATAATATGGATCCTCAATATACTGACTATATTTACCGATATTTGAAAAAAACCTTGCCCCGTATTTCCCAAGTATCCCAGACGTTCCGATTCCGATAAAGATCAGATTCTTTGCATCCTGAATATTTCTGACAATATAATTTATCTTTTCTTCATATTCCGCTGAAGTTGTCGTGTGGAAGAAATACATGATCTCATCAATTCCACAATCCTTTATCTTCTGTTTCTTCATGTCTTCCATCAAAAACTGTTTAAACTTCATTTTAAATTCCGCATAACCATCACATCCTGTTTTTTTACAAAATCTGAGTACTGTTGATGTTGAAACATGTACTGCCTCTGCCAGTTCCCGAATTGTCATATACCTTACTTCATCCTTATGATCCATAACATATGTATACACCAACATCTCTAAATCATTGTACGTCTGTAAAATACTATAATGAAACATGATAACCTCCCCTTTAAAAACAAAATACGCGCTCCTTCTAGATATAATCATTTTGTCAACAAATATAATCCATTGTATGTCTGCAAAATACCTCTGTCAACTTGTTCTTGATTCTTCGCTTCCATATTGCTTTTAAATTATTTTGTATATCAAAAGGAGCTGCCGTACAGACAGCCCCTTTACCTACTACAGTGAAGAGCCTATAATTAACGTTACTGCTAAATCAGACTTGCAGCTCCGATCATCCCTGCCTCATTTCCCAGTGCCCCAATCTCAATTTCTGGAAGTTCTCCTTTAGCTCCTCCAAAACACCCTTCCCTCACAATCTTACGAAGAGGCTCTGTAAGAGATCTTCCCTGACCTGGAAGCCCTCCGCCAAGAAGAACAAGCTGCGGTCTGAATATGTTCACTATATTTACGATTCCAATTCCCAATCTGCGGATATAGGTATCCACAACTTCTTTCAAAATAGTATTACCATTTTCTGCGCCTTCAAATATTTCCTTCGGTGTCAGGTCTTTTCCTGTCGCGTGCTTTGCTTCTCTCATCAACGCCGTTGCTGATGCATATGTCTCTAGGCATCCTTTTCTTCCACAAGTACATGGCTGGCCATCTTCCACAATGACCATATGTCCGAGTTCACTTCCGCCGCTTCCTTTTCCTTCATAGATATTTCCATCTATAATGATTCCGCCGCCGACTCCGGTTCCAAGGGTAATCATAATCACATCCTGACACTCTTTTCCGGCGCCGGCTACTGCCTCTCCCAAGGCAGCACAATCCGCATCATTTGCTATCTTAATCGGGATAGGTAAATATTTCCCTATTTCTTTGACGATTTCTACATTTTCCCATCTAATATTATTGGAATAACGCACTACACCATTCTTACGGTCAATCGTTCCCGGAATTCCGACGCCTGCGCCGACGCATTGGTCCATAGCAATTCCCTGCTGTTCCATAAGATTCAAAGTTTTTTGACCGATTTCCGAAATAACTTCTTCTGATGTCCTTGCAGCGTTAGTCTTAATCTTCTCATAAGCAATTATCTTCTGATGGATATCTACCAATCCGATCTTGGTGTCAGTCCCTCCGATATCAATTCCAATACGGACAGGTGCTGCCTTCTCACGAATCGTAGTAATCAGTGCATCACAAGTTCCTTCCAGCGTATAATTTCCACTTCCCGCTGATACAAAAAAGCTATCACCTTTTCGGAATTCCAATGTTTCTTTTCCATCAGAAATAGTTCCCTGACCATCCAGTATCAGAATACTTGCAAAGGACTCCTCTGAAACATTTCCTTCCATCTTCTTCATAACTTTTCCGTCAAGGTTCAGCTTATCAACGGTAAAGTAATCACAATCCGCCACATGTGGATAACTGCTTTTATCTTTGATGATCGGCACACGATTGGTCACAGCCAGTGCTTTTTCAATATGTAAGTCTCGTTTCTTTCCATCTTTACCGACTCTTCCGTAATCGTAAACACGGTAAGTCACGTTAGAGTTCTGTTGTATTTCCGCAATTAAAATATCCTTACCAATAGCATGAATCGTTCCTGATTCAATAAAAAGCACGTCACCCTTCTGAACCGGAACCGCATTCAACACTTCAAGAAGAGTATCTTCCTGGATTCTCTGCGCAAACTCTTCCTTACTGATTTCTTTTTTGAAACCATAATACAGGAATGCATTTTCTCCCGCATCCATTACATACCACATCTCTGTCTTTCCGTACTGTCCCTCATTTTTCAGGGCATAACGGTTGTCTGGGTGAACCTGGATAGAAAGATTATCTTTTGCGTCAATAAACTTTGTCAAGATTGGAAAATCACGGAATCTCCGGCAATGAACTCCCAATACTTCTTTTCCTTCTGAATCAATATATTGCTGTAAGGTCTTTCCTGCATATGTTCCATTCGTAATATATGACGGTCCATCCGGATGGCAGGACAATTCCCACGCCTCAGCCAGTACATCCCCACTATATTCTATTCCATATTCTTCTCTGAGTCTGTTTCCTCCCCAGAGATAGTCTTTACAGCTTGGTTTTAATTTTAAAATGCTCATAATTCATCCCCATTGCTTTGAATCACATCACGATACCAGTATGCCGAATCCTTCAGGATTCTTTCCTGTGTCTGATAATCCACGTAGACCAATCCGAAACGCTCAGAATATCCTTTCGCCCACTCAAAGTTATCCATTAGTGACCACTGAAAATATCCACACAGATCAATTTCACCTGCTACACGTTTTAATTCACGCAAATATCTTGCCAAAAAATCAATTCTGTTCGGATCATGCACTTTTCCGTCCAGTGAAACAACATCATGACAGGAAAGTCCATTTTCCGTGATGTAAATAGGCTTCTGATACCGCTCATATAAAAACTTTGGTCCCCAGTAAAGTGCCTCAGGTGTCACCGGCCAGTCAATGGCAGTCTTTGGAAATCCCTCATACCTTTTTACATCTTCCGGTTTTCCATCTGCTCCCATACGAATACATCTTCCGTTGTAGATATTTTGTCCATAAACATCGATCGGCTCTGAAATCAATTTCATATCCTCATCTGTGATCTTCGGAAGATATTCCTCATACCGATTTAACCCTTCTTCCGGATAATGTCCTAAAAGTACCGGATCTGACCACCATGGTATATTCCATGTCCAGTTACGATTATCCGGCTGCAGGGAAAACATCATCTGTCTTGCTGCTTCAATATCCTCTGGCTTATCAGTTTTTGGATAACACATACCACAAGTCGGCGCATAACCTATTGTAAGCTTCTGCTTTCCATACTGACGCAACATCTGAACAGCTTTTCCATGAGCCTTCAATGCATTATGAGCCATTTCAAAGGTATCACGAAGCGGCATCTTAAGTCCCGGTGCATGCTCTCCTGTCAGAAATCCAAGACCCACAAAGCACTGCGGTTCATTCAAGGTAAAATAATGAGTTGCTCTGTCGCTGAACCGTTCTGCCACCAGCTTCGCATACTCGCCAAACCATTCTACAATCTGCGGATTCATCCAGCCGCCACGTTTGTAGATTTCATAGGGCAGTTCCCAATGATGCAGCGTAATATATGGCTCGATCCCATTTGCCAGAAGTTCGTCGATCAAGGCATTATAAAATGCAATTCCTTTTTCATTCACACGTCCGAATCCTTCCGGGAGAACTCTGGACCAATCAATAGAAAAGCGATAAGCCTTAAGTCCCATTTCCTTCATAATTCTGACATCCTCACGGTATCTGTGATAATGGTCACATGCCACTTCTCCTGTATGCTCTTCAAACACATGGTCCGGCTCCCCGGTATAAACATCCCAGATATGAAGACCTTTTCCTTCATCCTTTACAGCTCCCTCAATCTGGTAAGAGCTGGTTGCCGCACCCCACACAAAATCTTTTCTAAAAGCCATTATTCTTGCCTCCGTCTATTCTGCCAATTTGGATAATGCCGTTGTCATTGCATTCAATTTATCAGCAGCTTCCCCTTCATCAGCACCTCTCACTCCAATGTAAAACTTTATCTTCGGTTCTGTTCCTGATGGCCGGATACAGCACCATGTCCCACCTTCCAGTTCAAAATACAATACATTTGATTTTGGAAGCCCGGTTGATTTCTTTTCACTTGTGGGATAATCTACCAGAATATCCTCCCGGTAATCCCGAAACTGTGTCACTTTCACTCCGCCAATCTGGACCGGGACTTCACATCGGATGTTTTCCATCATTTCCTGAATCTCCTTTGCCCCATCCTGACCTTTCAGAGTAACAGTAGACAACCCCTCTTTATAATATCCATATGTCTGAAACAGGTTTTCCATCTGATCACATAGGGTGATTCCCTGATGCTTACACCATGCAGCCACTTCACAGAGCGCCATCACTGCAACAACGGCATCTTTATCTCTGGCATGTGTTCCCACCAGACATCCATAACTCTCTTCATACCCGAAAAGATACTCATGTTCATGATTCTTTTCAAAGAACTTGATCTGTTCTCCGATATACTTAAATCCCGTAAGTGTTTCGATCAAATCCACATTGTACGCATTGGTAATGTCTCTTGCCATCTTCCCGGAAACGATAGTCGTAACGACTGCACCATTGTCCGGAAGAATGCCCATTTCCTTTTTTTGAGACAAAATATATTCCAGAATTAACATACCAGACATATTTCCCGTAAAACTTATATATTCTCCAGTCTTAGCATCCTTCGCATAGACACCCAGGCGATCCGCATCTGGATCAGTTGCAAGAATAATATCTGCATCCACTTCTTTTGCAAGCTTTAATGCAAGTGTAAATGCATTCTTATCCTCTGGATTTGGATAAGCTACGGTTGGGAAATTTCCATCCGGAAGCTCCTGATCTTTTACAACATAGACCTGCCCAAAGCCCAATTCCTTTAACACTCTCCGAACCGGGAGATTGCCAGTACCATGAAGTGGTGTATAGACAATCTTCAGATTAGAAGCTTCTTTTCTGATGATCTCCGGATGAAGTACCTGCGTCTTTAATGCTTCCATATATTTATCATCAATTTCAGAAGAGATTACTTCGTACATCCCTGTTTTTTCTGCTTCTTCTCTTGTCATCGTCTTCACTTCATTAAAATCTGTAATGGCATTCACTTCTCCGATAATTTCTTTATCCTTTGGTGCTGTAATCTGTGCGCCATCCTCCCAGTATACCTTATAACCGTTGTATTCCGGCGGATTATGACTCGCTGTTATTACAATTCCAGCTGTACATCCAAGCTCTCTGAGAGCAAAAGACAACATCGGAGTCGGACGAAGTGATGGAAAAATATTAGCTCTTATTCCGTTTGCCGCCATACAGAGTGCTGCCTCTTCAGCAAATTCCGGAGACATGTTTCTAGAGTCATAGGCAATTGCTACGCCTTTTTTCTCTGCTCCCTCTTTTAAAATATAATTTGCCAATCCCTGTGTCGCCCTTCGTACGGTATAAATATTCATACGGTTTGTTCCGGCACCGATAATACCGCGAAGCCCCCCCGTTCCAAATTCAAGATCACGATAAAAACGTTCCTCAATTTCTTTCTCATCATCTGCGATGGCAGCCAGCTCTTTCTTCGTATCCTCGTCAAAATAAGAATCACTCATCCAAAAATTATAAATCTCTCTCGTATTCATAATGCCCTCCTGTTTTTCCTAATACTTTATGCAATAATCAATGACAATAAATAAAATTGGGATGATTTCTCTAATCCGTCATCTATAATTTCAATCTCAACAATGTGTTTTTTATGTTCCCCATGGTGAAGTATTGGCTCCAAATATAGGCAATCTCCCCAATCCTCTTCAAAATTTCCATCCAGGATCCTTGCTTTTTCACTCTCTCCATCCAGCACCAGTTTTGCCCTCAATGCCGGTTTTTTTATAGTTTTTCTATACTGAATGGCTATGCAGGAAGCCTCGATCTCAAACAGGATCTTATCTCCCGCCCTCTTCCCTATCCAGCCATTTTTAAAAAAATCCAGATGCCCTGTTTTTTCTGCTGTATCTGTCTGGAATCCCGAAAGCTTCGGAGAAATCTCCCGAATGGTCAGCCTCTTCGCATTTTCATAGGCATTTGCTGTCATAGGAAGCGGTAGTGGCACCTCTGCTTCCCATTCACTCTTATGCTCTTTTACCTGATCTAAAAATGAAATAATCTCAGCCGCAACCAACTTATGTCCTTTATCATTTGGATGCAGTCCATCTGATGTCAGCTCTTCTCTGGTATACATGCCGCTCTTCATCTTCTGATACAGTGTGTCCTTAACACTTACATGCGGCACATGATACCAGTCACCGATTGCATTATGATACTCCTGCGCATTTTCACCTGTATCATAAAAAACATTATTTAGTAAAATAACTGCTGGTTTAGATTTCCATGTAAGAATTTTTCTTATAACCCCTTCATATGTTTCCTGATAAAACTCATTCTCCTTATCATTGACACTGAAATCCACAATTACCACATCTGGCTGATACATCAACACATCTGTCACAGCCCGTGATACTCCAAACAGAGAATCTGTTCCGCCGATTCCCCCATTCACATAAGCGGACTCTGCAGCTGGGAAATTCTCTTGCCACCACTGAAACACACGATATGCATAACAGTTTTCGTGTTCACTTGCCAGTGATCCCTGAGTGATAGAACCACCCAGAAATCCAATGACCAGTTCCTCTCCTCTTTGCGCTCTTTGCATGCAGCCTTTTAGTCTTGCAAGATTCATTCTTTTCATTATTCGTCCCACCCTTCTATCTCAAGAGTTTCTATATATGCCGCCAGCTCATCTGCCATTTCCTGAGCCTCCGGTATTCTCAAATGCCCTGGTGTTCCCTTTCCGTTCCGTTTAAAAATATACTGTGTGATCCTCGGGTCTTTCATCTCCTGTACCACCTGTCCGATAGAACGGTCCCAGTTTTCATCATGCTGAAGCAACGTCGTACAACAAACAATCTGTGCATCAGGATATTGATTCTTTAATTTTCCGAGAAAAACACCATACCGTTCTCTCCAATGAACCGCCTTTTCCCCATCACAATCCTCTTTCATATAATCCTGCGGGTGGCTGTCGTTTTGTCCGATTGCTACGATTACTACCTGTGGAATATATTCGGAAAAGTCCCATTTCACCGGGGACCCGAAAACCGGATTATAATGAGTCGTATCCCATGCTGTCTCCATACCAACTGCTTCGGGCTCATAAAACCATCCCGTTTTGTCCATAAGTGCTACACCACCCTGTGCAATATCATGAATCTGAGCATTCAGCTTTCTGGCAGTCATCCACGCATAGGAATACCAACTATTGGAATATTCCCCATTATGCTCCGGGTCTTCCTTTCCAACATAATCCACCGCTTCAGAAACTTCCCCGGCAGACACCGAATCTCCGTATACTTCAATTTTTCTCTTCAGCTTTGTCGGCATATCAAGAAGCCGTCCCCCATCATCGATCTCAAAGCCAAGCACCGTCAATTCATGACAGGAATCCTGCCTTTTGAAAAACAACACTTCGTGTTCACCCGTCATCGTTTTCTCTATAGGAATGTCCAGAATAGCCGCACCCTCTTTGGGAAGTAAAAGTGACATCTGCTTACCGTCAATAATACACCCTAAAAAATTGTCCCAGTACGCATTTTTATTTTTTATTCGAATCTTCAATACATTGCCGGTAAATTTCATTCCCACAGAGGTACAGGGATATACAAATACCGGTTCATTGGGTATGCTCCAGTCAATTCTTCCACAGTACTGCAATTTTTTATTATCTGGTTCAATTCTCATTTTTCTGTACCTCCTCACTTTTTGCCATAAATTCCCGAAAAATCTTATCAAAGAATATACTGTTTATTTTTGCCGTCAGCGCAAATCCTGCGAAGCAGTATATCGGAAAAGCCATCATAGTCGTAAATGTTCCTGCGGCAAGACATATAACCGGAATACTGTTCAGACCGATGATCAAAACTGTATAAGGCAGATGTCTTACAGACAAAACTAATGCATTTTTAAATGTATTTTTAATGGTATTTTGAAATCTGGCCTGTAGTGGAAATGCATAACTGAACACCAAACTCCAGACAACTGTTACACAGCCAATTGCGATCGCCATTCCCTTCCCTAGATTCCCTACATAGAAAATATCAAATAACAGAAGCACACCTGTCATCAGGAATATGATCCACAATACCGTACTCTGTTTCCACTCTTCCCGGAACGCCTTTATGTATTCTCTCGCCACATAATTGCTTTCTCTTCTCTGCCGCCTTAATGCAACCTGATAAAGGGCTGTCAGTGAGGCTCCTGCTGTAATTACCGGCACAGATGTGACTACAAACAGAATATTCAAAATAATCCAATCACCCAAATTTCCTGTAAAGTCAAAAAAGGGATTGTCAGTTGATAATTTCTTCATATTCTATACCTCCAATTTCCCCACTTTTCACACTTAAAAGATAATCGAGAAATTCATCTGCTGCTTCCTTATGATCCCCCGTCTCCGGAAAAGTCAGAAGAAGCCGTTCATTCGCATCTCCTGTCACTTTCTCCATAAAGCTGTCATTCCCCAACACGATAGCTCTGCATATTCCGGCATCCATATATGTCTCAAAACTTCCGGCATCCTCTATATGCCGAAACTCACCGCCAAGCTGCCTACAATACTCATAAAAGCTTTCTGATATAATTGCTACATCAAGTTCACCATTCTGCCATTGAAAGAAGAATTTCTCATAGGAACTTTCATTTACACCTTCCAGATGCACATCCGCATATGAGAAATGATAGTCCGAATCAATCACAACTTCTTCTCTCCGAAGCCCTGTTTCTTTGGCATATGTTTCCGCCATCCGATTATCCCGCTCAGTATCTGCTCTCTGATTTACCATTACACATGTAAAAGAGGGATTTACATTTCCAAATAAATAGTGCCTGCCAAACAAAAGAATCAGAGCAATAATGGAAATGCCTCCAACAATGTGCGGCCAATAATAAGTGACAATATAAGAAAACGCCTCTTTTTTATTCATATCAGAAGTTTTTTCTTTAATATCTTTTATCCATTTTTTCCAGAACATTTCCAACACTCCTCTGATTCTTTTCTCCCGGGCAGCCTTTTTGCCGCCCGGAGATAAGATAGTACCTTATAGCAACTCAAGATTATTCTTAATCAATTCACATCTTTGCTTTACACAATCCGGGGAACGATGTGGGTCTTCAAGCGTAGAGAACAGATAATCTTCCAGTTTATCGATGGTAGTTGTAGCCACATGCATTCTAGTATCACAGGAAGCATAGTAAATGTAGACCTCTCCATCTTCCGTTGCAATTGCGCCATTTGTAAATACCACGTTGGATACATCCCCTATCCGTTCATTTCCCAACGGTACAAGGAATACTCCTGATGGCTCTGCGATCACTTTGGCAGGATCTTTCAGATCTGTTCCGAATACATACAACACATATCTGAGACCGGCAGCTGTGTTTCTCACACCATGAGCAATATTGATCCAACATTTTTTACCTTTGATCGGCGGTGCTCCTGCTCCGTTTTTTGCCTCGGTAAGCGTATGATAGATTCTCTTGCTGATAATTTTTTCTTCATCGATCACTGCATGCTCTATATCATCACAGAGTCCGAATCCGATTCCGCCACCGCTTCCAGTCTCAATGAATCCATCCATCGGTCTGGTATAAAATGCATATTTTCCATTCACAAATTCCGGATGAAGAACAACATTTCTCTGCTGTGGAGAGTGCAATGTCTTCAGGTTGTCCATCCGTTCCCAAGTCTTCAAATCTTTTGTTCTTACAATCCCGGCTTCCGCAACTGCAGCCGACAGATCTGAATTCTCCTTATCCTTACTTTCTGAACAGAAAACGCCATAAATCCACCCATCTTCATGCTTTGTCAGACGCATGTCATATACGTTCGTCTCCTCGGGGCATGTGTCCGGAAGAACCACAGGATAGTCCCAGAAACGAAACCCATCAATTCCTGTATCACTCTCAGCTACTGCAAAAAAGGATTTTCTGTCGTTTCCTTCCACTCTCACAACAAGATAATATTTTCCATCTAACTCAATAGCACCCGAATTCATTACTGCATTGATTCCCAGACGCTCCATAAAATATGGATTTGTCTCTTCATCCAGATCATATCTCCAGTAAACCGGTGCAAACTCTCTGGTGAGCACCGGATATTCATAACGGTCATAAATCCCATTATAGTACTCACTTTTTTGATTCTTTCTGGATATCAGCTTATCTACTTTCGCCTGTTCCACATAATATTGTTTATGAAGCATCCTGTAACCTCCTTATCACCTCAAAGCACATTCTTCCGTTATGGTATGGACATTTCCACGGCTCCACGATTGGTTTTCCGATAGGCTTTCTGTCTTTATCCAGTTCTGAAAACCATTCAGACCCAGTTCTCTTATCAATCAGATTGTTTTTAATGTAATCCCAGATATCTTCCGCCGCTTTCTGGTACTTTTTCTGTTCCGGGGATTTCTGGTACCCATTCAAGAAACCGACTAACGCCTCTGCCTGTACCCACCACACACGAGTCGTATCCACAACACCGTTTTCTGCTTCATTTACCAGTGAATGATCAATATATGCTCTGTTATAAATGTTTTCCGTAATTGTTTTCGTGATTGGTGTAAGCTTCGCCGTATAAACTGCATCACCAAGAACTCCAAGTCCTCTGTCAACAAGCCATGCTGTCTCGATATCATGCCCATAGGAGTACAGATCAATAAGTGTATTCCATGTTCTGTCAAAGAAAACCTCCTGACGACCAAGTTCCGGATTATAGACTTTATCAGCAATGATATCCAGCATAAACCGAAGATTATCTGCCACAAACGCTTCCCCTGCAACACGATATAATTCTGTATATGCCTCAAATACATGGAGCAGGGTATTCATAGTTTTTTCTGCCAAAACACCGTTTTCAGAAAGTTTGTCATTGTCCACAGGTTCAAAATTCCGGCTGAACGCTTCCAGATATCCATACTCGTCCTTGCACTTTGTCTCCACAAGATTATAAAGACTGTGGGCAATTTCCAAAGCTTCTTCATCACGTGATGCATCATAATAGGAGGAAAGGGCATAAATAGCAAATGCTTGATTATAGGTATGCTTCGTTGTATCATCCGGCTCTCCCTTATAGTTAAGTGACCAGTATACACCTCCGTATTGTCTGTCCACACAATGTTCTTTTAAAAAAAGGAACGCATGACGAGCACTTTCTAGAAGCGATTTCTCTCCAAGAATCATATATGCATTGGAGAAAAACCAGAGGATCCTGCTGTTTAAGATGCAGCCTTTCACAGCTTCTTTATCCAGCTTCAAGTCAAATCCTAAATAGCCGTAGAATCCTCCGTATACTTCATCTTTCATGCCCTGCCAGAATGGTATAATGTCGTTCTTCAAATGTTCTTTCACTTCTGCTTTCAGCATGATGATTCCTCCAATATTTTATCTCTTTCCAATCTCTGTTTCGGCTTCTGTTACAACGCTGTGTTCCTTAATATAGGATATAACTTCATCCACTTTTGTAAATGCAAGCCCAACATACGTATCCGCACATCCGTAATAAATGGCGATCTTTCCACTTTCGGAATCATGAATCGTAGCACATGGGAAAGTCACGTTTGGCACAAATCCACGCTCTTCATACCACTCCTCCGGTGTCAAAAGGAATGTTTCACAACGGTATTTCACAATCGATGGATTATCAATGTCAAGAATCGCACCTCCGATACTGTATACATATCCGTTACATGTTCCGGTCACACCATGGTAGAATAATAACCATCCTTCGGTTGTCTCGACCGGCGCCGCGCCGCCGCCGATTTTTACATTCTGCCACCATTCGTTTCCTTTCCCCATTACATGACGATGTCTTCCCCAGTATTCCATATCGGGACTCTCTGAGATAAAGATATCCCCGAATGGTGTATGACCACTATCGCTCGGACGAGATAACATCAGAAATTTTCCATTTACTTTTCTCGGAAACAATACCGCATTTCGATTAAATGGCAGAAATGGATTTTCAATTCTGGTAAATGTCTTAAAATCCTTTGTTTTAGCAATACCAATAGATGCACCGTAAAAATCCTGACACCAGATAATATAATAAGTATCCTCTACTTTCACCAATCTTGGGTCATACGCATATTTGGGCATAAAATCATTGCCTTCTTCATCTTTAAACGGTATCTTCTCTTTATCAAATTCCCAGTGAACAGCATCCTTACTTCTTCCCAGATAAATGTACGGGATTCCGTTCGTCTGTTCTCCTCTGAATACTCCGATAAACTCTCCTTCATAAGGCATCACCGCACTGTTAAAAATACGGGCAACTCCTTCGGATGGGTTGCGTCCGATGATGGGATTTTCACTGAACCTCCAGAGCGGCATCTCTGATTTATTGTCACTCGGTCTTTCCTGCCAAGGAACATTTGGTACAGCAGCTCCGATAATTTTCACCTTACTCATTTAATTGTCCTCCATAGTCTAAATTAGCCTTTTACGGCCCCCTGTGTCAAACCACTGTAAATCTGCTTCTGACAAAGGATAAATATGATAAGAGCAGGAAGCATCGTAATAATCACACCTGCACAGATATAGTTATACTGGTTTCCAAGCGGTCCTGTAAATTTAAACAAAGAAGTTGCAACAGTAACCAGCCGGTTTTTGTCCTGAAGGTAGAGGTTTGCCGTATAGTATTCGTTATATACACCAACACCTTTAAGGATCATAACTGTTACGATGGCAGGTTTTAAAAGCGGAAACAGAATCCGGAAAAATACGCCAAAGTAAGTACATCCATCCATAATTGCCGATTCATCCAGAGATGTGGATATATTTTCAAAAAACTGGATAAATATATATATGGAAATGATATCCGTACCACACATCATAATGATGTAACCCGGCAGGAAATTGATCCATCCCAGACTGTACATAATCTGATATACAGATACCTGCATTGCAATACCCGGAAGGAGGGATGCAAACAAAAACAAGTTTCTAATCAAACCGTTTCCTTTAAATTTAAATCGACTCAGCACATATGCCAGCATAGAACCGGTCATAATAGAGCCTGCCAACACAAACATCAAAATAATAGTTGAGTTACGAAATGCAATGCCCATGTTTGCCTGCGACCACGCCTGAACAAAATTTTCAATATATGCCCAGCTCTGTGGAAGCGTCATAACATTTGTAGATGCATATTCATCCGGTGTCTTAAAAGCAGTAATAATACAAACAACAACCGGGAGTATAGAAATAAATGATCCCAAAATCAAAGAAACATATTTAAAAATCGACCATACAATTCTTTTAATTCCTGCAAATGTCATTATTTTACGCCTCCCTTCGCCTGTAATTCCATCTGTTTTTTACGTTTTCTCACTGCCCTGACCGCCTCATGATCACCTACACCAAAGTAGTATCTTTCAATACCCTTCTGAATCAGGGTAACAATCATGATCAGAACTAACAATACGATCGCCATAGCTGATGCCAGACCAACTTTCTGACTTTCATGTGCCAGCTTATTCATAATTACAAAGTAAGTTCCTGTACCGAAGTTGCCTCCTGTAATAACATAAGGCGGTTCAAACACACTGAGTGAACCCGTTATGGAAAGAATCATATTCAATACGATGATCGTTTTGATACTCGGAAGAACAATATATCTAAATTTCTGAAATCCATTTGCCCCGTCGATCGCTGCCGCTTCATAAAGAGAAGCATCTACAGACATGATTGCTCCGATGAACATTACCATATTCTGTCCCATATACCGCCAAATTGAAGTTGCGGCTACAGAGATATTGTTGATACTTGTATCCTTTAACCAGTATGGTAAGTTCTCCAGTTCAAATCCGCACCATTGCAGGACTGTATCCAAAACAAATCCTCTGGTATAAAAGAATTTGAAAATAAAACCTACCGCAATACCACATACCAGATAAGGGAAAAACATAAACCCTTTAAAGACTCCACCGGCTTTTGTTTTAAAACTCAAAATATATGCAAAATATAATGCCAGTCCAAGCTGAATAAAAGAAGCCACAATGTAATAACCGCTTAGCTTTAATGCACTAAAACAGTCTTTTCTGGTGAAAACTTCCAGATAGTTCTGAAATCCTACGAATTCTCTGTCACCGATGTATTTCATATCATAGAAACTAAATCCTATCATTTTTCCAAAAGGAATATATGTAAACACAATTAATAAAGTTAACGGCACTAACATGAATGTAATTATTACCAGTTTTTGATTAACCTTCCCTGATTTAAGCCACGCTGAAAAACTTTTCATCTTTTTCGTATTCATAAACCCTCTACACACTCCTTTCTCCCTATTAAAAAGTGGGATTTTCACCCCACTGACTAATATTAATATGTAATACCATTAGACTCCTGAGCAGCTGTCCATTTTTCATTCCATTCATTCACCATATCTTCCATCGTTTTTGTACCAGCTGTAGCTTCTTCAACAATTTCTTTAGGTATTGCTCCGGATACATTGATTCCCAACTCAGACTCATTATTTACATCATTAAATAAGTTCACATCCTCACTTGGAGCCGGATTGTTAACTACAAGCTCTACACCTTCCAATGCCGCAAGTGCATCCGGCATCTCAGCTCCGATTACTGCAGATAATCCGCCCTCTCCCTGTGCAAATCCGGATTCTTCCAGCAGCCATTTAATATAGCACATTGCAGCAATCTGATTATCTGTTGAGCTATTGCAGTTAATACCATAGTTATAATCACCACCGGCTGCAATATACTGTTTTCCGTCAACTGTAATAGGAAATGCCATATATCCAATATCATCTGCATTATCTCCAGCCTGCTGCATTTGAACCAGTGACCATGAGCCGAGAGCCATGCATCCAATCTTACCGCTGTTTAGCATTCCCTTACTTCCTTCCCAGTCAGTTGTAGTCGGATCTTCTTCAGTAAGTCCACGTTTTACAGCTTCATATAAAGTGTTATATACAGCATACGGACCGGTGCCGTCACCTCTGTCAGAAAACGGATTTTCTCCCTTTGTCAATCCTTCATATGCAAAATCTGGATCTCCGGTTGCTCCCCCGTCAATATATGCATCCCATGCTGTCATGGTCCATCCTGCCGCAAAGTTTGTATAAAGCGGGATTGCATCTGTATTGTCTTTAATTTTTTGCAGCGCATCCAAAAATTCATCCGGTGTTTTAGGAACTTCTGTTATTCCTGCATCCTCAAACACTGCCTTGTTATATACAACCCCCTGAACATTTGCCATAGACGGAACGCCATAAGAAGTGTCCTCATAAGAATATGCTTCCAGGAACTTGCCTTCATATATTTCCGAAAGCTTTTCTTTTTCTCCCAAAGCAGCAAAATAATTTCCAAGTTCATCCTTATCCACTGTCATAGGAATCATACAGATATCTCCCCAGTCACCTGTGGTAAGACGTGTTGTAATATCATCTGCATAATTTGTAATTCCTTCGTATTCGACATTAATATTCGGATACATTTTTTGAAATTCTTCAACATATCCCTTAAAAGTAGTATCGACAACATCTGTCTTGTGTGTCAGGAATTTCAGATCCGCTTTGATATCCGTATAGTCCTCTCCCAGCTTAATCTGATCAATCGTTACGTCTACCTCTTGCTTTTCAACCTTCTCCTTTTTGCCTCCACAAGCTGTAAGTGACATAACCATCGTTGCTCCAAGTACTACTGTCAGTACCCGTTTCAATGTTTTTCTTCATAACTATTCTCCTTTTCTTTTTTATAGACTTACTTTTAAGTTAAATTAACTATAACATATTAACTTAACAAACTCAATATTTTTTCATTAATAAACATATGTACTTTTCATTTTCGTCAATTTAGCAAATAATTGTAATCGTTTTTTGTCTATTATTACTATTTTTCTTTTATTTTATATATCTTCCCCGCTTGAAACACAACCTTTTGTTTAACTTAATTTAATTAAAAAAGAAGAGTGATCATAAATCACCCTTCCTCAATTACCTTTATTCCGACTTTTTACAGTCTTCTTTTTAACTATTCTTCCTGTTATAATCTGAATCCCACTGTCATATTTCTTATGTTTGATTTTTTTGATCAATCCTTTTACACACATTTCCGCCATACGTTCCATATCGACTTCATAAGAAGTAATCTGATGTTCATTCATACCTATCGGTAAAAAATTATCAAATCCAACCACTGAAAAATCTTCCGGCACTCGATATCCGGCCTCTTCAAGATTTCTAATCAAAATCTGGGCTGTCCCATCACAGTTACACACAAAAGCATCCAAATCCCCCGGCTCTTCCAGTATTTTCTCAAGGAGCTTTCCGTTTTCACCACGATCAGGTATCTCCCATTCCGGTTCAAACGCAATCCGGTTCTCCCTCAATGAATGCCTGTATCCCCAATATCTGTCCGCGATACTGCTGGTTACATCCACACTGCCTACATATCCAATTTTTCTATGTCCTAATTCTATTAAATAGTTTGTTAACTGATAAGTCCCATAGTATCCATCCGAAATAACCGTATCAAGTTCTATAAAAGGAACATAGGTATCTAAAAAAAACACCGGCAGTTCCGTTTGCTTCACCATATTAATAATATATCTCTCATCCATTTGCCCAAGAAAGATTAATCCATCCACCTTGCCATCTTGCATTACTTTCGGAATATTACCTGCTTTTTCATCTTCATTTGTAAGTAATTCCAGAATCCCGAAATATTGATTGTCATATAAAGCCCTTACAACCTTTTCATAAAGCTGTCCATAAAATGAAATAGAAAATCCATAATAATTTTCAGGAATAATTACACCAATATTTCCAGTCTCTGGCTTGGATGTTGTATTAGAGACGTACCCCATTTCATCCGCAATAGTTTTGATCTTGACTCTGAGTTCATCACTCACCCCCTGCTTTCCGGACAATGCTTTTGACACAGCAACATTACTAACCCCAACTTTTGCTGCTATATCTGCCAACGTCACATCCTTAGCCATTCACAATTCCTCCATTCTAAGTTAACATTTCCCTATCCTTATGTTAAATAAACTTATTAATCCACTACATTTAATATAGCTAAGCTACTTCAAATTGTCAAGCAGAGCTTACCTGTTCTTACTATATCTATTTTGAAACTTATATTTTTATTGAGAACCAGGTAAAATATTATAAAGACTATTCAGAAATCATGGAGGCACTTTCGATGACAATGCAAACAGATCAGCAGACTGACTATGATTCCATATATCAGATAGTTAAAAATGCTTTTAAAACCGCTGAACAAAGCGATGGAAATGAACAGGATATTATTCCAGTCTGTTATTCATGGATTAGTTATCTACAGGCTGATGATCCGTCTAGATCATGGACGAGATTCTACCGGCACGGATTCTTACAATGACCGCAGTCTCCGCCGCAATGTATAGATTTTCCTGCCTTTTTATCCTTTATCATTTTCCGTAGGACAAGTCCTACAGCTCCTGCCAATATAAGTAGTACAATTATTGTTCCCATAAATTCTACACCTCACTTCTATATTCTTTTATGGTTAGTTTATGCTAACTCTCGGTATTTGTCAATATCTTTTTTATTATTCTTTACTATCTTTCGCTATATGGAGTCAAAATCACAACCATTTATTCGCCTTCCGGCAGATGAAAATTAACAGCCTACATCACCGTCCAATGCCAGTAATGCAAACATAAAAAAACAGAGGGGACAGAAGGACGACATCCACATGCCCCCAACAGCATACACCATGACCAACAGAAGGATTCCGACAAATGCAGAGGTTACCGCATTTTTATAACAAGCAAAAACATGAATATTCTATCGGGTATTTGACTTACTAAAAGAATTGCCGCAAATGATTTGAAGATTAAATTCAAATTGTTTCTATGAGTCAATTAAACCAATCCGTTCCGAGCTTTATTTTTAACCTATTCCACTGTTCTCTAAATTATCTTTTGGAATATTTAAAGGATGGTTGACAATCTGTTGTCTTATTGCACCAGCAGCTGTTATTGCTTGTGCAAGGCTTCTTAAAGGCCGCATCCGTACTCGGTTATCATAAGCATTATGATGTAAAGTCGCCGCGGTAGCTCTATGAAATGCGTTTGGAGAAGGAGGTATCATCAAATTTGTCCCTGGCGCTCCATCTAATTCGATTAAGTTCCAAGGTTGATTCACATTATTTTCGTTAAAATAATTCTCATGCATGTGTGCTATATTAAGCGGAATAATGTGATGCATTTCTCCCCCTGAGGATGCATGTGGTGTCTTATTACGCCAGGGGTCTGTCTTATGCTGGCTATATGTAGGATCCGTTTTACGCAGATATGGATTCGGATCCATACCTGAATAATTTACTTTTTCTTGCTTTCTTGTCTGCATGTGATATTGACATGAGTACATTTTAGCGCCTCCTTTTTCATTTTGTAATCAGATTATAGCAAAAAAGAAAACACAAAATGTAGATATATCACAAACAGTCTTGTATTGTCAGAAAATGATGTCCGCATCAGAACAACTCTCCTAGCCTCTGCGGAAAGTTTCCTGAATAGAAAAGAGGCGACCTTGACTACGGCTTCTCACCTTGTCTTAGACCACTTCTTTTATTTTTCCAGACATTGCAAAATTGGTTCAATATATTTTTTATCCGAAATATCATAGGATGAAGAAATCATTTTTAACATTACCTGTTCTTCTTTGGTCTTGTCTTTTTTTGCTTTAAGCGTTTTTACAAACATTTTCATCATAAGCTTAGACGGAACAGACATTTTCTCATAACTGAATCCTCCCGGGCAATAAAATATTTTTACCTTTTTTCGCTCTGATTCATTAAAAATCTGCTTAAAGGCTATTTCAATTTCTGGATTGTCTATCGGACTTCCCCCAACGCAAAATACAATCAGCTTCTTATCTGCCCACCTGTCTATATTGCTCTTAAACCAACTGATTTTACTGATACTGCCCGCACAAGCCCAGCTTCCGAAAATAATTGCATCATATGATGTCAAATCTTTCTTTTTTGCAACTGATAATTCAATGCAGTCTGCCCCTGCCGATTTTGCTATCCATTTGGCATACCGCTTTGTAAACCCTGTTTGTGAATTATAAATGATTGCTGTTTTCATTACTTTTCCTCCCTCCTTCTTAGTGCATCGTTCATAAATATCTGGTATACAAGCCCCTGCTGTGAAAAAATCTCATCTATAGGTATGCCCGGTGAAGATACAGAAAAAATCGTACCAAGACCAATCGTATAGATCAGCATATTCAAATGTAGCCGCTTTGCACATTCAACGCTTATATCTAAGTCTTTGGCAATCACTTCTGCCATATCGGGATTCGTTTCAGTTTCATATATATCATTTAAGGAAGTTATGTTTTTGCGTTCCTGCAAAATAAACATTTTTAGAATATAAGGTTCTTCTTTCGCGAGCTGAATATATGCCCTACCGGTACTTCGGAACAAATCATTCCTGTCAATGTGGGAAACAATGTATCTTCTGATGAAACTCCTTGCTTTATTTCCAACATCCTCACGAAGTCCATCCATATTAGTACAATAACTGTAAATCGGCTGCACCGAACAACCAAGTTCATCAGCAATGCTCTTGACCATCACCTTCTCCATACCACTTCTACGGGCAATTTCAAAAGCGACATCTACTATCATATCTTTTGTTATCCGTTGTTTTGGCATTGTTGCCCCTCCATATAATCAATTTATATAAGTCATTTATATAAGTTGATTATATTTCTATACCAGACAAAAGTCAATACAATTAAATTATAAGTAAGAAAGCAATCACATGCTTTTCGGAAGTTTCCTAAATAAAAAAAGAAGTAACCTTGACTATACTTCTCACCTTGTCTAAGATCACTTCTTTTATCTTTCTAATTTCTCCTCACAATATCCATCTTTACCTTGTCATGCTACTCAAGTTCACCTCGGGACAATCATTTTATAATCCATGTCTATGTAAAACCTCACACCTTCCAATTCAATAAACGAGAAGTCATCGCCTTTTATATACAACTATCTGCGGCTCCGCACCATTGCATCCATATTCACACACAAGAAGATACTTATCATCCGCCACAATGCCATAGCATCTGTCACTGCCGGAGATTTCAATTTGATTTCCCCAATAAACACGATTATCTTCCAGCAATTTTACGGATTGCCCGTTTGTCAATGTATACTCTAAATTAACGTAAAATCCATTCAACAAATTTAGGTCATTCACATGTAGACCTTGAATCCCAAGCGCATTAAATTCCTCAATCAACGTTTCTTTCATCTTTTTGAACACTTCAAAACCGCCCCGTTTGATACACTCTGCCGCAATGCATGTTCCTCCAAATGGATGTCCCTCTGTTTTCACGCAACCACCGCAATCATCTCTTCTATTACATTCGCCGCAGCATTCGGCCCCGCAAATTGATAACATAATTTTTCCTCCCAATTTTGATTTATATGATTCAATAGTAACTTGACTTTCTGTTTGGCCTTCTTTTGATTCTCAACAGTTTAATGAAGTCATTAAACAAAGAGGTATCCACTGGCTCAAACATTATCCATTTCCCGTCATGATAAGTTTGAGCTTTGTCATATATTTCTTGAATTTCCTTCCCGTAATTTTCTCTTTCTGTTTCAAATTTTAATCTTTCGTTTTTCCCGAAGATAATCATAAACCCCACACAGTTTTCTCTTGCATATAATGCACACAGCGTTTTACCACCCCGGCGATATTTATATTCATATTTCCATACTTTACCGCCTTTATCCCATAAACAATCCATGTCATATTTTTCATCAATTAAAGCACATAACTTATTCCATACATCATATAGAGATTTTCCAACTAAAGATGTCATTTCTTCTTCGTTAGGTATCGTGTCAAGCATTTTAGCCCTTGTATGATGTTTGTAGAAACAAAACACCATAACTTCCTTTCTTTTTAATATCGTGGTTCAATACAACTCAGATACTGTGGACTTTTGATTATTACCCTGTAGCCTGACTACTCAACAGGAGTGTATTGCCGCTGCCTTTATCTGAATTGTTTATCTGCTGGATGAGCCGGAGCATATATTCCCGAGTTCTTATTTCAATCAAGTCTACGATGATAATCGCCTGTGGATATCACAGTATCAGACTTTTAGGAAAGGGAGGTACAACCTCATGATTTACGTAGGCATCGACATTGCCAAGCTCAACCATTTTGCATCAGCCATATCTTCTGATGGCACTGAACTCATGAAGCCGTTCAAATTTATGAATGACGGTGATGGCTTCCAAATGTTGGATCCCCGTCTCTCTGCATTTTCTTATGAAGACGACAGCTTCATCATCGGTCTTGAATCGACGGCACACTACGGCGACAACCTTGTAAGACACCTTGTTGACGGCAGTTACAACGTGTGTGTGTTGAACCCCATCAAAACCTCAGTCATGCGTAAAGAGAACAGCTCGGCCGGTTCCGCCAGAAGACCATCAAGCAGCAGACACGCTTAAAAATCCAGCTGACTTCCTATGTTGACTAGGTCTTCCCGGAACTGCAGTATTTCTTCAAGTCCGACCTGCTTTTTGCTAATTTAAGCTTGACTTTTCATAGCTGGTCTCTTTGTTCACCTCATTATTTTTTACTTTGTTTCTTTAACTCATCTTCCATTTTTCTTTGTATATACTCAATATCAGGAAATATCAAATGAATCCCCCTCCTATACATAGCAAGAACCTCTCGCAAATTAACGGACAGTTCCCTATTCAATTTGCTATGTATAACTACCGGCTTGCCCTCAACAGTATGCACATGATCAAAGTATTTCTTTAATATGGGAAAGGCATTTTGTATCAGAAAAGTATTATCCTTTCCGGCAAATGTCCCTATAATGATGGTATTACATTTCTCATATCGTTTTATTTTCTTTTCTATAATGACTTTATACTTATCTACCTGTGAACTGATTGGAATCATCCAGTACAATTCCTTATTCCTATTATCTTAAATTGCTAAAAAATGAGGACGATAATTTCCATTCTCTTTATTGCTCATCAAGTATTTATCTTGTATTATATTAAAAAATTGGTCTTTGATATGATAAGAATATCCCTATGTTACTTCCATGCTTTCTCCCTATACAAAATCCCCACCAGAAACTGATGGGGATTCATTGACGAACTATACTACTTTTATCCCACCTGTATAGCAAGTGGCAATTATTTACGCACCGAATTATTTATACCACACACCATCGGCAAGTGGCAAAATTACGCACTATGCTTCTTATACCCGTCACATAACAAACGGCAAACATTTACTTTTATTCATAGTATAGCAAAATCTGCCGTAAATGCAACAGATTTTTCAATACCGCCACATTTATTTATGACATTAATCCATGAATGAACCCAGATAAGGATAAAATTCAAAAATTGCGTTAAAGACAGCAGGCACAGGGTATAACGGAACAGCTAAAGGAAGAAAACGCCTTAGAATGGACAGGAAGAATGAACAACATAAGGGCTTGTGTGCGGGAGATTGTAAATAAGGAAATCCTATACATATAAATATAAAAGCAGCAGGCATTGTCCCGCTGCTTTTATATATTAGAGAACTGGCATAAATTATATTTTGTAATCCCTCATATTCTCCGGGATTTCATCAATAGGTAAGTTCTTTACTGCTTCCTCACTTCCGGCTGCAATAGCCGTATCATAATACCAACATTTGTATTTCAGCATATTTTTTGTTTTTTGTAATGCTTCAATCTGCTTTTCCACTTCCTCCAAACGGGCATGAAACATTTCCCTGCGTTTTCCTAAAGAGGCATCGCCCTCTTCACACCAAGTTAAAAATTCTTTAATCGACTTGATAGACATTCCCGAAGATTTCAGACATTCAATCACTTTAAGCGTATTAATCTCTGTATCAGAAAAAACACGGATACCCCCATTACTCCGTTCCATATTCGGAAACATACCCTCACGGTCATAATAACGTAGCGTGGATATAGCAATCCCGGTGGCATTAGCGACCTCTCCAATCGAATAATACATAAGATTTTCTCCCTCTTCTGAATTTTATTAAAATTTCTCTTGACCTAAACCTAACTTTAGCTTCTATAATAATGCTACACCTGCTAGACAGCTTTGTCAACATAACATTTGTAGTAAACAAAAAAATCAAAGAGAGGTAAATGTATTATGAACATGAATTTTAATTTTAGCAACCCAACAAACCTTATTTTCGGCAGAGGTGCTTTGAACCAATTAGGGAGCCTGCCTATGCCTGGAAAGAAAGCACTGGTACTGATTTCTAACGGCAAGTCCACAAGGGAGAACGGCTACCTTGACCGCACTTTAGAACAGCTAAAAAAAGTAGGCGTAGAAACAGCCCTGTTTGACAAGATTATGGAAAATCCGATTAAGGACGTAATCATGGAGGGGGCTTCTTTTGCGAGGGAGAACCAATGTGATTTTATCGTTGCGCTTGGCGGCGGGGCTGTTATTGACGCTTCGGCTGCGATTGCGGCAATGGCGACCAATGCGGGCGACCTTTGGGACTATGTATTTGGCGGCACTGGAAAATGCAAGCCGCTTGAAAAGAAAGGGCTTCCGATTGTTGCGGTTGCGACTACTTCCGGCACGGGTTCTGAAATGAATGGGTTCGGTGTTATCTCCAATTTGGAAACAAAAGAAAAAATCGGCTTTGGCGATCCGGGGCTTACCCCCGTACTGGCAGTTGTTGACCCGGAACTTATGACAACCGTTCCTGCAAAATACACGGCATATCAAGGATTTGATGCCCTGTTCCACAATACCGAAGTGATGATGTCAAAAGGCGTTAATGTTTTGAGTGAAGCAATCGCCCTGTCTGCGATTGAAAACATCACAAAGTACCTGCCCCGTGCGGTAAAGGATGGAAAAGATATTGAGGCGAGAGAACATATCGCTTACGGAAGCACGATTGCAGGCGTTACCATGCAGCTTACCTCAACAATTGCACAGCATAGCATGGAGCATTCCATGAGCGCATATCATCATAACCTGCCGCACGGCGCAGGGCTGATAATGATTTCCAAAGCCTTTGCGGAATTTTTTATTGAGCGTCATGCCTGTGATGAACAGTTTATCAAAATGGCAAACGCTATGGGAATTGCAAATGCTGATAAGCCAGAAGATTTTATTACTGCACTTGTCAAGTTACAGGAGGACTGCGGCGTAGCTGATTTAAAAATGAGTGATTTCGGTTTTACTCCCGATGAAGCTATGACTTTGGCAAAGGGCGCACGTTCCATGCAAGGAGGACTGTTTGAAGCAAACCCTTGTGAAATGACTGACGAGGACTGCGCCGGAATTTTTGAAAAATCCTATCAATAACATTTGATAAGATAGTACCATGTCGGAAATGATACGGCATATTTAGAGAAAGGTTAGGTTATCCATTATGAAAACATTACATTAAACAATGGTATTGAAATGCCTATGATTGGCTTCGGTGTGTTCCAAATTACGGACTTACAACTATGTGAGCAGGTTGTTTCGGATGCAATTTCGGTTGGTTATCGTTTATTAGATACAGCCAGTGTTTATAAAAATGAAAGTGCTGTCGGAGCTGCAATCCATAAAAGCGGCATACCGAGAGAAGAATTTTTTGTCACATCAAAAGCATATATGCCGGAAATGGGATATGAAAAAACAAAAGAAGCATTTGAACGAACACTGTCAAAAATGGGATTGGATTATTTAGACTTATACTTAATTCATCAGCCATTTGCCGATTATTATGGGGCATGGCGGGCAATGGAGGAATTATACAAAAAAGGACTTATCCGTGCTATTGGCGTAAGCAATTTCCCCAGTGACCGCATTATCGACCTTTGCTACAATACAGACACTATTCCTGCTGTTAATCAGATAGAATTACACCCATTTTATCAGCGGGAAGATGAACTTGAAATTTTGAAAGAGTACAAAATTCAGCCGCAGGCATGGGCGCCATTTGCAGAGGGATTAAATAATATGTTCTCAAACCCGGTGCTTACTAAAATCGCTAATACACATGGTAAGTCTGTTGCACAGGTAATACTCCGTTGGAATGTTGAGCGCAATGTTATAACAATACCAAAATCAACCCATAAAAACAGAATGGAAGAAAATTTCAACATTTGGGATTTTGAATTGTCTGATAATGATATGGCGGAGATTTCCAAACTTGATTTACACCGCCCGCAGATGTTAGATACGAGAAATCCTAATGAAGTAAAACGGGTATATGGATTTAAGGATAATCCCGTTATTACTTCTCTGTAATAAAAAATTGGAGGTATAAAAAAATGAACATCTTAGTATTGAACGGAAGTCCACGCCCACACGGTAATACGGCTGCATCAGTGAACGTTTTTACTGACGAAGCACAAAAAGCCGATCATTATGTAACTGTCTTTCAGATTGGAAACAAAGATATTCGAGGTTGAAAAATTGTGATAGCTGTCGTTCCACACTGAACGGGAATTGTGTTCAGAAAGACGATATACAGGAGATATACCCCGTTATGAGGAAATGTGAAATGCTAGTGATTGCCTCCCCAATCTACTACTATTCACTGACCGGGCAGACCCATTGTGCAATCGAAAGGATATGAACAAGGAGTGAAACATCATGGCAATTGGCGAGAGAATACATTTTTTCCGCATCATGCGGGGCATGACACAGAAATATCTTGGTATGCTTGTCGGGTTTCCCGAACGGAGCGCTGGCTCTTGACATACCCGACATATCAAACTTAATTGATGCTTCATGGTAGTGGTTATGTCTCGCACAGATTCATATGTATAAATCCACTGTTTTGATTCATTATATATTTCTGAAACAAATTTAAAAATCTGGGGGTTGTCAACAATAGTTGAAAAATTTCCTTCTTTATTGGCTTCCCATATTTTTAATTGACTATGTAACTGCTTGTCCACAAACACAAATACTGGAATCCCTTTAGCTTTTGCATGTAGATATTCTAAATTCGTAATAGATTTCCCTCTCTCTGTCACATACCCATATCTTGTTCCAACAATAAGTATAAAAATATCAGCCAATTTATCAACATTACTCAAGCAATTTTCAAAAGTACCAATACACGGGTCAATAGGAAATGAACTAAATTCAGACAACATAGCTTGAAAACCGTAATTGATTTCAAAAAAATCTTTTAAGTCTTCTCGAACCTGTTTGAGGTCATAGCAAGTAGAACTAACAAAAACTACTGGTATATGTCTATCTGTATTCATAATTTCTCCTTATCTTGTTTTATACTTTGTTAATAAGATTTTGCCTCAACGCTTCAATGCTCTCTTGATTCCTTCTTAGAATTTCCAGCTGCCTATATGCTTTTTCTCTTAATATTTTTAACCTCTCAATTTTAGGCACTTCCTGTCTTATCAAATCAGCATTGGTGTCCTCCAAATTAATAAGCACAACTAATTCCTCTGCAGAAGCAAAATCTCTGATATTAGGTGATTTTCCGCTTATTCCCTTTTCGTTTCTCCATTGCGCCGCTGTCTTGCCAAACAAAGCCATATTAAGAATATCCGCTTCGGATGCGTATGTATATGCCATTTCCTGCGGGGATAATGTTGGTGTTATCAGAAATTCCTTTACCGCATCTGTATGAATACGATAATTTATTTTTGAAAGTTCCCTCTTAGCATCCCAACCAATCGCTAGTCGATTAGCTTCATCTTTCTTTAACCGCTGATAGTCCTTAATAATATAGAGCTTAAATTCTGGGGAAATCCACGATGCAAACTCAAAGGCTATATCTGTATGGGCATATGTACCTCCATATCGTCCTGATTTTGATATAATACCGATTGCGTCTGTTGCTCTTATCCACTGTTGCGGTGTCAATGTAAATGCATTATCTCCCGATTCCGCTTTAAACCTATCGAATTCGATAGGTTTAAAATTGGGATTATGAATCTGTTCCCACAAACCCAAAAATGAGATTGTGGAATGATTACGCATCCAGTTCGCAACCACGATAAAAGCATTGTCTGGATTTTTATATTTGGCAATATCCGTTAAAGAAATATAAGCTTCTTCATTTACGACATCACCCATTACTCTGATTTCTGTTCCATTGGCATCTATTTTCATATTTTTCATTATCTCCAATCACTTCCTTTAGCACAGATTATCCCTTATATGACAGCATATATAACAGACACTCTTGCAGCAATTTTTCTGGATTGTGTTCCAATTCTATTATTGCTTTTATCTCCACTTTAGCCTTATACGGAATATTGTTATTATTCTCAATAATCTTTTTTAAGACTTCCTTTACTGTTTTTTCATCTAAATTACCAGCCATTTACAAATACCCTCCCCATCACATTACAACCGACAAACCATAATGTATTCTTCTTCATTTTCGTCAATGACTTCAAAACCTGCTTTCTGATACATACGAGCCGCATAATTTGCCTTTTGCACAGAAAGAGAGGTCTGCTTATAGCCTTTATTCTTTAAAAATTCAAGCATATCTCTCATAAGCGCTGTACCAATGCCCATATTTCTGTATTCCTCATACAGTGACATAGCAAATGAGGGTGTCTCATCATCAATATGCCCGTAATCATCCATAACACGCACCCATACTGCGCCTACAATCTTTTCTTTTACTTCCGCAACCAAACACCAATCGTCTGATTTTCCAAAATCAGCAATATATACCTGAAGTTCTGGCTGTTCAATAATAGCTTTTGGCGGCTTTTCCATTCCCACTGGAATAAAAATCGCTTCATACAGAAACTCAGATAATACGTAATATTCATTTTCTCTGATTTCTCTAATCCGATAATCCATACTTATATAACCTCAAAAAATCAAACAACAAAATTAGCGATACCATATATTAAATGACAAATTAGAAAAATGGAAATTGGCACAACTGCTATCATATTTTTTCTATCAATAGCAAAAAACATAAACGCCAAACACGGGGAAATTGTCAACCCCAATATAACACCTGTATTCACAACGCCTACATAATAGCTTACCCAACTTGCAAAATATATTAAGCAACAAATTATCACAAAAATAATCAAAGGAGTAATATGGAATTTATGGTTCTTTATGTTTACAAAAATACACAAAGCTATAACCATCAAAATCTGACAGACAGAAGCTATGGTATCAATCACTTCAGTAACCGATTCCGTCCTTAATACATCATTAGGTGCTGGAACAGCAAACCAAATAAAGTTAGGTATCATTATAATCAAAAACAATAACAGTCCATAAATATTGAAACCAAACTTATATTCTTTTAGCACCAAATTCACTCCTTTATTTCCGCTTTTAACAAAGAATACATTTTCATATCAATCACCTTGCTATTCTTCACAGCATTGTTTCTCAATGTACCCTCATACTGAAACCCTACTTTTTCAAGCACCCTGCAAGACGCTATATTATAAGCAAAGGGCTCTGCGTAAATACGGATAATATCGCTTTTAGCAAAAATATATTCGCAAATTTGCTTAACAGCTTCGGTCATAATACCTTTGCCCCAGTATTCTTCGGCAATATAATATCCTAACTCGGCGGTTTGCCTATGAATATTGCCCTGCCGAAAAATGCCAATACTGCCAATCACCATATTATCTACAGTAATAGCAAAAGCAAAGGTTTCGTTTTCCTCTGCGGAAAGCATAGCAGAAATAAACTCTTTTCCATCCTGTTCGGTGTAAGGATAGGGCAACCCATCACGAAGATTATCTTGTACTTTTTTATTTGAAAGCGCAGCCGCCAAATCTTTTGCGTCTGATAGTTCCCATTTTCTTATTCTGCATTTCATTTTTCAAGTCCTCTCAATCTACATTTTCAATTATCTTTCAGTTTTTTCTCCATGATTTCATAAACCAACTTCACATCATTTTCCAATTCGTATATCCCATGTCCCACCGTTTTATAGCCTCTATGCTCATATAAACACGCTGCCGGAAGCGAAGCGTCCAAGATAACCGTATCATATGTTTTGGAAATTTCTTTTTCCAAACAATTCATAATATACGAGCCGCAGCCATGATTTTGATAAGCGGGCAACACATATACTCCTATAATATGATTATCATCAAAACAACCTGTTCCGATAATCATATCGTTATACATCAACACTCCCATATTTCCCGATGCTATTCCGTTTAGAATGTGTTCTTTACTATGATGTCTGCAAAAGAAATCCACTACTTCCTTTGGATAATATTTCGGATATATGGTTTCAATAGCCGTATGTAAAACATTTTGAATATCATCCGCCATATCAAAAGTTGCACCTATATAATTCATATCGTTCCTCCGACAAGCTGCTTCTCATTCTAACTTTTCTTATCAATTATACACAAAAGCATAGGCTTTTTCAATTCCCCAAACTACTCTTGTTTAGGCTTCTGCGGCACTCCCATATACCATAGAAGTGCCGCCCCACCGCCTATAAATAAATTATCTCACGCTCTACAACCTCCCTCACGCAAGCCCGAATATTATTTATTTTCTGAACCCATAAAAGCTGATTTTCTGCTTTTAACTGTTCCGTCACCCTCTGATTTTCGGCATATTCCTTTACCAACCGAAAAAACATATCTTCTGCCTGTTCATTCACACTTGACAAATATTCATTCAACCTGCCGCTTGTCAGCAGATTGAGATATACAAGCTGCTTGTGCTCTTTGAGATACCGTAAATGACGTTTCCTCGCCTGCCGTCTCGGTCGGTTCGCAGCTTGAGTGCCACCGGCACTCGCTCACCCCCAAATTCCAATCGGCTTTTCTTCTTTGGAAGGTAATGCAAGCACTGGGATGTAATAGTCGCCTTGCTTTGCATACCAAAGACCGTTTCGTCATAAATTCTGTTTTCCATAGTGTTTTTCCTACTTTTCCTCTTGATTATTTCTAAAGCGTTTCCCACGCCGCTTAGACTGTTGTTCTGCTTTTGCCCGCTCTAAAAGATTGTTCATCTGCTTACTCCCGAAGGACTTTCGGAGAAGCTTATAATCTTTGTTTTCCGCACGGAGATTTTGATTTTCTCCTACTAATTCTTCGTTGTCTTTTGTCAATCTCTCATTTTCATGGTGAAGATTACTATTTGTGGTATTCAACCGATAATAGTTGTCATACGCTTCAAAACATCTTATAAGAGCTGTTTTAACAAGCGATTTCAGCTTTTGCACCAAAGGTTCTGCCACTTTGTTTCTATATGGCTTCGCAGACATGAACCCCTGCGGCTCTAGTAACTGATACTCTGGAGAAGTATCAAGCACCTGCTCAAGTGTTTTTAAGTTTTCCATGCCTTTGTCGTAATTCTCCACCCTATTCGACAATACTTGAAATTCCTCTTTTTTCTCCAAAGTTTCTGCTCTTGTTGGTCTCTGCCCGACACTTCAAGCGTGGCGGCGTTGCCGATGCGTTTTTCTTTCCGCAACAGGAACGCACCGTCAGCCGCACCGAGCAAGCCAGTAGTCCCCGAAATCATATCGAACTTATCATCAGACCCTTGCTTTCTGGTATGATGGACAATCAAGATACAGATGCCATAGCTATCTGCAAACCGTTTCAAACTTGTAATAACCTCATAGTCATTTGCGTAACTGTAATTATCCCCGCCGACTTCACGCACCTTTTGGAGGGTGTCAATAATAATCAGTCTTGTGTCTGTATGCTGTTTCATAAATTCCTGCAACTGTTCATCCAAACCATTGCCAAGATTACCCGCCGAAACAGAAAAGAATAAATTGTCTGCCCCGTCCGTGCCAAACATCCGGTACAGCCTTTCCTGCAGGCGGCGGTAATCATCTTCAAGGGCAAGGTACAAGACCGTTCCTTTTCGGACGGGATATTCCCACAGCGGCACTCCCATACTGGTATGGTACGCAATCTGCGCTATAAGAAAGCTCTTGCCGACTTTTGGCGCGCCTGCGAAAAGATAAGTGCCAGGGTAGAGCAGACCCTCAATCAAAGGCGGCTTGCTCGGATATACAGAATCATACAATTCAGCCATAGATACAGTTTCAAGAACTTTTCTATTGTTTTTCGGCGGGTAATTGGTTATACTGTTATTGTTTACATTAGGCGGTTGTTCCGTATCTGCGCCAACAGATACATTCGGGGCAGCCGTTTCTTTTTTATTCGCCATCTTCACTCTCTCCTTTCAGACCACCAAGGATAACGGCAATCAGCTCGATTGTGTCAAGCAGTTCTCCATTTACACCCTCACCCGCTTCAATTCTCTGCAATTCTGCAAGGACGGCGGCAAGCTCATTGCGGAGCGCCTTATACACCCTCGGATTGCCCTGCACTACTACATCTTGGCATAAGAGCCGCCTTGTGATATAGTCCTGCTTGGTAAGCCCCGAAAGCCGCACCGCTTTATCAATCCGCTCATTTTCTTCGGGAGATACCCGAAACGCAACGGTCTTATTCCTCCAACGGTTGCAGTTATCTAAGTTCTTTGCTGACATATCAAAAATCCCCCTTTCCTAAATCATCAAGCCTGTCTGCCATTTCTGCCTGCTTTGACGGAAACAAATGAGCGTAACGGTAAGTGATTTCAATGCTCTCATGCCCTACTCTGTCAGCAATCGCCACCGCCGAGAATCCCATGTCAATCAATAAACTGATGTGGCTATGCCGCAAATCGTGAATCCGTATGCGTTTCACCCCTGCGGTTTTTGCGCCCCTGTCCATCTCGTGATGGAGGTAACTCTTTGTTACCGTGAAAATGCGGTCTTTCTTCTTTAAACCGTACAGCATATTGATATATTCCTGCATTTCCTCACAGAGAAACTTTGGCATCTTGATTGTGCGGTTGCTCTTTTTTGTTTTCGGAGAGGTAATCACGTCCTCCCCATGCAGGCGTTGGTAGGATTTGTTAATCGTGACCGTTTCCTTATCAAAATTGAAATCAGCGGCGGTCAAAGCTAATAATTCTCCCTCTCGGATTCCGCACCAGTAAAGCATCTGGAACGCATAATAGGAAACTGGCTTGTCCATCATTTCATCCGTAAACTTCTTATATTCCTCTTTTGTCCAGAACAGCATTTCCTTGTGTTCCTCGCTCCCCATGTTCCCCGCCTTTGCCGCAGGGTTGGAACGGAGGTCATAATAGCGCACTGCATGGTTGAAGATAGCGGAAAGCTGGTTGTGGACAGTTTTCAGATACGTCTGCGAATAGGGATTGCGTTTTTCATCACGGTAGGCAAGCAGCTCATTCTGCCATGCGATGATTTCCTTTGTGCCAATCCCGCTGATTTTCATCCTGCCAAAGTACGGAAGAATCTTCGTCCGAATGATATGCTCCTTTGTCAGCCAAGTGTTTTCTTTCAGTCGGTTCTTGACATCATTTGCATAAAGCTCTGTAAAGGCTTCAAAATCCATGTCAAGGTCAGCGGAATTTTGTAGCTGAAACTTACGCTCCCATTCCTGCGCCTCCCGTTTTGTGACAAACCCACGCTTACACTTCTGTTTCCGTTCCCCTTTCCAGTTCACATACCGAGCCATCACATACCAAGTGCCGTTACCCTCGTTCTTAAATACTGGCATTTAATCCATCTCCTTTCCCTGTTTTTCTCCTGCCCCGTAAAACCTTTCTTGGAAATACTGGCGGTTTACTCTCCCTGCAATTGTGATAACCCCCTGCTCCTTCAGCTCGTCATTTAATTTCTTGATGAGTTTGTAGGCATAAGGCTTTGATACGGAAAACTCTTGCGCCACCTCATCTACACGGATAAATTTGTTGTCCATACAACCTCTCCTTTCCTTATCTTTCCTTATTGCCGCCCGTTACTCTTGGCATATAGGTATGCCCTTGCGGCGTTTCTTTTTCTAAGCGTTTTTGCTTAATTCATAATACTAAACATTTTTGCTACTGTCAATAGGTTTGTAAGAAAATATTAAACTTTTTTGCTTTGTTTCTCTTGACTTTCATTAAGCATATATGCTATACTCCTTATAAACATACCCACAGGGCATACCGCAACACATGCCCTTCGGGCGGGCAGACTTCGTCTGACAAAGTATAAGAACAAGGAGTGAAACATCATGGCAATTGGCGAAAGAATACATTTTTTCCGCATCATGCGGGGCATGACACAGAAATACCTTGGTATGCTTGTCGGGTTTCCCGAACGGAGCGCAGACGTACGTCTGGCACAATATGAAACAGGCTCTCGTAAGCCAAAAGCAGACTTGACGGCTACACTGGCGCAAGCTCTGGACGTTGTGCCGCAGGCTCTTGACATACCCAACATTGACAGCTACATCGGGCTTATGCACACCTTATTTGCCCTTGAGGACATTTATGGTATTACCATTACTGAAGCAAACGGAGAAGTCTGCTTAAAGGTCAACAAAGACAAAAGCAAGGATGCCGCCGAACTGCTGAAAATGCTCTGCGCTTGGCAGGAACAGGCTGCAAAGCTCTCCGCAGAGGAAATCAGCAGGGAATATTACGACCAGTGGCGGTACAATTACCCGAAGTTTGACACCACGCAGCATTGGGCGAAAGTCCCCTCTAAAGAATTGGGCGATGCCTTAGTTGAAGCGTTCAAAGACAAGCTGCCAGAATAACCAAGCCAGATTGGAAGGTGTAAAAAACGTGATTATCAGAAAATACCGCCCCTCGGACTGTAAACACTTAGCGGAGCTGTTTTATCAGACTGTCCACTCTATAAATGCCAAAGACTACACAGATGAACAGTTAAACGTCTGGGCAACTGGCAATGTAAACATAAATGAATGGAATCAATCATTATCCGAGCATTTTACGCTTGTCGCTGTGAATGACCACATCATAGTGGGTTTTGGCGATATTGACAGTACAGGCTACCTAGACAGACTGTATGTCCACAAGGACTATCAAAGCCAAGGGATTGCCACCGCTGTCTGCGATAAACTGGAACACGCTTTTTCGGTAAGCAAAATAACCACACATGCTTCCATCACTGCAAAGCCGTTCTTTCTTCACAGAGGATATAGCATAATTAAGGAACAGCAGGTAGTCAGGTCAAATATCTCCTTGACGAATTACATTATGGAAAAACCGCTTTAACCATTACCCCAATTCACCAATCAAAAAGAACGACAAAAACGCCCTTAGCCATGAGTTCCTACCCACAGCTAAGGGCATTATAATATGGATTCGTTCAGAGCCAAGCAGAGTTTGGGCAATATATGCGATGAATGTTTACATTCAAGAGCATATATTGGCAAAAATCCATTTGGCGGATACGCCACAACTCGGAAATATGTAATATTTCCGAGTATGGCTCTGAACACTAGCCAGCCGCTTGCAAATCATTCTCCCACCAACAAACCACTTGACAGTAAGAATAATCACACTCAAACGACTGTTATCAATTTGTTATCAAAAGACCTTTCAAAAATCCGCAAACCCGCATAAACACTGGATTTACTAAGCATTTTTGTTTATTCGAACTCTATGGTCGCTGGTGGCTTGGGGCTCATATCGTAACATACTCTGTTGACATTATCTACTTCATCCAGTATCCTCTGAGTAATCTTATCCAGAATCTCCCAATCTACACGCTCAATACTTGCAGTCATAGCATCAATCGTATTGATTGCACGGATAATTACCATATATTCAAAGCATCTTGCATGGTTCTTCATACCGACAGATTTGAAATCAGGCACAACAGTAAAGTACTGCCATACTTTCTTATCCAGTCCAGCTTTTGCAAACTCTTCTCTCAAAATCGCATCTGATTCACGAACAGCCTCCAGCCTGTCTCTCGTAATTGCGCCAAGACATCTTACTCCAAGCCCCGGTCCCGGGAACGGCTGACGGTAAACCATCTCTGCCGGCAATCCAAGTTCCACACCGCAGGCACGAACTTCATCTTTAAACAGCTGTGCCAGAGGCTCTACCAGCTCAAACTGTAAATCTTCCGGCAGTCCCCCCACATTGTGATGAGATTTTACCATCTTCGCTGTCTTTGTTCCGCTTTCAATGATATCGGGATAAATAGTTCCCTGTCCAAGGAAATCAATCCCGTCCAGTTTTCTTGCTTCTTCCTCGAAGACACGAATGAACTCGCCGCCGATAATCTTACGTTTCTCTTCCGGCTCTGCCACACCTTCCAGCTTACCAAGGAAACGCTCTGTTGCATCTACATAAATCAAATTTGCATGGAGCTGATTTTTGAACACTTCTACTACATTCTCAGATTCATTTTTACGCATCAGACCATGATTCACATGTACACAAACAAGCTGCTGACCAATTGCTTCTAACAAAAGCGCTGCCACTACAGAAGAGTCTACACCGCCTGACAAGGCTAATAGTACCTTTCTGTCGCCAACCTGCTGGCGAATCAGTTCTACCTGATCTGCAACAAAGTTCTTCATGTTCCAGTTTGGCTCTGCCTTACACTGCTCAAAGATAAACTCACTCAAGACATCCCGGCTTGGAAGTTCCTCCAGCTTCACCGCACATTTTGCAGTCGGATGGTCAATAGCGATTACTGGATATCCGCAGTTATAAATCTCATCGAGCACTTCTACTGCCGCACCGTCTACTATACGGTTCTCTCCACCATTCAAAATAATCCCCTTTACATTATCCAACTTCTTCAGTCCGTCTGCGGTAATATCATGCGGATGGATTTCACTGTACACACCAAGATCCCTGATATTTCTTGCCAGTACGGTATTTTCTGTACTTCCCATATCAAGAATTACAATCATATCCTGCTTCATAATAATTTCGCTCCTTTACGATTTTTATATACCTATTGTACACGTTCTTTCCTCATTTATCAATTTATTATTTATCGTTTACTCCATCTGGTTACTGTCAAGTAATCATTTCTTATGACAAATATTTTACTTTAATCAATAAAAATGTGCTATACTGTATACGAATTATAACAAAGGAGTATGCTTATGAATCTGAATTTTACCCAGCTTGCCGCAATACAGAAAGCAAAGGAAGCAGTTGACCGTTTTCGCAGAAACCACCCGAAGTTTCCGATATTCTTAGATGCTGTAAGCAAAAATGCATTAAAGAACGGCACTTTAATCGAAATCACCGTTACTACACCGGATGGAACACGTTACGAATCCAATCTGAAATTAAATAATGAAGACATGGAATTAGTGGAGATGCTCACATCATTAACAAAGAATATATAAAGGAGCCTGATCATGAGTAATCGCTGCTATAGTTTTGAAGAAACTGAATTAAAGAAATTAGATGTTCAGCTCCTTTATATCACCCAGGCGCGTTATGACCTTGACTGGCATAGTACAGAGCACATCCATCATTTTACAGAATTATTCTATGTGCTTCACGGCAATGGTTATTTTCTCGTAGAAAATGAGAAGTTCCCTGTTGCTGAAAATGACCTGGTCATCGTAAATCCCAACGTCTCTCATACTGAAATGGGCGGTAATGAAGATCCATTGGAATATATTGTACTCGGTATCAGCGGTCTGGTATTTAAAGATGAGATCATGGATACTGCTTACAATTATAGTATGCACAATTTCCACAACTGCAAAGATGATTTTCTATTTTATCTGAAAATGCTTGTAAAAGAGGTAGATGAAAAAGAAGAAGGATTTGAAACGATCTGCCATAACCTGTTGGAATCTCTTGTCCTGAATCTGATACGGCGCACTCACAATAAGATTGCAATTGCGCCTTCCAAAAAAGTCACAAAAGAGTGCCGTTTTGTGGAACAATATATTGATGAGCATTTCACAGAAAATATTACGCTCCAAAAGCTGAGTGAACTGACTTTTCTTAACAAATATTATTTGGTACATTCTTTTAAGGAATATAATGGAACTTCACCGATCAATTACCTGATCAACAAACGAATCAGTGAAGCCAAGCACCTGCTTGAAACAACGAATCACTCTGTTGCAAAAATAGCTTCTGCCGTTGGATTCTCCTCTCAGTCTTATTTTTCACAGGTATTCAAAAGGGAAACAAATATGACGCCAAACGAATGGCGGAAAGCAATGGAAAGGAGCTGATGTTAAATCACCAGCCCCTTTTTTACTTTCAGATATATTTCACACGCACTATTTATATTGTCTGTTATACAGCCACAACAAAACTATCAATCCTGTAAGTCCGGCAAGCATCATAAGCAGTCCTTTCGGTCCGACACTTCTCTGACCAATGACCACCAAGGCGATACATACGATGAATACAGCTATTACAATAATACCAATTAATATCCTCTTTCCCTGTTCGCTCACAGTATCCCCTCCTTATCCTTTTAATCCGCCGACAGTCATTCCCTGTGTCAGCTTCTTCTGTACACACATATACAGAATCAGCGTCGGCAGCATTACGATAACAAGTCCGGCATACATTCTTCCGTATTGTACCGCAGAACGTTGTGCTGCCATCAGGTTCATCAAGCCTACCGGAAGTGTCTTTAGCTCCGGCTTCGTCAGTAATGTCATAGAAATGATGTACTCATTCCAGAATGCCAGGAAGTTGAACAGAATAACGGTAACGATACTCGGTTTTGCCATTGGAATAATGATCTGCACCATAGTACGGAAATATCCCGCTCCATCCACATAAGCTGCTTCTTCATAATCCTTTGCCAGTGTCTTAAAATAACCAGACAGCAGATAGATTGTAAATGGCAAGGCTGTTGCCGCATATACTACAGCCAGGACAAACAAATTATTTAAAAAAACGGTGTGTCCGACTGTCTTATTCAAAAAACGGTCTGCATCCGTCAACATCAGGAAAATCGGAACAACTATGTAATTTACATTGATAAACAAGCCTGCCATAAATAAAACATTCCAGAATTTACTGGATTTAAATTTAAATCTTGCCAATACGTAGGATGCCGGAAGAGCAATGATAATCAGCAGGAAAATAGCGATTACCGTTACAACTACGGAATTTAACATGTATGATGCCATATTCGCACTTTCCCATGCATCGGCAAAGTTCTGTAAATATATTCCCTCAGGCAGTGCCCACGGATTTCTATAAAATTCCGAATTCTCCTTGATGGATGCCATAAACACCCAGAACACCGGTACAATAATTATAACTGACAGGAGGACCAACGGAATGTAAATCAAAATTTTTGCAAATTTGGAAGTCTCACGAATTGCTCCCTTATTCTTTCTCCGCATCTTTCTTCCTCCTTAGAATTCAATCTCTTCACGCTTTGTAACTGCATTCAGAACACCAGCAAGTGCAAACGAAAAGATAAATACAACAGCACCGATTGCCATACCATATCCGTATGATGAGTTGGTATATGCCTCCTGATACATATAACTCAGGAATACATGGGATGCACCGTCTGGTCCTCCATTTGTCATAGCTTTTACAAAGAGGAAACTCATGTTGATTGTACTGATAATAAAGAACGTTAATGTCGTCCTGATATTTGTCCAAATCAAAGGAAGCGTAATGGAAAAGAACTGTTTCACCCTTCCCGCACCTTCCAATCCGGCAGATTCATACAGGCTTTCCGGCACATTTGCCATACTTGCCATGTACATAACCATATAGTAACCGATCGCCTGCCAGATCATAGCGATTACAATACTGTAAATAACAAGTTTCTGACTTCCCAGCCAAAGAATTGGGTCTTCTGCCCCTGCCGGACCACGGAATAAATTCAAGAATGAATTCATAAGTCCTTGGTTGGGGTCATAAATCGCTGAGAAAATCGCACTGATCACAACTACCGATAAGATATTCGGGATATAGAATATGATACGGAAAAAATTCTGTCCCTTAATTTTTTCTCTTGTCAGAATTGCCGCAAATACCAGTGCAAATGCAAATGTAAATATCGTTACAATAATAATCAACAATATTGTATTCTGGAATGACTGATAGAACTTGTCACTTTTAAACAATGTCTGGAAGTTCTGTAATCCTACAAATGTTTTATTTGCTGTATATCCACCCCATTTATACATGGACATCCGAAAGACTTCAATTGTCGGATAAATCATAAAGATTACAAACAAAATTGCCGCGGGAGCCAGACAACAGAATATAAATCTCCCTCTTCCTTTATTACTTCCCATTTTTTCATCTCCATTCCTTGAATAAGAAGTATATATACGAACAGCCGGCGAAAGAAAACCGCCGGCCGTTTCGCCATCTGATTATCCACAGACGGATCGTTTATTTATACCTTATCGTACGCAGCACGCCCATGCAGAGCATTAAGCTGCGGGATGCCCGAATGGGTATACTTATTCTTTTAATGCTCCACGGAATGCGTCGCTTGCTTCTGCAAATTCTTTAACCCACTGTTCCTGTGTCTTGTCTCCTGTTACCAGAGAGTTGACCGGATCAAAGAATGCGCCTCTTGTTGTCAGACCCTCAACTGGTTCTGTTGTTGCGAAAGCATCCAAAACTGCAACTGCACCTGTATCATAAATCTGATAATATGTTACAGCATCACCAGACAGCTTGTCTGTCATACCTGCTATCGGCTGCACTGCTCCGCCTTCTGTTGCGAAGATTTCTGCTGCCTCATCAGAATACAGATAAGCGATAAATTCTTTACCAAGATCCACATTAACTGCTTCTTTCGGCATCCATACCTGCTCAAAGAAAGAGTAAGATGCTCTCTCTCCGCCTTCCTCAACTGCCGGAAGTGCTGTGAATCCCCACTCAAATCCCTCTGCGCGCGGAGCCTCTGCCATCTCTCCGATTACCCAGTTGCCATTCGGCATAAAGATTGCTTTGTTATCCAGAACTAACTGCTGATTCTTCTGGAAATCATTATCGTTAGCATTTGCTGGTGTTGTCTTCTCTGTATAAGAAGCAAGTTTTGCGATAACGTCAAATACCTGCTGAGCTTCTGGTGTATTCCAGATACCTTCTTCATATTTGAGAGCCTTTGCAAAATTCTCTTCGCCAAGTGCTTCATGAAGCAGTGCATAGAAAAATGCATCAAAGTAACCTGTGGTCGGATATGTGAACAGTGCGATACCCTCTGCCTTTGCCTTGTCGCCCAGTTCCCACATCTCGTCCCATGTCTCTGGAACTTCCCAGCCTTTTTCTTTCAGCAATGCTGCATTGTAGAACAGACCGCACGGACCATAGAACATTGGCATCAGATATGTCTTACCGTCTCCGTAAGGATTCACGATTGTATTCTCTGTAAATCCAGGAAGAATCTTATCTCCAACTTTTACATCTTCACCAGGTACTGTCATATCTAAAACATCTGTCAATTCTGTCAGGTTATTATCTTTGACAAAAGTCTCTGTCAGTGCTTTTTCTCCACCCACTGCACGCAAGATAACGTCTGGGAAATTCCCCGCCTTCATATCAGGATCAATTACGTCTTCCAGTTTCTTATCAATTGTCAGTTCCACTGTTACACCATCGTGTGATGCTTCAAATGCCTCACAAACCTTCTCCCACATAGAAGCACCATAAGCAGTTTCTACTGCTGCAACTTTCAGCGTACTGCCGCCGTCACTTTTTGCTTCTTCCTTGCTGTCTCCGCCGTCACTGCTTCCACCATCGCCGCTTCCGCCGCAAGCCACAAGACTAAGTACCATCGTTCCTGCAAGAAGCAGGCCAAGTGCCTTTTTCATTTTCATATCTTTTCCTCCTTTTCCAAAAACAAGTTTCCACCCTTATTTGGTTTAATTCAAGGATATACCACATCCTCTATCTTTTGCAAGAATTATTTTGCGTTCTTTTTTAGATATCTTGCGCTCATATTTATTGTTTTGAATTTCTATAAAACAAACCGTTAATATTTTCCACTTTTCTTTCAATTTTATACACTTTTCACATTTTTACAAAAGACGACATATATTTTTTATTCAAAATATATTAAAATATTTTTTTACTTTTATCATATAAAATATTTTTCAAATTTGATAAAATTTGTAAAAAAATCTTGCGGATATTTTTCTCCGCAAGATTTCTAAAAGTGAATCTTCTTTTTCTGTTTTAATCCAGCATTCCTTTCAGTACTGCTTTTGGCAATGCGCCGATTTCCTTTTTTGTAAGCTCACCATTTTTAAACACTGCAAATGTAGGAATTGTCATTACTCCATACTTCTGTGCAATTGTCATCTGTTCGTCAATGTTAATCTTACACACCTTTGCATTACTTACTTCACCTGCAACCTCTTCCACAACCGGTCCCATCATCTGGCACGGTCCGCACCAGTCTGCATAAAAATCTACCAGTACCGGCTGTTCTGCCTTCAATACTTCCTGCTCAAAATTCTCTGTTGTCAATTTTACTACTGCCATTTTCATCCTCCTTGATTTAAACCATATACTCAAACTTTACTCATCGCTTAGTGTACCGGAGCGTATCATTTCTTTCTTTTTTCAAAGAAAGAATCTATCTCTTTTTTTATCTCCTCAGGCTTTAAATGCTTTAACAGATAGCCAGCCGGGTTAAGCGGCATTACCTCGATCATGCTTCCCGGATCTCTTCTGCCGGTCAGGAAAATAACAGGCAGATCTGCAAACGTATCATCTGAGCGCAGCATTTCCAGTGTCTGTTTTCCATCGCAGACGGGCATTTCATAATCCAGCAGAACCAGATCCGGACGGTTCAGGGTAATGGCACGAATTGCAGCCACACCGGATTCAGCCACAGCTACATCATAGTCTTCATCCAAAAGTCTCTTAGTCCCTTCTCGTATAGTCAGAGAATCATCGACTACCAGTACTTTTAGTTTTCCCTCTTCCTGCTCCTTCAATTCTTGTTCTTCCCGCTTCATAAGATATTTTTCAACCTCTGTCATGGCATTTTCCGCCCCGATAGGAGTCGCGATACCATTTTGAAGCAGATGAGGAGCAAGTGCACAATAGGCAAAGTATCCTTCTCCTGTATTTAGCAGCAGACTGACCTGTAGTTTTTCTTTTTCAAAAGCTTTCTGGAATTCCTCATATGACAGAAAATTTTCTTCCTTCAGTTCATAAGTCTCATCTGTTGAAAAATGCTCCATAACGCGCTCTACAAACTGTCTTGCCGTATATCTTGCGGCATGTGCCATCATAGTGTCCAGTTTATTTGTCTGGATTCCCATAATCTTTCCGACAGTGTTGACCAGCAGCCGTTCCTCAAAGATCAGAAAGACCTCCTGTTGTTTATCATTTTCCTTAGTGTTGTAGAGAAGCCTGTAATATACTCCTTTTCCAAATTTCTCTCCATTATAGGCATCGCTGATCAAATGTGATTCCAGATGGAACATATCAAATATAAGCTGGACGATCACTTTTTTCATAGCCTCAATTTCTTCACTGGGAAGAAGATTTTCCCATTTTCTAAGCGGTTTTCCTGTAATTGCAAGATCTTCTGTCAATGTATGACCGATAAGCCACCCGGCACAAACACCCAGGAAATGATCTACTGCATCTGGAGAATAGCCGGTCTGCTCCAGTTCCTGCTCAAGAACCGGAAGGGTATTGTCCCGGAATCCCTTATGTAGAAGCTTGTGCTGCTCATATCCTTCGTAATTAATAGAATCCATATATGCTTCTTCTTCTGCAAAATGCTTTATCGCATGACCTTTAAAAAACTTGATTCCTTCCTGGCACGCCCATTGGCTGTTTTTTCCTTCCCCTTTGAATTCAAAAATTTTATTAATGATCTTGAATAATCTCTGATGTTCTTTATCGATACTTTCTATCCCGATATTGAACTCATCCCGCCATACAAATTGGGTATCCATTTACAAAATCCTCCTTTGTTACATCTTAGTTCTTATTTTTTGACCGTTTGCCTTTTATCCTCAAACTTTCTGCATAAAAACAGGCAGACTATGCTCACGGATAAAAACATATTTCCGGTCTGTTTTATAAGCCTCTGTCTGTAGTATACCATATCTTTCAATTCTGTCTATGATAAAATCACAAAACATGTTTTTTAAATTTTTGCCAGCTTTCCGGCATCTAATACTTCTATTTTCCCACGGGCCAGTTTCACAAGTCCGTCCATCTGGAACTGCTTCAGCAGACGGGATACTACTTCCCTTGCAGTCCCAAGATCCCTCGCCAGCACATCATGAGTGATCGTCAGCACATCTTCTCCCCCGAGAGCACGGTGTTCCAAAATTGCGCCTGCAAGTCTGGATGCAACATTTGAAAAGACGTATTGATTAAACAGCCACATAATATCCGAAAACTTTTCTGATATCATTTCCAGAGTATAATCCTTTACCGCAGTATTTTCATCATGCACTTTTTTATAGACAAATTTCGGAATAGTGCACACAACTGAGTCTGTCTCAAGCTCCATATCCAGTTCAATATCCATCCCTTTCATCATACAAGCTGCGCTTAAAATGCTTACATCACCCTCTACCAGCCGGAATAGTGTAATCTCTCCGCCATTTGGAGAAGTGATGAACACACGTGCCTGCCCGCTGTATATAATCTGGACACCTGCACACTCTTGCCCGCCATAATGAAGTAAGGTTCCTTTTGGACACACATTTTCCACAACTGACTGCTGCAGTTCATCCTGTTCCTTTTTCGTCAGCTCTTTCCAAAACGGAAAAACCCGTTCCAACTCTAATTTATCATCCATCCTTCAATGCCCCCTGTTTTCTTAATGATGCTGCAATGTAAAAAATTACCTTTACTTATCAATTTTATTACATTATATCAACCCAAAAATAAAAAAACAAGGCAGCCGGCTCCTCGCTCACACGAACCTGCTGCCATTGATAAGTTAAAATTAGAGTAAACAGTAACAATGATCTTATGCCTCATCAATCGCTTTTCCAATGTCATGACGCATATATTTGTTCTCAAACTGCACCCATTCAGTTGCAGCATAGGCATTTGCCCTTGCTTCTTTCAAATCCTTTCCCTTCGCTGTCACACCAAGTACACGGCCGCCGTTGGTCACAATCTGTTCCCCGTCAAACTTGGTTCCGGCATGAAAACAGTAATATCCATCATGCTTCTGGAACTCACCCAGTCCATGGATCGGATATCCCTTTTCATATGCCACTGGATAGCCTTCCGATGCCAGTACCACACAGACTGCGGCATTATCCTCAAATTGCAGGTCGATCTGATCCAGTGTTCCATCAATACATGCCTCTGCCACTTCAATCAGATCATTCTTCATCCGCGGCAATACGACCTGTGCCTCCGGGTCACCAAAGCGTGCGTTATACTCCAGCACCTTCGGACCGTCCGCTGTCAGCATCAGTCCAAAAAATATAATTCCCTTGAATTCTCTGCCTTCTGCTGCCATAGCATCTACCGTTGCCTGATAAATATATTTGCCGCAAAAGTCTTCCACTTCCTTTGTATAGAATGGACTTGGAGAAAATGTTCCCATTCCTCCGGTGTTCAGTCCGGTGTCCCCGTCTCCCGCGCGCTTATGATCCTGTGCAGAAGTCATTGTCTTAATCGTCTTTCCATCCACAAATGATAATACAGACACCTCTCGTCCGGTCATAAACTCTTCGATGACCATTTCGTTTCCCGCACTTCCAAACTTCTTATCCAGCATAATTTCTTTCACGCCGGATTTTGCCTCTTCCAGATTCTTACAAATAAGTACGCCTTTTCCCAGCGCCAGTCCATCTGCTTTCAATACGATCGGAAACTTTGCCGTTTCCAAATAAGCAATTGCCGCTTCCGGGTCTGTAAAATTCTCATATGCAGCCGTGGGAATATTATATTTCTTCATTAAATCCTTGGAAAATGCCTTGGATCCTTCCAGTATTGCCGCATTCTTTCTTGGTCCAAAGGTACGGATTCCTGCTGCTTCCATTTCATCTACAAGACCGCCCACCAGCGGATCATCCATTCCAACGATTACCAGATCGATCTCTGTTTCCTTTGCAAATGCAACCAGTTTGTCAAACTCCATCGCACCGATTGCCACGCATTCCGCATACTCTGCGATTCCGGCATTTCCCGGTGCACAGTACATCTTCTCCACCTTGGGGCTTTTTGCAGCGCTTGACGCAATTGCATGCTCTCTTCCGCCGCTTCCTACTATCAATACTTTCATGGGCGCCTCCCTGTTCTTCTATATATTTCTCTTTTCTTGTACTATTCATTCCTGCCTGTCGTTTCTTACCCGTTCAGTTTCTATCTGTTTTTCTTATCTGCTGTTCAATCAGATATCACTGCTTTTCCATCTACGACACTTACTTTACCGTTTGCGATCAAATCAATCACTTCTGGAAGAATCCTCCACTCTGCCTGCTCCATCACTCTGCGCTGAAGCACTTCTGGGGTATCTCCTTTTTGTACCTCCACTGCTTTCTGTAAAATAATCGGGCCTGTATCAGTTCCCTCATCTACAAAATGCACGGTTGCCCCGACAACCTTCACGCCCCGGTGAAGCGCCGCTTCATGTACTTTCAGGCCATAATACCCTGTTCCGCAAAATGCCGGGATCAGAGACGGATGTATATTGATCATCCGGTTACGGTATTTCACGATCATTGCCGGAGGAATCACTACAAGAAAGCCTGCCAGTACGATCAAGTCCGGTGCATACGCATTAACTTCCTCCAGAAGTTTTTCATTGAACACTTCTCTGGATCTAAAATCCTTCGGGGAAATGCATTTTGCCGGAATATTATGCTTTTTTGCACGCTCCAGCGCATATGCATTTTTGTTGTTGCTGATGACCCCCACAATCTCCGTATTGCGGACCGCGCCATTCTCCACCGCATCTATGATCGCCTGCAGATTGGTGCCGCCGCCGGATACCATAACAACTATTCTTAACATAAAGTAACTCCTTTTTCGCCTGCCTCGATACGTCCTACTACATACGGAGTATCTCCTGCCGCTTGAATCGCCTCCATGGTCTTGTCCACATCCGCCGGATCAACAGCTACAATCATTCCAAGCCCCATGTTGTATGTATTATACATCATCTGTTCCTCAATGCCGCCCGTCTTTGCAAGCAGTCCGAAAATCGGCGGTACCGGATAGCTGTCTTTTTCTACCACTGCATGCATACCGTCGCAGAGCATTCTCGGAATATTCTCGTAAAAACCGCCTCCGGTAATATGACTGCATGCCTTTACAGACACGCCTGCATTCTTAATGCCTTTCAGTGCTTTTACATAAATTCTGGTCGGAGCAAGAAGCGCTTCTCCCAAAGTAGTTCCCAGTTCATCATAATATGTATCCAGTGATTCCTTTGTCATTTCAAACACTTTTCTTACAAGAGAGAATCCATTACTGTGCACCCCTGAAGACGCCATTCCGATCAGCACGTCTCCATCTTTCAGATTCTCACCTGTGATCATATCCTTTTTATCACAGACGCCGACTGCGAATCCTGCCAGATCGTAGTCCTCCTCCGGCATAAGTCCCGGATGCTCTGCTGTCTCGCCGCCGATCAGGGCAGCTTCTGACTGAAGACATCCTTCTGCAACTCCGCTTACGATGGAAGCGATCTTTTCCGGATAGTTCTTTCCACAGGCAATGTAATCCAGAAAGAATAATGGTTCTCCGCCTGCACATGCAATATCATTCACACACATGGCAACTGCGTCGATTCCGATGGTATCATGCTTGTCCATAATCATTGCCAGCTTCACCTTTGTTCCGCAGCCGTCTGTACCAGACAGCAATACAGGCTCTTCCATCTCCTTGATCTTCGCCAGGGAAAACGCGCCGGAAAATCCACCCAGTCCGCCAAGCACTTCCTCACGCATTGTTTTCTTCACATGCTCTTTCATCAGTTCTACTGACTTGTAACCTGCCTCAATATCCACGCCGGATGCTTTGTAATCCATACTCATCTTTTTCTCCTTCTCATAAATATATATAAGTGTACCTTATTTTTATTTTATAAATACGAAAAGGGCCTCTTTAAGAGAGCCCCCATATTCATTAATATGCTTCGTAACCTACTTCATCAAGACGCGCAGCCTTCGCCTGTACCGTCTCTTTCATCTCCTTGCTGTACTCCTTGAGCTGTGCAAGAATACTCTCATCGGAAACTGCCAGAATCTTAAGTGCAACGAGCGCTGCGTTCATACCTCCGTCAATTGCAACAGTTGCAACCGGAACTCCCGGCGGCATCTGCATAATTGAAAATACAGCATCCATACCATCCAGCTTACTTCCAGAAAGTGGAACACCAACTACCGGCATTGGAAATAATGCCGCACACATCCCCGGCAAATGTGCTGCCATTCCTGCACCTGCAATAATAACCTTCACGCCTCTGTCTTCTGCGCCCTTTGCCCACTCAAAGAACACATCTGGCTCGCGGTGCGCGGAAATAATTGTCATTTCATAATCAATTCCAAATTTCTCAAGCATCTTTGCGGCTTTGCTCATCACCTTCAGATCTGAGTCACTGCCCATTACGATTCCTACTCTTGGCATTTAAGTGTCCACCTTTCTCTCCTCTTTTGCTCTTACAGAGTTACATTGTTCGTCCAGAGGTTCATTTAACATCTCTGTTCCCGGAAGCACAAATCTTCCGTTCTTCAATAGTATAATCTGTTTTCCTTCTTTTGTTAATACACTTATTTCTTCTAACTCTTCATAAGGTATGGTTATATCTGTGTGGCACTGGAAATATGCCTTTGACACATCTTTCTTCCGCAAAAGAGAAATTTCGTTGTCTTTTGCTACTATTTCTTTTCCATTTGGATTGTAGACCCCGATATCCTCCGCCCAGCTATAACAAGTATCGCCTACTGCAAAATGTGGTCCCGTCTTCTCCGCGATCAGAATCGGCATCTTATCTTCTATCTGATATTTTCTTGCCGCCACATAAGCAGTTGTGTTCGTTCCGATGGCAAATTCACCAAGTGGAAGCGTCTCATGGTTGTGGAGTACATTATCATAAATATATTTCCGTCCATCAGCTTCATTTTCAAAATTACCGCAGCGGTAATCCTTAATCATACCATCTTGAAACGTAATTTCCAAATTCTTGTACTGCAGCTCATTCAGATATACCCGGCTTACATGAAGAACACCGTTGGTTCCTTCCAGCACTGGAGAAGTAAATACTTCACCTACCGGAATATTCACGTCCGCTACACAGTTCTCAAAAATTGTCTCTTTTTCCGGGTCTTTTAAAGTCCACAGCTTCACTTTCAGATCAGTACGGTTCTCTCCTTTCCCGAGAATGTGAACATATTCTCCCTGATCCAGAGCGTCGATCAACGTCTGCTGTACCTTTTCATAAAGTTTGGCGTCCAGTGTATTGATACGGATCACCTCATCAAAAATCTCCCCATACTGTGCTCCGATTTCCGGGACAGGATATGCGATGATCGTAAACGAACGCTCTTCTCCCTTGATATACTGGTTCGTAATCTGTCCTGATTTACTGTCATATGTCAATACCAGTCCCTGCTGGACCTCATTATAAGACAATGCCTCTTCATGTACATTTGGGGAAAATGGCTTTTCACCAAATGTCTCTATCACAGCCGGTCCCGCAAACTGCGCCGCCTGCTCCTTGTGCTTTTCATATACATTTTTCAGCACATCCAGCTTACGTTCCACATAACGCTTATCCAAAAACAATGCCTGATCCGAACGATGGTCATAATCATATTGTTTATTCGGAATCCCCCCGAAATAACCAATACGAATCTGCTCTTTTCTCGTGATCACACTGGCTGCCGCCCGGTAAATAACCGGTTTCAGACCCATTTTCTCAAAATTAGAAATAGCACGGAGGACAACACGCTCAAACCCCAGACAATAACGAATATTGACAATCGATTTTTTGGACAAATCTTTTCCGGTATTGATAAATCCGATCCGGTATCCTTCTGTATAGACATCCGCCATTTTCTGAATCACTTCTTCTGGCAGACACGCCAAGTGCCTTGCAGTTCCCAATTCATTTTCTGTTATATACTCGCCAAACGCATATAAATACCTCTCATCCTCCAAATCAGCAGTAAGAATCACATTTGCCGCAAACGAACGCTCGGGGTACAACTGCTCTTCTATCCGGTCTGCCAGAAATACATCGCAGTAGTCACTGGCATACCAGTACAAAATCTCCCTGATCGTCTTATACTCTGGAACTTGCTCTTCAAAACAATTGTACACTTCAATCAGCAGTTCATTTAAAATCGTCAGATAATCCATCCTGTTCTCAAAGGCATAAGCAATCCCGCTTCGGAGTTCTGTATAAAGCATACTCAAAACCTGTCCCATCTCTTTTCCGAATACACTGCACGCATACCCCGGAAAGGCGAAACTATTCTCATAGTTCCCCGGCAGAATCCTTTCGTAAAGGCGGCTATTGTACTCTTGCATTTCCTCAAGACCTAGTTCTGCCCAACTCTCATTCTCTACTTTTCTGCGAATAGCTTCCAGCTCCAGCAAAAATGCTGCACATTCCTGGAAATAAGGCTGGTATTCTTCCGATACCGTATTTTCTATTTCAATCTGTTTCATTCGTTCAACAGAAAGTTTATGCCGTTGTACACAAGATTTGTTACGCTCGTCCTGCCATGTTTTATCGTATATTTTATTTTGATGTCCATACTCTGTCATTTAAAAACTCCTCTGAAAAATATTATGATAAGTCCAAGTAAAATTACACTGTTCAGTACTACTCCAATCCGGCAGGTGATATAGTTGCGGTTCCTGTCCCGAAAACCTTTCACCGCCACACGTAAACCGCTTCCAGCCATTACAATAGATATAATTCCAAGACCCCCGACAACACTTATAGTTTTTCCTCTCATTACATATGCAATTAGAATCGAACCTGTAATCATTGTCAGTGACAAAAGTGCCGTCCAGCAAGAAACCATCCCCATGCCGGAATGCTTTATTTTTGTATTTCCGTACTTTCCGGTGGTCTGCTTTTTCAATGCTTTCTCCCGCCCTTTCCTATCACCGTTTTTTCCTCTGAACATTTCGTTTTCTCCTAGTAATTATTCCAAAAACCGCAAATACAATGTATCCAATTACACCACCCAGCGTATTAAGCAGAATATCGTCCACATCAAAACTTCCCACCCTTGTCACAAGCTGGAAAATTTCAACCCCCAGGCACAATCCAAAGCTATAAAGAAATGTTTTCCAGAACCCTCTGTATTTGCTCGCCATTGCAACAAAAAAACCATACGGTACAAAAATCAAAATATTTCCAAACAGATTTGTAAATACCGCGAACATCCCAAGCTCCTCCCGGTAATTTATAAATCGTTTTATTTCCTTAAATAATTCCAGATTATATCGGTATTCTTCAGTTATACCGACACGGCCGTACCACTCTGCAAAACACAAAAAGTAAATCAGAAAAATGATGTACAGCACAAATAATACTTTTCCGAGCGCACGGAATCTCTTTTCTTTCTTTTTACTCAAATTCCTACTCCTTCAAATCAAATACCGGAAAAGCGCCTGTTTTTGCAGGCGCTCATCGATTCCTAATATATAATTTCTCTTCTGTTTTTTAAAAGCCGTGCTCCGTTGATAATTGTAAGCACACCTGCTACAACTCCGGCAACTACCATCACAATTCCAACTGCCAGATTTGCCGCGCCAGAGGATGTCATTGTCTTATATGCCTTTTCCATTTACATAACTCCTTTTTACAAACTTCGCAGATTATTTCACTCCATATTGTTCATAATATGCATCGATTGCCACTTTTAATGTATCATCGATAATAATTTCGCCATTGTATTCCTTGTTATACAGACACTCAACAACATCTTCCATGGTTACGATAGAAGCAGTGTCGAATCCATACAGATCTTTTACTTCATCCAGCGCACATTTCTCGCCGCCTTTGCCGACTTCCATACGATTTAAGGAAACCATCAGACCAACAATTGTCACGTCAGCCGCCCCTTTTACCTTCGGAACAGTCTCTTCCATAGACTTGCCAGATGTGGTCACATCCTCAATCATGATCACACGGTCGCCGTCCTGCAATTTACTTCCGAGAAAACTTCCCTTATCTGCGCCGTGATCCTTCTCTTCCTTACGGTCGCAGCAATAACGTACTTCCTTGCCGTACAGCTCACTGTATGCCATTGCAGTTACAACCGCCAGCGGGATTCCCTTGTAAGCAGGTCCGAACAATACATCAAAATCATCTCCGTATGTATCATGGATTGCCTTTGCGTAATATTCTCCCAGCCTCTTAAGCTGTGAGCCGGTCACATACCCGCCTGCATTCATAAAGAACGGGGATTTTCTTCCGCTCTTCAGTGTAAATTCACCAAACTTCAGTACCTTGCTGTCTACCATAAACTGTATAAATTCCTGTTTATAACCTTCCATTTTCGTCCTCCATCAATCAAGTATTTGCTGCTGTATTTTCTAATAAAATTTCCTGTAAACACAAAATTATATGTGATATTGCTAGAACAATTCTAACATATCTCTGCCTCCATTTCAATTCAAGGCAAAGAAAAAATCACAGGGTTTTAATAATGATATAGGGAACAAAATTTCCTGTACCACTAAAAACGGACAGAAGTCCCTGCCCGTTTCCTACACTTTACTCATATCTCTCGTCAATGACACGTTTGGATTTCTTCTCGCTCCTCGGAAGCAGACCAAGTTCTACCACCTTTACAAGAGGTGTAAATCCAATCCGGCTCTTGACCGTTCCGGCAATTCGTTTCGCCAGATCCATGAAGTCCACGCTTCCGTTTGTCTCCACATAAAGACGCATCGTATCCTTTCCGTCCAAGTGGGAAATGCGGATCTGGTATTCACTGGACACCTCCGGGAACTCCTTCAGCACTTCTTCAATCTGACTTGGGAATACATTGACACCCTTGATCTTCATCATATCATCGCTTCTCCCCATGATTGTATCCAAACGTGGGAATCTGCTTCCGCATGCACATTCTCCAGGAATGATGCGTGAAAGGTCATGGGTACGGTAACGGATCAACGGCGCTCCTTCCTTCACAAGTGTCGTAATCACGACTTCGCCCAATTCTCCGTCTGGAATCGGCTTTAAAGTGACCGGATCAACGATTTCAATGTAAATATAGTCGTCCCAGTAATGCATTCCGGTATCTTCTTTACAACTGATGCCGATTCCCGGACCGTATATTTCTGTCAGTCCGTAGATGTCATACAGTTCGATTCCCAGCTCTTCGGAAATGCGTTTCCGCATCTTCTCTCCCCACCGCTCGGAACCGATGACACCTTTTTTCAAATGTATCTGCTCCTGAATCCCTCTTTTCTCAATTTCTTCTGCAAGCAGCAATGCATAGGAAGAAGTAGAACAAAGTACGGTAGACTTCATATCCATCATCATCTGCAGTTGTTTATCTGTATTTCCCGGTCCCATGGGAATTACCATGGCTCCCAATTTTTCTGCGCCATTCTGGAAGCCAATTCCCGCGGTCCACAGACCATATCCTGGAGTTACCTGAATCCGGTCCATATTGGTGATCCCTGCCATCTCATAGCATCGTTTGAACATAATCGCCCAATCGTCCACATCCTTGGCAGTATAAGGTATAATAACCGGAAGTCCCGTCGTACCTGAAGAGGAATGGATTCGTACGATCTTTTCTTCCGGGGCGGTCATCAATCCGAGGGGATATGCCTCCCGCAAATCATTTTTCTCAGAAAAGGGAAGTTTTTCAAACTCTTCCTGAGAAGAAACACCCGAGATTCCCGCATCTTCCAGCTTCTTCCCGTAAAAGCTTCCTGCTGCCACAAGCGCCAGTATCTGCTTGTTGACTTGTTCTAATTGTGTTGCCGTAATCTGCATTCTATATTCAATCCTTTCCATCTTTCGGTTTCATGATCATTCCTGTTCATTCTTTATGAAAACTTTTCCCGGCAAAATATCTCAGCGCCCGGAAATTCAATTCATGAAATTTCTCCGGAAGCCGTTCCCTGACCGCGCCTTGAATTTCCTCCTCTGTCAACCCAAGCGCTCCGCTCTGGATTGCAGCACCGAGAAGAAGAATATTTAAGACCTTGGCAAAACCAAGTTCCGTACATGCTTTCTCTGTATCTGCAACAAGCAGATTTTCTACCCGTTTCTCCAGATAGGCAGTCATATCTTCCCCGTTATAATCAGTTCCTGAAAGTGTTGCTGTCACCGGCATGATCTCGCGACTGCTGACGATGACTTGCCCTCCCTCTTTCAGATAAGGCAGCATACGCACCGTTTCTCCCGGCTCAAAACCGATGACCAGGTCGGCAGTACCTTTTGCAATCATCGGAGAATGTAAATTCTCACCCAAACGAATATGGCTGAATACACTGCCGCCCCGATGCGCCATCCCAATCGTTTCCGCACTCATAACCGGAATTCCCTTTTTCATAGCTGCGGCAGCGATTAATTTAGAGGCAAGGACAGTTCCCTGTCCGCCCACGCCACATAATACAATGTTCTTATTCATGGCTGCAACCTCCTGTACAATTGTTCTGTACACCATCCACTGTATCTGCCGGCTCTGTTTTTACTTCCTTCCCCGGCATACATTTCACCGGCTCTCGTTTTTGAATCGCACCTGTCGGACAAAGCTGTGCGCAAAGTGTACATCCAGTACAAAGAGAAGCTTCTATACTTACTTTCCCATCCTGTATTACCAATGCCGGACAGCCAAGCTCACAAATACATTTTTTACAATTGATACATTTCTCAGAAGCTACACACATACTGTGCTCCGGCTTTGAAACCGCAATACACGGAGATTTGAAAATAATTGCTTTTACCCCCGGCTCGTCTGCAACACGCTTTACACAATCAACTGCTGCTTTATAATCCAGTGGGTCAACTGTTTCCACCGTTTTCAATCCGATTCCGCAAAGCACTGCTTCGATATTGATCTTCTGCACCACATCTCCCATCATCGTTTTTCCAGTGCCGGGATGCGGCTGATGTCCGGTCATGGCTGTAGTCGAATTATCCAGCACAACCAGCGTCATCTCCGCCTGATTGTAAACTGCATTGACCACTCCGGTTATCGCAGAAGCAAAAAATGTGGAATCTCCTACAAACGCAAAGCATGTCGTATCCGGTTCCATATGTCCCACACCCTGTGCGATTCCCAATCCCGCTCCCATACACAGACAGGTGTCCACCATATCAAGCGGCATGGCATTTCCCAGTGTGTAGCATCCGATGTCACCGCAGAAAATCGTCTTGCGTCCCTTCATTGCCGCCTTCACTGCATAAAATGACGCTCGATGGGGACACCCTGCACAGAGGACAGGCGGACGGATCGGAAGAGCCGGCGCTGGCAAATCTATCTGCTCAACAGCATCTGCCTGCTTAGATTCTGCAAGGAACTCTGTAATATTTTTATGTACACTGTCGCGTGTGTTTTCTCCTGCGTTTGCCACATGTGACGTCAGCTTGCCATATATCTTTACCGGCAAGTGATATTTGCCGCACAGATAAGTCAGCTCCCGCTCCAGAACCGGGTCCAGTTCCTCAATACACAAAACTTCATCCAGTCCGTCTAAAAATTCCAACGCCAGCTTCTCCGGAAACGGATGCGGCGTGGCAACCTTGAAAAGCCTTGTCATCCCCATCTCTTCCAATGTTTCCAGTGCATAGGTGAAGCTGATGCCGGACGCGGCGATTCCCTTCTTTAAAGCCGCGTTTTTCTCATCTGCCAGATAAATCTTATTTTTTGGATAGACAGAAAACGCTTCTGCCAGCTTCACATTTCTCTCTTCTATCTTGATATGATTCTGATAGGACAGACGTGGGAAAATCACCCAGCGGTTAGAATCCTTCACAAAGCCCTCTGCTGTATGTACCGTATATTCTTCTGTATCCTTCACATCAATCGAAGCATAACCGTGACAGACACGTGTCGTCGGACGCAAGAATACAGGAGTTCCGTATTTCTCCGAATATTCAAATGCTTCCTGTACCATTTCGTATGCTTCCTGTGCGGATGTCGGATCAAAACAAGGCAGTTTAGAAAATGTTGCAAAATGTCTTGTGTCCTGTTCGGTCTGGGAAGAGATCGGTCCCGGGTCATCAGCCACAAGAACAACCATCCCTCCCTTAATTCCCACATATTCCAGGCTCATCAGCGGATCAGACGCTACATTCAATCCCACCTGCTTCATGGTGACCATGCTTCTGGCTCCGGTATATGCCGCCCCCGCAGCTACTTCCAGCGCAGCCTTTTCATTGACCGACCATTCCACATAGACATCCTTTGTCCGGCGCTTTGCCACTGTTTCCAGTACCTCTGAGGAAGGCGTGCCAGGATAGCCGGATACCAGATTGACACCCGCAGCTATGGCACCGAGGGCAATCGCCTCATTTCCCATCAAAAACTCCTTATGCATAAACAAATCTCTCCTTTTTGATTTCCTCTGCCGCCCCGCCTATTTTACAATCCCAACCATATCTGCAACACTTTCAAAGCCCTGCCGTTTCATATAAGCTTCGATACCGTCTACAACCTTCATGGTCACTGCCGGGTCATGGAAATTCGCAGTTCCGACAGAGACTGCACTCGCTCCAACTAACAGCATCTCAATTGCATCCTCTGCAGATGCGATTCCACCCATTCCGATAATCGGAATCTGAACTGCATTTGCGGCTTCATATACCATGCGCACCGCAATCGGATGGATTGCCGGGCCGGATACTCCTCCGGTTTTATTTGCCAGAACAAATGCCTTCCGGTTGATATCCACCTTCATTCCGGTCAGCGTATTAATCAGAGAAACCGCATCTGCTCCGCCTGCTTCTACTGCCTTTGCCATCTCGGCAATGCTGGTAACATTCGGACTGAGCTTCATGATTACTGGCTGCTTTGCATATTTCTTCACGGCCTTTGTAATTTCTTCCGCCGCTTTGGGATTCTGTCCGAAAGCGATTCCGCCTTCTTTCACATTCGGACAGGAAATATTAATTTCCAGCATATCCACGTCTTCATCTGCCAGACGCTCTACTACTTCACAATAATCTTCTGTGGATTTACCGCAGACGTTAACGATGATCTTTGTATCATACTGACGCAAAAACGGGATATCCCGTTCACAGAACAAATCGATTCCCGGGTTCTGCAGCCCTACGGCATTCATCATGCCGCCGTAAGTCTCAGCCACACGAGGCGTTGGATTTCCTGCCCATGGGATATTCGCCACACCTTTCGTTGTCACTGCTCCAAGTCTGTTCAAATCTACATAGTCCGCAAATTCCGCACCAGAACCAAACGTACCGGAAGCAACCGTCACCGGGTTATTCCATTCAACACCTGCAATATTTACTTTCATATTCATTACAGCTCCACCTCCGTTGACAAGAATACCGGACCATCCTTGCAGACGCGCTTGTTGTTCACATTACTGTGATGGTCTTTTTCCTTAGACTGGCAGACACATGCCAGGCAAGCGCCAATCCCACATGCCATCCGCTCTTCCATGGAAATATAGCATACAATATCTTTTTCCTCTGCGTACTTCTTGATCGCACGCAGCATCGGAGTCGGTCCGCAGGCATAGATAATATCCGCTTCCAACGCATTTTCCAAAATGGCGTCCATGACATTTCCTGTTGTTCCTACACTGCCGTCCTCTGTAGAAATGTACACCTCTCCGTTGGCTTCAAATTCCTCTTTCAGAAATGTCTCGGCATCCCGGTAACCTATTACAATTTGTTTCTGCTCACAGTCAAGCTGCTTTGCCAGTTCCAGAATCGGCGGCACACCAATTCCGCCGCCCATCAGGAATGCTTTCTTTCCCCTGCCTTCTTCTAAAGGAAATCCATTTCCCAACGGTCCTAATATATCAATCGTATCACCCGCAGTCATTTCGGAAAACTGCTCCGTACCCGTTCTTTCTCCTGTCACACGGTAAACGACGCGGAGCTGCTTTTTCTCTTTATCGATCTCGCAAAGACTGATCGGTCTCGGAAGCAATTTACTTCCATCATTGGTATATATGGAAATGAACTGTCCCGGCACTGCTATCTCTGTAGCCTCTTCTGTCTGAAGCCACATGCTGTATATCCCGTTTGCAAGCTGCTCCTGAGACACTACCACAGCGGTTTCTTTTCTTTTACAAGACATATCTCTGCTCCTTCTATTAAATGTCTGTTCCTGTTTACAGTAACGAATGTTTCTTATATTATCTGCTTTCAAGCGCACTGCGGATATCAGCAGTCATAGCTTCAACAGCCGCTCTGGATGCATCGCCAAAATTCTCTGCTCCGAACTTCGCATATGCTTCCTGTTTGTATGCCGCAATGATTCCACGGGAAGAATTCACGATTGCGCCAAGTCCGTCTTCATTAAAGAAGTGTACAAGGTCTTTACCCTGTCCTCCCTGAGCGCCATATCCCGGCACCAGAATATATGCCTTCGGCATTACTTTACGCAGTACTTTTCCCATTTCCGGATAAGTTGCTCCCACAACTGCTCCGATGTAGCTGTAGGAATCACCCATACACTCTGCTCCCCACTCTGCGACCTTTTCGCCAACCAGTTCATACAGTGGTCGTCCATCGACCAGTCTGTCCTGAAATTCTCCACTGGACGGATTGGATGTCTTTACCAGAATGAACAATCCCTTTTTCTCTTCCTGGCAAACCTTAATAAACGGATTCACTCCATCAGAACCAAGGTATGGATTCACGGTTGCAAAATCTTCATCAAACGGAACATATTCCTTGCTTCCAACCTGTACTTTTCCGAGATGTCCTACTGCATAAGCTGCGGAAGTAGAACCGATATCACCACGCTTAATATCACCGATCACAACCAGGTCTTTGGACTTACAATAATCCACAGTCTTCTTAAATGCCATCAGTCCCGGCACACCAAACTGCTCATACATTGCGATCTGCGGCTTTACTGCCGGAATCAAATCATAAGTCTTGTCCACGATTTCCTTATTGAACTGCCAGATTGCCTCTGCTGCTCCCTCCAGTGTTTCGCCATACTCGGCAAAAGCCTTCTTTTGAATATGCTCCGGCACATAGGAAAGCATCGGATCAAGTCCCACTACGATCGGCGCTCCTGTCTTCTGAATCTTTTCCACAAGTTTGTTGATCATTTGTGTATCCTCCTTGTATTTATATAATTGTTTTACATTCTTTGTGTTCGCGTATATTTTAACATATTCTTATTTTCCAGACAATCCATTTATACCTTCTGTTTGTGTCTGTTTGTGTCAAGTAATCGTTGGCAAATTATCTTTTTGTTTTTCAAACGATGTGCTGTTCTTTTTTTTGTATCACAATAAAACCCTGACGGGGTTTCTCTTTTATATACTGAATGCTTTCCCAAAAACTTTTCTTGATGCTGTCTGCATTGCTTCTAACAGCGGCATATGTGCACTGATTACATCTGCCGTTACCCTGTATGGTGATTCCGTTACTGTCATTGCAAGCTTCTCTGCAAGGTTCGGGTAATTTCACACCCAAGTTCACAGACATACCGAAAATTTTTCTGTTCCAACTCCTTGAAAGATATCCTTTTTTCCTCTACAATAAATTGCATCATACAGTCTCCTTTGATTTAATCTCATCAATTAACATCATAAAGAAAAACTGTATGATTGGGAAGTAGGGAATTATAAGCATGAATTTATTTGTACTATTGCAATTTGGGGCAAGGAAAGGGATATGAATTTATGAAAAACGAAGTAAGAGGATTTATTTTTTTGGTTTTATCAATCGTTTGCTTTTGTACACACCAAATATGTGATAAATTATGGTGGATTGCAGCTTATATGGACGCAGTTCGTCCAACAACAGGAAGTATAATGTATGGTGGAATTGTTCTGATTGCTCTATCAATCATCTTTTTTATAGCTGCAATTTTGTTTTTCATAAAAGCAGTGAAAGAAAAACAATAATCAGCGGAGGAATATGCGTGGAAGAAGAAATGGAAGAATTACTAAAGAAAGCATGTTATGTAATTGATATTTTACTCCAACGGGTTTCCGTGGAAATGTGAAATAATTTTGGACAGTAACACTGTAAATATAACGGGCAGAAATGGCAGGTTTATCTGATTGAATCCTTCTTTTTGATCCGATATAATAGTTTCATCAACGAAGGAGGAATCTGTTATGAACTTAGGAAACAGCTTATTTCACGCAAGGAAAAAATGTGGTCTGTCTCAGGAGACCGTTGCTGAAAAACTCGGTGTGAGCCGCCAGACCATCTCCAAATGGGAGAGCAATGAAACAGTTCCGGATATTTATCAGTCCAAGAAAATGGCGAATCTGTATCACATCTCACTGGATGAACTGATCGCATTCGATGTAGAGCTAAGTGAAATCCAGGAAGTCATCGACCGGACAGACGAAAAAAACACAGAGAAAATTGACTGGACATCTGCCTGGGGCAAAAAGTATCCCATTTTGATCCAATATCAAAAAGAGGTAAACATTCCGAATTATGCCCATAGAATCAACCTTATGTTAAATGAGTTAAAGCAGGAATATCATTACAATGAACAGGATGCCATGTTGGTTCTGAAGGACATTTTATATCAGACATGGAAAGCAAGAAAAAAATGATCATAATTGCAAAGTAATTGATCTCTAAGATTAAAAACACTCCGCAGACTGTGCAGCGCAAGACTGCCATGACGGCTGTACACCAGCGCGGCAAAGCGGAACAAGTCCCCCAAGGATCGAGGAACTTGCTCCGCTTTTTTCTATAAATTCCCAAGAACCATCAACTCATAGGGTTCCATCATATACAGTTCCCCCGCCTGCGATGTTTTCCGGTTTTCATAATTTTCCAATAGGACTTTATATCCGCCCCACTCATCTGACAGCGTGATCCGGTGTTTCTGTCTGTCCATGTTACAAAGTACAACTATTTTCTGGTCTCCCAGCATTCTTTGATATGCCAGTACCATATCATCCTCTGTTTCTACGAAAGAAATTTCTCCTTCTGCGATGATCGGATACTCTTTTCTCATGGCTATCAGAGTTTTATAGAAGGCAAATATTGATGTGTCATCCTTTTGCTGTGCTTCTACGGTAATCTCTTTCCGAAATTCTACCGACATCGGAAGCCACGGTTCCGCCTCTGAAAATCCGCCGTACTGCTCTTGATTCCACTGCATCGGAGTTCTGCTGTTATCTCTGGAGCGTGATGCCAGAATTTTAAGGGCTTCTGCTTCTGTCTTGCCCTGCTTCAACAGAATCCGATAATAATTCAGGCTTTCCACATCCCGGTACTGCTCTATAGAAGGATAATGAGCATTCTTCATTCCGATTTCTTCCCCCTGATAGATATATGGGGTTCCGCGCATCAAATGAATCATTCCAGCCAGCATTTTTGCCGACTCTTTCCAGTATGCTCCTTCATCTCCCATTCTACTTACAATACGCGGCTGGTCATGATTACACCAGAACAATGCGTTCCAGCCATGTTCCTTTTGCATCCCCATCTGCCACTCAACAAAAAGTTCTTTTAATTTCTTATAATCCGGGAGCATAAGCGCCCATTTATCTCCGTCCTTGTAATCCACTTTCAGATGATGAAAATTAAAGCACATAGAAAGTTCTTTTTCTTCCGGCGCTGAATATTTGATACAATTTTCCAGTGTTGTAGAAGACATCTCGCCTACTGTTACAAAATCTTCAATTCCGGCATCGTGTACCATTTCTTTCAGATATTCGTGAATATGCGGACCGTCTGTATAGAATCTGCGTCCGTCTCCTTCAAAATCATCCTCCATCTGTTCCGGCTTGGAAACCAGATTGATAACATCAAATCGAAATGCCCGGATTCCTTTTTCTTTCCAGAACCTCAGAATCTCTTTTAATTCTTCCCGCACTTCTGGGTTATCCCAATTCAGATCTGCCTGCGTTACATCAAATAACCGTAAATACCATTTTTTTAACTGTGGTACATATTCCCATGCAGAACCGCCGAATTTGGACTGCCAGTTTGTCGGAACATGTTCCGGTGTTCCTTCTCTGAAAATGTAATAGTTCTGATACTTCTCATCTCCTGCCAATGATTTTTGAAACCACTCATGCTGCGTCGATGTGTGATTAAATACCATATCCAGCATAATTGACATACCACGCTTTTCACTTTCAGAAATCAAACGCTCCAAATCTTCCATAGTTCCGAAGCTTGGATTGATCTTCCGGTAATCTGCCACATCATATCCATTATCTCTCTGAGGCGAGATAAAAAATGGGGTAAGCCACAGGTAATCCACTCCCAACTCCTGTAAATAATCCAGTTTTTCAATAACTCCCGGAATATCTCCGAATCCGTCTCCATTCGTGTCCCGAAAAGATTTCGGATAAATCTGATACACTACTTTATTACTAAAATCCGACATTTTGCGCCTCCATAAAATTTATATTTATTGGAATTCTACTACGACAGTTTCTTGCGCCTTTACTTCGATTCCTGTATGGAACTGAATTTTCTGTGCATTGCCTTCATCCGTAACGATACATACCGTAACATCCGGATGTCCTGCCGCCTGAATCTTTGCCCGGTCAAACCGGATCAGAGGTGTTCCTGCACTGACTTTTTCACCTTCTTTTATGAGATACTCAAATCCATTTCCGTTCATTTCTACCGTATCAATTCCAATATGCAGCAGAACTTCCATGCCATTTTCCAGCTTCAATCCACAGGCATGTTTCGATTCCGGCATTATCACGGCAACCTCTGCATCCGCCGGTGCATACAGGATGTCATCCTCGGGAAGAATCGCCATACCGTCTCCCATAATTCCTTCTGAGAAAACACCGTCGCCTACTTCCGATAAAGAAATCGCTTTTCCTGTCAAAAACGCCATTAATTTTGAAGGCGTTGTATTTTGTTCACCACTTTCCTGTATAGCAGATGCCACTATGCCAGCCGCCACACTTTTTCCTGCCACAGCGGCAATTTCAGCTAATTCTACTGTTTCGTTTTCTTTCTTCTCTGTCAGCTTCCTCTTGCCAATCATAGTTGTTAAGAGGAATGGAACTGCAACTGCGATCATCATACAGACTGCAAAGGATAACATATACTGAGTCTGAATGGATAAAATTCCCGGAATACCGCCTACTCCAATGGCATTTGCAGTCGTTCCTGTTGCCACACAGACAACTGCTGCAATACCGGAGCCAATCATTCCACATACGAATGGGAATCCTTTTTTCAAGTTCACACCGAAGATTGCAGGCTCTGTTACGCCAAGATAACAGGAAATGCAAGCCGGGATATTTACCTCCTGTGCTTTGGCATCTTTTCTCTGCAGCCAGATCATTCCGAGAACTGCAGACCCCTGCGCAATATTTGATAGTGCGATCATCGGCCAGAGCATGGTTCCGCCATAATCTGCGATCAGCTGCAAGTCAATGGCATTCGACATATGATGAAGTCCTGTAATAACCAACGGTGCATAAATCACGCCAAATACTGCGCCGAATACAATCTTAAATGTCCCGGTAATCCCTGCAAAGACAACGGATGAAATCACTTCTCCTGCTTTCCATCCAATTGGCCCCAATATAAAATGTGCAGCCATAACAGATAAGAGCAGACTACAGAACGGAACAACGATCATCGAAATAACCTGCGGTGTAATCTTTCGGAAGAGTCTTTCCAGATACACCAATGTAAATGCCGCAAAAATCGCGGGAAGCACCTGTCCCTGATAGCCGATCATATTAATCTGGAAACCACCGAAATCCCACTTTGGAATGTCTGCTGCCGCCGTTCCCGCAACTGCATATGCATTCAACAGCTGCCCGGAAACAAGGGTCAGTCCGAGGACAATACCAAGCATCTGTGTCGTACCCATCTTTTTGGTAACCGACCAGCAGATACCAACCGGAAGCATATGAAAGATCGCTTCACCTATCAGCCACAGAAAACTGTCGATTCCCGCCCAAAATTGACTGATGTCACACAAGGTTTTTGTTCCGTTCTCAAAGAAATAGATACTGTCGATACAGTTTCTAAATCCCAGAATCAAACCTCCCGTGATAATCGCCGGAATTAACGGGGCAAAAATTTCCGCCAACGTTGCAACCACTCTTTGCAATACAGTCTGGTTCTTCTTCGCCGCCTCTTTTACCGCTTCTTTTGAAACACCCTCGATTCCGGCCTCTTTCACAAAATCATTGTAAAAATCAGAAACTGTATTTCCGATGATAACCTGAAACTGTCCTGACTGTGTAAAGCTTCCCTTTACCACCTGCATCGCCTCAATAGCTTCCACATCTGCTTTCTCTGGTTCTGCAAGCACAAAGCGCATTCTTGTCATACAATGTGAGACTGCTGCGATGTTTTCTCTTCCGCCTACCAGATGCAGCAATTCTCTTGCGTCCTCTGCATATTTTCCCATTTCCTCTTCCTCCACTTGTTTGTTGACTTGTTTAAACAGGTTTCTTTACTCCTGTTATACCACACTTGTTTGAACATGTCAACTACTTTTATTCAATTTGTTCAAACAAGTTATTGACTTTTTTTCTTTCTATTTTTATAATATTTTATAGGAAGATGCCAGAAACGAAAGGATACCAACCAGTATGCCAAAATCAATTTACGAGGATATATATAAAGATTTGAAACAAAAAATCGAAAACGATGTTTTCACTTATCAAGAACTTTTGCCTTCTGAAAATACGCTGATCCAGACTTATCACTGTTCCCGCAACACACTCCGGCGGGCAGTCAGCCGTCTGGTTACTGACGGATATGTACAGACCATGCAGGGAAAAGGTGTTCGCAATATCTATCAGCCTGTGGATCAGACTGCCTTTACAATCGGAGAAATCGAAAGTTTCCGGGAATCAGCAGTACGAAACGGAAATCATGCCTTCACCAAGGTTCTCTTGTTTACCGAAATCGCTATCAATGAAAAACAGACCCGATATACCGGATTTTTACCGGGAACCGAAGTATACTATATTCAGCGTCTTCATTATTTGAATGATATCCCGCTGATTCTCAACCATAATTACTTTTTAAAAGAAGTCGTTCCCGGACTTACGAAAGAAATTGCAGAAAAATCCATTTACGAATATCTGGAACAGACACTGCACATGACGATCGTCAACAGCAAACGAATCATGACGGTAGAAAAAATGAACCAAATTGATGAAACATATTTAAATATGAATGCCGATGATTATAACTGCATGGCTGTCGTCAGCAGTCAGACCTACAACAGTAACGGCGTAATGTTTGAATATACCCAGTCCCGGCATCGCCCGGATTATTTTCGTTTTTATGACAATGCTGTAAGAAAAGGATAAAACAAATACAAAGAAATCAAAGAGTTGTTTAAAGAGTTGTTTAAAGATTTGCATATATAAGAATAGTAACAGTTCAGCCATAACAGCTCGAATTGGCTGCCGTAAAACAGTGGATTTACCATTTTCCGGCAGCCACCCCTTCATTCTGTCAGCTTCTTCTATTACATCACTTTTATCACTGCCTCATACGGACGCATCCGGCCGCTCTGGCAGTCATTTTTATAATTCCGGATCAGCGTTTCTGCATCATCCCATTCTTTCAAGATCGGGCATTCTGCCTCTTTATCGCTGAAATTTGCACAAACCAGCAGCTTTGTATCTGCATCAGTACGGGTATATGCAAAAATCTGCTCATCTTCTTCCATCAGAAGTTCAAATTCTCCGTCCACAAACACGGAATGCTCTTTGCGAAGCTGAATCAATTTCTGATAATAATGAAATACGGAATCTGGATTCGCCAGCTCTGATTCTGCATTGATATCCGTATAATTTGGATTTATGCCGATCCATGGATTGCCGGTCGTAAATCCGGCATTTTCCGCAGCGCTCCACTGCATAGGCGTCCGGGCATTATCACGTCCTCTGGCATAAATAGATTCCATGATATCTTCTTTTTTGTATCCGGCTTCCATTCGTTCCTTGTACATATTGCGGATTTCAATATCCTGATACTCACCGATATCTGCAAAACATACATTTGTCATTCCCAGTTCCTCGCCCTGATAAATGTACGGTGTCCCCTGCATTCCATGAAGCAGAGCCGCTAGCATTTTTGCAGATTCCACTCGGTACTTCTCATCATTCCCCCAGCGGGATACGATACGCGGAAGATCATGGTTATTCCAGAACAGACTGTTCCAGCCGCAGCCGTACAATTCCTTCTGCCACTTTGCCAGAACCGCTTTCAATTTCACAAGCGGAAGCGGCGCGGTATCCCATTTTTCCTTTCCTTCCTGCTGATCCAGTCCAATATGTTCAAACTGAAATACCATAGAAAATTCACTTCCATCTGGGTTGCTGTACAGCTTCGCCCGTTCGGTATCCGCGCCCCACGCTTCTCCGACTGTGATCAAATCTCCCTTTTGAAATGTCTCATGGCTTAATTCCCGAATAAACTCATGGAGCTTTGGTCCATTATTTGTAATCTTCAGATCCGGATCTTTGGCGATCTGGTCGATCACATCCAGACGGAATCCGCCCACGCCTTTCTCCATCCACCAGAGAATCATGCTGTAGATTTCCCGGCGCACCTTTGGATTCTCCCAGTTCAGATCCGGCTGTTTCACAGAGAACTGATGAAAATAATACTGTTTCAGCTCCGGCACCCACTCCCATGCAGAACCGCCGAAAACTGAATCCATATCATTTGGATAGATTCCCTCTTCACCGTCCCTCCAGACATAATAATCATGGTACGGATTATCTTTGCTTTTCTTTGCCTCCTGAAACCATCTGTGTTCATCGGAAGAGTGATTCAGCACCAGATCTAAAATGATACGGATATTTCTCTTTTTCGCCTCGGCAATCAACTGTTCCATATCTTCCATACTGCCAAACATAGGATCAATATCCTGATAATCGGAAATGTCATATCCATTGTCATCTTGGGGTGACTTACAGACCGGAGACAGCCACAGTGCGTCAACTCCCAGCTCCTTCAGATAATCCAGTCTCTGTATGATTCCCTTCAAATCTCCGATTCCGTCTCCGTTGCTGTCCTGAAAACTTCTCGGATAAACCTGATAGACAACTGCATGTTTCCACCATTTTTCTGTATAACTCATCCTACCACTCCTTTTCTTCGTATCAGCGTTCCATTCGCCCTCAGACATCCGTTCTCAAACTTCCGCGCAAATAATACTTCCCCGCCTTCTTTGATCCCGACATCTTTGCCAGAGCAGTTAAGAAGCACTTCCATCTGGTTTCCGGCCTCATCCAGCTTGATATACTCTACCAGCCTTTGTTCCTTGTATTCTTCCGGGAAATGGAAATACAGGCTCTTGCACATCTCTTCCCTCTTACGCATAGCAATCAGATGCTGCATCGTCTGGATTTTCTCTTGATACTCAGGCTGATCTACTCTGTCCCATGGCATGCATCTGCGGCAGTCCGGATCAAATCCGCCTTCCATTGCGATCTCTGTTCCGTAGTAGATGCATGGGCTGCCCGGCATTGTAAAGAGCACTGCCAACTGCTGATAGAACATATCCAGATCGTCAAAACGGCTCATCAGTCTCTGGGTATCATGGGAATCCAGAAGGTTAAACATCACATTATTATTCTGCTGCATATACATGGTGTAACAATGGTTAACCATATATTCAAACTCTGCTTTTTCCATCCCTTTATCCAGAAAGAAATCGTTAATCCCACTCATCAGCGGATAATTCATCACCGCATCATATTCATCTCCGGCAAGCCACTGACTGGCATCATGCCAGATTTCTCCCAGAAAATACAAGTCTGGTTTCAACTTCTGCAAATGTCTCCGCAGACATTTCAGGAAGGTATGGGATACTTCATTTCCCACATCAAAACGAATACCATCGATATCAAATTTCCGGATCCAATCCTCGCAGACCTTGCTAAAGTATGCGATCACTTTCTCATTGTTGGTATTCAGCTTCGGCATTCCGTCTGCAAATGCGAAGGAATAAAATCTGCCGTCTCTCGTATCGGCTCTCTTTTGAATGTCTTCCCAGTTCTGAACCATAAACCAGTCTGCATATTCCGACTCTTCCCCCTTTTCCAGTACATCCATCCAGGGGGCAAACTTACGACCGCAATGATTAAATACGGCATCTACCATAATATGGATCCCTTTTTCATGAGCCTCTTTGACAAGGGCTGCAAACTCTTCGTCTGTGCCGAAATGTGGATCGATCCTCGTATAATCAGTCGTATCATATTTATGGTTGGATTCTGCCTGCATGATCGGGTTCAGATAAATCCCTGTAATCCCCAACTCAGCCAGATAAGAAAGACGTTCTCTGATTCCATTCAGGTTTCCTCCAAAGCGTTCTTCGTTGGTCACTTCACCTTCCCGCCACGAAATCAAGCTCTCATCCTTCACACTGTTTTTTCCCCTGCAGAAGCGGTCCGGGAAGATCTGATACCAGACCGTCTCATTGACCCAGTCCGGGGTCTCGTTGATATCCGCCGGATTCATCCACGGTACGGTAAAACACTGCAGCATTCTGCCGTCCATTTTTGTCTGTTCCTCCGTCAGAAATCCGTCTTCAAAATAATTCCATACCTCATCTTTTGTATGTAGTTCAAAATAATATTTACACCGTTTGTACTGCGGCTTCAGAGTTGTTGTCCACCAAAGCTGATGCTTCAGTCGCTTCTTAAAACAGATTTCTTCCCGTTTTCCGGTCCATTTCTCATTTCCTCCAAGAATACCTGTTTCAAACGGGTCTCCATAATGTATGAAGACCCGTTCTACATCATAACCCGTTTTTAAATTGACGATCAGCTCTTGTTCGTTCAATGGATAACTCATCTGTTCCGATGTTTTGTGATAAATTCCGGTAAATTCCATTGCATTCTCCTTTATTACCTGAATATAAACAGATTTCGATATCGTTTCATCTCTTTTTCTGCAAGCTCAAAGTCTGGCATACGCCACTCCCAATTCGGGCTTCCCACCGTTCCCGGTGTATTTAAGTGACCTTCCTTTCCCTGACCAAGCACATCAGCCATCGGCAGAATCGCATATTCTGCCTTGCTTTTCAGCATATAAGTGATCAGCCTGTCTCTCACACTTCCCTGTTTCACTCCCTGACGGGCAAGGAATCTGCGAACCTTCCTCTGTCCGGCACAGGTCAGATTCTGATACCACTCCATCAGTGTATCATTGTCATGAGTGCCTGTATATGTAATCATATTTTCCACATCATGGAAGGTATCATATCCATACTTTCCTGCCGTATTAATGGAAAAGACAAGAATTTTCATGCCTTTCAGATGATAATGATCCTTCAATTCCAGAACCTCCGGACGCAGATCTCCTAAATCTTCTGCCACCAGATTCACTCCCGGAATCTGTTCTTTCAAAGTGTCAATGACTTCATATCCCGGCGCTTCGATCCATTCACCTTCAATTGCAGTCGGACAGCTTGCCGGAATCTTCCAGAATGTATCAAACGCCCGGAAGTGATCGATCCGTATAATATCAAATAATTTGCTGCTATAACCGATCCGGTCTACCCAGAATTGATAGTTATTCTCTTTCAGATAATCCCAGTCATAGATCGGATTTCCCCACCTCTGTCCGGTGGCGCTGAAATAATCCGGCGGCACCCCAGCGATAAATATCGGTCTTCCATCGGTATCCAGAAGGAAATTATCCTTTCCGCCCCAAACATCTACAGAATCCACGCCCACATAGAACGGCACGTCTCCCATAATCTGAATCCCGTCTGCATTCGCCTGTTTCTTCACCTGCATCCACTGTACAAAGAATTCATACTGCAAGAACATATGATACTGCGCTTCCTTTTCTGTTTCCTCTGGAAGTTCATATCGCTCTTTGGGCCAGTGTTTTGCTTCTTCGCTCCACTCATTCCAGCAGATACCGCCCTGCTCCCTTTTCAGCGCACGGAATACTCCATATTCATAGACCCACTTCTGGGAAACGAATGTCTGAAATGCCGCGTCCTGCTGCCCGCCCTGTTCACAAAATGCCTGAAATGCTTCCCTGAGATATGGTTCTTTATAGGTACGGACTGCATCGTAATCAATACTCGTTTCCCGTTCTCTGAAACTTTCTGCTTTCTCTTTCAGCAGTCTTTCCTCATACAATGTATCCAGACTGATATACAGTTCATCTCCCGCACATGAGGAATACGGCTGATATGGAGAATTGCCATATCCCACCGGATTCATAGGCAGAATCTGCCAGATTTTGATGCCGTTTTCTTTTAAAATTGTAAGAAAGTGATACGCTTCTGCCCCCAGTTCTCCCACTCCCGTGCGGGACGGGAGGGAAGCAACAGGCATTAATATTCCAGTCTGTCTCATGAAAATATTCTCCTTAAATTCTGGCTTTATTTTAACTTCCAAATATCTCTGTTGTATTCTGAAATGGTTCTGTCAGATGAAAAGAATCCTGCTTTCGCAATATTTACAAGCATTTTCTTCTCCCATGCTTTCTCGTCTTCGTAATCTGCAAGCATCTGTTCTTTGGTCTTGATATAATCCTTCACATCCAGAAGCGCCATGAACCAGTCTTTGCCTACGATTTCTTTATACAGGCGTCCCAGATTTACCGGATCTCCGATGCGGATCAGTTCCTTACTGATGATAAAGTCAACCAATTCTTCCACCATCGGATCATTATCATAAATATCTGCGGAACAATATCCACCTGTCTCATACAGGGAAATTACCTTCTCTGATTTTTCACCAAAGATATAAATATTGTCGTCTCCTACCAAGTCATGAATCTCCACATTTGCTCCGTCATCTGTTCCAAGAGTAACCGCTCCGTTCAGCATGAACTTCATGTTTCCGGTTCCGGAAGCCTCCTTGGAAGCAAGGGAAATCTGCTCGGAAATGTCACATGCGGGAATCAGCTTTTCTGCCTTTGTCACGTTGTAGTTTTCTACCATGACAATCTTCATATATGGGCTGACAGCCGGATCATTTTCAATCAACTGCTGTAAGCACAGGATCAGATGTATGATGTCCTTCGCGATCGTATATGCCGGAGCCGCTTTTGCGCCAAAAATCATTGTCAGCGGACGTTTCGGCAAATTGCCCTTCTTGATTTCTTTGTATTTATAAATTGCATACAACGCATTCATCTGCTGTCTCTTGTACTCGTGAAGACGTTTGATCTGAATATCAAAAACGGAATTTTCATCAATGTCGATATTCTGTGTCAGCTTCAGATATTTCTTTAATTCAAGCTTTGCATCCTTCTTAATCTCCCGCAGCTTCGCCAGAACCTTCTCGTCATCCTGATAAGCCATTAATTTCTCCAGCTCATCCGCACTTTCCACATAATCAGGACCAATCAGCTCTTTTAAATATTCAGCCAGATTATGATTACAATGTACAAGCCATCTGCGGAAAGTGATTCCGTTGGTCTTGTTGTTAAACTTCTGCGGATATATATCATAGAACGGTTTCAGCTCGGATTCCTTCAAAATTTCCGTATGAAGAGCCGCGACTCCATTGACCGCATATCCGAAATGAATATCAATATGAGCCATATGCACACGGTTCTGCTCATCAATGATATACACACGTGGATCATGATAATCTCTTCTGACTCTCGCATCCAGCTCGCGGATGATCGGAAGCAGATGCGGTACAACCTTCTCCAGATATGCAATCGGCCATTTCTCCAATGCTTCTGCCAGAATTGTATGATTTGTATACGCACATGTCCTGCTTACCACATCTACCGCTGTATCAATATTGAAGCCCTTCTGCTGAGTCAGAATACGGATCAGTTCAGGTATCACCATGGTCGGATGTGTGTCATTAATCTGGATACACACATGCTCATGCAGATGATACAGATTCACGCCGCGGTCCTCTGCTTCTTTGAGAATCAATTGTGCAGCGTTACTTACCATAAAATACTGCTGGTAAATACGCAGAAGCTGTCCTGCCTCATCACTGTCATCTGGATAGAGGAACAGTGTCAGGTTCTTCTGGATATCATGCTTGTCAAAGGAAATGCCGCTGCCGATAATACTCTCATCCACGCTGTCCAAATCAAATAAATGTAACTTGTTGCATCCACTGTTGTATCCCGGGATATCAATATCGTACATTGTAGATTTTACTGTAAAGTCTTTAAACGGAACCTCAAAGCCGGTTTCTGTTCTTGTCAGCCAGCTCTTCTTGGTAATCCACGGATTTTTCTCTTCCCACTGCTTGTTGCCAGAGAACTTCTGCAAAAACAGTCCCTCGTGATAATTCAGTCCTACGCCGTCCCCGTTCAGTCCCAGAGTTGCGATTGAATCAAGGAAGCATGCTGCCAGACGTCCCAGACCTCCGTTGCCAAGAGACGGTTCTAATTCTACTTCCTCAATCTCTGTTAAGTCATGTCCGTGCTTTTTCAGAACTTCTCTTGTTTCTTCAAAAAGACCTAAGTTGATCAGATTATTAGATAACAGCTTTCCGATCAGGAATTCCGCAGAAATGTAATATAACTTTCTGTTGCCCTCATTGTGCTTCATCCCCTGCATTTTCTCCTTGGACAGCTGTAATAATGCCTCATAAATCTCTTCTTTGGAAGCCTCTGCGATCCCCTTGCCGCAGATTGTCTGTAACATCTGTTCTAAATCTCTCTCCATCTTTGTTCTCCTTCCTGTTTTCCATTGTTTTTGTTTTAATTATACTTTTGCCTTTTTACTTTTCAAACACAATTTTTCTATCTTTTTCTAATTCTAACATGAAAATGGCATAAATACCTCCCTCTCCTCCCCTTTCTGAACCTATTGAAAAAGAGCGGAGTAAAACAAATAAACTTCATTTTTCGTATTGTTTCGTACATTTTGATAATATCACTGCGTTCTTGTTCCGTCAATGTGATTTTGTATAAACTGCTTTTCTTTCTGCATTTTTCACAACTACTCAGTAATATTTTTGTGCACATTTCCTAACAAATATTTTAACAATTAAAAACTCACCGAAACTTTATCTCTATTTTTTCAAAATCTACATTGCATTCATTTTTTATTTCCTTTATAATGTGTCATGATACCAGGGATAAAATAGCTTTTGTAAAAAAAGAAAGGACGTCCACTATGATTACACTACAAGATATTGCAAATCGGCTGAACATTTCCAAAGGTACCGTTTCCAAAGCTTTGAACGGTGCTCCGGACGTTAGCGAAACTTTACAAAAAGCCGTGCTTGAAACAGCCGTTGAAATGGGATATACAAAAATCCGACGGCAGAAGGACGTACAGAAAAAACTCTGTATCTTAATTGGAAACATGGAATACAAAGAGCCGCATCAGTTCGGCTATGAAATTATCCTTGGATTCCGTCAGCTTGCAGAACCCGCAGGATACGCAGTAGATATTGTTGATACAAATGAAAAATTACAGAAAAGCACGCCTTATGATGTTTTCATGCTTCAGAATCAGTACCACGGCGCATTTGTGGTCGGCTTTTCTTTAAACGATCCGTGGATGACAGATTTCCGCACAAGTCAGATACCAACCGTCCTGTATGACAACTATGTCATTGCCAATCCAAATATGACTTATGTGGGAATTGATAACAATGAAGGAATGGAACTGGCTGTCTCTCACTTAAAAAAGCTGGGGCATAAGAAAATCGGATACTTGAGCAGCGCTCTCGGTTCCCATATCATGCAGGTACGACACAAAGCATTTTTTCAGGCTTTGAAGCAAAACGGCATAAAAGCTGAACCTGCATATGCCGGAAATTCTTACTATATTACACAATGTCTGGAAAAGCATCTTCCGCGGCTGCTGGATCTGGGAGTTACCGCTATCATCTGCAGTCATGATCAGATTGCCAATTCTGCCATGATACAGTGCCAGCAGCTTGGCTGCCACGTTCCCGGAGACATCAGCATCATCGGATTCGATGATCTGCCGATCTGTGCTTATACCTCTCCGCCGCTGACTACCATCCGGCAGGACCGGATCCAACTGGGGAAGAGCGCGTTTTCTGCTTTGACAAACACAATGAAAAATGTGGCGATCGGAACACTGTTACTGCATGCGAAGTTAATCGTAAGGGGCTCTACAGGAGAAGCAAAAGAATAAAAATTATTCATCTCCATATAGTATCTCCGTCTCTTCTTTTGTTGTTGTTTTTTCCATGATTACCGCAAGAATAATGATACCCATTAGATTCAGGCAAAATCGGACTGCAGCAAACCGTGCTCCCAGCTGTGTTGTTTCAAACAGCATCATCGGTATTTTTGTTGTGGACCATGCGCCGATAAAAATCAATATATTCGCCAGCGCTACCCCTTTCTTCAAAAATACTGCCGCAACAGGAAATGACGCATACAGCGGTCCCGCTGAAAAGGAACCCAGGACAAACGCAAAAACACCGCCTTTGATCCCGGCTCCTTTTCCCATATATTTCATGATCGTCTCTTTTGGAACCCATACATCCATCAGTCCCAGCAAAATAAAAATCGGAGGTATAACAGACAGCATCTCCAAAAGATTTTCCACAGAAAGACTTGCTGCTTCCCGCCCCGGCTTCCAGAAGAGACGCTGCCAGCGGAAATGCTACAAATCCCGGAATCAGAGTAATACAGCCAATGATTGCGGCAACTCCCATTCCCATGATTCCTGAATCTGCGCCGATAAGTCTGGAAATCATTTCTGTGTCTAAAAAAGTAAGCATGAATCCAATCAGAAGGAGAACCACCAATACAGACGGCAAAATATTTTCAAATGACTTCCATGCCTTTTTCAATGCTGCTTTTGTCTTGTTCCTATCCTTTTGGAACGAAATCAAGAGACTGACAATCGCGCCTACATATAAAATTTTTGTGAACATTGTTCCCCTCCTCATACAACATTTCATTTATGTGCAGACGAAAATTTCCTGCACTCGCTGTCAGTTACACATGAAACTTTTTATACATTTCTTCCCTGAATTCTTTCCACTTAAACAAGAGTATCCCTGCCAGGAAGAGAAAGCACACTGCAATTCCAATCAGACTAGGGATCTGTAGATGCAATACACCGAATACAAGCAATAGCAGCGGCAATACAAGTCCATATGTGGATGCCATCACGAGATACGCCATATATTCTTTCGCAGGCCACCTCTGCACTGCGGCGACAACTACCATGAAGAGCAGAATCCCCATGCTTACCAGAGGCACCACAAAATCCACCGACCAGCCCCTCCAGCCAGTCAGCCAATCCCACAAAATACTTACCAGCGTCATAATCACAAGCTGCCACATTGCATTTTTCAGTAAATTGTACCGTTTGAAAAAACCAATCGTGGATGCCAGCCACATACTGGCGACCCCGCCCGCAGAAAACAGTGTCCACCGCACAGTCGGGCGGTAACTGAAATCCAGATCGATCATAAATACGATCGCGATCAGACACAAGAACGTAAATATTTTATATACTTTTATCTCAAGCTCTTTTGTTGCCTGCACTTCCGGGAACTCTGCTTCTACTGTTTCAGCTTCAATTCCATGTTCTTTTAATATCCGGTAAAAGTTCCGCTGAATATTTTCCGTATCAAAACGAGATGTAAAGCCGAGTGATAATTTATCCTCAAAGGAACATACACAGAGTTCCATTTTGGGCGTACTTGTATATACGCCAAACCGTTCAATGTACGGAACATAATCCTCCGGCATGGAGACCGAACTCATATTGGAAAAGATTGCCGTTGTATTTTTCTCAGAAAATTTAGCGCCTGCATGAATGCAGAGATTCTTCAGTTCTGCTGGCGCAAACTTTAATACCGGATGCATTTCCAATGCGATCAGCTTGTTCATATGCTCTGCCATCTTCTCTTTAGTTAATTCTTCTAAGAAGAACTGACTCGTTTCCGCCAGCACCTCTTCAAACGTATCGTGCCCCTTCCCATACGTATGCCCCGGCTCGATCCAGTTAAAGAAATTCAGCATAGAATCTGACGGAAAAAACTTCCGAAGATTTACCGGAACCATCAGCTTCACCGGATACTTCTCCTGTATTTTTGACATTTCTTCATGAATCGCCATCATATATACCGTTGTCAAAAACACAGTCATAGACACGCCCAATTCCCGGGAACGGGCAAGCACCTGTTTCACAGAAAACACGCTCTCCCGTACCTGTATAGCGCCGTTGTCTTTCCTCGGTTTCTTCAATTGATATGCCTTCGCCTTCTTTTCTTTTGGTTTCTTAGTATTCTTGGTGTAATACTTCGCAAAGCTGTCATTTTCCTGATCCTGTACCGTCACATCTTCCGGAAGAAATGAAACTTGTGCCAGTCCTTTTTCATGATGTGCCAAATAGAGATAGTTCTTCACCAGCTCCCGCAAAAACTCCGTCGCTCCTGTGCCGTCCGTAAGTACATGAAACACTTCAAAATTGATACGTCTTTTATAATAGGTCACTTCAAATAAAAGTGACTTTTTATCCTTGATATAAATACGGCTGCAAGGCTCTTTGTACTCTTTTCGAATAACCGGATGAAGACTGCTCATTTCCAGATAGTTCCAGAACACGCCCTTACGAATTACCGATAAAAAAACCGGATAAGTCTCTACCGTCAGATCCAGCGCGCGCTGCAGCAGCTCTGGTTGTACCGTTTCTTTCAATTCACAATAGAACCGGAAGACACGGGTATCATTCTTTGTGCTCGCTGCCAAAAACAGCTTTGCGGCGTTGTCTAATTTTCTCCAATGTGCCCGTTTCTGCTTCGCCATGACTCCCCCCTAAAAATGCATTGATATGATCAAAACTTTCCTGCACGTGAAAATACTTGATCCCCAGTGAAAAATATCCGTGCAGCGCATCCTTTATCCGATGTATCTCCACAAGATTCCCGGCTGCCATAAGCCGCTGACCGTATGCCTCTCCCTCATCTCTTAAAGGATCAAACTCCGCAGTCAAAATCAATGTGTCTGGCTGATTACTCAAATCCTCCGCCAGATAAGGCGCAAAATACGGATTCTGCATATCTGCTTCACTTTCTGCATACAGTGCAATATAGTCCTGCATCTTTCCTGCTGTCAGAAGATACTCCGTTCCATTCTCACGCACAGACAGAAAGGGGGAATTCTCCGAATAATCGTTATATACCGCCGGGTAAATCAATATCTGCCGTTTTGGAAGAAACTCTCCCTTATCTCTTGCCATCAGTGACACTGCCGCCGCCAGATTACCTCCGGCGCTGTCCCCGATCAAAGTGATATCATCTGGATTTAGCCCCAGTTCCTTATGCCTTCTAAACAATGCTTCCGCCGCCGCATAGCAGTCAAGAAGTCCTGCCGGAAACTTGTATTCCGGTGCCAGACGATACTCCACCGCAGCTACGATATTTCCGGTTGAAATGGAAAGTCTGGCGCATATGCGCTCATAATTATCCACACAGTTCGTCACCCAGCCGCCGCCGTGAAACAACAACAGCAGTTTTGGGAACCTAAGCTTATCCTCTTCATATGCGGTCTTTGTCCCCTCATCTGGAAAGAAAAGACGGATCGGAACCTCATACTCGCCGTTATATACATGGACGTCTGCTGTCTTGTAAAATATTTTCATTGGATCCAGACGTTTCAAGTCCGCCATGTGCCGTTCAGACTCCACTTCAATTCCATCAAAAGAAAGAGCCTTCAGCACTAAGCGCATTGCAGGATTAATTGACATAATGTACTCCTCTCAATTGCTTTTCATTATCATCTATAATGGCATTATAATACACTTATCTCATAAACTCCACTTTTTTCTTTCGGACTCTTTTCTGTTCAACAGGCAAATTGTTACTGTTCACACGGCATCTTGCACTGCGCTGCAAGGTGTCCGACCAGTGAAGTGATGACAGCGATATATCCAGCC